>CAPEBR010000011.1:0-75616 GCA_948602995.1 uncultured Dorea sp.
AAACAAAAATCCACACGAAAAGAGATGAGTTTGTATCTACCGCTTATTATACCTTAAAGATTCCATTTTTAATAGACTGTTTTTATATTTTCAGGATACCTCGCTTAACGCGTTTTACTATACACTCAAAACAGATGCCTATGATCACTGCATTTTGAGCTTTGTTCCAAACTTTATGACCATGCCGCCCATAATGGCTCCAACTACCTCAACGGACACTGTATGGTCAGTCTCCTGCTCTCCTTCCCAGTATGCCAGGATGGGAAAATCCTTTATCTTTCTGTCCCGGTGGGTTACCGGCTCTGGGATAAGGAAACGAGCAAGCTCGCTTTGCCAAGAACCATTTCCTTTGACTGGGAGAATAGTAGTAGACAATGTAACGGATTTTGTGTTTTTCTCTGAAAATGGCAGACTGATTAATGCAGGAACTTTCCGTACAGAGCTTTTACGTTTGGTGGATTCTTATATGAACCGCCAATTCTTTCAGAGATGTTAGATTTGTGAAAGAATGTGGTAAGATAAATATAGTATAGTCGGAAGTGTAAAGAAATAAGCCCGGGTATACTTAAGAACATATCTGCGGGGTGGCAGGAGGGATACGAGATGACGGTATTGCGGACAATTAATCTAAAAAAATATTATGGAACCGGTGACCGGGAGGTGAAAGCCTTAGACGGAATCAGCCTTGAGGTGGAGCGTGGGGAGTTTCTCGCAGTCGTAGGGTCAAGTGGGAGCGGGAAGTCTACGCTTTTGCATATGCTTGGCGGACTGGACCGTCCGACTTCGGGAAAAGTCTTTGTGGATGAAAAGGATATCTCCTCTCTCAGGGAGGACGCACTGTGCATATTCAGGCGCAGGAAGATCGGGTTTGTGTTTCAGAGCTTTAACCTGGTGCCAGTGCTGAACGTGTATGAAAATATTGTACTCCCGGTAGAACTTGATGGGAACATTGTGGATGAGAAGTATGTGGACAGAGTAGTGGAAGCGCTGGGGCTTAAGGAGAAGCTTTTAAGCCTTCCGGGCCAGCTGTCGGGAGGACAGCAGCAGAGGGTGGCCATGGCGAGGGCGCTTGCGGCAAAACCTGCCATACTCCTGGCAGATGAGCCTACCGGTAATCTGGACTCCAGGACGAGCCAGGATGTGCTGGGGCTTCTTAAGGTGACAGGAGAGAAATTCGGACAGACAATCGTCATGATTACCCACAATGAAGAGATTGCCCAGATGGCGGACCGGATTGTACGGATTGAGGACGGGAAAATCCGTGACGGGGAAAATACGGAAGGCGGTGACAAGTATGCACAGGGTAAATAATAAACGTGTACTGAACCGGATTGCCGACAGGACAAGAAAGGCGGGCAAGGCGCGCAATCTGATTGCGTCAGCCGCAATCATGCTCACTACGGTTCTGTTTACTTCAGTATTTACAGTGGGAGGAAGTCTCGTTCAAAAACAGCAGGAGGCTACTATGCGCCAGGTGGGAGGAAGTTCCCACGCCAGTTATAAGTACCTGACCCGGGAGGAGTATGATATTGTAAAGAAGGATGAGATGCTTAAGGAGATTTCTTACCGCATCCTGGTGGGGAATGTAGTAAATAAGGAGCTTCTCAAGCTTCACACAGAGGTCAGCTATTATGAAGACCTGGATGCCAGGTTCTGCTTCTGTTATCCGGATGAAGGAAGTATGCCCCAGCGGGCAGATGAGGTCGTAACAAGCGACCTGGTGTTAAAGGCCCTGGGTGTCCCATGTAAGATCGGCGAAAAGGTGTCTCTAACGATAGACACAGGAAAGGAAACCGTTGAGAAGACATTTACTCTGTGTGGATATTTTAAGGGGGACAGGATTGCGCAGGCGCAGGTTGCACTTGTATCAAGAAAATGTGCATCAGAGATAGCCCCCACGCCTTCTGCTTCGGCTATGGGAAAAAGTATAGACGGCACGGAATACGCGGGAAGGATTACAGCAGATTTTAATTTTTTTTCCAGCTTCCGGCTGAGCAGCCAGGTGGAGAAGCTGACGAAACGGTGCGGGTTTCCTGATACAGCGGAGGTTGGGATTAACTGGGCCTATATGGGCGACATGGGTATGGATGAGATTCTTTTAGTCATAGGTCTGCTTACCGTGATACTGATGTCAGGGTATCTGATTATCTATAATATTTTCTACATAAATGTATACCGGGATATCCGGTATTACGGCCTGCTGAAAACAGTAGGGACGACGGGAAGGCAGCTTCGCCGTATTGTGAGGAGGCAGGCGTACATTCTGTCCCTGTACGGCATTCCGGCCGGGCTCCTTATTGGGGCAGCAGTCGGAAAGCTGCTTCTGCCTGTTGTTATGAAGGAGCTGGTATTTTCGGATTCAGCGAATACAGAGGTGGCGCTAAATCCCGGCATCTTTGCGGGAGCGGCTGTATTCTCTTTCCTGACGGTAATGCTTGGCAGCATCAGGCCATGCAGGATGGCGTCAAAAGTTTCGGCTATAGAAGCGGTAAGGTTTACAGAAGGACAGAATACAGCAGCCGGGAAGCGGAAAACCAAAAAAACAAGGCGCGTGTGCCCGGGAGAGATGGCATTTCAGAATATAAAGAGAAACCGGAAAAAGGTGGTGCTGGTTGTGCTCTCCCTCTCGCTTGCGCTGGTGCTTTTAAACAGTATATATAGCCTTGTACAGGGATTTGACATTGACAGATTCGTCTCTGGCAGGATAGTCAGTGACTTTTCTGTCTCGGATGCCACGCTTGATAATTTTTCTGTTAATTTTGAATCTATTGTGAGGGATGGAGTGACAGATGAATTTATGGAGGAGCTGAAAAGCAGGGACGGAATCAGGGAGACTGGAAATATTTATATGAAGGAGATTGCTCCTGAATTCACGGATGAGGCGTATGCGCTCATCGAGGAACGGATCTTTGACAATCAGGATGCACAGAATACTCTTGAATATCTGGCAGGCAGTGAAGGAATGGCCCTTATAGATGACTTTAGGGAAAGCCGGTTTTTGGACGGTAAGGTATACGGAATCGGGCGGTCCGTGATGGAGAAGCTTGAAAATACGGACGGTGAGCCTGACTGGGAGAAGTTTTCAGAAGGAAAATATGTGATTGCGACCAGATTCCGCACAGTGGAAGAAAAAGGGATTGATTATTTCCGTCCAGGTGAGAAGGTGACCGTGGCAAATGAGAAGGGAGAGAGCCGGGAATATGAGGTCCTGGCGGTGGCGGATATGCCATACTCCTGCGGGTTCCAGCATTTTGGAATGTTTGATTGCAATTATATTCTTCCGGAAGGGGAATACCTGGATCTGATGGGAGCGCAGAATCCCATGCGGACGATCTTTGATGTGGAGCCAGAAGCAGAGGAAAGGACGGACGCATGGCTTTCCGATTACTGTGAAAATGTAAATCCGGATCTCACTTACCAGTCCAAAGCCTCTATGGTGGCAGAATTTGAACAATATATCAGGATGTATGCCATGGTTGGAGGTTTGCTGGTGCTTATCCTGGCGCTGATTGGAATTTTAAATTTTATCAATACCATGGTGACTTCCGTACTGTCAAGAAGGCAGGAATTTGCCATGATGGAGGTGGTTGGCATGACGGCAAGGCAGCTAAGAGAGATGCTCTTCTTCGAGGGAGAATGTTATGCATTGCTGGCCTTCGTCTTTGGAGCCCTGTTTGGCGCTATTCTGAATGTGACTGTGGTGCGCATGGCGGGAGAGGGCTTTTTCTTTTTTAAGTGGCATTTTACCATACTTCCTGTGTTCCTCTGTGCATTGCCGCTCTTTGCCATGGCGGCGGCAGTACCGGCTGTCTGCTGCCGGATGATCAGCCGGGTGAGTGTTGTGGAAAGGCTCAGAAGAGCAGAGGTCTGAAATAGTAATCATGTTAGTATTAGACTTTGGAGGGTGTACGTGTTATACTGTATATGTTTGTAAGAGGGACTATTTCTCCATAATCCCTTACATCACAGTATGAAAAGAAAGGTGTAATCATTTATGAAAACAGCAGATGATCTGAGACAGCTCTTATATAGTATTGACAGGAAAGGGTATCCGGCTTACAAGGGCACAAAGGGCAGCTACCGCTTTGGAAAGTATGTGCTGGTCATTGACCATGTACAGGGAGATCCCTTTGCGGCTCCGTCTAAGCTTCATATTGAAGTGGCGGGAAAAACGGCGGGATTTCCAGACAGGCTTTATGATAAAAAGCACAAACGCATTGCCCTGCAGGATTTTCTGACAAGATGCTTTGAGAAGCAGACAGCAGAATATTCCTTTCAGGCAAAAGGGTCAGGAAAAAGCGGAATCCTCTCTGTGACAAGATGCGGGCAGGAGATCTTAGAGCGAAGCGCCTGTACAGTAAATCCGGCAAACGGGGAAGTGACGGTCCGGTTCGAGGCCGGATTTCCTGCAAATGGAAGGACCATTAATGCAAGAGAACTTATGAAGATTTTATTTGATTTTCTTCCGGAGTGCGTAGAGAATGCTCTGCTTTACAAGAATACAGACCGGGCCCGCGCAGAAAAAGTGATGGAACTTTCAGAAGACAGGGAGTACATCAGAAGTCGTCTTAAGGAGATGGGGCTTGTGGCATTTGTGGCAAACGGATCAGTGCTTCCCCGGGAATCAGGAGTGTCCCAGCGTCCCATGAAGGGGGCGGTGAAGTTCGTTTCCCCTAAGTCCATGGAGGTGTCCATGAACCTTCCTTATAAAGGAAAGATTGCCGGAATGGGGATAAAGAAGGGGATTACCCTCATTGTTGGCGGTGGCTATCACGGGAAATCCACGCTCCTTAAAGCGCTGGAGATGGGCGTATATCCCCACATTGCCGGCGACGGGCGGGAGTATGTGGTGACGGAGGACGGTGCGGTTAAGCTTCGCGCGGAGGATGGGCGGAGCATTAAGCGGACAGATATCTCTATGTTCATTAACGACCTTCCAAACGGAAAGGATACGAGAGCGTTTTCCACGGAAGATGCAAGCGGCAGCACTTCCCAGGCAGCGAATGTGGTGGAAGCGATGGAGGCAGGGGCAACGACCTTTTTTATAGATGAGGATACCAGTGCCACCAATTTTATGGTGCGGGATGAACTGATGCAGCAGGTGATTCACCGGAATATGGAGCCCATCACCCCGTTTATTGAAAGAATGCGGGATCTATACGAACTTCAGGGAATTTCCACGGTTCTTGTTGCAGGAAGTTCAGGAGCTTATTTTCAGGTATCAGACACGATCCTGCAGATGGACCGCTATATTCCGAAAGAGATTACAGCCCGGGCAAAGGAGGCGGCAGCCGCTTATCCTTCCCTTGGCCTGCCAAAGGAGCGGGTGAAAAAGCCGTCCTTTGATCGAAGGCCCCGGAGGAACCCGGGGATTGTCCACAAGGGCAGGATTAAGATTAAAACGATGGGAAAGGATGGCGTGCAGCTGAACCACGAGACCGTGGATTTAAGATATGTGGAGCAGCTTGCGGACTATGAGCAGCTTACCTGCCTGGGATATATGCTGAAGCATATGGAAGAGGAGATGCTGGACGGAAAGAGGACGGTTCAGGAGATAGTGGAAGGACTGCTGGGGGAGATGGAAAAGAAGGGCTTCGGGGCAGTAAGCGACGGAGGCTATCTGTCGGGGAATCTTGCCCTTCCTAGAAGGCAGGAGATTTATGCATGCGTGAACCGCTACAGGGGGCTTAAGCTTTGACGCTTAAGATAATTGCCCGTATCCACACAGATTTTCCTGAGAAATTCGGAGTGCCACGGCAGAGCGGACTTGCGGATACAAAAGGGAAGATCGTATTCGAGCCGGGATACCGCAGTCCGGATGCACTGAGGGGAATTGAGGAGTATTCCCGCCTTTGGATTCTGTGGGGATTTTCAGAGGTGTCAGAGGAGAGCTTCCGCCCCACGGTGCGTCCGCCCAGGCTCGGGGGCAATCAGCGGGTGGGCGTCTTTGCCACCCGCTCGCCCTTCCGACCGAATCCTATTGGGTTATCCTGTGTAAGGATGGAAGGTGTGGAGAAGGGAAAAGAGGGCTGTGTCTTATGTGTATCGGGCGTGGATATGACAGACGGGACCCCGGTCTATGATATCAAGCCTTATCTGCCCTATGTGGATGCCTTTCCGGACGCACTGGGCGGATTTGCAGGAAGGGTGAAGGACTACAGGCTTTCCGTGGAATTTCCGGGGGAATGGCTTGAAAGAGTGCCAGAGGAACACCGGGAGGCGCTTCGGGAGATCCTGAGTCAGGATCCAAGACCGTCCTATCAGGACGATCCCCGGAGAGTGTACAAGATGAGTTATGCCGGAATGGGAATCTGCTTTACGGTGTCCGGGGAAATTCTGACCGTGCGTGAAGTTTCTGCTCTTGAGAAGGATGGAGGGTTAGCATGAAGACGGGTGTGAAGTGGGAAGACAGATTGTAGAAAGCAATTTTCAAACTCGCTCCAGGGACAATAGCAGATGGAGCGGACAGAAACAAATACCAGGAGTGAATATTATGGGGAAAAGAGAGCGTATGCCGCAGATTAAATTGTCGGAAGCCCAGAAGAAAAAACTGAGCGAGGAAATAAAGGCGTTTTATTTAGACGAGCGTGGAGAAGAGATCGGCATGATTGAGCAAATACAGCTTTTGGATTTATTTGAACAGAAACTTGCGCCGGTTGTTTATAATAAGGCGCTTGACGATGCAAAGAGATGGTATGGACAGATGATGGACAATCTGGAGTCCGATTATTATGCGTTATACAAAAATGAAGACTGATTGGCAACTATTCGCGCATCTGCTGTGCCGGCCAGCGATGTATGGCAAATAAGAAGCCAGGAGGAATAAGATTATGATTACAGGAGCATTTATGGTTCCCCACCCACCGTTAATTATACCTGAAATCGGCAGGGGTGAGGAGAAAAAGATTCAGGCTACCGTTGATTCCTATCATGAGGCCGGACGCAGGATCGCATGTCTTAAGCCGGAAACAATTGTCCTGCTTACGCCGCATCAGGTTATGTATGCGGATTATTTTCACATCTCGCCGGGAAAGTCGGCGAGAGGAGATTTCAGCCAGTTCAGGGCAGGACAGGTGAGGATCGAAGCAGAATATGATACCGAGTTTGTAGAAAATCTGTGTAAACTGGCAGAGGCCTGCGGACTGCCGGCGGGAATCTTGGGCGAGCGGGAGAGAAGACTGGATCACGGGGCAATGGTGCCCTTATATTTTGTGAACCAGTACTGGAGAAACTATAAGCTTGTCAGAATCGGACTCTCTGGACTTTCATTTACGGATCATTATGAACTAGGACAGCGCATCCGTGAGACGGCAGGGGTGCTTGATCGGAATGCTGTAGTAATCGCCAGCGGGGATCTCTCCCACAGGCTTCTGACCGAAGGGCCTTACGGGTACAGGGCGGAGGGGTCGGAATATGACAGCTGTATTATGGATGTGATGGGAAAAGGAGAGTTTGGAAGACTGTTTGACTTTTCCGGGGATTTTTGTGAAAAGGCGGGGGAATGCGGGCATCGTTCTTTTCTCATTATGGCGGGGGCGCTGGACCGGTCAAAGGTTTCGGTCACACGGCTTTCCTATGAGGGACCCTTTGGCGTGGGTTATGGGTGCTGCATGTACGAGGTGCTGGGAAAGGATTTACAGCGAAACTTTAAGGAGCAGTATGAGGAAAAGGAGCAAGAGAGGATCAGAAGGCAGAGAGAGGAAGAGGACGCATATGTGCGTCTTGCCAGGAAAACGATAGAGGAGTATGTGGCTGCAGGCAGAAAAATAGAAGTTCCAGAGGGACTTCCAGCGGAAATGTATCACAGCAGGGCAGGAACTTTTGTCTCCGTTAAAAAGGAGGGAAGGCTTAGGGGATGCATCGGCACGATTCAGGCAGTGCATGGCTCTGTCGCGGAGGAAATTATTGAAAATGCAGTGAGCGCAGCCGCCCGTGACCCCAGGTTTCCCCCCATAGAGCCCGGGGAGCTGGGAAGGCTTGCCATCAGTGTGGATGTGCTTGGCAGTATAGAGAAAATTGATTCCAAAGAGGAGCTGGATGTAAAGCGGTACGGCGTGATCGTAACCAGGGGATTCCGCAAGGGTCTGCTGCTTCCGAATTTGGAGGGCGTGGACACGGTGGATGAGCAGATTGCCATTGCGAAGCAGAAGGCGGGAATCGGGGAAGAAGAGGAGACTGAACTGGAAAGATTTGAAGTAGTGAGACATTAAGTGTACAGCTTGCAGAGGGAAAAGATTCCGCTGCATATTATGTTTTTCCAGGACGCCGTATGGCAGACAGGGATGCAGCAGAGGCGGGGCGACAAGCTCCTGACAGGGAAACAGTTCATTGAGCTTTTTATGATACAAGCATCAAAAGACCTTGCTTTTTCATGCCTGCATGAAAAAGCAAGGTAAAATGCAGTCTGTACTAATGAACATAGGCTTTAAGAAGACTATATGTATTCATCATCCCGTCGGTGTGTGCCCTTTCATAATTATGGGAAGCGTACACGCCTGGCCCGATCAGGCCGTAGCGGATATCGTGGCCGCTCTTTAACGCCGCGCCTGCATCAGAGGCGTAGTGTGGATAGATGTCAACGGCATAGTCCAGCTCGTACTCTTCTGCGAGGCTTATGAGCCTGGAGGTAATGTCATAATCATAGGGTCCGCCGGAATCTTTGGAGCAGATGGAAACCATGTGCTCGTCACATTCAAGACCGTCGCCGACACAGCCCATATCTACAGCGATCAGTTCCTCGGTGTCTTCAGGGATGCAGGATGCGCCATGTCCGACCTCCTCATAAACCGTAAATAGAAGTGTGACCTTCCGGCCAAGGGAAATCTCCTCCTCCTTTACCGCTCTTGCCAGTCCTAACAATATAGCGGCAGAGAGCTTATCATCCAGAAAACGGCTCTTAATATATCCGCTGTCTGTAATGGTCGTGCGTGGATCCATTGCAATGAAGTCTCCGTTCTGTATCCCGAGTTTTCGGACGCCTTTTTTTGAATGAACGTTTTCATCCAGCAGTATCTCCATGTGGGATTCTTTTTTTTCTTTCTTTTTATCTGCAACGTGCGCAGATGGTTCGGTGTTGAGCACGACACCGGTATAGACACGTCCGTCCCGTGTATGCACCGTACAGTTTTCGCCATCGCAAGTATCCCACTGGTGACCGGCAATGGTAGTCGGCCGGAGATGTCCGTTGTCTTTGATTTTTCTGACCATAGCACCCAGAGTATCCAGATGAGCCGATAAAACAAGCGGATTTTTGCTGCCGCCTAAAACAACGCTTACATTTCCCTTGTTTGAAAGCTCCGGCTGGTATCCCAGATTACGCAGCTGACCAAGTACGTAGTCCGTAATCCTGTGGGTATATCCGGAGGGACTTGGAATAGAAGTGAGTGCTGATAGTTGTTCCAAAATATAATTTTTCATATTAAATCCCCCTTTGTCAAAAATAATATTAAAAATAAAGCATTTACTATAATAATCCTTTCGAATGAAATTTGCAAGACCTGTTGCGAAAAAATTTTTAATATATTATAATTTTATAAATTAGTAAAATCCAAAGGGAAGGAGGTGTTCTTCATATGGAGATGGATATCATGATGCGGATAGAAGGTCATTACCCGGCAATGACAAAAAAACAGAGACAGGTTGCGGACTATATTAAGGATAATATTGACACCATGGCGTTCATAACGCTGAGGGAGATGAGCCGGGAGCTGGAGATTACAGAGATTACAATCCTGAATGCCTGCAAGGTGCTTGGATACAATAGTTTTAACGAGGTAAAGTATGAAATTCGAAAATATATTAATGTGAACCGGCGGATTGGCCTGTATAAGCAGAATGATTATTTTAACACAGACGTGCCGGAGTATGAACTGAACGATAAGGAACGGCTCCTTGCCGAGCTCTGTATGGAAGAGCGTGGACTCCTGGATGAATTTTCCAGGGGATTTGACAGCCGGTATTATATGAAGGTGGCAAGGCTATTCTGCGAATACCCGAAGATCGTGCTTTGCGGCAGAGGTATGTCCCATATTATCTGCCAGTGGCTGGCCTCGGATCTTGCGGGGGTACGGATTTCCACGGTAGTAGTGAACACAGAGCTGAATGAGAGCATCTACTCCGCTATCCCGTCTCTTGATGCAGGGACACTGCTTGTAGCAGTTACATTTCCTGATTATTATTTTATGACAGACCAGATTGCCCGGTATGCAAAGAAGAAGGGGGCAAAGGTGGTAGGAATTACGGACAACAGTGATGCGGGCATTGCAAAATATGCGGATGAGCTTCTCACGGTGCGCAGCACGACGAGGATGTTCCTGAACACGGCGTCAGCGCCTATGGCGCTTATCAATCTTCTTGTATCAGCTGTGATGATAGAAGGGGACATGGAAAGAAGGGATATCGGGAAGGAATTCGGAGGGCTTTTCTAACAAAAAATATGAGGATAATCCACAGGTTATAACAAAAAATCTGCATAGACAGTTATTCGTTAAAATATAACAAATACTATATTGAAAAAATATGCATTTTGTACAAAAATGCATATTTTTTTTATTTCCACTATTAAATGACTGTAGCATTTGCTATAATAGAAAAAGGTAATGGGATTTATAGAAAAGCTATATATCTCACAAAATTAAAATGATGCGAAGGAGGTCACATTATGAAAAAGAAGTTAGTTTCAGCATTGCTTGTAGCAGCGATGGCATTATCGCTGACAGCATGTGGCGGAGGAGGGAAAGGCTCCTCAGGCGGCGGAGGCGGAGCTGCCGGACAGCAGTATAATACCTATCTTGCGACAGAGCCGTCAACCCTCGATACTATTAAGGGGAATGATATGTATGGATGGGAAATCAACAAGAATACTCTGGAGCCGCTTACACGTCTCGTGGAAAAGGATGGAAAGCAGGAGCGTGAGGGCGCAGGCGCAGAGAGCTGGGAGCCGAATGAAGACGGAACTGTATGGACATTCAAGCTGCGCGATAACAAGTGGTCTGACGGACAGGCTGTTACTGCCGCAGACTATGCCTATGGCATTACCCGGACACTGGATCCAGATGCAGGTTCACCAAACTCTTTCTTTACGGCGCCATTTATTAAGAATGGACAGAAGGTCGTAAACGGTGAAGTGGGAGTGGAGGAACTCGGAGTAAAGGTTGTTGATGACAAGACGCTGGAGATTACGCTGGAAGCACCCACACCTTATTTCATGTCTATCACAGACACAAGAGCATGTTATCCGGTACGCCAGGATATCGCAGAGAAATACGGCGAGACATATGGTTCAGAGCTTGAGTCACTGATCTTTAACGGACCGTTTAAAGTAGACAGCTGGACACATAACTCTGAGATCACGCTTGTTAAAAATGACCAGTACTGGGACAAGGACAATGTAAAACTTGACAAGGTTAATTTTGCGATTGTAACAGACTCTAATGCAAGATACAACTCCTTTGAGAGCGGTGCACTTGATACTTCATCTGTAGGTGAGCAGGAGTGGGTAGACCGTTTCGACAAGAAGGAAGGGGTGGAGCGTGTAGACACTCACCAGCCGGCTATGCGTTTCGATTTCTTTAATGTTGAGGACGAACTGTTCAAAAACCTAAACATCCGCAAGGCATTTACGCTTGCAGTAGACAGGGAAGACATGGCAAAGACAATTTATCAGGATCTTCATGTTCCGGCATACTGGTGGGTTCCGCAGGCTATTTCCACAGGTGAGAACGGAGAATACCGCGATCAGGTGCCAGGACCGCTTGAGAAGATGGCAAAAGAAGAGGATCCAAAGGAACTTCTGCTGAAAGGTATGGAGGAGCTGGGACTTGGAAGCGATCCGTCCACGATCAATGTAAAGTACTCCTTAAGTGCTACGACACAGTGGGCACGTAACTACGGTGAGTACGTACAGCAGAAGTACAAAGAGATCCTTGGCGTCAACATCGAACTGGACTTCAATGAGTGGTCAACCTTCCAGCAGAAGACCAATGGCGGTGAATATCAGATGGCAAATATGGTATGGACCACAGATTATGATGATCCAATGTCCATGATCTCACTCTTCACAACAGAGAATGCAGGCAATATTCCGACAAACTGGTCCAACGAGAAGTTTGACGAGCTGATCGCACAGGCAAGCCGTGAGATGGACGAGACAAAGCGTGTAGAGCTTTATGGACAGGCAGAACAGGTTCTCTTTGAAGAAGGATGCAATATCTGTCCGCTTGTAAACGAGAGAAAGATCTCTTTCCATTATGATTATGTGAAGAATCTGAATGAGCGTGAGACTTCAACTTCCGGACTGAAGTATGTATACATTGAAAAGAAATAGCAACTATTCACGAATTAACAGAAGGCCGCTGTCTTTCGCGGGGCGGCCTTCTGTATCACCTGGGGACAGGGTACTTTCAATCCGGGACGGGGTATTTTTAAAAATACCCCGTCCCGGATTGAAAATCCCCTGTCCCTGGAGAGAAAGGAAGAGAAGAAATGGCAAAATTTATCGTAAAACGTATCGGATATATGTTGGTTACGCTGTTTATTGTTGTTACTGCGACCTTCTTTCTGATGCATAGTATTCCGGGAGACCCGCTGGCACATATGGCGCGGAACCTGCCGGAGCAGACAAGGGAAAATTATTATGAGAAGTATGGGCTTGACAAGTCTACATCCGAACAGTATCTGATCTTTATGAAGAATCTGGTTACGAAGGGTGATCTGGGCGAGTCTCTGAGATATCCGGGACGTGAGGTTACGGATACGCTGCTTACGAATGCGTCTGTTTCGGCACAGCCCGGCGGACTGGCGCTGCTTGCAGGTATTGCGATTGGTATTCTTCTTGGAATTGTGGCAGCCCTTAATAAGAACAGATGGCCGGATTATATCGTTATGTTTATTGCGATTCTCGGAATTACGGTGCCTGTGTTCGTACTGGCGTCAGTACTGCAGTACTTCTTAAGCGTGAAGCTTATGGTTCTGCCGACTACAGGATGGGGAAGCTGGCAGAATGTAGTCCTTCCGGTTATTGTACTTAGCTTTGGTACAATTGCAACCTATGCCCGTTATGTAAAATCCAATATGCTGGACGTCATGGGCCAGGATTATATTCTTACGGCGGAAGCGAAGGGTGTAAGTAAGTTAAATGTAGTGAAGAAGCATGTCCTTAAGAATGCGTTCCTTCCCTGTATGACACTTCTTGTAGGCCAGGTATCCGGAATCTTCACGGGATCCTTCGTAGTAGAGAAGATATT
This sequence comes from uncultured Dorea sp., assembly GCA_948602995.1. Classification (GTDB taxonomy): domain Bacteria; phylum Bacillota; class Clostridia; order Lachnospirales; family Lachnospiraceae; genus CAPEBR01. The sequence goes on from CAPEBR010000011.1 coordinate 13,245, forward strand.
TGGTATTCCGGGACTTGGATTCTATTATATTAATTCGATCAATGACCGTGACTATACAATGATCATCGGTACTACTGTATTTGCGGCGGCGCTGTTCGTGTTTGTCCAGCTGGTCGTTGATATTGCATATAGTATTATGGATCCGAGAATCCGTGTGAAGTAGGAGGAAGAGCAGATGATGGTAAACCACGATGTGACAGATAGGATGGAAAATATACCTGATGAAAAATTTACAATCATCGGGATTGACAAGGATGCCGAAGCCCCCACAAGGCCGAGGGTCGGCTACTGGCGGGATGCATGGAGAAGACTCAAGGAAAATAAGGTGGCGTTTGCCGCGCTGATCATTTTGCTGATTCTGGTATTCTTCATTATATTCGGACCTGCAATCAGCGGATATGAGTTTGAGCAGATTGATGCTGACGCGATTAATAAAGGGCCGAGCGCCGAGCACTGGTTCGGCACGGACGATCTGGGAAGAGACCTGTTCGCCAGAGTATGGCAGGCGGGACGTGTATCAATTATTATCGGTATTCTGGGCGCGGTGATCGCCAGTGTTGTAGGAAGTATATACGGCGGTATCGCGGCATATTTTGGCGGGGCTGTGGATGATATTATGATGCGTATCGTAGAGGTGCTTTTAAGTATCCCGTATCTGATTATCGTTATCCTTATTTCGGTTATCACGGACAGTAAGAGCCTGGGAACCATGCTGGTTGCCCTGACGCTTACCGGGTGGTGTGGAATTGCCAGGCTTGTGCGGGGGCAGATGCTTCAGCTTAAGTCACAGGAATATGTACTGGCGGCAAATGCGCTGGGAGTCGCCCCCATTAAGATTATTCTGAAGCATATGATCCCGAATACGATCGGAATGATTATTGTTGCAATTACCTTTGATATTCCGGGATATATCTTCTCGGAGGCGTTCTTAAGCTATGTAGGACTGGGAATACAGCCACCGTCAACAAGCTGGGGTGCTCTTGCTTCGGCAGCGCAGCAGAACTTTATGTTTTACCCGTACCAGCTTATGTTCCCGGCGCTCATGATTGCCCTTACCATGCTTTCATTTACACTGCTTGGTGACGGGCTAAGAGATGCGCTGGACCCGAAATTACGAAAATAGGAGAGACGGTTATGGAAAAAATATTAGAAGTTGAGAATTTGAATGTTTCCTTTAATACATATGCCGGCGAAGTAAAAGCTGTGCGGGGCGTAAGCTTTGAACTCAGCAGGGGTGAGACGCTGGCGTTCGTAGGAGAGTCAGGCTGCGGAAAGACGGTGACGGCAAAATCCATTCTTCGTCTGCTGAAGCCCCCCTTTGCAGTGATCAAGCCGGAATCTAAGATTGTCTGCAACGGGAAAGATGTACTTAAGATGAATAAGAAAGAGCTGTGCGAGTTCCGGGGCGATGAGGTTGGTATGATCTTCCAGGATCCCATGACCTCCTTAAATCCGACGATGACAGTGGGCAAACAGATTATGGAGAGTCTGATGATCCACAAAAAGCTGGATAAAAAGGCGGCAAGGGAAGAGGCCATTAAGATGCTGAAGCTGGTAAATATCCCGAGCCCTGAAAAGAGGATTGACAATTACCCCCATGAGATGTCCGGAGGTATGCGCCAGAGGGTTATGATTGCCATTGCCCTGGCCTGCAACCCGAATGTCCTGATCGCAGATGAGCCCACGACAGCTCTTGATGTGACAATCCAGGCGCAGATCATGGATCTCATGATGGAACTTAAGACTGAGATGAATACAGCCATTATCCTTGTTACCCATGACCTGGGCGTTGTGGCCAACTTTGCGGACCGCATCCAGGTTATGTATGCAGGAGAGGTTGTGGAGAGAGGTACGACAAAAGAGATCTTTAATGAGAGTAAGCATCCTTATACCTGGGCGCTTCTCAGGTCTGTTCCGAGACTGGGAAGCGAGTCCAAGGAGGAACTTTACGCGCTTGGCGGAACGCCGCCGGATCTTCTGCTTCCTCTGAACCATTGTCCGTTTGCAGACAGATGTGAGTATTGCATGCCCATCTGTAAAGAACGTAAGCCGCCGGAGACGGTATTAAGCGACACCCACAAGGTATCCTGCTGGCTCATGCATGAGAAGGCTCCGAAGGTAGAGTCATTTTACGATAGGAGGGATAAGTAATGGGCGAATATATTGTAGAGGCTAAAAATCTGTGTAAATATTTTAAGGCGGGAAAGAACCAGACGCTCAAGGCAGTTGACGGTGTGAATATAAGGCTTAAGAAGGGAGAGACGCTTGGGCTTGTGGGAGAATCAGGCTGCGGCAAGACCACCTGCGGGCGCACCCTTGTGAAGCTTTACGATGCAACGAGCGGAACCGTGTTGTTTGAAGGGAAGGATGTGTCGAAGCTCCATGGAAAAGAACTGCTTGCCTTCCGCAAGGATGCGCAGATTATCTTCCAGGATCCTTACGCATCTCTTGACCCGCGTATGACCATCGGCGAGATTATTACTGAGGGAATGAATGTACATTTTCATATGTCAGAAAAGGAGAAGGAAGCGAAGGTAAACGAGCTGCTTCATAAGGTAGGTTTAAATGCAGAGTATGCCAACCGTTTTGCCCACGAGCTTTCCGGAGGGCAGAGACAGCGTGTCGGAATTGCCAGGGCTCTTGCAGTGGAGCCGAAGTTTATCGTCTGTGATGAGCCCATCTCGGCTCTTGATGTGTCCATCCAGGCACAGATTGTAAACCTTCTGATCAAGCTTCAGAGGGAAATGGGCCTTACTTATCTGTTTATTTCCCACGATCTGTCCATGGTAAAACACATTTCTGACAGGGTAGGCGTTATGTACTTAGGCTCTATGGTGGAGCTTGCGAGCAACCATGCGCTTTATGATCATCCGGTGCACCCGTATACGCAGGCGCTGATCTCGGCTATTCCAGAGGCAGACATGGATGAAGAGGGGACAAAGAAAAGAGTCCACCTTGAGGGTGAGGTGCCAAGTCCCATTAATCCGCCGGCAGGCTGCCGGTTTAAGGCGAGATGTAAGTATGCGAAGGAGATCTGCGGGCAGGAGATGCCGCCATTAAAGGAGATCGGGCCAGGACATTTTGCTGCTTGCCATATGTGCGGAAAGGAAGACTGGTAGCTGATGCTTGCAGAGTCATATATAGAAAAAATACTTGACTATGCTGTTTCCCGCGGCGCTGATTACGGGGAGGTATTTTTCGAGGATACAGAGCGGACGAAATTAACACTTATGGATTCCCAGGTCCTGAGATGTGCATGCGGACGGGAGAGCGGCATTGGAATCCGTGTGTTTTGGGGTCTTGAAAGTGAATATCTCTACAGTGCTGACGTAAATGAAAAGAGGGTGTTCGGACTTATGAAAGAGCGCCTGGGAAAAAGAGGCGTTTTCGATAAGAGAACGCCTCTTTCCAGAATAGTGCCCAACTGTATTACCATGCTGGAAACAGTGCCCCGGGACATGGGGCTTAAAAGAAAGATTGATTATCTTAAGGCGGCTGTAGCAGCGGGAAAGAGCGGGGACAGCCGTATTGTGCAGGGACGTGCCTGTTATGTGGACGAGGATCAGCGGGTACAGATTGCAAATACAGAAGGCGTATATGCCCAGGACCGGCGGGTGCGCTGCAGGATCCGGTTTATGATGGCGGCTGAGGATGAAAGATTCGGAGGCAGGCAGATATGCTATGAGGGACCGGGAGCCATGATGGGACCGGAGTATCTTGAGTCTGGAAGGATTGAGGATCGTGCCAGAAGCGCGGCCAGAAGCGCGGTAAATATGCTGGGAGCACGTCCCTGTCCGGTAGGACGGATGCCGGTTATTATTGCAGAGGGATTCGGCGGTCTGTTTTTCCACGAGGCATGCGGACATTCCCTGGAGGGAAGCTCGGTTGCAAATGGATGTTCCGAGTTTGCGGGAAAGGCAGGAGAGCAGATTGCTTCAGAGAAGGTGACACTGGTGGATGACGGTTCGATTGCCGGGGAGTGGGGATCTCTTGGCATTGATGATGAGGGTGTGCTTACCAGGAAGAATGTGCTGATTGAGAAGGGGATTTTAAAGGGATATATGCTGGACCGCCTGAATGCCAGGAGAATGGGTCTTGAGCCTACGGGATCCTCAAGGAGGGAGAACTACCGGTTTTCACCTGTATCCCGTATGACCAATACCTATATTGTACCGGGGACAGACCGCTTCCAGGATATGCTGGATTCGGTTGAAAAGGGGCTTTTTGTGATGGATATTAACGCAGGCTCCGTGGATCCGGCTACAGGAGAATTTAATTTTAATACAGGAGAAACTTATCTGATTGAGAAAGGCAGGATTACCGTGCCTCTTACGAGTGCCACTCTGATTGGCACAGGGAGTGAAATACTGCCCAAGGTCGATATGGTATCGGATCATTTTGCCCTGGAGCAGGGGTACTGCTATGCAGGCAGCGGGCAGCTGCCAATCGGGGTGGGACAGCCTGCGGTCCGTATTACCGAGATGACAGTGGGAGGAAAGGAATTATGACAGATGTCTGGAAAGATCCGGAAATCATAGATTTTGTAAGATGGCTTAAGGTGCAGGGATTCGGGAATGTGCGGCTCTTTATCAGCAGCAGGCAGTCCCTTCTTCTCTCTGTCCAGTGTCAGAGACTTAAGAGTTCTGAATATGGAAATACAGGGGTGTATTTTGTGGAAGCTTCCTGGGAGGGAAACTACTGCTGCACCTACACGGATTCTCTGAAGGACAGGGAGGACATTCGAAGAAAGCTTACTGAGACGGCCGGGATTTTTGACGGCCGGGATTTGCCGGAGGAGATCATAGAGAGCAGGGACTACCGGGGACAGAGGTGGCGTGAGATTGACAGAGAGAAGACACTTCATATTTTAAAATGCGCGGAGGCAGCGGCCCTTTCCAGCGAGGCGGTGGATTTTGTGGAGGTGTGCGAGTACCGGCAGTATGAGGAGACGGTCGCCCTGATTGATGGGAATATGAATTATCTTACGGACGATGATGGGGACTTAAGCTTTACGGTACGGGTTATTGCAAAGGAAGGGGGCTCTGTGGCGGCTTCCACAAAGCTTGGAATTGTGAAAGCACAGGATCAGGATGCATTCCTTAAAACTGCCTGTAGTCTGGCAGAGCGGGCGGCAGAATACGCAGGTTACGCTCTGCATGCAGAACGGATTCCTTCGGGAACTTATCCGATTGTCCTGGAAAACTGTGTGATGGCAGAGCTTACCGGGCATTACCTTCCGGTATTTTACGGGGAAAATCTTACTCATCATACGAGCGCCCTTGCAGGAAAAGAGGGACAGCAGGTGGGCTGCAGGCTGTTAAGGCTTATAGAGGATCCTTTCAGTGTGATGGGGACGAGACGGCGGAGGATTGATGACGAGGGGATGCCGGTCTCTGAAAAGGTACTCCTGGAAAAAGGTGTATTCAAGGGAATCCTGTATAATAAAAAGAGTGCGGCGCAGGCGGGAGTAAAAAGTACCGGAAATGGATTTAAGCCGGATGCGGCGGCAGATAGCGGGACAAGTGCCACGAATGTGATCCTTCTGTCTGAGGGGGAGACCTTTTCACGCAGAGAGATGCTTGAGGCATGTGAGGGAGGCATTTACATCACTCAGATTGAGGGAATGTTCGCCGGGGCTGACACAGAGAGCGGGGATTTCTCTCTTCTTGCCTGCGGGAACCGGATTGTGGACGGCCGGGTGTCATCGGCCGTGAACCAGTTTACTATATCAGGAAATATCTGCGGGCTGTGGAGGGACATTGAGATGATTGGAGATGATCCGGTGCACCGGCTGTCCGGAAAAGCCTGCGCGGTGAGCCCGACGGTGAAGGTGAAGAGCCTTACGGTATCCGGGTAATTTTTTCCACCTGTACGGTACGTTGGAGACTTTTTAGAGGCTCCAACCTACTGTACAGGTGCAATTTTTTATTATTTCCTTATGATTTCCTTATAATTTCCACTTATGCTTAAGATACAGGAATCGGATACACGTAGGAATGAGCCTTTATGCCGGCGCCTGCACTGCCTAGAGCAATTTTCAAACACGCTCTAGAGGGATAAGGAGGAAATCATCATATGAATCAACACATCTTAGAAACAAAGTGTCTTACAAAAACATTTCACAAGCATCATGCTGTCAGCAATCTTTCCATGAGCGTACCCCGGTGTAGTGTTTACGGGCTTCTTGGCCCCAATGGGGCCGGGAAATCCACACTCCTAAAAATGATGACAGGAATTCTGCGCCCCACAGAAGGCCGGATTCTCTTTGACGGTCATGAGTGGAGCCGGAGAGATCTGGCACGGATCGGTGCATTAATTGAGACTCCGCCGATCTATGAGAATCTGACGGCATGGGAGAATCTGAAGGTTCGCGCCCTGCTTCTGGGAATACCGGATAAGCGGATCGGGGAGGTGCTTAACCTGGTAGACCTGTCTGGTACGGGAAAGAAAAGATCCGGGGCATTTTCTCTGGGAATGAAACAGCGGCTGGGGCTTGGGATCGCGCTTCTTGCACATCCAGACCTTCTAATTCTAGATGAGCCCCTGAATGGACTGGATCCTGTCGGAATCAGGGAGCTTCGGGCACTGATCAGAAGGTTTCCTGAGGAAGGAATCACTGTGATTGTATCAAGTCACATCTTAAGTGAAATCGGGCAGACTGCAGACTATATCGGAATTATGGCAGACGGCGTGCTTGGATTTCAGGGGGAGATGCCAGAAGACGGGCATCTGGAGCAGTTGTTTATGGAAGTGGCGGGAAGAAAGGGGGCATATTCATGTTAAGAAAATGCTATCAGGCCGAAGTATTAAAGAACCGCCACACGATGGCAGCAAAGCTTGCAGTACTCATGCCAGTTACCGTTGTCCTTCTTGCATCGGTGCTTACGAAGAACTATGTGGTGATTGACTGCTATAACTGGTGGTATGTGGGGATTCTGCCTGCCTGTGTGGCGCTAGTTACAGGTATTGTGGATGCAAAAGAAAAGAGACAGAAAAACCGGAATATTTTAAGTCTGCCCATAGATATGAAAACGATCTGGGATGGAAAGGTTGTGTACGGAATCCAGATGCTTGCGGTTTCCCTTGCTGTTCTTGGCACGATTACCCTTTTCGTATGGTTCCTTTTCAGAAATCTGCTCCATATGGAATTTCCTGTTGAGATTAGCGCGTCCAGGCAGGTTGCGGGAGCGGCTGTCCTGCTTGTGACCAGTCTGTGGCAGGTTCCGTTTTGTCTGTTTTTGCAGCAGATTGCCGGGAATGGGGCGGCTCCTCTTATCCATGTGGCAGTTTACGGGTGTATGGCATGTACAGTTTCCTTAAAGCCATATTTTATGCTTGTGCCAGGAGGAATTTCAGCAAGGCTTATGTGCTGTATATTAGGTGTTCTTCCGAATGGCCTCGTGGCAAGGCCCGGAAGTGACACCTATCTGCCGGAGCTTGTCAGCATCCGTGCAGTACCTGTTGGAATTCTAAGCTCTCTGATATGGTTCTTTTTGCTGTGGCAGGCCGGCAGATGGTGGTTTGGGAAGCGGGTGATGGAATAGATGCGGGAATTGTTAAGGCTAGTACATTCTGAGTTTTATAAGATGAGGCACACGATATTTTTCTGGCTTCATCTGCTCCTTCCGGTATTTGGAATTCTGCTTTTTTTGTGTTATTATAGTGTCAGTCCCCATAAGTGGGAGAGTGAGGTTTCCGGTTACATTACAGTTCTTACGACAGCCCTTCCCCTTATTATCAGTATTGTGTGTGCCCAGAGTATTTCGCCGGAGGAAGGGAACCATTTTCTGGTATTTCTTGGAACGGCGGTAAAAAGGTGGAATTCGGTTCTGGCCAAATGGTTTATGGTATATTGTGCAGGGCTTATGGCAATATCACTGGCGGTTGGCGGTTTTATGGCGGGATATAGTCTTCTTCTTAAGAGAGTCCGTTTTGACGTCAGATTCTGCTTTACCTTGATTCTTCTTATGTGGCTTGGCAGTATGGGTCTGTATGTCCTCCATATTTTCTTGAATCTATGGAAGCCCCGGAGCATTTCCATCGGCATCGGGGCTGTAGAATCGGTTGTATCGGCCCTTATGCTTACCGGCCTTGGGGATGGAATCTGGCAGTTTTTTCCCTGTGCGTATGCCGGCCACTGGGAAGGCTTTTATATCCGGTATTACCTGGAAGGAAGTCTGCCTGTGACAGGGGAGGCGGTAAAAGTTCTGCTTTTTATAAACGGGACAGTGACGGCGGGCATTGTTCTGGCTGCAATGGCGGGATTTCATTTTTATGAAGGAAGGCGGATCCATGATTAGAATACTGGCGGTTGATGATGAAAAGGGAATATTGAGGCTGATAAAGAATGCATTAGAAAAAGAGGGTTATGAGGTGACGGCAGTGGAGCATCCAGATCAGGTAAGCAGGCTAGCGCTTCAGGATTACCAGCTGATTCTTTTGGACGTCATGATGCCGGGAAAGGACGGGTTTACCCTGTGTGAGGAAATCCGGGAGCTGACGGACTGTCCTATCCTGTTCCTGACGGCAAAGACCGGAGAGCAGGATCTGATGCGGGGACTCGGACTTGGCGGTGATGATTATATCGCCAAGCCTTTCGGTATCGGCGAGTTAAGGGCACGTGTGGCGGCTCATCTCCGGAGAGAGAGAAGAGAAAAGAAGAATGCGGTATCTGTAGGCGGTATAAGCTTTCACCTCAAGGCAAAACAGGCATTTTACAGAGAGAAGGAGCTGGAGCTTACGAAAAGTGAGTATGCCATCTGCGAATATCTTGCTATGAACCATGGACAGGTATTCTCAAAGGAACGCATCTATGAGGCAGTGTTCGGCTATGATGGTGATAGTGATAATTCCGTCATTACGGAGCATGTGAAAAATATCCGGGCAAAATTAAAAAGGGTTCATCTTGACCCGGTTGAGACCGTATGGGGGATAGGATACAGATGGAAATCAGAAAAAGACGGACACTGACGGGTCTCTTCATAAAATATATCTGTATATATAGTGTAAGTACAATTTTGCTCGTTCTTTTTATGCTTTTCGTATTTAATCTGCTGGTTAATATGGGAGTAGTACTTCCCGCCAATTATATGGAACGGCAGATTAATGAAAACGAGAATAAAATTGTAAGCTCAGAAAGGGTCAAAGAGGATCTGCTTCCTGCAGGAAGCTTTTACGGAGTATATAGCATTTCCGGTGATTTCCTGTATGGAAATCTGAAAAAGGATGAATACGGGCCGGCATGGCAGGCTTATGAAAGCAATAACACTTTTGCAGACGGCGGCGGAATATACCGGTTCCTTTTGAGGAATAATGAAGAGGTCTGCATTGTAAAATACAAGATTAAGTCCCAGGCAACAAATGAATTTTTACGGAATCATTTTCCGTCGCCGGATTTTTGTATTCTGATCCTGTTTTTTGCACTGTTTCTGCTGCAGACGATACTGATCTCAAGGCATTTTGCACGGTCAATAGCGAAACGGCTTAAGGTGCTGGGAGAGGTGACAGAAAAGATCCGCTGCCATGATCTGGAGATCGGAGACACGCATTCCGATATCCGTGAAATTGACCAGGTGCTCGTGTCCCTGTCCAGTATGGGAAAGGCATTAAAGGAGTCCCTGAACGAACAGTGGACAATGGAAAAACAGAAGAAGGAACAGATTGCGGCCCTTGCTCATGATATCAAGACCCCTCTGACTGTAATTAAGGGAAATGCAGAGCTGTTAAGTGAAGAGGCGCTAAAGCCCTCTGGCAGGGAGTATACGGGATATATCAGGGAGAACGCGGCAGAGATCGAAAATTACCTCCTGCTCCTTCAGGATATGATTCTGTCAGAGGACACTCGGGCACAGGAGACAATGATTTTTGCAACAGAACTGGCGGATCAGCTCATTTCCAGGGCAGAGACACTGGCATCAGGATACTCCGCCGGACAGATCTCGGTAGAAGTAAAGAAATCCCCTTTTCTGTCCGGAGAGATTAGCTGTGACATCAGGCAGATAAAGCGGGCATGGGATAATATTCTTGGCAATGCCCTTGAATATACACTGGAGGCAGACCGCCTGCAAGAGGGAGCCCCTGGGATCTGTCTGCCAATACTGATCACCATGGAAAAAACAGAGCACTTAGGGGAATCTTACCTGGCCGCAGGAATTACTGACCGGGGAGACGGCTTTACAGAAGAAGATCTGATCCATGCAGCCAGTCAGTTCTATCAGGGAGACAAAAGCCGTCACAAGAAAATTCACAGAGGACTGGGACTTTATACTGCTTCCAGTTTTGCCGTACGCCAGGGCGGGAGGCTCCTGCTAGAAAACAGTCAGGAAGAAGACTACGGCGCCCGGGTGACCCTTATGCTGAAGCTTAAAGTTTAAAGCGGAAATCACTTCATTCACGCAATATTCATTGCGTCTGCGCTAAAAATCTGTTACGATAGGCTCAGAAAGGAAGTGAGCATATGATAATGAAGGACAGTTATATTACGATCGCATGGCTGGTGCTTTTGATCATCCTTCTGATCATTGAGATCATCACAGTAGGGCTTACGAGCATCTGGGCGGCAGGCGGTGCACTGGCGGCACTGGTACTGAATCTCCTGGATATATCGCTTCTGTGGCAGGTTGTGGTGTTCTTCATTGTAACCTTCGTGCTCCTGTACTTTACCAGGCCGTTTGCCATACGTTTTATCAACACCCGGAGGGAGAAGACGAACTACGAGGGCATTATCGGCAAGACCATCCGCATAGCAGAGACGGTAGACAACATCAGTCAGACCGGAATGGCAGTTGTGAATGGACAGGAATGGACGGTGAGGGCAGAGAAGGAAAACGAAACCCTGGAACCAGGGACGCTGGCCAAGGTAGTCAACATTGCAGGCGTTAAGTTAATTGTAAGAAAGTATGAGGAGGAATAGGAATGAGTGCATTTAGTGGATTTATTGGTTTAATTGTTGTAATGGTAGTGGTGCTGATTGTTTTGATGCTTTTGATCTCCTGTATCAAGATTGTTCCCCAGGCGAGGGCTATGGTCGTAGAGCGTCTCGGCGCATACCAGGCGACCTGGAGCACAGGACTTCACTTCAAGGTGCCGATTATCGACCGGGTTGCAAGAAAGGTTGACTTAAAGGAGCAGGTAGTAGACTTTGCACCTCAGCCGGTGATTACAAAGGATAACGTTACCATGAGAATTGACACAGTTGTATTCTATCAGATTACAGACCCGAAGATGTTCTGCTATGGCGTTGCAAATCCCATCATGGCAATTGAGAATCTTACTGCAACAACGCTTCGTAACATTATTGGTGATCTGGAGCTTGACCAGACGCTGACCTCAAGAGAGACAATTAATACGAAGATGCGGGCTTCCCTTGATGTTGCCACCGACCCATGGGGAATTAAAGTAAACCGTGTGGAGCTTAAGAATATTATTCCTCCGGCAGCGATCCAGGATGCCATGGAGAAGCAGATGAAGGCGGAGCGTGAACGCCGTGAAGCAATCCTGAGGGCAGAAGGCGAGAAGAAATCCACGATTCTTGTTGCGGAAGGTAATAAGGAATCCGCAATTCTGGATGCAGAGGCTGAGAAGCAGGCAGCGATCCTCCGTGCCGAGGCACAAAAAGAAGCCAAGATCCGCGAGGCAGAAGGTGAGGCAGAGGCGATTCTTAAGGTGCAGCAGGCAAATGCAGACGGTATCCGCTTCCTCAAGGAGGCAGGCGCGGACCAGGCAGTCCTTACCATCAAGAGCCTGGAGGCATTCGAAAGAGCCGCAGACGGGCAGGCAACGAAGATTATCATTCCTTCAGAGATCCAGAATCTTGCCGGACTGGTAAAGAGCGCAAAAGAGGTTATAGAGGGATAGTACAGCGGGATACTGCTCTGAAAAAGAGAGGAGGGGCGGCATGATACATGTATTGATTTTGGAGGATGATCATGTTTCAAGAGAGGCGCTTTCCAGGATTTTAGCCGAATACCAGACAGGAATCAGCGTGCATGCCGCCTCCACTTATGAGGAGGCAAAGAAACTGCTGGGCCAGGAGATCCGGTACGATCTGTTTCTTCTGGATGTGAACCTGGGAGGAGAGAACCGGGAAGATATCGGCGGCATTCTGTTTGCCAGAGAGATCAGGGAGCAGTTCCGGTATACTTTTACCCCGATTGTCATGATCACGGCAATCGGGGCTCTGGAGATGCAGGCATACCGGGAGCTTCACTGTTATCAGTATATTATGAAGCCTTTTTCATCTGGGCAGGTCCAGGAGGTTGTGAAGAAGGTGTTGGAGAAGGAAAGACAGAAGCAGCCTCCCTTCATAATTGTAAAAAGGGACGGCGTCAATTACCAGGTAAAATGTGAGGATATCCGCTACATAGAGGCCATTCACAGGGGCATCCGCCTTCATCTGAAAAGCGGAAACTGGGATATTCCATATACGACTCTTAAGCAGATTCTTTTAAAGGTTCCAGAGGGTATGTTTCAGCAGTGCCACCGGATCTATGCAGTAAACCGGAGAGAGGTAGAATACTATGACACTGTGAACCGCATCGTGAAGCTTAAGGATTGTGGGGATGTGATTGAGATCGGCGTAACATACAAGACAGAGATTGGGAGGCTTTTAAGTGATTAGCTGGGTAAGAAGATTTTTATACCGTATCTTCTGTGTAATTGCCATGCTGGTATCCGTCTATCTGATTGTAGACTTCCAAATCAGCGGCACCTTTGATTACCGCGTATTCATCATGTTTCTTCTCCTCACAGTAGTCGAAATCTGGGGGCTCATAGACTGGCGCAGGAATTATCTGCTCATGAAGCAGAAGGAATCCGAATTAAAGCTATACCAGCATTATATCCAGCCTCTTGAGGAGCTGGTAAAAGAGATTCGCGCCAGGCAGCATGAATTCGATAATCATATTAATGCCATCCTGAATATGCACCTGACAGTAGGAGACTATGACGGGCTTGTGGCATGTCAGTCCTCCTATATTACAGAGATTATCAGGGACGATGCGACCAGAAGCTATCTGCCTCTTCTCAGAATCAGCGATAAGGTGCTGGCGGGATTCCTCTACAGTAAGATTGTCCGTGCACCGGCTTATGTAAAGACGGAAGTGGAAGTAAAAAGCCTGGAGATCATATCCGGGATCTCAGAGCATCATCTGATTGAGATTGTAGGAACCCTGGTGGACAATGCTTACGAAGCGTGCAGCAGAGAAAGAAATCATGTACGCATGGAGCTGGATTCAAAGGATGACCATCTGGTCTTCATCATCAAAAACCAGGTTCAAGATATCAGTATGGACAATCTGCAGAAATTTTTCGAGAAAGGCTACTCCACAAAGAGCAGGGCAGGAGACCGGGGATTAGGGCTCTATAACGCAAAAGCCTTGATTGAACGCTATAAAGGGACCATTACCGTGAGCCAGGATAAAGAGCAGGAACAGAACTATCTGACGATCATGGTAAATATTTAAAATTGGGGACGGGGCAATTCTAAAATTGCCCCGTCCCCAACATGTTTTTATTTGCGGTAGAGAGCATAAGTTTCAGTCTGTTGAGCTGATTTACTTCACTTGCTCCCGGGTCGTAATCTATGGCAACAATGTTGGAGTGCGGATAACGTCTTCGAAGCTCTTTGATTACCCCTTTGCCGACTACATGGTTCGGCAGGCAGGCGAAGGGCTGGGTACATACGATGTTCGGCGCGCCGCTGTGAATCAGCTCCAGCATCTCGCCGGTCAGAAACCAGCCTTCTCCGGTCTGATTTCCTAGAGACACAATCTCGGATGCCATCTTTCCAAGGTGACGGATATCTGCCGGGGCATCGAAGCGGCTGCTTTCCTGAAAGGCCTGGGAGGCAGGCGCCCGGAACCATTCGAGTGCCCGGATTCCAAGGTTTGCCATGGCTGCCTTGGATTTCTTAAAGCCAAGCTTTTCTACTTTAAAGTTCTGATTATAGAAGCAGTAAAAGAGAAAATCCAAAAGATCCGGAACCACTGCTTCCGCACCTTCACTTTCCAGTGTTTCTACCAGATAGTTGTTGGCTGCCGGGAGGAATTTTACAAGGATTTCCCCCACAACACCGACACGGGGTTTCTGTATATCCAAAAGCTCTATATTATGGTCAAAATCTCCGATAATATCCCGGCACAGCTTCTTGAAGCGGCGTCTGGACGGGTAGCCTTCTGACAGGAATTTCTGGCATACCTTTTTCCATTTTTCATGCATGGCATTTACAGAGCCGGGTACTGCCTCATAGGGTCGCAGCCGGTACACACATTTCATAAAAATGTCGCCGAGGATGACAGCGTAAATACCTCTGAGCAGGAGAAGCGGCGTAAGCTTAAAGCCCGGATTACCCTCCAGTCCGCTTAAGTTAATGGATATGACAGGAATGTGTTCATATCCGGCTTTTTTAAGCGCCCGTCTGATGAAACCTATGTAGTTGGAAGCACGGCAGCCCCCTCCGGTCTGGCTGATGATGACTGCAATCTTGTCGGTATCGTATTCGCCGGAAAGAATGGCTTCCATAATCTGCCCGACTACCATAAGAGAAGGGTAGCAGGCATCATTATTTACATATTTTAATCCCACATCTACCGCCCGCTTATTGTCATTGGGGAGAACCTTAATCCGGTAGCCCGACGCAGCAAATGCCGGTTCTAGAAGTTCAAAATGAATCGGGGACATCTGTGGGCAAAGGATAGTGTAATCCTTTCGCATCTCCTGGGTAAAGGCAACCTTGGTAATGGCAGAGGAATAGATGGCACGGGGCTCTTTTCTCTGCTCCCTTACGCGGATTGCAGCCAGGAGGGAACGCACACGGATTCTTGCGGCGCCTAGATTATTTACCTCATCTATTTTAAGAGAAGTGTAAATCTTGTCAGAGCCGGTCAGAATATCAGCCACCTGGTCGGTGGTGACGGCATCTAACCCGCAGCCGAAGGAATTCAGCTGGATTAAGTCCAGATTATCCTTTGTCTTTACAAAATTAGCCGCCGCATACAGACGCGAATGGTACATCCACTGGTCCATAACATTAAGTGGGCGCTCTGCCGGATGGAGGTGGGAAATGGAATCCTCCGTCAGCACGGCGATATTGTAGGAGTTTACAAGCTCCGGGATGCCGTGATTCACTTCCGGGTCAATATGATAGGGCCGGCCGGCAAGGACAATCCCCCTGTTTCCGGTCCGGTCCAGGTATTCCACGGTCTCCTCGCCTTTACGGCGCATATCTGCACGGCAGCTTTCAAGCTCTGTCCATGCGGCATGCACCGCAGACCGGATCTCGCCGGCAGACAGGGAGAATTTTTCGGAAAGCTCCTGGATGAGCCGGGAGGAGATGGTCTCCTCATTTTTCAAGGAGAGGAACGGGTGAATAAAATCTACCTCTCCGTGCACGATTGTATCAATATTATTTTTAATATTCTCCGGATAGGAGGTTACAATGGGGCAGTTGTAGTGGTTGCTGGCATCCGCAAACTCATTTCTCTCATAAGGAATACTTGGGTAAAAGATATGCTGGATTCCTTTATTTATGAGCCACTGCACATGTCCATGGGCGAGCTTTGCCGGATAACACTCGGATTCACTGGGAATGCTGTCAATACCAAGCTCATAGATCTTTCTCGTGGATGCAGGAGAAAGAACTACACGAAAGCCCAGAGTGTGGAAGAAGGTAAACCAGAACGGATAGTTCTCATACATATTCAGTACGCGGGGAATACCGATCGTTCCCCGTTTTGCCTCCTCCTCCCTGAGGGGCGTATAGTCAAAATAGCGTTTCAGCTTATATTCAAACAAATTGGGCAGATGATTTTCAGATTTTTCCTTTCCAAGACCTCGTTCGCAGCGGTTCCCGGTAATAAACTTTCTGCCTCCGCTGAAATGATTGATGGTCAGCCGGCAGTTGTTTGTACATCCCCGGCACTTGGTCATGGTGGTGGAATAATCCAGGGATTCAATATCTTCAATGGAAAGCATGGTAGTGCCTTCACATTCCCGATAACGTTCCCGGGCAATCAGGGCTGCTCCGAAGGCTCCCATGATTCCTGCAATATCCGGACGGATGACCTGGCAGCCGGCAATTTTTTCAAAGCTTCGCAGGACGGCGTCATTATAAAAGGTACCGCCCTGCACTACAATGTGGCTTCCAAGCTCGGAGGCATCCGACACTTTGATCACTTTAAATAAGGCATTCTTTATGACAGAATAGGCAAGGCCTGCAGAAATATCTGCAACTGCGGCCCCCTCTTTTTGTGCCTGCTTTACCTTGGAGTTCATGAAAACGGTACAGCGTGTGCCCAGGTCAATCGGATGGCTTGCAAAGATTGCCTCATGGGCAAAATCCTCTACCGAATAATTTAGCGATTTGGCAAAGGTTTCAATAAAAGAGCCGCAGCCCGAGGAGCAGGCCTCATTGAGCTGGACGCTGTCTACCGTCTGATTTTTAATCTTAATGCACTTCATATCCTGCCCTCCAATGTCCAGGATGCAGTCTACATCAGGCTCAAAGAAAGAGGCCGCATAATAATGTGATACCGTCTCCACTTCCCCTTCATCAAGAAGAAGAGCCGCCTGAATCAGAGCCTCGCCGTAGCCGGTGGAACAGGAGTGTACGATCTGGACATCTTCCGGAAGCTGACTGTAAATATCTTTGATGGCACGGATGGTAGTACCAAGAGGATCCCCTTCATTATTCTGATAAAAGGAATATAGAAGCGTTCCGTCCCCGCCTACAAGCGCAGCCTTTGTGGTAGTGGAGCCTGCATCAATTCCAAGAAAAGCCTTTCCTTTATAAGACGCAAGATCCTTAAAAGGAACCTGGTGCTTTGCATGACGGTTTTTAAAGGAATGGTAATCCTCCTCTGTGGCAAAGAGTGGTTCCATGCGGTCTACCTCAAAGTCCATCTTGATCTTCCGGTCAAGACGGTTCTGCATTTCCTGGAGAGGAACACGCAGATCCTTTTTTGAATTCAATGCAGAGCCGATGGCGGCAAACAGATGGGAATGGTTCGGGGCGATGGTATGCTCGTCATCCAGCTTCAGGGTACGGACAAAGGCCTCCTTTAGCTCAGATAAGAAATGGAGGGGACCGCCGAGGAAGGCAACGTGTCCCCGGATGGGCTTTCCACAGGCAAGACCGCTGATAGTCTGATTTACCACGGCCTGGAAGATGGAAGCTGCCAGATCTTCTTTGGCAGCCCCCTCATTAATCAGGGGCTGGATATCGGTCTTTGCAAATACGCCGCATCTTGCTGCAATCGGGTACATGGCTTTATATTTTTTTGCATAATCATTCAGTCCGGAAGCATCCGTCTGGAGGAGGGATGCCATCTGGTCAATAAAGGAGCCGGTGCCTCCGGCGCATACGCCGTTCATGCGCTGCTCCACATTCCCGCCCTCAAAGTAGATAATTTTGGCATCCTCGCCTCCCAGTTCAATGGCAACATCTGTCTGGGGGGCATAATCCTGAAGTGCTGTGGATACTGCAATTACTTCCTGCACAAAGGGGACTCCAAGATGCCTGGCAAGTGTAAGGCCTCCGGAACCGGTAATAACAGGAGATGCAGTTACTGTTCCAAGTTTATAAATCGCGCGTCCTAAAAGGTCTGACAGGGTCTCCTGAATATTTGCAAAATGTCTCTCATAATCGGAAAATACCACTTCATTGCCGGAATCCAGTAAAGCAATCTTCACTGTCGTGGAACCAATATCAATTCCAAGAGTGTATAGCTCTTTCCTGCTCATAATATATGTACTCCTTTTTGTTATTACAAATATGATGTAAGCGTCAAAAGGTATTTTGACGCTTCTGATACACGGATTGTTCCGTGCTTACGCACTCTCACAATCCTAAAACACCTCGAATCCGCTCATTTTTTCTACGAAAAATGGCTGCTTCCCGGTGTTTTACGCGTCGGGGAGTCATGCTTTTTCATGCAAGCATGAAACGCATGACTTTTTTACGCTTGTATCACAAATATTGAACTGTTACATTATACGACAAATAATGCAAAAATACAATTCTCAAATTATTGCCAAAATATTAAATCTGCGTAAAAAGTATGCAATCTTTTACGGCAGAATTGACAAATAATACTTGAAAAGGTAAAATTAATGGAGCAACAAAAATGAGGCTGCAAAATAACTGCAGCAAAAAGAGAACAGGGAGTATGCGTATGAATTGGTTAGATAAGCTGGAACGGAAATTTGGCAGATATGCCATACCGAATCTGATGTACTATATTATTATTCTTTATGGGATTGGCTTTGTACTTGATTTGTTCAATCCGGAGTTTTATAGCAGGTATCTGTGCCTTGATATGGGGGCTGTTTTCCAGGGGCAGGTGTGGAGACTTGTTACCTTTATAATAGAAGCGCCATCCAACAGTTTGATTTTTATCCTGTTTGTACTGCATCTGTATTATATGATTGGGATGGAGCTTGAGCGGGCATGGGGAACATTCCGGTTTAACGTGTATTTTTTCTCGGGCGTGTTTTTCCATATTCTTGCGGCGCTTCTTGTTTATATTGTGACAGAAATTTCGCTCCCCATGAGCGTGTGGTATCTGAATATGTCCCTGTTTTTTGCCTTTGCAGCCCTGTATCCGAATGTGGAATTCCTGCTGTTTCTGATTCTTCCGGTTAAGGTAAAGTGGCTTGCCCTTCTTGACGGACTTTATTTTGCCTACGGGATTCTGCAGGCGTTTTTACCGGCCTATGGCGGCGGCATGTTCGGGATTATGTATAAGGCGAATGCGGCGGCGGCATTTGTGTCCCTGCTTAACTTCCTGATCTTTTTCCTGGGGTCAAGGAATCTGCGTCCCTACAGCCCGGGACAGGTAAAGAGAAAGAGGGAATTTAAAAAGAATATCCGCAAGGCATCTAAGCCTGTGAACTATGGCGGCGGTGCATCGCATAAATGTGCAGTATGTGGCCGGACAGACCTGGATGATCCCAGTCTGGAATTCAGGTATTGCTCAAAGTGCAATGGAAATTATGAGTATTGCCAGGAGCACCTGTTTACACACACTCATGTTAAATAAATTAGAAAGGAACAGACGAGATGAAAAAAACGAAGATTATCTGTACGATGGGACCGAACTCTGACAACGAGGAGGTACTAAGAAGCCTTGTGCGCGGCGGGATGGATATTGCCAGGTTTAATTTTTCGCATGGCACCCATGAAGAGCAGAAGGCAAGGATGGACATGTTAAAAAGGATCCGGGACGAGGAGAAGAAGCCTGTCGCAATCCTTCTGGATACCAAAGGGCCGGAGATCCGTACCGGAGTCTTAAAGGAAGGAAAGAAGGTGCATCTGGAGGACGGCGCTCTCTTTACTCTTACGACAGAGGAGATCGAAGGTGATGAAAACAAGGTCTTTATTACCTATCCGGGTCTTGTAGAGGATGTGCAGATCGGAAGCCGGATTCTGATTGATGATGGTCTGATTGAGTTAAAGGTGAAGAATAAAAAGGGGCCGGAGATTATCTGCGGAGTTATCAACGGTGGTGAGCTGGGAGAGAGAAAGGGTGTGAACGTTCCGGATGTTCCAGTAAGACTTCCGGCGATTACAGATAAGGACAGGGACGATATCCGGTTTGGCGTTGAGCAGAAGATTGATTTTATTGCGGCGTCCTTTGTCCGGAATGCAGAGTGTATTCTGGAGATCCGCTCCTTCCTGAAATCCTGCGATGCGCCGTACATACCTATTATTGCCAAGATTGAGAATGGAGAAGGGATTAAGAATATTGACGAGATTATCCGCTGTGCGGACGGGGTCATGGTGGCAAGAGGAGACCTTGGCGTGGAGATTCCTGCAGAGGAGGTTCCATATCTCCAGAAGATGATGATACAAAAATGCAATGATAATTATAAACCAGTTATTACAGCGACTCAGATGCTGGATTCTATGATGCGCAATCCCCGTCCTACAAGGGCTGAGGTGACGGATGTGGCGAATGCTGTCTATGACGGGACGGATGCGGTTATGCTCTCAGGAGAGACAGCGGCCGGAAAGTATCCGGTAGAGGCACTTCGTATGATGGTGCACATCGTAGAAAATACAGAAGAGCACCTGGATTATAAGACTATGCTTCAGAAGGCTGAGGAGCATCATTTAAAGAGTGCTTCAAGCGCCCTTGCCCATGCAACTGTGACTACAGCGCAGAATCTTCAGGCAAAATGCATTATCACTCCGACTGTATCCGGGGCAACAGCGAGAGTCGTATCAAAGTTTAAACCAAAGACGGAGATTATCGGGATGTCCCCGAGCGAGGCGACACTTAGGAGAATGCAGATCTACTGGGGCGTAAGGCCGCTGAAGTCAATTGAAGCAGGCTCAACAGACGAGATCTGTAACAGTGCGCTGGATCTGGTCTGTGCCAAGCAGCTTGCAGAGACCGGGGATGTTGTAGTGCTGACAGCGGGAATCCCTTCCCCCGCAATAGGCGGATACAAGACAGGCGTCAGCAATATGATGAAGATTACAGTAGTAGAATAACAGAATGGATGAGCAGAAGATGATGAATCAAGATTGGGAAAGCTTTGGAGAGGAGATTCGAAAGAATGTCCAGGATGCCATTGACGCACAGGATTTTAACAGACTGAATCAGAGAGTGACAGATACGGTCAACAGCGCCGTGGAAGGGATTGCGAAAACCATAAGGAATGCAGGAAGTGCAGCCCTCAGACCGGTGAATCCACACTGCAGAGAGCCAAAGTCGGAAGCTTATGTGCAGCCAAAGCCGGCAGAGCTTTACCGGGGAGTCACATCTGTAAATGCAGGAGGAACGGCACTTGCGATTACCGGAGGAGTAATGGGAGGAGTCTTCCTCCTCCTTTTTGTGGGCTTTGCCCTGGGAGCATGGATAAATGAGATTCACAATACAGGCTATATTATTGCCATGGCGGTCTTTCTGATTCTTGGGACAGGCGGCGCTGTCCTGGGGCGCTGGGGGAGTGTTCTGAAAGGACGTGTGAGGAGGTTCCGGTCCTATATCAGAATTCTTGGACAAAGAGAATACTGCAATGTCAGGGAGCTTGCAGACGGAATCAATAAGAACCCGAAGTATGTATTAAAGGATCTGGAGCAGATGCTCCAGAAGGGCTGGTTCAGGCAGGGACATCTGGACGGACAGAGAACCTGTCTTATTGTAAGTCATAACATGTACGGACAGTATCTGAAGCTTGAAGAGGACAGGAAGAGAAGCGAAGAAGACAAAAAAGCTGCCATATTCGAAAAAGAGCAGAAAAACTTAAGACAGCAGGAGGAAAACAGCAGGCTTTCCCCGCAGGTCAGAAAAGTGATTGAGGCGGGAGATGCTTATGTGGAGAAAATCCGGGCATGCAACGATGCGATTCCAGGGGCAGAAATTTCCGCAAAGATCTCCCGTATGGAGACAGTCATTGACCGCATTTTTGACCGTGTGGAGCAGAATCCAGAGGCTGTGGACGATATCCGCCGGATGATGGATTACTATCTTCCTACAACCATTAAGCTGTTAGAGGCGTATCAGGAACTTGACGCCCAGCCGGTTGACGGCGCAAACATACGCTCCTCGAAGGAGGAGATTGAAAAGACACTGGATACACTGAACACGGCGTTTGAGAAGCTTTTGGACAGCCTGTTCCAGGATACGGCGTGGGATGTATCCTCAGACATTTCCGTGCTTCGGACTATGCTTGCGCAGGAAGGACTTACAGAGGACGGGTTAAGAAAGGAGAGATTATGAACAATGAATTTGAGAATTTTTCGACAGTGCCAGAACTGACATTAGAGCCCTTTAAGGAGGAGGAACAGTTACCGGCTGCTGAGGAAAAGCAGAAAGAGATTTTTAACGATGATATACTGTCAGCGGAAGAGAGACGGGCTGTAGATGCGTTTGCAATGAAGATTGATCTTACGAATTCAACAGCAATTCTTCAGTTCGGCGCCGGGACACAGAAAAAAATGGCAGACTTTTCAGAATCAGCCCTTGAAAATGTAAAGACAAAGGATTTGGGAGAGATCGGAGATCTTCTGTCTGATGTGGTGAAAGAGCTTAAGAACTTTGACGAAGAGGAAGAAAAGGGATTCCTGGGGATGTTTAAAAAGACCTCCAACAGGATTCAGTCCATGAAGTCGAAGTATGCAAAGGCAGAGACAAATATTGCGCAGATTTGCCGGGTACTTGAGAATCATCAGGTGCAGCTTCTTAAGGATATTGCCATACTGGACAAGATGTATGAGCTGAACCTGACGTATTTTAAAGAACTTTCCATGTATGTTCTGGCGGGAAAGAAGAAGCTTTCAGATGTGCGCCAAAGGGAGCTTCCAGAACTTCTCGCAAGGGCAAAAAGAAGTGGTCTGGCTGAGGACGCCCAGGCGGCAAGGGATCTTGACTCTATGTGCAGCCGGTTTGAGAAGAAGCTCCACGACCTGGAGCTTACGAAGACTGTCTCCATGCAGACGGCGCCGCAGATCCGTCTGATTCAGAGCAATGACACACTTATGGCGGAAAAGATCCAGTCCACGCTTGTTAATACGGTGCCTCTGTGGAAGAGCCAGATGGTGCTGGCACTGGGAGTGGAGCATTCCTCCCAGGCAGCTGCGGCACAGCGGGAAGTTACAGATATGACCAATGAGCTTCTGAGAAAGAATGCAGAAAAGCTGAAGATCGCAACCATTGAGACTGCGAAGGAATCAGAGAGAGGAATCATAGAGATTGAGACACTGAAGGCTACCAATGAGGCCTTGATTTCTACCTTTGATGAGGTGATGCAGATCCAGGCTGAGGGAAGAAGGAAGCGTGCAGAGGCAGAAAAAGAGATGCTGCGCCTTGAGAGGGAACTGAAAGGAAAACTTCTGGCCGTTAGTTAGTTACTGTTCATACAGATCTGTGCATTCACTGCACAGATCGTAAGAAAGTGATTCAGGAGTGAGCAAATCCCATTCGCGGAGCGAATTTTAGATGGACTTGCGAATGTTACTGATTACGGTGCAGGAATGTAAAAAAAGATTGACAGATGGGAACGAATGGTTTATAGTGTTCCATGAAAGAACTACTAGAAAGGCTGTGACAGGCGGTCCGGTTCGGGCCGCCTGCAGATATGTGAAGGTGATGGAAGGAAAAACATTTGTAGAGCGTTTGATGGAATTTGCCCTTACAAGACAGGAGGCTGGAATCTATGAATGCCTTCTGAGAGAAGGGAAGATTACGGGATATGAGGTGGCGAAGCAGTTAGGGATCTCAAGATCCAACGCTTAT
Source organism: uncultured Dorea sp. (assembly GCA_948602995.1). Taxonomy (GTDB): domain Bacteria; phylum Bacillota; class Clostridia; order Lachnospirales; family Lachnospiraceae; genus CAPEBR01. Next base: position 36,485 of record CAPEBR010000011.1, read on the forward strand.
AATTCTCTTGCCAGCATGACAGAAAAGGGTGCGGCCTGTCTGGTAGAAGAGGGGACAACGAGAAAATATGCGCCTGTCCCTTTGGATGAATTCTGCAAAAACCGTATCCGCAGGCTGGAGAACCATACAAGATGGCTGAAGGAGCATCTTCCCGAGGAGAAGACCTTTGTGGAAGGATATATTACCATTGAGGGTGCGGAGCATATACTGGATAAGATACGCAACCTCCTGCTTAAGACACAGGAACGGGTATATTTATCCTGCACCAGCAATTATCTGTTGTTATTCCTGGATGAATGCGAGACACTCACAAAAGCCAGAAAGAAAGTTGTTGTGATCACGGACCAGCCCGTGAGATTCGGCAACGCAAAGGTGTATGTGGGTTCTGACCGCGGGATGCAGATCGGTGTGATTGCAGATTCAAAATATGTTCTGACAGGAGAATACGGGGAAGGAAGCATGAATACCTGTTTATACTCTGGCCAGAAGAATTTCGTGGAGCTTTTTAAGCGGGCGCTGGCCAATGAAATGAAACTATTTGCAATGCAGGAGGAGAACCAGTAAGATGAAGAAGCAGCCATTTGTAACGAAGACACAGTTAGAAGAGATTGTAAAGGAGTATCCCACACCGTTCCATCTGTATGACGAGAAGGGAATCCGGGCAAATATAAAGGCACTGAAGGATGCATTTTCCTGGAACAAAGGATATAAAGAATATTTTGCAGTTAAGGCAACGCCGAATCCGTATCTGATCAATATATTAAGGGAGTATGGCTGCGGCTGTGACTGCTCTTCTTATACGGAACTTATGCTGTCAGATGCCATCGGAGCCAGGGGGGAGGATATTATGTTTTCCTCGAATGACACTCCGGCAAAGGAATATGAGTATGCTGAGAAGCTGGGCGCCATCATTAATCTGGATGACATTACACATATTGATTTTCTGGAGGAAACCATCGGGTATATTCCGAAGACGATCAGCTGCCGGTATAACCCGGGCGGATTGTTTAAAATTAGTAATGATATTATGGATAATCCGGGAGATTCAAAATACGGCATGACAACGGAGCAGCTTTTTGATGCGTTCCGGATCCTGAAGGAGAAGGGGGCAGAGGAGTTTGGTATTCACGCATTTCTTGCAAGCAATACAGTAACGAATGAATATTACCCTATGCTCGCAAAAGTTCTGTTTGAGGTGGCCGTAAAGCTTCAGAAGGAAACAGGGGTTCATATACAGTTCATTAACTTGTCCGGTGGAATCGGGATTCCTTACACGCCGGATCAGGAGCCAAATGATATCCGGATTATTGGAGACGGGGTACGCAGGGTGTATGAAGAGGTTCTTGTACCGGCAGACATGGGGGATGTGGCCATCTATACTGAACTGGGACGGTTCATGATGGGACCGTTCGGATGTCTGGTGACAAAAGCAATTCATGAGAAACACACACATAAGGAATATATCGGTGTGGATGCCTGTGCAGTAAACCTGATGCGGCCTGCCATGTATGGGGCTTATCATCATATTACGGTAATGGGCAAGGAAGAATCACCCTGTGACCATAAGTACGATGTGACCGGATCCCTGTGTGAGAACAATGACAAGTTTGCCATTGACCGGATGCTCCCGAAGGTGGATATGGGCGATCTTCTGGTAATCCACGATACCGGGGCACACGGATTTGCCATGGGATATAATTATAACGGGAAACTGAAATCAGCAGAGGTTCTTCTGAAAGAAGATGGAAGTGCACAGCTGATCCGTCGGGCAGAGACGCCTGCAGATTACTTTGCAACCTTTGACTGCTTTGAGATCGGAGAGAAACTAGTATAAGAATCTTACTTACTACAAACCCCCTGTAAATCCAAGGATTTACAGGGGGTTTGCAGTTTAAACCAATGCGGATGGCGGGACTTGAACCCGCACGAAGTCGCCCTCGTCAGATTTTGAGTCTGATGCGTCTGCCATTCCGCCACATCCGCATATGTAGTGATCGGAACCGAAATTTATTATATCATAGTGCTCTTAAAAATACAAGATTTATTTTTTACATTCTTTTTTATTTATTGACAATGCCATTTTATAGGAATATACTAAATTTTACTATATGTGGCTTTTATAAGAAAGAGGAAAAGGATATGGGATTTACGGTAAAGGATATGCTGGGGATGGAGATCTTCGGGGAGGCAGTTCTTCTTAGCGGTACAGAAGGTCTGGAGAATGAGATCTTAGGTGCAACGATTATAGAGGCGCCCGATATTGTCAAATTCATTAATGGCGGGGAAGTACTTCTGACCGGATTTTATGCGTTCCAGTCCTGTAGTATTGAGGAGTTTAATAAATACATAGATGAATTATCAAAAAAGAAGGTCAGTGCGATCGCCGTAAAGCGGAAGCGTAACGTGGAGCATATAGAGGAAAAGCTTGAGATCATGCTGCAGTATGCTAAAAGGCATGTGGTTCCTGTCTTCGAGGTTTCGTATGAGCTGTCCTTCCGGGAGATGCTGAAGCTGATTATGGAGAGGCTTTTTAGCGAGGAGGTACGCCGTCTGAAATATTTTAAGACAACCCATGATAATTTTACGGCGCTGTCCCTTTCTTTTAATTCTATGGAAAATGGGATCCAGAGAATTTTGGACGTGTTGGAGAAGCTGATCGGGAATCCGGTGGCACTCTTTAACCAGAACATGGACTGCCTTGCCTCAACGGAGGAAATCGGATACAGATTTCGGATTTCGAGGCAGGCAGAGGAATATCAGCCACAGTTCTATTCTAACTATACCTATCTGAGGCAGAAGGTGGTTCTTCCAAAAGAGGATCAGAAAGAATGTGAGCAATATCTGGTAAGGCTTAAGGTTATGTATAACCGGAAGATGTATCTTGTGATCACAGCCTCTAGAGATTCTTTTGGAGATATGGATGACATTGCTGTTGAGAATGCTGTGACAGCACTGAAGCAGGAGCTGTTTCGGCAGCATTCTATCGAGGAGCTGGAGGAGCGCTTTCAGAATGACAGCATGAACCGCATCCTGAGCGGAAAGCTCCATACCAGGCAGGAGATTGAAAGGGATATTAAACTCCTTGGAATTCCCATGGAGGCAGATTACCGCGTGCTCATAATGAAGCTTTGGAATGAAGGAGCAGGTGACTTTGAAAAGCTGAACGACGGATTCCATTTTGTCAGCATACTGCGTGATGCGGTTGTCCGGGAGTTTGGAAATATCAGGATCCGTGATGACGTGGATAAGGTAGTGATCATACAGCAGATCAGACAAGGGCAGAAACAGGAGGAGTACCGCAGGGAGCTTAAGGATGCTGTGGAACGGATCCAGAAAAGAATTGTGAAAAAGAATAAATCACTGAAGGTGCTTGTCGGAGTGGGAAAAGAGGTTGCCGGAGTCATGAATCTGGCAGAGAGCTTTAACGAAGCCGGAGATTCCCTGGAATTTATCGGCATACTTGGGGAAAAGAGCGGGGACAGTGCTTCCCAGATTATGTTTTTTACAGATATGGGGATCTTTAAGCTTTTGTGTAAGCTTGAGGACACCCAGGAGCTTTATGAATACATTCCGGAATCATTGCAGAAGCTTTTCGATTACAAGAAGCAGCAGAGGCAGGATCTGATTATGACGCTCAATACCTACCTTGACCGGAACCAGAACCTGACTAAAACGGCGCAGGAGCTTTTTATCCATTATAAGACAGCAGCTTACCGTATTGACCGGATTACAGAGATTACCGGAATTGATTTTGATAATCCGAGCGAGGTTCTGGCAGTGCGGATTGGACTGATTGTCCATAAAATGATAGAAAATACACGATAGAAGAGATATAGATATTCTTGTTATGAAAAGAGATTCCTTGTCCAATGTAGATAAAGAATCTCTCTTTTTTTATCCTTTTTCACTGATGATACTTGTTAAAAAAATATCTATAATGTAAAACATAGATAAGATTTATACATATTATCGGTGATATCTATATAATATAACGATGACCGGGTGGATAGAAAAGGAAAAGTATTGTATAATATGTGTAAAGGAACGTGCATAGTTGCAAAGATTGATGTGTATGAAGGGAGGAAGCACAGGCACATGAAGGCAAACGGAGAAAGAGTGGTTTCAAGGCTGAATGAGATCTATCAGTGTGGAAAGAAGGAGGACGGCACCTATACGAGGATGGCATTTTCTGCTGAGGACGTAAAGGGAAGAAAGCTTTTTGCCTCCTGGGCAGAGGCTCTTGGGATGACAACAAGAGTAGATGAAGGCGGCAATCTGATTGCCCGTATGGAAGGTCAGGACAGCAGCCTTCCGGCAATTCTGATGGGATCCCATCTGGACACAGTTCCGGACGGCGGAAAGTATGACGGGGTTCTTGGATGTGTGGGTGGTCTTGAGGTATGTGAGACATTTAAAAAGGAAGGATATGTTCCGAAGCATCCCGTAGAGGTAATTGTTTTTACTGATGAAGAGGGCTTCCGTTTTGGAAAGGGACTCACTGGCAGCAGTGCAATCTGCGGACAGGATGCAGGAATCAGTGATTCGGAACTGGATATATACGGAGAAGAACGCGGCAGGGTTATGCAGTCCTATGGCATTACCAGTGAAGGCGTGAAAAACGCGGCAAAGGATCCGGCCTCCGTGCACTGCTTTGTGGAACTCCATGTGGAACAGGGAGCAAGACTATACAGAACGAATACTTCAGTTGGAGTAGTATCTTCTATTGCAGGTGTGAACCGTTATGATGTGACTGTTACCGGCGAGGCAAACCATGCCGGGAGTACTGCCATGGCAGACCGTAAGGACGCACTTGTAGCAGCAGCAGGATTTATTAATAAAATACCAGAGGTTACAACAGAACACGGCAATGAATTTACCGTTGCAACTGTAGGCACGATAAAGGTAACGCCGCATTCTGTCAATGTAATTCCAGGCACCTGCACCTTCAGCCTGGAAATCAGAGACACAGACGCCCAGATTATGTCTCTGGTTGAACAAAAACTGCAGGAGACCCTTGGGGACATCTGTGAGAAATATGGAGTTTCCTATACATTTGTCCCCACATCCTTCCATGATCCGGCTCCTATGTCTGACTGGGTAAAGGAAAACATAGAGCAGGCAGTAAAGGAACTTGGCATTGACTACAGCATCATACCAAGCGGGGCGTTCCATGATTCCCTGATTATGACAAGTGTATTTCCGACGGCAATGATCTTTGTCCCCAGTGAAAAGGGAATCAGCCATTCCAGATATGAGTACACGAAGGATGAAGATATTGAAAATGGCTGCAATGTTCTGCTTCAGACTATTTTGAATGTAGATAAAATGTAAAGAAATCAGACCGTTACGATTATGTATGCAGATAACATGACAAGTTCATGTTAAAAATCGCCTGATAAAAGGGTGATAAAAAAACAAAAAAAGAAAGGTAGGTAACACTATGGCAAAGAAAAAAATCGGTATCATCGGCGGAGGTATCTCCGGAACAGCACTCGGCTATCATTTAAGCCTGTATGACGGCGAAGCTGAAGTGATTGTATTTGAGAAGGATACAATCGGGGGAGCTTCCACGGCAAAATCTGCAGGTACAGTTTGTCTGTTTGACGATTCTCTTAAGAACAGATACTGGGATGTAAGACTTTATGGTTTCGAATCTTATCTGAAGATGGAAGAGGAAGAGAAGGGCTCAGCAGGATTTGATAAGACCGGAACACTGGTAGTTGCTACGAATGAGGAAGTTGAAAAAGTTATTAAGACCGGTATTGCACTCGCAAAAGCAGCAGGCTATACAGGAGAATACATTACAGACAAAGACCGCATCAAAGAGATCCTTCCAGATATCTCCACGGATAATATTCTGGGCGCGGGCTATACGGCTGATGACGGATATTTTGACGGAACCATGATTTCTAATACTTATGCAAAGAAGTTCCAGAAGAACGGCGGCGTTGTGAAGACTGGCGTTAAGGTTACAGAGGTTGTTGTAGAAGATAATAAGGTAAAGGGCCTGAAGACAGACGATGGTGCAGAATATGAGTTTGACGTAGTTGTTGACTGTACAGGACCATGGAGCAAGTTCACAGGCGAGATGGTAGGCCTTGATGTACCGATCTGGCATACAAAGGCAGAAGCTTTCTTCTTATGCCCTCCGGGAAAGAAGTTAGACTACACCTTCCCGGTGCTGAAATATCCTGAGTTCTACGGACTGAGGGCAGGAGATAACATCTTTATCTGCAAGTCTCATCTCTCCATGGATCTGAGCAATCCGATGCATGCAGGACAGTGGGATCCGGATAAATTACCGGCAACAGGCGGAACAGATGATTACTTCATCGACTTCCTTCTTGACCAGCTTGAGGCAAAGGTTCCTGGAATCGTAGACAGCGGCCTTGTTTCCTCCTGGTTATCCTACCGTGCAGAGCCAAAGGATTTCTGGCCTATCTTAGGTGAGACGCCGGTTGAAGGCTATATGCTTTCCACAGGATTTGGTGGAAATGGTGTAATTGAGGCGCCTGCTGCAACTCGTGACCTTGCAAAATTAATTATGCGCGGCGAGAGCACACCGCTTCTGGAGAACTGGGCATTTAAGCGTCTCCTGTAGAAAGCACAGGAAGATGTAATTGATTCGTAACTGTGAAGGTACTGGGCAGTTACATTGATGATTGTTCACAGATACCGGGCCTTTGCGCCGAATGCAGAGGTCTGGCATGAGCAGTAATATGACTCATGAAGGCCTGCACCTTTCCGGGCAGGCCATTAGAAAATAATTAGGAGGAAACCATGAATATAGCAGTTCTTATTAAACAGGTTCCGGTTTCAAATGATGTAACGGTAGACCCCAAGACACATGCACTCGTGCGTGCGAGCTCGGAGGGCATGATCAACCCGGCTGACTTGAACGCAATTGAAGAAGCCATGCTTCTTAAGGAGCAGACAGAAGGAAAAGTTGTTGTATTTACAATGGGACCACCGGATGCAGAGAAGTCTCTCAGGGATGCAATGGCTCTTGGATGCGATGAATCCTGTCTGATTACAGACCGGGCTGTTGCAGGAGGAGATACGGTTGCAACGGCTAAAGTACTGGCAGCAGCAATTAAGAAATATGGCGAGTTTGACCTTCTGGTAGGCGGAGCACTGTCTGCAGACGGCGCGACCGGGCAGGTTGGAGCCATGGTAGCAGAGTGCCTTGATATTCCTCATGTTGTAGAAGCAGCAGGAGTAAAATATGATGCGGCTGATGGTGATAAGATTGTAGCAGTGAAGAAGTTCCATGATAAAAAATTAAGCATCAGGTGCGCCCTCCCGGCCATGATATCCTTTAATTTTGGCTGCAACGAGCCGCGTCTCGCAACTCTTCGTTCAAAGCGTGCAGCAAAGTCAAAGCCGCTTGTAACCTATACGAATGCGGATCTTGGACTTCCGCTTGATGAGGTGGGCATCGGAGGTTCTCCGACAGCAGTTGTAGACTCCTTCTCACCAAAGGCGGGAAGAAAGGCTCAGATGCTTGAGGGAACACCGGCAGAGCTTGCTAAGAAGCTGTATGACCTGATTGAAGAGGAGAAAGGAAAGTAGATCAATGGCTAATGGAATTTGTGTTTATGCAGAAAGTTATAAGGGTAAATTAGAGCCGGTAGCTGCAGAACTGGTTTCAGCCGCAAAGGAGATCCAGAAGACAACAGGCGAGAAGGTTCAGGCAATCGTGCTTGCAGAGGAGACGGAAAGTATTGTGGCTGAGCTTGACAAGCTTGGGGTAGAAGAGATCTATGCGGTAAAGGCAGGACGCGACTGTTCACAGCAGGATGATGCTGTAAGCCAGGCAATTGCAGAGATGCTTAAGAAGATTGATCCTTCAAGTGTTCTGATTCCGGCGACTCCGGAGGGACGTTCGATCTTTTCCAGAGTTGCGATGAAACTGGGATGTGGCATGACTGCAGACTGTACAGAGGTTCTGGTTGGAACAAAGGAAGACGGATCTTACTATATTAAACAGAATAAGCCGTCCTACGGCGAGAATGTCTTTGTAACGATTATTACCAGAGACGGATTCTATCCGCAGATGATGACTGTAAGACCAGGTGTATATACCGCACAGGAGGAAGCGGCAGGCGGACAGGCAAAGGTGGAATATTTTGAGGATATTAAGGTCGGCGATTCTAAGATTGAGGTTATCGAAGAGGTTGTGGCAGAGGCTGAAACTGGAAGCATTTTAAGTGCCGAGGTGGTTGTTGTCGGCGGAAGAGGTGTCCTTGAGGATGACAATTTCTCACTGCTTGAGAAATTTGCTGAGAAGGTAGGCGGCGCCATCGGCGGAACAAGACCGATGGTGGATTCTGAGATGATTCCGTTCAACCATCAGATCGGGCAGACAGGACTTACAATCCGCCCGAAGATCTGTATCTCCTTTGGTGTGTCCGGAGCGATCCAGCATACAGAGGGAATTAAGGATACAAAGCTCTTTGTAGCGGTGAATACAGATGAAGAGGCTGCGATTTATGGTGTGGCCGATTATGGTATGGCAGCAGATCTGAAGGATGTGCTGACGGAATATCTGGCACTGTAACAAACAGTTCTGTCTGTTTTTGAAATAGCATCTGACTTTAGACGGTTGGGATGCTATTTCTTTTTATGTCTAAATTTAAAATGGAATTTCCATCACCACTGTCATTTCTGGAAACAAATCTTCCTAATCCCCAAAATAAACCATCACATACCCAAATTAAGACAATACCTTTTCGACATTATCAGAATCATTTGAATATACCTTTGATTCATCAATCGAAAAACTAGTAAATATATATGTGTGAAGGCAAGTTTGATTAAAACTATAATTAACTTAAAGCGGTTTGTTAAGCGGAGTAATAAGCTTAATATACAAAAAACAATCCCGAGTTTTATTCACAACAGAGAAAAATATTTAGTGATTGACTTAAAATAGAGACTAAATATATAATATAATTAATAAAAATAAAGTTATAAAAAAATTTTGATTAAATTATATTAATGTGTATTTTAGTCTGTGAAAATTATGCAGACTGAAAAATAAATTTTTAGGGATACATATCTCTAAGGAAAGGAAGAACTATGAAAAAAAGAAACAAAAGAGCACTATCTTTGATGCTTTCAATGGCACTGGCGGTGAGTCTGCCTGCCTCAGTCTTTGCGACGGAAGACATCGGGAATTCTGCTGGAGAGGAGGTAGGAATATCCAAAGGAGATCCGTCGGTTTACCTTGCTCCGCCGGCTTCGGATAAAAGAGGGCTGGAGGAACAGGGAAGCTGGTATTATGGAACAGGATGGGAACACGAATATCAGGGTGCTGCAAATTCTGATGTGAAGCAGGAGAATGGCATGGTAAAGGCTACTGTAGATTACAGCGCTGATGCTGATAAAGGTTACAGTAAAATGGCTATCTCCAGCTGGCATGATGATGGAGTCAGTTTCCAGGATGTTTCAAAGGTAACGTTTGATTTTTACTATGATGAAGCTAATATGAGTTCCGGAAGCTTTGGCGTGGCAGTGAATTCGGATCATCTTAATGTAAATGATACAGATCTTGACCTGAGTAAGGCCGGGGAGACAGATGGAACCCTAAAAAAACTTCCGGTTACGCTCACATGTGAGACGGCAAATGGGAGCGTACAGGGAATCACGTTTTGCCTGATTGGAAAAAATACCGATTACAAAGGTGATATCTGGCTTGATAATATCCAGTTTGAATCCGGAACACAGGCGCCGGCTGCAGATGTCAGGGTGTGGGATTTTGAAGATGGTACTACACAGGGCTGGGTATTTGACAACAGCTGGGCAGAGGACTATAAAGGACCGGCTGAAAATGTGTGCAGTGCAGAAAACGGGAAGCTGAAGGTTCAGATGGATTATACACAAAATACAAGTGACGGCTGGATTCAGCCTGCAATCAGCATCTCTCCTGAAGGAGGAATTGACGCCTCCGGTGCAACAACACTGGAGTTTGAGATGTATTATGATGTGAATGCCAAGACAACCGGAAATATTTCATTGAAGCCGGTTTCCGGTAATCTTTTTAAAGAACAGACATCAAGTATTCAGAATGTAGCAGCTGAGGATGTGGAAAACGGGCTGAAAAAGGCAGTATTCCGGTTTGAGGTGAATACGGAGGCTGCCAAGACAGAAAAACCGGATAAATTAATGATCCTGCTGGTAGGTAATAATACAGACTATAAAGGGAATCTTTATTTTGACAATATTCGCCTGTATACCCCGGTCGTGGAGGATGTGTATGTAGACGCGACAGTGAAGGCCGAAACCAAAACTGCTGTATCCGGAAGCAGCGATAAGATTATAATAAATGGAACTGATTTTAATTATGTTTCCGAGGCAAAGCTTGCAGATCCGAAGGCAGATGTATCAGCGAAAGCGCTCTATCAGTATCTGAAGGCTGTAGGAGAGTCTGATTCCACGTTATATGGACATATGGAGGACACGGTGTTAAAGGCAGGGAGCGATGCATTGACCTACTCAGATACCGAAGATCTGACAGGCTCGCTGGCGGCGGTCAACGGGCTGGACTGCGGCGGACTTTTCTCAGGATTTGCCGGTAAGTATAATGAGCGTCATCCAGACGCAGCCCGGATTCCGGATACTACAGAAGGAAATATCAAGGCTGCTGCGCTTCTTTCAAACGAGGCGGTTCAGGGAGGTGCAATCATGACCTTATCCTGCCATATGCCGAACTTTGCTTTTGCAGAGGAGAAGGATGCCGGGGCAGTAAAGACTTATGACCGTTATGATTACGGCAAGGCAGATTCCTATAATCTGAATGGGGACTGTATGAACCAGATTCTTCCAGGCGGAAAGTTTAATCCGCAGTTTACGGCATTTCTGGATTTGATTGCCGAATATGCAGGGCAGGTTGACGGAGCGGTTCTGTTCCGTCCATTCCATGAGAATACAGGAAGCTGGTTCTGGTGGGGCAAAGCATTCTGCAATGAGGAAACCTACAAAAGCGTATTTAAGTATACTGTAGAATATCTGCGTGATGAAAAGGATGTCCATAATCTGCTGTACGTGTACGGGCCTGGCTCAGAGGCAGCTACACTGGAAGAGTACGCGGAGCGTTATCCGGGTGATGAATTCGTGGATATGGTGGGCTTCGATACTTATGATGGAAACGCAGATAAAGAGGGAACTTTCTTCAAGGGCTTTGAATCGGTTGTAAAGTTAACGGATGAGTTTGCAAAGACGCACGGAAAGCTTTTTGCAGTCACAGAGACTGGTATTACAAACCAGGCTATGAAAAAGCAGGGCAATGAGCGTCCAGAGTGGTTTTCCGATATCCTGAATATTGTAACAAAGCCGGAATATGATTGTGCATATTATATGGTCTGGTCTAATTATGATTCCAAGAGCAATTATTATTCACCATTTGCTGTATCCAAGTCCGAAGACGGAACACTTCACGGACATGAGCTCATGGATGGATTCATCCGGTTCTACAATGATGCAAGAAGTATCTTTGCAGCAGATCAGAAGCATGTTGTTTATGGAGAGACAAAGCCTGCAGACCCGGCTGTTTCAGGCTGGGATAAGACGGGGTACATCACAGCACCAGTTGCAGGAAGCCGTATTTTGGAAAAGACAACAGTTGCTGCGCGGCTCAGTGAAGCTATGCCGGATGCGGTAATTTCTGTGTCAAATGGAACAAAGGAAATAAAGCTGAATGGAAAACCAGAAGGAAAAACAGTTACAGCCCAATTGACAGCAGACATTCTGTCACAGTTAGGAGAGGCAGCCAAGGGCAAAATTATCCTTTCCTCCGGAAATAAGAAGCTGGCTGAAATTACAGTGATCTTCAATATTCCGGAAAAAGAGCCGGATCCATATATGGTGGATGATTTTGAGTCCTATTATGGTGAGGCATCCTTGCTGAAGCAGAGCTGGGCAACTAACAAAGCAACCGGAAGTACCATTGACCTGAGCCTGTCTGATAAAGAAGGAAATGCACAGGACGGCTATGGCATGAAGTTTGATTATAGTGAGACAAGCGGAGGCTGGGCCGGAGCGACGATCACAAAAGAGGTTGACTGGTCCAACTGTAATGCACTCAGCTTCTGGACAATTCCGGATGGAAAACAGCAGAAAACAGTGATACAGATTGATGCAAATAAGACATGCTATGAAGTGTATCTGAATTTATACGATGCATATAATGCACGGGCAGGAAAGCCTACCCAGGTGATCATTCCATTTACGGAATTCTGCCAGCGTGATACAGAAGGAAATCCAAAAGGCGGTCTGGTAAATGACTGCGGAACCGTTGGCAGTTTTGGCTTGTGGGTAAATGCGATCGACAACGAATTCTTTGAGGGCGATACTGTAAGCGGTACAATCTGGTATGATAATATTACAGCAGTCAAAACAGATCTTAAGGAAGCAGCATTCCAGGATCCGAAGACAGAAGAGCAGCATATACATTCTTATGAGACAATTGTAAATGCAGCAACAACTTCAAAGGATGGAAGTATCATCGAAAAGTGTAAGGGATGTGGAGAGATCAAATCCCAGAAGGTAATCTATGCTGCAAAGACGGTTTCACTGAAAAACAGCAAATATGTATACAATAAAAAGGCAAGAAAACCATCCATTACAGTAAAAGATTCCAAAGGAGCAGTGATTCCGAAGAACAGCTATAGTGTAATTTACAAGAATAATAAAAATGTAGGAAGAGCTGACCTGACAGTTACCCTGAAAGGAAATTATAGGGGGACGCTGATAAAGACCTTTGATATTCTTCCAAAAGGTACCGGCATTTCAAAGCTGAAGAGTTCCGTGAAGGGCTTTAAGGCAGTATGGAAAAAGCAGTCCACGCAGACCAGCGGCTATGAAATTCAGTATTCCACGAACAAGAAATTTACCAAAAAGGCATCAAAGATTAAAACAGTAGCGAAGAAGACGGCAAAATCAAAGAGTATTACCAGGCTGAAGGCGAAGAAGACATATTATGTGAGAATCCGTACTTATAAGAAGGTAAAGATAAACGGAAAATCGAAAAAATTGTATTCCTCCTGGTCAAAGGCGAAGAAGGTAACTACAAAATAAAAGCTGTTGTCTGAAAATGATATGTATGTATGAAGCTAATAGAATAATTACATCGTAATAAGAGATGCGGTATTGCTCAGGGCAGGAGAGTAATACCGTATCTTTTCTAAATGTAAATGAATATTATATACCTTCTTTTAACTTTTTAATTGCAGCTATACAGCGTGGATCTGCAAGTAGTGGTTTAAAACTCTCGTCTTCAAGACCCATTAACAGCATTTTCCGTATTTCTTTTGTGGTAGCCGGCTGATGTTCTTTTATATCAAGCCCCGGAGAAAAAAGCTCTGGTTTAGGCAGGACAGCCTCTCCGGTTATGGCATCTACATAACGGATAAAGCTGTCGGCGGCATCATCGTAACGCCCCATCCGCAGATAGATATCTAGAAACATCCCTTCATACATGCCGCCCAATCCAAAAAGCAGATCCAGGGATTTATAAACTTCACAAATTTTTAGGGCGTGTTCTGGGTCATCCGTAATCTCTGGACCCATCATGGAGGTCAGGCAGAATGCTGCCTGACGGATCAGAGTATATAATCGTTTCTGCGTGAGATTTAGCGCTTCTTCTGGCTTACCCTGTTTTGTATAGAGCTGGAACCAGGTAAGGGTTGGGTCTACGGAGTACTCTGGTAATTCCTTTAAAAGCCGCTCGCCTTGTTCCAGTTCTCCGGCCTGAATCGCCATGCCCGCAAGGTTCAGGGCAGCCTGCTGCCGGTAAGCGGACGTGCCGGAGGCACGAAGCTCTGTAAGAAGCTGCTTTTTCCGGTCTGTCCATCTCTTTTGCTGCTCTTCTTTGGCTGTTGGGAAAAACATGCGAAAGGCATCATAGGCAACGGCCGCATTGAATTTCAAGGCGCAGGAATTCGGATATTCGTGCAGAAGCCCGGACAGCATTCTTTCTCCGGTTTCATAGCCTTCTTTCATGGCTGCTTCGATTAGAGAATTCATTTTTTCTTCGATTTCTTCATTGGAGAGCGTTTCCTCGAATTGCAGCAGAGTATCCACACTGGTATCTAATGCTCTTGCCAAAGGGCAAAGCAGTGTAATGTCAGGGTAGGAGCTGCCAGTTTCCCACTTGCTGACCGCCGGGGCGGATATGCCGAGCATTTCCGCAAGCTGGTTCTGGGTTAGTCTCCTTGCCCTGCGAAGCTCTGTAAGCTTTGCACCGATTTTCATTTCCATAGTATAGTCCTCCTCTTGTTTGTGAATGCGAAACGGATCAATATGTCCGCGGTTTCGTTCGTGCATCAACTGCGTAGATCGCAGCGTATGATGTACTATCATTAACTTATAGGAATAGTATAGTGCAGAGAGGAGTTTTATACAATGGAGGCATAGTTAAGCAATGTGCAATTTTTATTAACTGATAGTTAAGACTGTTAATTTCACATAGACTTTTGCAGTGTTCTTGTAGTGTGAACAGTAACCTAAGGATGTTACTGTTCACACAGGACTTTGCATTTACTGCAAAGTCCGTAAAAAAATGATTCAGGTGTGAGCAAATCCCATTCGCGAAGCGAATTTTAAATGGATTTGCAAATGTTACTGTGAACGGAGTGAACAGTAACCTAAGGATTCGTACTAAAAATGAACATTCTGTGTATTTCTTTACATTACCGTAAAAATATGGTACGTTCTATAAGTAGCCATGGAGTGTCTGAAACTCAGACGCTCCATGGGAAGAAAAACGTAACTACACAGCAGTTACGAAAAAACGATATTTTTGTGATGTAGAAGGAGAACAAGAACAGAATGAAGAGAAAATTGGCTTTCATATTAACAGGAATCATTGTGATTTCATCATTAGCAGGCTGTGGGAAGTCCTCGCAGCAGTCGTCAAAGGAATCATCGGAGAAATCAGAAGCATCAGAGGAGACGATACAGTATCTGCCGGATATCAACTATTCCGATTATATCAAACTCTGTGAATATAAAGGACTGGAAGGACAAAAAGTTCTTGTCAGTGTAACAGAGGAAGAGATTCAGGAAGAAGCAGAGAACCAGATGTATGATTATGCGACCTATGATCCTATAACAGACAGGGGCATTCAGGACGGGGACTACGTTGTTCTGGACTATACAGCTACAATGGATGGAAAAGAGTCTGCGGATTATTCCCGGGAAGAGGAAGAAGTTCAGATTGGCGAAGGCTTCCTATACCCTGAGTTAGAGAAGGCCCTGGAAGGAATGAAGACGGGGGAGAGTAAGACAGTTGAGGTGAAGCTTACAGAGGACTTTGCTGTTTCAGAAGAAGATGTGGGGAAAACGCTTTCTGTTAAAGTGAAGGCTGGTGCAGTTACCGTAGAAAACCTTCCAGAATATAATGATGCATTTGTAAAGGAAAATACAGAGTATGATTCCGTTAAAGATTATGAGGCAGCCCTGGAGGAAGAGATTAAAGCCAGCAAAGAGGAAGAGTATAAATACGGGACTGTCGGCGATATGATGGGCAGCATTGTAGAGATGTCTGAGTTTAATGGATATCCAGATGAGCTTTATGCCCGGTGTGAGGAAAACTATAACAGCAGCAATGAATCCAATGCGGCTATGTTCGGCATGGAGGTGAGCGAATATCTGGAGCTTATGGGGGTTGACGAAAATGCGAAAAAAGAAGAAATTGAGGCAAATGTCAATTATGAGCTTGTAATCGGAAGCATTGCAAAGCAGGAAGGCCTGGAATGTACGGATCAGGAAGTGGATGAATTTGTTAAGGCAAATTTTGAGGATTACGGATATGAAGATGAAGCAGGATTCCTGGAGGAATACACAAAAGAGGAAATCGGCTATGAGATTATTTACAGCAAGGTAATTGATCTTTTGTATGAGAATGCTAAGCTTACGGAAGTTTCCGAGGAAGAATACATGGAAGAGCATGGGGATTGGGAGGAAGAAGAGATGGATATAGAAGAATAACAGGCGGCTATCCGGCAGGCAGGAGTACTGATTTCAGCCAGTACTCCTCCTTGCTAATTCTGCAGCAAGTTTAGTAGTTACTGTTCATACAGGACTTTGCATTTACTGCAAAGTCCGTAAGAAAATGATTCAGGTGTGAGCAAATCCCATTCGCGAAGCGAATTTTAAATGGATTTGCGAATGTTACTGTGAACGGAGTGAACAGTACAGTTTAGTAAGTTTAGCTCGTTGAGAAAAATATTATAAGCTTTGCAAAATTTTCTATATGTGATAGAATAGAAAAGGATTTTTTGTGAAGTAAAAAGGAACAGGTCATGATATGGGAATGAAGAATGAGCTAATGCAGAAGCTGGATGACGGCTATAAAAGGTTCAGCAAGGGTCAGAAAAAGCTGGCGGATTTTATCCGGGATGATTATGATAAGGCGGCATTTCTCACGGCGGCCCGGATGGGCGAGGAGGTGGGGGTCAGCGAGTCTACAGTAGTAAGATTTGCCATGGCTCTTGGCTATGAAGGCTATCCGGAGTTTCAGAAGGCTCTCGGAGAGCTTGTGAGGACGAAGCTGAATTCCATCCAGCGGATGGAGGTAACCTACGGGCGTATCAGCCAGGGGGAGATTCTCTCAACCGTGCTCCAGTCTGATATTGAAAAGATTAAGCTGACCATGAATGTAATTGATCATGAGGCATTTGAGATGGCGGTGGACACGATCCTGAATGCTGACAAGATCTATGTGGTCGGCATCAGAAGCTGTGCGCCGCTTGCAAGCTTTTTGTCCTTTTATCTGAATCTCATCTGTGAAAATGTGGTGGCGGTCCACACGAACAGTTCCAGTGAGATCTTCGAGCAGCTGATCCGGATTAACCGGAAGGATGTGATTATTGGCATCAGCTTTCCCCGCTACTCCATGCGCACCTTAAAGGCGCTGGAGTTTGCCAGTAACCGGAAGGCGAAGGTGATTACCCTTACGGACAGTGTCCATTCGCCTATGACGCTTTATTCTTCCTGCAATCTCATTGCCAGGAGTGATATGGCTTCGATTGTGGATTCACTTGTGGCGCCTCTTAGTGTGGTGAATGCCCTGGTGGTTGCATTGTGTATGAAGAAGCAGAAGGAGGTTATTACAACTCTTGAGACACTGGAGGATATCTGGGATGAATATCAGGTATATAGTAAGGATGAGCTGAATATGATCGGAGATGCGGTGGAACTGTCAGGAGGCAGTTCCTATCTGGGAAAACAGACAGATAAAGAGGGTGAAAAATGAGCAGAGTACTTATAATAGGAGGCGGTGCAGCAGGAATGATGGCGTCAGTCCAGGCTGCTAGAAATGGGCACAGAGTCTCTGTCTATGAAAAAAATGAAAAGCCGGGAAAGAAGCTTTTTATAACGGGAAAGGGAAGGTGCAATCTCACGAATGCCTGTGATATGGATACGCTGTTTTCTTCAGTAGTCAGCAACAGCCGGTTTTTATACAGCAGCTTTTATGGATATACGAATCAGGACGTGATTGCTTTCTTTGAGGAGATCGGTGTGAAGACGAAGACTGAGCGCGGGAACCGGGTGTTTCCGGCATCCGATCATTCTTCGGACGTGATCCGGGGGCTTGTACGCAGGATGGAAAGTCTTGGAGCAGAGCTGAATCTGAATACAGAAGTAAAGGAGATTGGGACAGCGGACGGAGCCTTTCACCATCTTGTCCTTTCTGATGGGAGAAGGGTAGAAGGGGATGCCTGCATTGTGGCGACAGGCGGTCTTTCTTACCAGTCCACCGGCTCCACAGGAGACGGCCTGAGATTTGCTAAGAATCTGGGACACCAGGTGACGCCCTGTATGCCGGCGCTAGTTCCGGCTGAGACGGAGGAATCCTGGG
The DNA here is from genome assembly GCA_948602995.1 of uncultured Dorea sp. Taxonomy (GTDB): domain Bacteria; phylum Bacillota; class Clostridia; order Lachnospirales; family Lachnospiraceae; genus CAPEBR01. The sequence goes on from CAPEBR010000011.1 coordinate 54,348, forward strand.
CGGGCAGACTTATGGGGCTCTCCCTGCGCAATGTGGAGATCACAATTTCCGACGGAAGGAAAAAGCTTTTTCAGGAATTTGGGGAAATGCTGTTTACCCACTATGGTGTAAGCGGGCCGCTGATGATCAGCGCAAGCAGCTATATCGGGAAGAAACTTCTAGAAAAGCCGCTGAAGCTGGAGATTGACCTGAAGCCAGCGTTAAGTGCCGAAGCACTGGACCGGCGCATTCTGAAGGATTTTGAGGAAAATAAAAATAAACAGTTCAAGAATTCACTGGGAAGGCTGTTTCCGGCAAAGCTGATTCCTGTCATGACAGACTTAAGCGGAATTGAGCCGGAGAAGAAGGTGAATGTGATTTCCAAAGAGGAGAGAGCCGCCTTTGTACAGCTGATCAAGCATCTTCCCCTGACGCTTACAAGACTTCGGGGATATGATGAAGCGATTATCACCAGGGGCGGCGTAAGGACAAAGGAGATTGATCCGGGAACCATGGAATCAAAGCTTGTGAAGGGAGTTTATTTTGTGGGAGAGGTACTGGATGTGGATGCGCTGACAGGAGGGTTTAACCTGCAGATCGCGTGGTCAACCGCCTATGCCGCAGGAAATGCAGTCTAAAGTACTAGTACTGCATTGCGTAATTTATACTGCGCGCCAGATAAATCTGACGCGAGGCATAACATGATGCGCATAGCCGCATAAGGAAGTATGCAGCTGCAGCCAGTACGCAGCCAGTTTAGGACAGATGATTACAGGTAACTGCGGATATGACAGACGGTTCCTGTGATTTCACAATATCCCGGGATATATCTGAGAATTCAGTCGGACCCGGAGAAACAGGAGGAATAGAATGGGATATAATGTAGCAGTTGACGGACCGGCAGGAGCCGGTAAGAGTACGATTGCAAAGCTTGTTGCAAAGAAAAAGGGGTACATCTATGTAGATACCGGCGCCATGTACCGGGGGCTTGCAATTCATTTTCTGGATCATGGAATCAAGGCAGGCGATACAGAGAAGATTATAGAGGCGGCAGAGCACGCGGATGTGACGATCCGGTATGAGGACGGGATGCAGCAGGTGTATGTAAACGATGAGAATGTGACAGCAAGGCTCCGGAGCGAGGAAGTGGGGAGAATGGCTTCCGCGACTTCTCCGATTCCAGAGGTCAGGGCGAAGCTTCTGGAGCTCCAGAAAAGCCTGGCGAGAGAGCAGGATGTGATCATGGACGGCCGTGATATCGGGACCTGTGTGCTTCCGGATGCGGATGTGAAGATCTTTCTTACCGCCAGTGTGGAAAAACGGGCGAAACGCCGGTATGACGAGCTGGTAGAGAAGGGAGAGCAATGTGACCTTAGGACCATTGAAGAGGATATCAGAAAAAGGGATGAACAGGATTCCACAAGGGAGCTGGCGCCCCTTAGGCAGGCAGAGGACGCGCACCTTGTGGACAGCTCGGATATGACGATCCAGGAGGTTGTAGACGCGATTATTGCCATGTGCAGATAATCTGCTGCAGTCAGGACGGAGTGAACCGGTAAAGCCAGTGTTGTGAATAGCGGTACATCCTATAGTATAAGGGACAGTAATGCTATAATCTATGGAGGACAATTATGGGATTGTTTGGAAAAAAGAAAACTTCTGCGGAGTTGCTCTCGGAGGGAAAAGAATTATTTGACAGTGGGGAATATATGAGGGCATTCTTAAAATTTTCGAAGGTTAAGGCTGGAGAAAAAGGTGATATCAACTACTGGATAGGGCGTTGTTTTCTGGCATATTATGGAGAAAAACATAAAGACCAGGATTTGGCGAAAGCGAAACGGTTTCTGACATGGGCGGCTGAGGAGGGTAACGCTGATGCAGCCAGGTTTCTGAGAAAAATATCAGGGGATGCTGCTATACCGACGGGAAAGGATTCTGTAACAGTTGCAGACGGGGAAGCTGCAGACGGGGAAGGGCCTGTATCTTCGGTGGGAGTTAATGGAACCAATAGAGGGACAGTGGCAGAAGAAGCCGTCTGTGTGCCAAAAACAGAAGAGTCTGACGCCAAACTAATGCCTGCTTCTGCCCAACAGCCTGCAGCCACACAGGAGATGACCCGGGAAGAGCAGTACACCAGAGGGATGGAACTGTACCGGGCGGGGAAATATGAAGAGGCGGTTCCTTTTTTAGAGAAGGTCAGCTCGGCCTCTAAGATTGGTGAATTCCCAGACGCAAAAGTTGGTTTAGGATGGATTTATGAAAATGTGATGTTCAAAATTAATTTGGCACTTGGGAAATACAGTTTGGCTGGAAAAGCAGGCTATATACCTGGTCAGGAGGCTTTTATCCGCCTGGTTTCCAGCAGGGAAGAACAGGGGATCCTGTGGAGCCGCCGGTATCAAACTGCATTGAAATGGGGCAGAGAACTGGCGGCATCAGGTAATCAAAAGATGGCAGAATATGTCTCCGTACTAGAAGGGCTTTATGAACAGAATTTAAAAATGACGGAACTAAACCAACAGCAAAAAGCGGCGTGTGATGCGGGAGAAAAGGCGTTTCGTGAAAAAAAATATGATGAGGCATTACGGCAATATAAAATGGGTGCCGCGCTTGGCAGTCCTGTAGCCATATATAATTGCGGGGTAATGTATTATTATGGTATGGGTACAGAAACTGACCAGAAGGAGGCGCTAATATATTATGAAAAAGCGGCTGAGCAGGGACATGTTAATGCGCAAATGAAATGTGGTATGATGTATGATAATGGCCTGGGTACAGATTTTGATAAAAAGAAAGCTCTGCAGTGGTATCTGAAAGCTGCCAAACAGGGTGATCTGGATGCTCAGATTCATTGCAGCAGTATGTATACATGGGGTGATGGGGCAGAGCCGGAAAAAACAGTGGCAGCGTATTGGCTCCGAAAAGCCATGGAGCAGAATGAAACTGAAATTCCGGATATTTTATTGAAAAAATATGGTGAAGATAAAGAAGCGGAAAAAGACAGTGAAGAAGCTATACGATGGTGCAGAAAGATTGCGCATGATGCCTATGAGAAAAAAGATTCTGCTGAGGAATTACGACAATATAAGCATGCGGCGATATGGGGGGATGCTGCGGCAATGCGTTTCGTGGGCAATATGTATAGAGAGGGAAAAGGAACACCTGAGGATTGGAAAGAAGCTTTGCGGTGGTATCTAAAAGCGGCTGAGCAGGGAGATGTTTTTTCCATGACCATGTGTGGCATTATATACGATTACGGCGGATCAGAAGACGCAGCCAATGCGCTATACTGGTATGAAAAGGCGGCTGAGCAGGGCGAGGGCTATGCTCAACTGCGGTGTAGCAGTAAATACTTTTTTGGTATCGGTACAAAAGGTACGAAGGTAGATAAAGCTAAGGCATTGTACTGGTGCAAAAAAGCTGCCGAACAGGGGGAAAAGGATGCTCAATACCAGTACGCCAAATGGCGCTTTTACGGTGAAGGTATGCCGGCAGATCAGGCCGAAGCCCTGTACTGGTATGAAAAAGCAGCCGAGCAGGGCGACATTGATTCCCAGCGCAATTGTGGTATTATGTATTTCGAAGGTTATGGTACGGCAGTGGATAAGGCCAGGGCCCTGTACTGGTATGAAAAAGCGGCCGAACAGGGGAATGCCGATTCCCAGGACAAATGCGGCTATATATACTATTATGGGGAAGGCGCTGCGGTGGATAAAGCCAAAGCCCTGTATTGGTATGAGAAGGCGGCAGAACAGGGAATCATCACGGCTCAGTTTCAATCTGGTTTTCTATATGCCACTGGCGGGGATACGGCGGCGAACAGGGCGAAAGCCCGGATGTGGCTTGAGAGGGCTGCAAACCAGTCAGAGTATGTGAACATCCAATCAAGCGCACAGAAAATTCTGAGGGAATATTTTTAAGCCATACATAAGCAGATTTGAATATTTACCAAAGGAAAGAATCTATATGCCGATGAGATTTACGGTAAAAGAGTTGTTTACCGTAAAAGGGGTTTTGTTAAACAGGGAGAAAGGTATGAAGATAGAATTAGCGAAAACTGCCGGATTCTGTCCCGGCGTAAAGAGAGCAGTCGATCTGGTATATAAACAGACAGAGGAGCATCCGGGAGAGCGGATCTATACGTTTGGCCCCATCATTCATAACGAGGAGGTTATCCGCGATATGGAGAGCCGGGGAGTTACGGTTCTGAATTCTGTGGAAGAGCTGATGGGCGTAGAAGACGGGATTGTGGTCATCCGTTCCCACGGGGTTTCCAAAAGCATCTGTGACCTGATGGATAAAAAAAGGATTACTTACGTAGATGCAACCTGTCCTTTTGTTAAGAAGATTCATCAAATTGTATCAGACAAGAGCAGGGAAGGGGCTCACATTGTCATTATCGGCGACAGTGCACATCCTGAGGTGGAAGGCATAAAAGGATGGGCGGGAAATCATGTGTCTATTATTCAGAATGAGGCAGAAGCAGAGGCTTTTGAAGCCGGAAATAAGGGACAGAAAGTATGCATTGTGTCGCAGACGACATTTAATTACAATAAATTCAAAGATTTAGTTGAAATTATTTCTGAAAAGAGGTATGATATAATTGTTTTAAATACGATTTGCAACGCAACAAGAGCGCGTCAGGAAGAGGCAGCGAGCGTTGCAGAGAGGGTGGACGCTATGATAGTCATAGGTGACAGGAGAAGTTCCAATACCCGGAAGCTATTTGAAATCTGCAGAAATGCATGTGCGGATACGTACTATATACAGACACTTGACGATTTGGATATGAATCAATTAAGGTCCGTGGAAACAGTAGGTATTACAGCAGGGGCATCCACGCCCAACAATATAATTGAGGAGGTTCAAAACAATGTCAGAATTAACTTTTGAACAGATGTTAGACGAGTCTTTTAAGACAATAAGAAACGGAGAAGTTGTGGACGGTACTGTTATTGATGTGAAGCCCGATGAGATTGTTTTAAATATAGGTTACAAAGCAGACGGCATCATCACAAAGAACGAGTACACGAATGAATCAGGAGTTGATCTCACAACGATGGTTTCTGTAGGCGATGCCATGACAGTAAAGGTCTTAAAGGTGAATGACGGAGAAGGTCAGGTGCTGTTAACTTATAAGAGACTGGCGGCTGAGAAGGGTAATGAGAGACTGAAGGAGGCTTATGAGAACCACGAGGTTCTGAAGGCTCCTGTAACACAGATTCTTGGAGGAGGACTGAGCGTATCCGTGGAAGGCGCAAGAGTCTTCATTCCGGCAAGTCTTGTATCAGATACTTATGAGAAGGATCTGAACAAGTATCAGGATCAGGAGATTGAATTTGTAATCAGCGAGTTCAATCCAAGAAGAAACCGTGTGATCGGCGACAGAAGACAGCTCCTTGTCGCGGAGAAGGCGGAGAGACAGAGAGAAGTATTTGAGAGACTGAACATCGGCGATACTGAAGAAGGAATCGTTAAGAATGTGACCGATTTCGGCGCGTTTGTTGATCTTGGCGGCGTAGACGGACTGCTTCATATCTCGGAGATGTCCTGGGGACGCGTGGAGAATCCGAAGAAGGCCTTCAAGGTGGGCGACAAGCTGAAGGTGCTTGTCAAGGATATTCACGATACGAAGATTGCATTAAGTCTGAAATTTCCGGAGACGAATCCCTGGGCGAATGCGGCAGAGGATTATGCAGTAGGAAGAGAGATCACCGGAAGAGTGGCAAGGATGACAGACTTCGGCGCCTTTGTAGAACTGGCGCCGGGTGTGGATGCACTGCTTCATGTATCCCAGATTTCGAAGGCGCATGTGGATAAGCCGTCAGATGTATTATCCGTCGGACAGGAGATTACAGCGAAGATCGTTGACCTGAACGAAGAAGAGAAGAAGATCAGCCTCAGTATGAAGGCTATTGAAGCTTCAGCGGAAGAACAGGAAGCTGCAGCGGAGGAGTAAGCAGTTGGGGACGGGGTATTTTTAAAAATGCCCCGTCCCCAATTTACCGCTGGATAAAGCGGGCGTTTTCCTGTATAGTTATATAGTGAGCTGCCAGAAAGAGATCTTCTGGCATAAGAAAATGGAAGGGCAAAGGAAGGAAGGATAAAGGGATGGCATTGTTAACATTTAAGGGTGGAGTACATCCGGATGACGGCAAGAGCCTGGCAAAGGACAAGGCGATTGTCAGCGTAAAACCGGAGGGTGCTCTGGTGTATCCGGTTTCCCAGCATATTGGTGCGCCGGCAAGTCCGGTTGTTGCAGTCGGGGACCGTGTGCTTAAGGGGCAGAAGATTGCAGAGGCCGGCGGATTTGTGTCAGCGCCTGTCTATGCGTCCGTGTCGGGGACGGTGAAGGCAATTGAGCCCCGCTTTAACCCCACTGGTTCTAAGGTGAACAGCATTGTGATTGAGAATGACGGGGAATATGAGGAAGTAACGTATCCGGAGGTGAAGCCTCTGGATGAGATGACGAAGGAAGAGATTCTGAATGTAATCGCAGAGGCAGGGATTGTCGGCATGGGCGGCGCAGGTTTCCCGACACGGGTTAAGCTGTCTCCAAAGGAGCCAGACAAGATTGATTATATTATTGCAAACTGTGCTGAGTGCGAGCCTTACATTACGGCTGATTACCGCCGTATGATGGAAAATGCAGAGGAGCTTGTGGGCGGTATGAGGGCAGTCCTTAAACTTTTTGACAACGCGAAGGGAATCTTCGGGGTGGAGGACAATAAGCCGGACTGTATTCAGAAGCTTAAGGAGCTTACGAAGGATGAGCCCCGTATGGAGGTGCTGTCGCTTAAGACAAAGTATCCCCAGGGAGGTGAGCGTCAGCTTATTTATGCTGCTACGGGAAGAGCCATTAACTCGGCCATGCTCCCGGCAGATGCAGGCTGCGTGGTGGATAATGTAGAGACACTGATTACGATCAACCGGGCTATTACGGAAGGGAAGCCTTCCATGGAACGTGTTGTGACTGTAAGCGGCAGCGCGGTAAATGAACCCGGGAACTTCCTTGTCCCCTTTGGAATCAGCCAGGAGGAGCTTGTGGAAGCAGCGGGCGGATTTAAGACGGAGCCTGAGAAGATCATTTCCGGCGGTCCCATGATGGGATTTTCCATGTTTACTCTGGATGTTCCGGTGACGAAGACTTCATCTTCCATTTTAGGATTTACGAAGGATGAGGTGGCGGCCCATGAGCCTACCGCATGCATTAACTGCGGACGCTGCGTGGAGGCCTGTCCGAGCCGTCTGATTCCGTCAAGGCTTTCAGACTTTGCGGAGCATCACGATGAGGAGTCATTTACAAAGCATGAGGGACTGGAGTGCATGGAGTGTGGTTCCTGCAGCTATGTGTGTCCGGCAAAGAGGCCGCTTAAACAGGCCATCGGCTCTATGAGAAAGATTGCGCTTGCGAACCGCAAGAAGAAATAAAGAATGAGAGGAAGAGGTGAATGGTGTTGAGTGAGAATAAATTCATGATGTCGTCGTCACCGCATATACGTTCGAAGACGACATCTGCAAATATCATGCAGATCGTAACGGCTGCGCTTCTGCCTGCCGCAGCTTTCGGCGTGTATAATTTCGGGCTTCCGGCGCTGATTATGCTGATCAGTACAACGGCATCGGCGGTGCTGACAGAATTGATCTATCAGAAACTGATGCATAAAAAGGTAACGGTAAATGATTTCAGTGCGGTTGTAACAGGACTGCTTCTGGGGCTTAATATGCCGTCCAGTGCTCCCTGGTGGATGGGTGCACTGGGGAGCGTGTTCGGCATCCTGGTTGTAAAGCAGCTGTTCGGAGGTCTGGGGCAGAACATTATGAACCCGGCGCTGGGCGCAAGATGTTTCCTGCTGATCTCTTTTACCGGACAGATGACAACCTTTATCTATGACGGGGTATCAGGACCTACGCCGCTGGCAGTCTTAAAGAGCGGCGGGACGGTGGATACTATGAGCATGCTGATCGGAAAGATTCCGGGAACCATCGGGGAGACGTCCGTATTTGCCATAATGCTTGGTGCAGTAATCCTGATCCTTACAGGGGTTATTGATCTTCGGATTCCAGGTACATATCTTGCTACTTTTGCGGTTTTCGTCGGTATATTCGGGCATTTCCAGAATCCGGATATCGGCTTCTTTGACCCTCAGTATATTACCGCTCACCTGTGTGGAGGCGGAATTATGCTTGGAGCGTGGTTCATGGCAACCGATTATGTGACTTCGCCGATTACGAAGAGAGGACAGATTGTGTATGGCATGCTCCTGGGCATTCTGACCGGGCTGTTCCGTCTGTTCGGCGGCTCTGCAGAAGGGGTATCCTACGCGATTATCATCAGCAACCTGCTGGTACCGCTGATTGAGAGGGTAACACTCCCGAAGCCATTTGGTAAAGGAGGAGAGAAATAATGAATAAAATTATAAAAAATACATTGATTCTGACAGTGATCACCCTTGTGGCGGGACTGGGACTTGGATTTGTGTATGAGATTACGAAGGAACCCATTGCCCAGGCGAAGGATGCGGAGAAGAAGGCGGCATGGCAGGCCGTATTTCCAGAGGCATCCCTGGACAGCTTTGAGGAAGTGGATGTGGACGGGAAAGCGGCTAAGCAGGTCATTCAGGATCTGGGAATTAAGGGTTCCATTGACGAGGCCTGTAAGGCTGGGGAAGACGGTTATGTCATAACGGCGACAGACAAAGAGGGATACGGCGGCGATATCCAGGTTACAGTAGGGATCACGGCAGATGGCACGGTGAGCGGCGTGTCCATCCTGTCTATCAGCGAGACAGCAGGCCTTGGAATGAGGGCAAAGGAGCCGGCTTTCTATGAGCAGTACCAGGGAAAGCAGACAGAGCAGTTTGTTGTGTCCAAGGATGGCGGATCCGGAGAGCCCATTGACGCGCTAAGCGGTGCAACCATTACTTCAAGGGCAGTAACCGGAGCAGTGAACGCGGCTCTCGGCTACTACCAGAGTGTGTTTCAGTAGAAGGGAGGCAGCAAAGATGAATGGATGTATGGAAAGAATATATAATGGTCTGATTAAGGAAAATCCGACCTTTGTCCTAATGTTAGGTATGTGTCCGACCCTGGCGGTAACAACTTCCGCCACCAACGGCGTAGGTATGGGACTGTCCACCACGGTCGTGCTCGTACTGTCAAATATGCTGATCTCCATGCTGCGTAAAGTGATACCGGATTCGGTCAGAATGCCGGCGTTTATCGTAGTCGTGGCATCCTTTGTAACGATTGTACAATTCCTGCTGCAGGGGTTCGTTCCCAGTCTCTATGCTTCACTGGGCATTTATATCCCTCTGATTGTGGTAAACTGCATCATCCTCGGGCGCGCAGAAAGCTATGCGTCCAAGAATCCGGTTCTCTTATCCATCTTTGACGGAATCGGCATGGGACTTGGATTCACGGTGGGCCTTACGGCAATCGGCCTTGTGCGTGAGATCATTGGTTCCGGCAAGGTGTTTGGCTTCCAGCTCCTTCCCCTTGCGGATGTGGCTGCAGGGAAGTCCGGCTATGTCCCGGTAACGATCTTTATCCTTGCCCCAGGGGCATTTCTAGTGCTTGCAGGCCTTACGGCGCTCCAGAACAAGGTGAAGATGAATGCCGCGAAGAAAGGCAAAAAGGTAAGAGAGGCATCCGGATGCGGCGAGGACTGCGCTTCCTGCGGCGGATGCTCCGGCAAGGTGTTCCCTACAGGGAATGAAGAAGAGTAGGAGGGGTACATAGATGAAAGAATTATTGATTATCGCCATTGGTTCAGCGATTGTAAATAACGTTGTACTCAGCCAGTTTTTAGGAATCTGTCCGTTCCTTGGCGTTTCCAAAAAAGTGGAGACGGCATCTGGTATGGGCGGAGCGGTTGTTTTCGTTATTACGATTGCGTCATTTATTACGAGCCTGATTTATAAGTTTATACTGGTTCCGCTTAAGATCGACTATCTGCAGACCATCGTATTTATCCTTGTTATTGCGGCTCTGGTGCAGTTTGTGGAGATGTTTCTTAAGAAGGCTATGCCCTCCCTGTATAACGCGCTGGGCGTGTATCTGCCGCTGATTACGACAAACTGTGCAGTGCTGGGCGTGGCGCTTACGAATGTACAGAAGGATTATGGCATTCTTGCAGGTGTTATAAATGGTATCGGTACTTCGATCGGATTTGCCATTGCGATTGTGATTATGGCGGGAATCCGCGAGAAGATTGAGTACAATGATGTTCCGGAATCCTTTAAGGGAACGCCGATCGTGCTGATTACGGCAGCGCTGATGTCCATCGCGTTCTTTGGATTTTCCGGGCTGATATAGGAGGGGCAGGCTATGAGTATGACAGGAATATTAATTGCTGCTCTGGTTGTAGGCGGCACCGGGTTATTCATTGGTGTGTTTCTCGGAGTGGCAGGAAAGAAGTTTGCAGTGGAAGTTGACGAGCGTGAGGAGGCCATCATGGGCGTCCTTCCGGGAAATAACTGCGGCGGCTGCGGCTATGCAGGCTGTTCCGGCCTTGCGGCGGCAATCGTAAAGGGGGAGGCTGAGATCGGCGGATGTCCGGTTGGCGGAACCCCGGTTGCGGAAAAGATCGGTGCGATTATGGGCGTGGAAGCAGGAGCGCAGGAGCGCCAGGTGGCATTTGTAAAGTGCGCGGGCACTTGTGAGAAGGCGGGACAGGATTACGAGTACTGCGGTCTCGGCGACTGCGTTATGGTGAGCATGATGCAGAACGGCGGACCCAAGACCTGTAACTACGGCTGCCTCGGCGAGGGTACCTGTGTGGCGGCATGCCCTTTTGATGCGATTCATATTGTGGACGGGATTGCCGTTGTAGACAAGGAAGAATGTAAGGCATGCGGAAAATGTATTGCGGCATGTCCGAAGCAGCTGATTGAGCTTGTGCCTTATTCACAGAAGCATCTTGTACAGTGCAGTTCCAGGGATAAAGGCAAGGATGTCATGAAGGCATGCTCTGTGGGTTGCATCGGATGTAAGATGTGCGAGAGAGTCTGTGAGCCAGGCGCGGTAAAGGTGCTTGACAACATTGCGCATATTGATCCGGAGAAGTGTACGAACTGCGGTGTCTGTGCGGAAAAATGTCCGAAGAAGATTATCTTATAGGCAGATGGATCCGGAAATGCATCGGGAGAAAACATGAAGAAAAGACGAAGCTTCAGACAAATCTTAACAGACGCATTAGAATTAATCTGGAAGGATATTAATTCAGTAAAATGGGCGGTGGCAGTCATCATCGCCTATTTTGTAATTTTAAAAAGATTCTTTTACAGTATGTGTCCGCTGGTAGTATTTACCGGCTTTCCATGCCCGGGGTGCGGGCTTACCAGGGCGGGAATGGCAGTATTGTCATTCGATTTCGCAGGAGCCTTTCAGATGCATCCCTTTATCTATCCGCTGATGGCGCTGATTCTGATGTTCCTGGTGAACCGGTATCTTCTTGGAAAGAAAAAGATGCCGGTTTTAAGAGTGTGCCTGACGGTGACGCTGGCCGCCATGATTATATTTTATGCGTGGAGGATGTACCGGTATTTTCCGGGGGAGCCGCCTATGAGTTATTATGGTGGAAACTGGCTGAAGAAACTTTCCCTAAAGGCGCAGAGTCTTAGATGAACCATCAAAGACTCTGCGCCTTTTCCTTTAGGGACAGTTACTTACTACTCCTTTATATAATCAATCTCACTGAGATTAACACCAGAAGTAGTTAAAATTGCTTTTAGTGTCATGTAACGCCGTCTCATTTTTTGATACAGAACAGAATTTTTATCCTCGCAGGACATCATATAATCCTGGATTCGATCAAATTCTTCAATCGCTTCCTTTGCTATTTCAGTACTGTTAGGCATGTAATCACCTCCATCTTTATATGAAAATGTGTTTATCAAGTAATTTTATTATAACAAATCCAAAAAGGGGTGTAAAGGTTTAGCAATATGCCTTTTCAGTAAAAATCCCTTTCGTTACAATAAAAACATATCAAACTTTTGTGTAATAATGAATTCCAGGGTGCTTTTATGAAAAAGTTCATTATGATAGAATAATAAAAATATGAAGAAAATGTGAAGAAAGTGTTGTAGATAAGGATGTATGAGACAGAGATAACTGCCTGTATTGACAGGTGTCTTAGAACGGCTGCTGAGAGGACGCAGCAGAATTCTGTATGGTTTGGGGAATACAAGGCGCGCCATAATATTTCTTCACTGCGGAAGCTGGATCGTGAAATATTTTTCCGGATGTATGGGAAGGAACCGAGTGAGCACGAGATGCAGAAAATTCGTTTCTGGCGTCTCTCACAGCATCTGCCCAAAAACCGGGAAGAATGTATCAGACTTGGGCAGGCATTGGAGATGTCCGAAGATGAAATGGATCACTTTTTTACGGAGGATCTGTGCAGTCAGCGGTTCTCACCCGTAAAAAACAGGGAACAGATGATAGAAGAGTTATTTCAGCAATATCTATGTCGGATTTCTTACGAGCGTTTTGACAGGCTGAATGTTAAGCCTGGCACGCAGCGAAGATATCTCCGGCACATTTTTTATGCAGATGCAGTGGACTGTCTGGATGTGGATGCTTCCATGAGAGTCCACTGCTACCGGGAGCATCTCTATAGCAGAAATTTTGCCGGTGAATTCCGAAAATATGTTGAAAAGGATACCATTATATCAAGAGAAAATATACTACGTCTGCTCATTCTTCTGCTTATGCCGGATGTGGATTCCAAAACATTGGGGGAATGGCTCGCCCGTCTGGGATATGCGCCGCTTAATCAGGAGAGGACGCTGAATGGATATGTAGACTGTGCAATTAGCTGTATACTTGGACTGACCATAGATGAACCTTCAGAAGGGGCGGAGACTGACAGAGAACGGATGAAGGGGATCCTGCGGGAGTATGACCACGCAGTGAAGATGCGAATTGCGAAGGAAGAAAAGCGTGGGAACAATGCAGCCCTGCAGTATCTGAAGAATCTGCGGTTTATGAAATTCCGCTCTATGGATAATGAATCTCGGGAATCGTAGTGGGGTACGCCGATTGACGGCAACGATGCATATGCAGATTTAGACAAGTCAAAATGAAAGTTTATTTCATGACAGATCCTAAGTAGAAATGAGAAAGGATGGTATGATGTACAGGAAATTATGGAAACGGGCAGCGTCAGCAATTATGTCAGCTGTCGTGATTGCAGGCATGGCTGCAGGAAAGTCTGGAACAGCTGCTGTATTTGCACAGGAAGAGACTCTCGCGAAGACTGCGCAGGTTTCATTAGGGCCTTCCCATAATATGGTTCTTACAGAGGGCGGTGCTCTGTACTGCTGGGGATCCAATACCTATGGAGCGGTAGGAGACGGAAGTGGAGAGAGCCAGAAAAAGCCAGTTAAAATATTAGAAAATGTAGCGTCCATTGCTGCAGGCACGGATTACAGCGCTGCTGTCACAAGAGACGGAACCCTGTACTGCTGGGGGATAAACAATTACGGACAGCTGGGAGACGGCACAACAGAAAATAAGGCAAAACCGGTAGCCGTGCTGGAGAATGTGTCAGAAGTTTATACAGGCATTTATGAAGGCTCTAATAAAAGCCATACAGCTGCAGTGACAAAAAATGGAGACCTGTACTGCTGGGGATACAATGGATATGGCCAGGTGGGCAATGGCAGTAAGGAAATCCAGACAAGGCCAGTAAGGGTTTTAAGTAATGTAACCAGTGTCTCCCTGGGACAGAGCCATAGCGCGGCGATCACAGGGAATGGAGATCTCTACTGCTGGGGCTGCAATCTCAATGGCATCATCGGAAGCGGAAGCAAAGAAAATGAGCAGACAACGCCAGTTAAGATAAAAGACAGAGTGAAAGCGGTCTCATTAGGAAAGGTTTCCAGTGCTGCTGTTACGGAGGATGGAGAATTATACAGCTGGGGAAGCAATTTCCGTGGAATTGCAGGAAGCGGAACTACAGCTAGAACGAAGCAGAGCACCCCTCTGAAGATTTTAAACAATGTAACTTCTGTTTCCGTATATTCCGAGCACAGTGCTGCTGTCACGAAAAACGGAGATCTTTACTGTTGGGGATACAACGATTCCGGACGTGTCGGAACGGGAGATACAGAGGATCAGGGATCGCCAGTCAGGGTATTAAGTGGTGTTACATATGCTTCTGTAAACTGGTCAGACAGTATTGCCCAGACAGAAAGCGGAGAGGTATACTGCTGGGGAGTGAATGATCAGGGGCAGGCAGGAAATGGGACAACAGAAAAGCAGATGATTCCGGCAAAGGTATTAGAAGGTGCAAGTGCTGTATTCCAGGGACTTGATACCAGTGCAGCTATTACAGTGGATGGGGAACTGTATGTCTGGGGAGGAGGACAGTTAAGCCCGGTAAAGGTTGAGCTTCCCCTTTCTTCAGGCGGAAACGAACCCTCTCCAGAGCCGGGTAAAGAGGATTCTCTTATAGAATTTACACTTGATGCGGAAGTATCAGGAACATCAGATGAGACCATAAGGCTGAATGGAAAGCTAAAGGCTTCTGACAATGCAGAGGTATCCGGTGACTTTTTTGAAAAAGAGATATCTGAGATTATATGGTCTAGCAGCAATCCGGCGGTCGCAAAGGTTACAGGCTGCAGGAGAACAGGGATTTCTGCATCTAGAAGCTGGCTGGCCACATTCCAGGCAAGTATTACCCCGGGTGTAAAGGGCACGGCGGTCATTACAGGAAAGACCTCAAACGGGCTTACGGCAAAATGCCAGGTGATAGTGGAGGAATCTGAGGAGGAAAAGGAAGATCAGCAGTTTGATGAAAGCCTTTACCACGCTTCTTATCTTTATGATTTTTATAAAGACAAGGGGTCTGACGCGGGCATGAATTATCATTTCAGCTCAGATACACCCTCACAGATCATCTGGAATGCAGCGAAAGAGGAGGGGCTTGCCACAAAGGCTTTGCTCTGGGATACCATGAAGAAGACCCTGGAGACGGTGGATTCGCCGTCCACAGTACTGGATAAAGGAAATGCATTCAGTCAGAAGGATGTATATGAAGGGATTATTTTCTCTATCTTCCAGGACGCGTCCGAAAGATTTGAGATCTCAGACGAAAATATCCATAAGGATGCAAAGAAGCTTTTAGGCGTTATAAAAACAGATATGGCAAATATCTATGGAGTCATGGTAGAGGATATGTATGATTTGTCAGACCTTGGACAGGAGCAGAAAGAGTGGATACGATTCCTGACACAGGATTATTTTAAATCTTATGATAAGATTATGAAGATATCAGATACCCTGGGGGGTGCGGTGAAATGCCTGGATGTTATGGATGACCTGAAAGAATATGTGGAGCACTGCGCCAACTGTGTTGCACTTGCCTCTATGAGTGAGTCCTATAAGCAGATTCTTATGGATATGTATGAGGCATGTCCTGTGAGTGATCTGGAATTAAAAACAGCTCTTCGGGAATGCGTAAGGATTATGAATGAAGAGTCTAAGAAATTCATTGAGAAAGTTGCCGACGGCTCTCTTCTTCTTGGCGGAGAGGAAGTTGTAAAGTGGGCAATGGATAAGATGTGGGAGGATGTAAAGCTATCTGTCTGTGCGGCATGTCCGATGGCCGGCCTGTACTGGGCGTCTTATAAAACAGGTACATTTGTGGCAGACAGTGTGTTCCATACAAGCAGCATAGCAGAGCGGACATTCAAGCTTGCTGCCATGCTGGATGTCCGGGAACTGGTACACAGCGCCTATGAGAAAGAAAAGTCAGCATTCGCATCGGAAAGAAACAGGGAAAATGCAGAGAATTATCTGGCGTCCATTGACGTGTATTATAATTATCTGGATGAGGACTGTGAGAGCGCATCTTCATTTACAGAGACAGTGACAGACACCCTTGCAGGAAAGCTCTGGGAAAAATTCGGTGCGTCCAGTGGAGAAGAACTGAAGAAATCCATCAAAAACATACAGAGCCTTTACCGGCTGGAGTATGGAAGTACACAGATGGGATGGCTCTATGGACTTGAGGAGGTTTATCCGCAAAAATACAAAGAGTACCAGGGGCGTTTCCAGGAGCTGAAGGAAAAATACTATATCTCTTGTCCGGTAGATGTCCGTGTCACAGATGCGTCCGGAAATATAGTGGCCTCTGTCATTGGCGGCAGGCCATACTGTAAAGAAGGGGAGCCATTTACAGTTGCTGCATCAGGGGAGGAAAAGTCGATCTGGTTTTATGGCGATTCGGGACAGTATACAGTAACCTATGCGGGAACAGATGACGGGACAATGGATGTTGTCATTGAGAATTACGAAAGGGAGAGTGAATATAATAACAGCAGTGAGCTTGCCCGGACAGTGAAGTATCTGGACATTCTGCTGAAAAAGAATACAAAGTACACATCAAAGACAAGTCTGTCAGACAAAAGCCGGGATTATGACTTCAGGGAGGAGAGAACGTCAGGACTTATCATACCGACTGTAGATACAGAAAGCAGCTCTGCCAGAAAATATACGCTTACATTAGAGAATGGCTATCTTGCAGGCGAAAACGGAATGGCTTTTGAGGGCGAGTTTTATGAAGGGGAAAAGGTGAAGGTATTTGCAGGCGTCCTAAAAGGAATGCTCTTTCGCGGGTGGAATGCTGATATAAAAGGGACGGCAATCTTAGAACCGGACAAAGAGACTGCAGTCGTAACAATGCCTGCCCGGAACGTGAAACTGACAGCCCGCTATGACAAGGTGTCCAAACCAGAGGATAATAAAGAGGAAGAAGAGAATAAAACCCAGCAGACATCATCTCCAAAGCCCGGAGCATCCTTTGTAAAGGATAAAGTAAAATATAAGGTGTCTGCCTCCGGGAAGGAAGTAACCGTTATGGCAGTAACGGATAAATCTTTAAAAACTATAGTGATTCCAGATACGGTGGTTCTAAATGGCTCTGCCTGCCAGGTCACTGCCATTGCGAAAAATGCGTTCCGGGGATGTAAAAAACTTGTGAAGGTAAGTGGCTGTAAAAAAATAACTTCAATCGGAGACGGTGCGTTTTATCAGTGTACGAAGCTTGCCACAGTAGGAAGCAGGAAGAACGCGGTCACTCTCCCGAAGGTAAAAGTAATCGGAAATAAGGCATTTTATGGATGCAAAGCAATTAGGAAATGTAATATTACCTCAGCAGCACTGACAAAGATCGGAAGCCAGGCGTTCCAGGGATGCACTTCACTGACATCTGTTACGGCAAAATCTCCAAAGCTTGCCTCTATTGGGAAAAAAGCGTTTTACGGAGATAAGAAGCTGGGAAGTATAATCTTTAAGACCTCAAAGCTTAAGAAAGCGAAGGTAGGAGCCGGTGCATTCAAAGGCATCAGGAGTTCCTGCAGATTTAAAGTGCCGAAGAAGCAGAAAAGCAGTTACCGGAAGATCTTTCAGTTAAAAGGAGCCGGAAAAAGATTCAGAGTCAGCTAAAAAGGTGAAAGAAGATGAGTAAGGAAGTATATAGTAAGAGAATAAAGGCATGGCTCAAACTTCGGGACACCGGCATGAGTATCAGGGAATGTTTCGAGAGGATAGCTGATATGGAGGACAGTGGGAAGGCGGCTTATACGTCTCCCCATACTGTCTGGCTGATTATGCCCGGGAAAGAGAAAGAATCAGGGTTAACCAGGGAGCAGGCCGTGGAATGGAATGAGATTCTCTTTGCTGCATTTGCCAATACACCGAAGTATTTTCTAGACGAGAAGGTGCTCTGGGAGAGACTTAAGAAGCTGGAACAGAGTATTTTCCGGGAGGACTCAGAAACAGAGCAGATATACAGACTGTCCGGCCGTCCCATTCCAGAGACGGAACAGGGGCTGGTGGGCCGGAAGGAGGAGATCCGACAGATCGCAAAGCTTCTGGAAGAACAGCACTATGTATTCTTGTATGGAATCGGCGGAATCGGGAAGAGTGCTGTGGCAAGGGCTTATGTCTGGCAGTATGGCAGGCGGTATGATACGGTTGTATATGCCCCCTGTGACGGCGGTCTGCGGGAGCTTTTTGCAGATGACCAGAGGATATCTGTGGAGAATATGGCATTTATCCCGGTAGGGAAAAGAGGAGAGCGTGGCTGGTATGTCAGACAGAAACTAAATACACTTAAGAAGATTACAGATAACAGGACGCTTATTCTGATCGATAATCTGGATGTTGTGACAGATGATTTTATCGAGGATGTACTTAAGCTGCCCTGTCATCTGCTTTTTACGACCCGGACGGATCCTGCCTGCTTTGGCCGGACGGGTCTTGAGATTCGGGCACTGGCGGATAAAAGGGAGCTGCTGTGCCTTTTTTCGTCATATTACGGAGATGTGCGCCTGGGAGAGGAAGCGGATGTAGAAAGGCTGCTTCAGAGATTTGAGGGGCATACATTATATGTCAAGCTTCTTGCCAGACACTGTGCCATGGAAGGCGTCCGGCCTTCTGAGATACAAAGTGGAAAAACGGACCTGGCAAAATATATCTTTGATCTTCATGAACTTCCTTTAAAAGAGCAGCAGGTTCTGAAAAATGCCGCTCTGCTTCCAGCAGCAGGCATGAAGCTTAAATGGTTTTTGCGGCTTAGCGGGGGCCGGCTGTCAGAGGCGCAGGTGCAGATGCTGAGGAGGAGAGGGCTGATTGAGTATGATGCAGCAGGAGAACAGATCGCACTGCATTCCCTGGTCCGGCGCGAGGTGGAAGAGATCCTGCGGCCAGACTGGTCTGGATGCCGGCAGTTTATCTTAAACTTTACGGAGGAGCTTAAGGATTTCTGGAACAGACCTGTAAAGAGTAAGATGCAGTTTCAGACATATATTCTGCGCATGCTGGAGGTACTGCCCCTTGCAGATACAAGATTCATAGAATCTGCTTTTGTTATGACAGATCTCCTGTGGCAGCTGGGGCTTTGGGAGCATGCAGTACGGTACAATGAAGAGCTGTATGAAATTTGCAGAAAGAAGTTCGGATGTCCACATCCTTATACTGCCAGGGCAGCCCATCAAGTGGCGTCGGTCTGGCATAACAGGCAGGAGAAAGAAAAAGCCGCCCCCTGGTTCGAAAGGACCTGGCTTGCTTACCGGGATCTGACGGATAAGGAGCCAGAGCTGGAGGCGCTGTACCAGATGAAATACAACCGGTATTTTGTCTGGAAGGGTGAATATGAGAAGGCAAAAGAGTGCCTGCTGCGGGCAGAAAAGATATATCTTAAGGAGATGGAATCAGAGAAGGGATTCAGTGCTCTTGGAGGATACCTGATCAATACTTATATAGAGCATACGCGTGTGTGTATAGAGCAGAAAAAATATGAGGATGCACTGGAATGGTGCGAGAAGGAACAGAATCTGGCGGCTTCCTGGAAGGAAAGAGGTGCAACGAAGGCTTACATCTATCATGATGCGGCTGTTGTCTGGAAGCATCTGATGGACAGGAAAAAGTACAGGATGTATGTGGAGAGGGCAAAGGAGATGGCAGAGCTATTTCTGGTAGAGGGACATTTGGAAAGAACGATGATCGAACAGGAGTGGAAGACATGTATGTGTAAGGAGGAGGGAATGGAATCATGAAGCAGAAGGTGAGAAGGATACTGGCGATGCTGCTTGCGGCGGCGATTGTGTCTGGGTGTAATGGAGTGGCGTATGCGGCGGAGGCCGGAATGGGCGCTGCGGCAGAGATGCCGGACCCGGGTGCGGAGAATGGCACAGTTACGAAAGATGGGACTGGGCTGGATGCGGCACTGGGTGAAGAGGATGGTGCGGCGGACGACAGGCCGGATGCAGAATACAGAAAAGACCAGGAGAGTGACAAGGGGGATTCAGGAAGGGATGAGGATGCCTTTGCGGGGGACTCGGAAGGAAAGAATTCTGAGGAGACAGAAGCAGGAGGGGAGAAAACAGAAGCGGAGAAAGCAGAAGATACTGAGAATATTCAGGGGATGCAGGGAGATTCGGATGATGGAAAATCTGTAAAGGAATCTTCGGATATTACAGGTGCAGATGAGGAGGCTTTGGAAGACGCCGCTTCAGAGGAAAATGAGACTCAGATGCAAACGGTCAGGCGGAGTAGCGTGCAGAGGGCAGGTACAGCAGCGTCTGATTTTGAGTATACGGTGTCGAATAACAAGGTTACGATAAAGAAGTATAAAGGATCCGCTTCAACGGTGGTTGTGCCGGATATGATTGGGGATTATCCGGTTACGGAAATCGGGAGCTCAGCATTCAGTGGATGTGCTTCGCTTGTGGATGTACGATTGCCGGATGATATCGAAACGATCGGAGGGTCAGCATTCAGTAGCTGCACAAGGCTGTCGAAAGTGAAATGGCCGGAAAAATTAAAGAAAATAGGAGGAGATGCTTTCGAATATACCGATTTGAGAGAGCTCCGACTGCCCGGGAATTTGGAGAGTGTGGGAAGCTGGGCATTTGAAGCCTGCAAAAATCTGGAGAGCGTCGAGTTTAGCTATAATAGCAAAGTGGGGTTTAAACTGGAAATCGGCTATGCGTCATTCAAAGGATGTACATCCTTGTGGAAAGTCAGCCTGACAGAAAACGTGAAGGAGTTACCTTCAGAGGTATTTTCAGGGTGCAGTTCCCTGGAGATTTTGGAAATACCGGAATCAGTAACAAAACTGGGATATTATATGGTTCAAGGGACGGCGATACAAAGTATCCAGATTCCCCAAAATGTATCGCAGGCAGCTGGATATGACAATAACCGATACGGACCGTTTTCCGGAGCAGAGTATTTAAAGACAGTAACGTTTGAAGAGGGAATGGAAAGAATACCAAACTTGATTCTGACTAAGGCAACAAAGGTAACAAAAATCATAATACCATCTACAGTCAGAGAGATTGGAGGGTCAGCATTCAGTGGCTGTACATCACTTGTGGACATAGTGTTGCCGGATAATATAGAAATAATAGAAGGGTCGGTATTCAGTAACTGCACAAAATTGTCGGAGGTAAAATGGCCAGCAGGATTAAAGAAAATAGGAGGAGATGCCTTTGAATATACCGATTTAAGAGAACTCCAGCTGCCAGGAAATTTGGAGAGTGTGGGAAGCTGGGCATTTGAAGCCTGCAAAAATCTGGAGAGTGTGAAGTTTACCTATAACAATAAAGTGGGTTTTAAACTGGAAATCAGTTACGCAGCATTCAAAGGGTGTACATCCTTGTGGAAAGTCAGTCTGACAGAAAACGTGAAGGAGCTGCCTTCAGAGATGTTTTCGGGGTGCAGTTCCCTGGAGATTTTGGAAATACCGGAATCAGTAACAAAACTGGGAT
>CAPEBR010000011.1:75716-120227 GCA_948602995.1 uncultured Dorea sp.
AATTGTCGGAGGTAAAATGGCCAGCAGGATTAAAGAAAATAGGAGGAGATGCCTTCGAATATACCGATTTGAGGGAGCTCCGACTGCCCGGGAATTTGGAGAGTGTGGGAAGCTGGGCATTTGAAGCCTGCAAAAATCTGGAGAATGTGGAGTTTAGCTATAATAGCAAAGTGGGTTTTAAACTGGAAATCGGCTATGCGGCATTTAAAGGATGCACATCCTTGTGGAAAGTTAGTCTGTCAGAAAACGTGAAGGAGCTGCCTTCAGAGCTGTTTTCAGGGTGCAGTTCTCTGGAGATTTTGGAAATACCGGAATCAGTAACAAAACTGGGATACTATATGATTCAAGGGACAGCGATACAAAGTATTGTGATGCCTAAGCAGACAGCACAGGTTGTAACATATGACTCAAATAGATACGGACCGTTCTCTGGTGCGGAGTATTTGTCTACAATCATTTTGGCAGAAGGTTCTGATACAATCTTAGAAGGATGCTTTTTAGATATGCCGAATCTGTTGAAGATTGTAATACCGAAATCTGTGATCAATGTTTCAGAGAATTCGAACGCATTTAAAAGCAGCAAAAATGTAAAAATATACGGTATAAAAGGCTCCAGTGCAGAAGTGTACGCAGGGCAAAAAAATATCGAATTTGTAGCTGTGGAAAGCACCTCTTCTGTTGAGCATACAATTGTAGGAGAGTTGGGGCAGGTTGATAGATCTAAAAAAACTGTAACCGTCGGCGGTATTGCATATAGTGTCTCAGATGATTTGTTGAGACAGGCAACCGAAATGAAGATTCTGCATTTGGTTTCTATGGTTGTCTGTAATGTTAAATCATCAGAAATCGTGCGAATGGATTCCGTACAGGATGCTGTAACTGTTTCCAATACAATCACTTTGCGCAAAAAGCCACTGGGTGTCGTAACAAGTGGTTCGCAGGAGACTTCCACGAAAACTTTGGAGTATGATGAAGGTAATGATGGAAACGGAACTTATCTGGAAGACAGTATTACTATAAAATTAACACTGGAAGGAAAAATGAAAAGCGGATATATCTGTTCTGAGCAGCAGATAGAGACGATTAAAGAAGCAATAAAAAAGGTAAAATTAAGGAAGCAGAAGATTAAAGTAGAAGGAAGCGGGTTGAAGCTTGACTTATCCCAATATCAGACGGAAATAGACAAGGGACAGATCAGCATACCCGATTCAAGGGATGGGTTTGTACTGGAGAATCCGTCAGTAGAATTGGGAAAAAGTGGAACCAAGTATTTTACATTTGCAGTAAATCATGACTATACACCAAAGAAAGAGAGGGAGACAATACGGATATCCAGTGAGATTATGTTAGACGGAGAAGAGAGCTACTATCCCAATAACAGATCATCTTGTACAGTTACTATTATTAATCATGCATACGACAGGCAACAGATAAGAAGAGCAAAAAAGGAAACGGAAGCACGCATACCAATCACCGATGCGGAGAATATGTTGGACCAGGCAAGTATTGTGTCACTTGATACGAATTTCCTGGGTATATATTTAGATGGGAAACAGCAGAAATCTCTAGAGGCATTTTTGAATGTCTGGATTTCCATGATTCTAAATTCAGATAGATTTTCGTATTCGGAATATACCAAAAAGGAAAAAGACCTCCGCAATGAAGTACTCAAAAAGCTTGGTATTAATGAGAAGACATTTAATAAAGGAAAGACACTGGAAGCAACTTCTGCGATCGATTTTCAAAGGTCAAAATATGGAAACATAACCATTTTTGTTAAAGTTACCAGCAATAACTTTTATCTTGGAGTGAAGGATCCATATGCAGCGGTTGGAACGATTGAACTTCGTGTCATAGGTGCGAATCCTCCAAATAAGCCAACATCGAACTCAAACGGCCTATTTGCCTATAAAAAGATGACATCTTTTGTGGATCAGGTAAAGGATGCGGCAGAGGCAGAACTGAAAATAGCCTATAAAAGCGCCTGGGCGGATGATGCGGATAAGATTAAGGAATATCTTCCGCCAATTATCGTCAATGATACGATCAATGATATTTTAAAGGAGAAATATGGCACATTTTCCAATATCATCTTCCAGGTATCATTTGATGAGGCAGAGAAAGCCGCCAATGCAAAAAAGAGAGTCGGAGTATCGGTTGGATCCGGCATCGGAAACACGGTGGGCTGCGTAAATGTGAATGTGTTTGACAGATATGGAGAATTATGCGGAGCGATCAGGAACGGAGTCGTAGACCCAGAGCTTGAAGGGGTAAGCATGACCGTGGAGGACGGTATGCAGTATGTATACCTCATGGAGGATTCTTATACCGTACAGCTGGTTGGAACCCAGAGTGGGACAACGTCTTATCAGATAGAAGAATACAGCGGCAGTGAACTGGTCCGTACTGTGAAGTATGATGATATCACGATCAGAAAGGGACAGATCATAGAAGGGAATGTGCCAGATGCCTTATTCAATGCAACGAACCGCTATGATCTTACGTATTCATCCGGAAGGGTTTTAAATGCAACGGAAGATACATGGGACGGCGGCTCATCGGAGAGGGTATTCGTGGAAGGAATATCGCTGGATCAGTCGAAGGCAGCGCTAAAGCCTGGAGAACAGCTCTCCCTGAATGCGTCAATCCTTCCGGAAAATGCAGACTGGCAGCTTGTGGACTGGAGCAGCAGTAATCTGGAAGCTGCAATAGTAAATGGCGAAGGAACCGTGAAGGCAGTGTCAGAAGGAACGGCAGTCATTACAGTTACAACAGTAGAAGGGGGATATGAAGCATCCTGCACAGTCACTGTTTCAAAAGATGGAGATACCCCATCCGGAGATGATAAGCCATCTGGCGGCGATACTCCGTCAGGGGACGATAAACCGTCTGGAGGCGACACCCCGACAGGAGGCAGTAAGCCGTCCGGTGACAATAAGCCGTCTGGCGGGCAGGCAGTATCCGGCGGTAATACACAGACAGTAAAACCAAAGCTTAATATGAAAACCATACCGCTTAAAGTAAAGCAGTCCACAAAGCTTTTAAAAGTACTGAATATGCCTTCAGGAGTGAAGGTAAAGAGCTATTCAGTTACAAATAAAAAGATAGCATCTGTCAGCAAGAAGGGCGTAATCAAAGCAAAGAAAAAAGGAAAAACAACACTTTCCGTAGTGCTTTCTAATGGAACTGTATTAAAGGCAGCGGTAAAGGTTCAGAAGGGAACAGTCAGAACAACGAAGCTTACAGTCCCATCGAAAAAGATCGTGCTGAAAAAAGGGAAAAAGATAAAGCTGAGTGCTGAATGTACACCGCTCACTACGCAGGAAAAGCTTACATATAAGACGTCTGACAAGAGTGTGGTTACTGTAGATAAGAAGGGTAAGCTTACAGCAAAAAAGGCAGGAAAAGCAAAGATTACGGTCAAATCTGGAAAGAAGAAGATCATTTGCACGGTTACAGTTAAAAAATAACCCTGAGAGTCAGACTAATGCTCCAACCGGTCAGAAAACTTCCAGCCGGTTCGAGCACTAGTACAGCCTTGCATAACGAACCGTTAATTATGCAGGGCTGTACTGGCTTAATGATAATCAACGAGAAGGGGGAATGGGCAATGAATAAAAAAATTAAGAAGCGTCTTACAGCAGTGCTTCTTGGCACGACAATGTGCCTTGAGCTATTCGGAACGCATCTGACGTCTGAGAATGTAAGAGCACAGGAAGTCCAAAGCAAAAGCGGGTCGGTTCAGTTAAGTGACCCGGTGATTGCAGAGAGCAGTGAGATGGAATCCGGACAAAAGGTTACATGGGACTGTGTATGGTTCGGCGAGTATCCGCAAAAGAAGGTGATTCCTTCCCCGGAGAAATATACGGACATTCTTGGAGAAAGCTATACGATAGAAGACAAAAATTTATATGAAGCCCTGCAAAGTGCAGCAGATTGGGATGAGCATAATGACATTACATTAAACGGGCAGAAGTACCGCAGGATTCGGGAGGAGGATGCCCAGGGCATATATTGGGAAAGCGATGGATATGGATATATCTGGGAGGACGACAATAGTTGGTCTGACGGCTGGCATTACTTTAAATATGAGCCGATTAAGTGGAGGGTTCTGAAGAAAGACGGGAATCAGGCGCTGTTACTGTCGGATGTTGTCTTAGACGAGCAGCGTTTCCATGCAGAAGAAGCAGAAGTAACGTGGGAAACCAGCACTGTCAGAAGCTGGCTCAATGGATATGGGGCAGATCACAACCAGCAAAATACCAGTTATGAAAACAAGAGTTTTATCCACAGTGCTTTTGACTCCAAAGAGCAGACAGCAATTGCAGACACTTCTGTGCAGAATGAAAGTAATATTGCATCCGGTACAAACGCAGGGAATCATACAAGAGATAAGATATTTTTCCTGTCAGAAGCAGAAAGCTATGGAGACAGTGCACTGCGTTATGGGTTCGCTTCAGAAGCAGCTTTAGATGATGAAGCACGCAGGTGTATAAGCAGCGCCTTTGCGAAGGCAATGGGGGCGCACTGTGAAGAAGAGCTATATTCGGGAAATTGTCTCTGGTGGCTGCGTTCGCCGGGTGAAAACCAGATGAGCGCTGAGGATGTCACAGACGGTGGCGCCGTATATGATACTGGCAGTGATGTATCCTGGGATCTGGGCGTCCGTGCAGCCCTGAACCTGGAGCTGTCATCTGACCAGTGGAGTTATGCCGGAACAGTATGCTCTGACGGTACAGTTAATGAGCAGAGCCCCAGTGATCCGGATTCCCCGCCAAAACCAGAGAATCCCCTGTCAAATCCGGTTCTTGTCGGGGATACCTATGAAGAGCAGGCAGCGACCCGGGTGACCTGGGACTGCATTTATTTTGGCAGCTATCCACAGACAGAGGTGCTCTCTACAGAGCTGCGCCGCAATTATACGGCCTTTGAATTTATCCGGGAGGATGATTTCATAGAGTCAGACAGATTATATCAAAAGCTGCAACGGGCATCCGGCTGGGATGAAAGAAATGATATTACGATTGATGGTAAAAAATACCGCAGGATGAAGCAGGAAGACGCCCTGTGGTATTCTGGAAAAGACGGAGATAAGCCATCAACTCTGGTTGGAAATGACGGATGGTACGAATGGAATGACAGCACATCCTGGCACTATTTCAGATATGATCCCATAAAATGGAGAGTATTGGAGTGTAAAGGAAATCAGGCATTTCTTGTTGCAGACCGTGTATTGGATGTTCGTCAGTGGACGTTGTGGCGTGAGCAGTATGTAAATAATTCACCATGGGCGGATTGTGCCCTGCGGGGATGGCTGAACGGGTATGTTTCTGAGCGAGAAGGAGAGACATTTAATTACCAGCAGGAAAACTTTATTGACTGTGCGTTTACGGAGGAAGAACAGAATCTGATCCTTTCCTCTAATCTGAAGAATCCAGAGAATGACAGCATTGCAACGGATAAGATTTTTATACTGTCAAAGGATGAAACAGAAACAGAAGCATATGGGTTTGTATCAGATGGTTTTCGGTCACAATGCTGTTTTTCTGAAAGCAGCAGCTATGCAAAAGCAATGGGAGTCCTGTTTACAAACCGCGGACATGCAAATCCGGTTGATGTGAATGGAAACAGCGTATGGTGGCTGCGTTCCACTACGTTTGACAGTTCCGGGCTCTATGGTACATTCGGGAATGAAAAAATCGATAATGATACGCAGAAGAAGAGATACGGGGTGCGCCCGGCCCTCAGAATGGATCTTTCTGATCCGTCAGCATATACGCGGGCAGGAACTGTATCCTTTGATAAGACAGTCACAGACCCTGCTGCCTCAGAAGGCGGAGTACCTGGCCTGTCCAGTCCCCGTATAGAGGAAGACGCTTCCTTAAACGCAGGAAGGAATGTGACCTGGGATTGTGTGTATTTCGGCAGCTATCCCCAGGCAGAAGTCATTACCAGTGCAATGAGCAAAGACTATGAAGCACTTAAGAATCTGACTGCTGGAAAAGAAGATCTGTATATTTCTGACAGCGTTTATCATACCCTGGAAAGTACGCCGGATTCTTCCTGGAATGACCACAATGAGATTACGCTGGATGACGGAAAAAAATATCGCAGGATGAAGAAGGGAGATGCCGGCGATTCAATCGGATTTGGTTCCGCCGGCTGCTATAACTGGGCAGATGACGGATGGCATTATTTCCAATACGAACCAGTGAAATGGCGTGTTTTAAAGACAGACGGCAGAAAGGCTTATCTTGTCTCAGACCGTGCACTTGATTATCAGGTTTATAATAGCAGACATGCCCCCTATTATATTTCCAAAGTCAGAAGCTGGCTTAATGGATATGGGGCAGGAAAAAACGATGGGTCAGAAGATTTCCGGACAGACAGAAATTTTATAGACAGTGCTTTTTCGGAGGCAGAGCAGGATGCCATCCTGAATTTGGCGAATAAGTCCTGGAAATATAATTC
The DNA here is from genome assembly GCA_948602995.1 of uncultured Dorea sp. Classification (GTDB taxonomy): domain Bacteria; phylum Bacillota; class Clostridia; order Lachnospirales; family Lachnospiraceae; genus CAPEBR01. The sequence continues at coordinate 82,188 of CAPEBR010000011.1, forward strand.
TTATACATTAAACAGTGGGACAAAAGTTGAAAGAAAATCATGGGGAACGACTGTTGTAGACAAAATTAACCTGTTGTCCAACTGGGATCTGGCCGGTACGGACGAGGCGGAATCCTATGGATTTTCCAGGGACAGGTCGCTTAAGGATGAAGGCCGCAGATGTGGAGGCAGCCTTTATGCCAAAGCAATGGGACTTAACAGAATGAACGAATGGTATCTGTATACGGCAAATGAGGGGAGTCCGGACAGTGTGCTGCAAACAGGATGCTTTTCAGAAGAACTGTCAGCTGGCTGGAACGGTGTGCGCCCTGCAATATGGCTCGACCTCTCGGCAGCTGACTGTTATACCAATGCAGGCACAGTCACCACCAGAGAGAAGCCGCAAATGTCAGGTGACTGCGGAAAAAATGTGAAGTGGAATTTTCATGAGGAGACAGGAGAACTTGTTATCTCCGGCACAGGTCCGATGGATGATTATGAAAGCATTACCGATCTTCCATGGTACGAACTGCGAAAAGAGCGTATGGTAACCAGAATCACAGTAGAGGATGGCGTGACAAGAATCGGGAAACAGGCATTTCGGAGCATGGCCAATATTCTCGGTCCTCACTGGGAAGATTCTTTAGAAGAAGTGGAGATTGCAGACAGTGTAAAGGAAATCGGCAATTATGCATTTTTCAACTGCAACGTACTGAAATCTGCAGTTATTCCAGACGGTACGGAGGAAGTCGGAACCGGCGCTTTCTGTTATTGTGAACAGATGAAAAAGCTTACAGTTGGGAACCGGGTGAAGACGGTGGGATCAGCCGCATTTGCACAGAGCGGCATTACGGAGCTGATCCTGCCAGAGAGTGTGGCCAGTCTGGGAGAAGATGAGCTGGGAAAAGAAACGATAGATGCAGACACTGTGTTCTCATCCTTGATGACAAAAGGCGGCGTCTGCTATAGCTGTCCCAATCTGGAACGTGTAAAGCTTCCGTCCGGCATGACGGAAATACCGGAGCAGATGTTTGCAAACTGTACATCCCTTACGGAAATTCAGATACCGGACGGCGTGACATCCATCGGGAGATTTGCCTTTTCCCAATGCAGTGCGCTGCAAAGTGTGAATCTGCCGTCTGGCATAGAAGAGATAGGGGAATATGGCTTTTTCCGGTGCGGTTTCCAGAAGGCAGAGCTTCCGGATTCAATTACAGCTCTGGGGAATTCCTGCTTTAGTGAAACGGGTATTACAGAGATTGATATACCGGATAGTGTGACAGAGTTGGGGGATGCTGTATTTTCCGGTTGTGAAAATCTTTCCTCTGCAAGGATCGGAAGCGGAGTTTCAGAGCTTAAGCTGCTTCTTTTCGGAAATTGCAAGAAACTGGAAACGGTCACACTCTCCGAGGGCCTGAAAAAAATTACAACAGATATGCAGAAGGATGGTTCAAGCATGAGCCCCTTCGCAGGATGCAGCGCGCTGGAGGAAATCGTAATTCCGAAGAGTGTCAGGAGTATCGGATGCTACACATTTGCAGGCTGTTCTGCATTAAAACGGGTGGAATTTCTGGGAAGAGCTCCTGTATTCGAGAAGGAGAGCTCGGGCTGTCTGGCATTTAAAGATGTAGAGGCAGATGTCTATTATCCGGATAATGATTCCACATGGTCAGGGGACATCAGGCAGAGCTATGGAGGTCTGCTGAGTTGGATCCCGAAGAGTCAGGAACCAGTTCAAAAAGCGGAACAGGATTTCAAAGTGAATCCGGCGAAGTTGGAGCTTACAGCCGGGGAGCAGGCCAGAATAACCGTTACCGGAGCGCACGGAAACATATCCTATACCGGAAATAAGGACAGTGTCATTGCAGTAAGAAGAGACGGCATGGTAACAGCACTTTCAGAAGGAGAGGCTGAGATTACAGCGGCAGCTTCTGGAGATGATCTGTATCTTCCGGCAGAAAAGAAAATAGCGGTGACAGTTCGCAGAAAGGCAGTTTCCGGAAATACAGGAAGTACAGAAAATACAGGAAACCAGGGAAATATGGGAAAAGAACCAGCAAAGCCGCCGAAGGAATTGAAAAAGGGCAGTAAGGCAGCTGTGCCGTCAGGAGAAGTCTATAAGGTGACGAACACGAAAGGAAAGACAGTGGAATATGTTGCCCCGAATAAGAAGACATCCAATGTTGTGATACCTGCCACAGTCAGGCTGGAGGGAAAGACTTATACCGTGTCTGCAGTTGCCAGTTCTGCGTTTTCAAAAAATAAAAAGGTAAAAAGCATCACAATTGGAAAAAATGTAACAAAAATTGGATCAAAGGCATTCAATCAGTGTAAACAGTTAAAGAAAATAACCATCAAATCAAAAAAGCTGAAAACAATCGGAAAGAATGCTTTTAAAGGAATTCATGCAAAAGCGAAAATCAAAGTTCCCAGGGGAAAGCTTAAGACATACCGGAGGCTTTTCAAAAAGAAGGGACAGGGAAAGAAGGTCACGATCTCTTAGAGTGTGGCGGCAGATTGCAGGAATGGATTTTCAAACATGTTGCTGATCAGAATAATTGTGATAGAAAAGGGGGATGAAAAACATGAGGAATAAAAAGGTATGGCTGTTCTTGCTTGTGTTTGCAGGTTTTCTGTTTCTGACAAAACCATTTACAGCATATGCAGAGGAATTCAGCGGTAAAGTAGACAGGACCATGTATGGACATGGGTATATGGACTGGAAGATTGACAATGAAGGCAAACTTACTGTAACGGGAGAGATCATATCAGACAATTTTGGCTGGGTTGGATCTAATACTACCCCGCCGTGGTCTGAATATCGTGATTATATTCTGTCTGCGGAAATCAGTGTAAAAGGGATTCGGAATGTAGGGAGCTTTTTTCGGGACTGCCAGAATCTCCAGACAGTCGATCTGAGCAAATTCGATACAAGCCTTTTAAAAAATGTAGATTTTATGTTCTGTGGCTGCAGCAGTTTAAAGAGCATAGATCTGGGAGCGCTTGATACGAGTCATGTCAAAAGTCTGGAAGGAATGTTCAATAGCTGCAGTAGCCTGACCAGCCTGGACGTAAATGTATTGAATACAGAAAATGTTAAGAATATGAGTGGGATGTTCCGGGGCTGCAGCGGTCTCGTCAGTCTGGATGTAAGTGGACTGAATACAGAAAATGTAACCGATATAAGCATGATGTTCAGTAACTGCAGCAGTCTGACCGAGTTAGACCTAAGTAACTTTAATACCAGTAAGGTTACAAGTATGTACAGCCTGTTCTATGGCTGCAGCAGTCTGAAGAGAGTGAATTTAAGTAGCTTTGATACCAGTCAGATTACAAGCCTCCGCACAATGTTTTCTGGCTGTAAAAGTCTGGAAACATTGGATTTATCCAATTTTAACACAGGAAATGTCACTGATATGTATGAAATGTTTGCAGAATTTAATTGTACTGCGGGCCTGGACTTAAGTGGACTTGACACAAGAAACGTCACAAATATGTATGGGATGTTCAGAAGCTGCGAACTAAATGAATTGGATCTGAGTAGCCTGGAGACTGGCAAGGTGGAAAACATGGACGTTATGTTTTACATGTGCCATAATCTGGAGGCCTTGAATTTAAGCGATCTTGACACTCAGATGGTTAAAAAGATGAGTTCGATGTTCCGGGGGTGCAGCAGTCTGACAAGATTGGATTTAAGTAGCTTTGATACAAGCCAGGTTACAGATATGCGTCTTATGTTTGATGGGTGCAGCAGCCTGGAGGAAGTGAATCTTACCAGCTTTAATACAGGCCAGGTTCAGGATATGTTCAGCATGTTTGCAGATTGCAGCAGTCTGAAGATGCTGGATCTGAGTAGTTTTAATATAAGCCAGGTGCGTGAGATGCACTGGATGTTCCGATACTGTAGCGGGCTTGAGGTTCTGGATGTAAGCGGCTTTGGGGCGAACCAGGCTGAGAACCTTGAACAGATGTTCTCAGCCTGTAAGAGCCTGAAGTCACTGAATCTCGGAAATTTTGATACAAGCCGCGCAACGAATATGGAGTTAATGTTTAGCAATTGCAGCAGTCTGGAATCCTTGGATCTTACCGGTTTTGATACAGGAAACGTAACAGATATGAGGCTGATATTTGCTGAGTGTACGATGCTGAAAGAACTGGATCTGAGTAGCTTTGATCTGGGAAAGTTAACGGAAAATCCGTCCTTATATCGCGGCTGTGATAGTCTGACAGTTCTCAAAACACCTGTGAATGTGAAGATTGAGATGGGAGTTCCGATAACAAACAAAGGATATATCTGGCAGCAGGAAGATGGTACAGAGGTGAAAAGACTGCCATTAAACACTTCGCATAGTATTACCATCAGAAAAGTAAAAAAACCTACAGGCAGCGGATCCGGGACATCTAATCCGCCTGAACTTGGTGTTATTGGCTCGGCAGGCAGTACGAAAATAGTGAAGATCAGCAGCATAAAAATTACCGGCCCATCCTCTAAAATCGCAGCCGGAAAAAAGATTACCCTGTCAGTGGGTATTTATCCGTCCAATGCTTCGAACAAAGAACTTGTATGGAAGACCAGTAATAAAAAGGTTGCAACAGTAAGCCAGAAGGGCGTTGTCACCATGAAAGCAAAATCCGGAGGGAAAAAGGTAACAGTCACTGCTGCAGCAACAGATGGAAGTAATGTGAAGAAATCCTTTACCATCACTTCCATGAAAGGCGTGGTGAAAAAAATAGCCATTTCCGGTAAAAAGACAGTGAAGGCGGGAAGGACATTGAAGCTTACTGCAAAGGTCACAGCCACAAAGGGTGCGAATAAAAAGCTGAAATGGACAAGCGGCAATAAAAAATATGCAACGGTAAGCAGCAGCGGTAAGGTATCCGCGAAAAAGGCCGGGAAAGGGAAAAAGGTAAAGATTACGGCAGCTGCAACGGATGGCAGTAAGAAAAAGAAGACGGTAACGGTTTCAATTATCTAATGACTGCGGGCAGCTATGAAGGCGCTGAATGGCTGCCTGCAAGAAAGAGAGAATGGAAAATGGATCAGTGTATTAAAAAGCGGCTGATAGCTATGAGCCTAAGTATTGTAATGTGTTTTGGATTATGTGGGACTGGGCTGGCTTCTGATAGCGCAGTGGCACAGGAGGTGCAAGGAAGAGCAGTACAGCTAAGGAATCCGGTAATCACAGCAGACAACAGTATGAAAGCAAAGCAGAAGGTTACATGGGACTGTGTGTGGTTCGGCAGTTATCCGCAGGCAGAGGTTGTACCTTCGTCAGAGGATTATGCTTCAGTGAAGGAAGACATGCGGACCGAAAAAGAAGTGATTGAGGATGACAGATTGTTCCGTACTTTACAAAATCTGGATGAATCAGTATGGGATGAGAACGGAGATACAGAGGTGAGCGGGAGTGTATACCGCCGGCTGAAAAAGAGTGAGGCAGTTTACTCAACATCTGGATACAGCAACCATTATGACTGGCAGTATGAGACGGATGCCTATCATTATTTTAAATATGAGCCGATTAAATGGCGGGTATTAAAGGTGGAAGATGGTCAGGCGCTTCTTCTGTCAGATATTGCGCTTGATAATCAAAAATATCATACAGAAGCAGAAAACATCACATGGGAAAAAAGTACGATTCGGAGCTGGCTAAATGGATATGGAGCGTCATATAACGGGCAGGGAATTGATTACAGTGCCAAAAGCTTTTTCAACTGTGCATTTTCTGGGGATGAAATCTTGTCAATTGTGGACACATCTGTAGTAAATAATGATAATTCCCATTACAAAACTGTAGGAGGGAAGGACACAGAAGATAAGATTTTTCTTTTATCAGAATCAGAAACCTATGGAGAGAATGCAGTCGTGCATGGATTCTCTGCTGAGTGCGAGCTGCTTGATGAGGCACGCAGCTGTAAGAGCAGTATTTATGGAAAAGCAATGGGGATATGGAGTAATGATAGTAATGAGTATAAAGGATGCTGCCACTGGCCGCTGCGTTCACCTGGAAATATGTCACAGCTTGCTGTCAATGTGTATGATACAGGCTACGTGAATATCTATGGACGTAATATTTATGGGGAAACATACGGAATCCGTCCGGCACTGAATCTGGATTCTGAAGCCGGTCAGTGGAAATATGCAGGTACAGTCTGCTCTGACGGGACTGTGGATGAGAATGCAGAAGGAGAGGATGAACCTGGCGGCGATGAACCGGCGGAATTCCTTTCTTTTGATGTCCATGCTATCGTAGGAAATATGCTTCCAGTACGGCAGCTTGCGTTTATGTGGACAGATGAATATGTAAATCCAACTGGAAATATGCGCATTAAAGTAAAAAATGAAAGTTCTCCTGACGGAGGAAGCAATACCGGCACATCTGGAGGAGAAAACGTAGAGAATGTAGAGGTTACATGCATACTCCCTGAAAATATGTATCTGATATCAGATGATTTTGCAGAAGATGTGGACGAGGGAGTATGGAGTACCGTTATTCCAACCCTTGCCCCAAAAGAGACGAAGACATTCGATTTGCAGGTGAAGATTAAAGAAGAGAAAATGCGGCACTATTTTGGCGACACATCAATTACAGTATATGTTACCGGAGATCCGGAGCAGCATGTAACAGAGTTTCCGGTTGTTTCCAATTCTCTGATTCCATTTACCATACAGAAGGACAACAATTCTTTTTCCAACGGAAATATGGGCAGTAAATTTAAGGAATGGACTTATGAAACAACGACTGAAAATCTCGACCGTCTTGCTGCGAATAAGCACGAGCGCAACAGTCTGTTAAAGTTTATGGAGACAACACCGCATACTGGAAGCTGTGAAGGCATCTGTGCACTGATGGGGCTTGTATTCCAGGGAAAGATCAGACTTGAAGATCTGGGACAGGAGGTTCAGACTTTCTATGAATTGGAAATGAACAAGGCCCTGATGCATACAGTGAACTATTATCAGTTGTTTCAAAAGACATCCAGGTACAAGGCTGACGGGAGTATAAAGATGAAAGGCTTTGGAAAAACATCAAAATCAAAGAGAAGGGAGGTTATGTCAGACTTTATAGATGCGGTAAAAGAAGATCCGGTTCTTGTTCTGTATTCATATGAGTATCAGGGGAAAGAAGAGAGCCATGCGGTACTGGCAGTGTCGGCGCAGGAGGGGAACAGCGGGGAACCAGATGTTATAAAGATCATTGACCCCAATAAGACAAAGGCTCTGGATACATACTCTGTACCTGAGGATGGTGACTGGATGAATATGGAGATCTTCAACAGTTTAGGCACAATGAAAAGAAATATAACCATTTTCAACTACATTACGCTGGACAGCTTCCTGAAGAAGCTGGGGGATAAGCATGACGGAAGTGAATTAACAAGGGTGGAGTACTGCGGTCCCGACTCCTTTACGCTGATTGCAGGAAACGGTAAGTCATTAAAGATCCAGGGGGCAGAGATCACTGGAAATACGGAGCTGATAGAGGAATTCAGTACGATTGGAGAAGGAAGTACCGTGCGGTATTATATAGAGCTTCCAAAGGATACTTCATATTCGGTTATTCCGTCGTCTGAAAATATAGATATTAGTATCTGCAATGACGAGATGTTTGCGAGTGTTGATGTATCCGGGGCAGAGCAGATTGACTGTTCGGCAGAAAATGGTATTGCCATAAAGGGAACAGATATTGTCCAGAAATCATTCATTTCAACAAAGGATGAAAACAGTACCATGCTTTCGGTCAGTGGTAATGCTGGAAATTCACTGGTAATTCAGCCGACATCAAAAGGTACAATCGTCTCTGCCAGTCATGCAAAAGGAATGTCAGCTGTGTCATATGGAGATGGGGGGAATAGTACCTCTGCGATTCCGGATGACTCAGCAAATGTATTGGTACAGACTGGAAAAGATGGAGGAATTGCCTTAAAGGATCCGTCCGGAAAAGATGAGATAGAAAAGAATACACCCGTAAAAGTCCAAAGGATAAAAATATCCGGAATTTCCAAAAAAATTGCTGCAGGCAAAAAGATAAGGCTGGAAGCATCTGTTCAACCCTCTAATGCCAAAAATAAAAATGTGACCTGGAAATCCAGTAATACAAAGATTGCAAAAGTGAATCAGTCAGGTATAGTTACGCTGAATAAAAAATCTGGGAAAAAGAAGGTGACCATTACGGCTTTCGCCGCTGACGGAAGCGGTGTTAAGGCAGCTTACAAGATCACATCCATGAAGGGCGTAGTAAAGAAGGTAGCTATTACAGGAAAGAAAACCATAGCAGCGGGAAAATCCCAGAAGCTGAAAGCTAAGGTTACGGCTGCAAAGGGGGCAAATAAAAAACTGCAGTGGAAGAGCAGCAATATGAAGTATGCCACCGTAACAGGTTCCGGTAAGGTGAAGACAAAAAGAGCCGGGAAAGGGAAGACGGTAAAGATTACAGCCATGGCAACGGATGGAAGCGGAAAGAAGGCATCCGTAAAGATTAGATTAAAATAGTTTCAAAAAAGAAGAGGTGGAAAATTTTTATGAATTTTCATCCATTGCTGTTGAAAACGATTAAAGCTAGATGAGGATGCAGAGTGTCGGTGAAAACAGTCGGAAAGAAGGCCTTTAAAGGGAACAGCTGTCAGCTGACCTTGTACAACACGTTTTAAGGTGTAAAAACAGAAGTAGTATCCAACTAATTTTGTTTACAGCCAGGCTGCGATATGGTATAATGCCTTTACTATAATTAAGAGGGGAGCTGTATATTATGAGTGATAACGAGCTGTTACTGGCCATTTCAGAAATGATGGACAAAAAATTTGAATCCAATTTAAAACCTATTGAGAATCGTCTGACAAGGCTTGAATTAACGCTTGAAAATAATATTTTGCCTCGGCTGCAGAATATTGAGGCTTGTTATACTGATACATACGACCGTTACAAAAATTATTCGGATAAGATGGATGATGCCTTTAATGATATTGAATTGCTAAAAAAGGTAGTGACAGAGCATAGTGAAAAATTGGAAAAATTAGCATAGTATATAAGAGCGACAGTCCGAAGTTCTCATTTGTACCATAGATGACGGGGCAGGCGGTGATAATCACCGCCTGCCCCATCTCTATGGCAGGAAATATCTTTCTATGATACAACTGTGAGATTTGCCCTTATCATCCTTCGAATAATCCACACCGACAAGCAGTATTTCGCCAGTATACTTTTCGAGAGTCTGTGTATATCGCCTGTCTTTTATCTGCCGTATTGCAGTATCTGCCGATTTGTTATATTTCAGCTCTATTACGAGTGCGGGTTTTCCAGCTGCAGCAGGCAGCGGTAAAAATACAATGTCTGCAAATCCGTGCCCTGACGGCAGTTCCCGGATCATGAGATAATCCTTCCTTGCGCTGTAATAGGCAAGACTTATGGCGCAGGCAAGGGAGTTCTCGTCATTGTAAGTCAAGATGGAGGCGACTTCTGTATGTGCTGTGTCAAGCCCTTCTGCAACTCTTTTCTCATCACCTTGCAGAGTTGCTTCCAATAGTTTTTCAGAAGCATTCAGAACGCGCATAATCTCGGACCAGCCGCCTGCGCTCATTGCATTTTCAAATTCATCTGCAATTTCTTTGTTGGGGATAAATGCTTCCCTGGCTTCAAGATCATATCCTAGATAGCCAAGATGGATGAGTAGTGTCAGTACATCGTCCCTGGTCTTAAATGTTTTCATATCGTTCTGGAAGCTGAGAGTATTCAATCTGACATGTTCACCGCCGAGCATTCTTACAATAGCTGAGCGAAGTCCGTCAAAATTCATATCCATATAGATTTTCAATGCCTCATAAGTCTCGGTTGAGGTCCAATAATTCGAAAAACGCCGGCACTTCATTGCTGCCACAACGGATCTCGGATTGTAAATATGCTTGAATTTCTGAAAACGGTAGCCGTCATACCAGTGGCTTGTCTCAGAAAAATCCATATCATATTGCTGGCACAGACTTTTGACCTCTTCTTCTGTAAATCCGGTATATTCCTCAAAAACATCGGGACTCGTCATGGAGTATTCCCAGAACATATTCAGAGCAGAATGTTTTCCATATTTTTTGACAGGAAGGATGCCTGTCATATAAGCAAGTGCAACATAAGGCTGGTCTTTTAGGAGCCCTCTGAGGAAATCAAGGTATTGCTTCTGCAATTCCTCATCCTGTTGCCGTTCCCTTATGACACAGTCCCACTCATCAATTAGAAAGATAAATTTTTTACCTGTTTTTACATAGATTCGTTTTAAGGTGTCAGCCAGTCCTTTATCCTTCCTGGTAAGATGATTCCCGAATTCTTCCCAAATCTCTTCCAGAACCTCCTGCTCCAGATAGTCTGTAACACTTCGCTCTTTTGCACCGATCAGAAATTGCTGCATATTCAGAAAAATTACGTCGTATTGATTCAGATGTGCTTCAAAGCTGTCATACTGCTCAATTGCTTTTCCCGTGAATAATTCCCTGGAATCATACCCGCGGCTGTAATATGCAGCAAGCATCTTAAGAGCCATGGACTTTCCAAAGCGGCGCGGTCTGCTGATGCAGACATATTTTTCCTCTGTATTGATCAGCTCATTTGTACATGCGGCAAGTCCGGTTTTGTCTACATATATCCGGGAGCAGATTGATTCCAGAAAACCGTCATTTCCCGGGTTTAAATAGATTCCCATTTTAGAGCCCCTTTCTCTAATATAAATCCCTTTGAGAATCATTATATTATATAATGATGTATGCGTCAAAAGGTATTTTTCTGCAAATGTTTAAACATAGTTTTTAATACTATATAAATTGATATAATAAACCGAAATATATTGACATCATAACCATATAGCATTAAAATGTGACAGGTAAGATGCTGTATTAGGAGCAGATTATTTGTCTGTGAACCGTAACAGGAGGACGACAGCGTTGAATACCTAAAGTTACAGATTATATTTGGAAAAGAGGAGATTATATATGATGGAAAACTTAGTGATTGGAAATAAGTCTGCCAGGCTTCCCATTATCCAGGGTGGCATGGGAGTCGGCGTGAGCCTTTCAAAATTAGCGGGAGCCGTTGCGGCAGAGGGCGGCGTGGGGGTGATCTCCACGGCGCAGATCGGTTACGGGGAACCGGGATTTGAGGATGATCCGAAAGCATGCAACCGCGCAGCCATTGAAAAGCATGTAAAACTGGCGAAAGAGCAGGCGGATGGCGGGCTTGTTGGCGTAAATATTATGGCTGCCCTAAAGGATTATGAAGAGCATGTCAGGACAGCCGTAAAGGCTGGTGCAGATCTGATTATCTCGGGAGCAGGTCTCCCTGTCGTGCTTCCGAAGCTGGTGGAAGGGTCTGATACGAAGATTGCGCCGATCGTATCCACAGAGAAGGCAGCCCGTGTTATCTTAAAGCTGTGGGAGAGAAGATATAAAAGGACTGCGGATCTCGTGGTGATTGAGGGGCCTCAGGCCGGAGGGCATCTGGGTTTTTCCCCGGAAGAGCTGAAGAAGACAGACGCAGCTGCTTATGACTCTGAGATAAAGAAGATTATTGCAGCCGTAAAAGAATATGGGGACAAGTTCGGGCAGAAAATCCCGGTAGTAACTGCAGGCGGAATTTTCACCAAGGAGGATGTTATGCATGCGTTTAGTCTGGGAGCGGACGGGGTTCAGGTGGCTTCAAGATTCGTGGCAACAGAGGAATGCGATGCCGCTCTGGCATACAAGGAAGCCTATATTCATGCGGAGGAATCTGATGTGACAATCATTCAGAGCCCTGTGGGAATGCCTGGACGGGCTCTCAACAATGATTTTTTAAGACAGGTTCATGAGCAGCGCACAAAAGTCAGGAAATGCTACGGATGTCTTGCAAAATGTAACCCTGCAGAGATTCCGTATTGTATTACAGACGCACTGATCCGGGCAGTGAAGGGTGATGTTGAGAATGGCCTGGTGTTCTGCGGGGCAAAAGTGGGAAAGATCAAGGAGATCTCAACGGTTCATGATGTGATCCAGGAATTATGTTCGTATTGACTCATCTTCGTATTGGCTCGGCAGATCTTTGTATTCTTGTTTTACAACCTGTTTCTGGTACTCATTTATAAAGGGAGTCTGGAACTGGTCTGTTATAACGCTTTCATAGAGGTCGGATGCAAAGATATCCTGCCTGAGCATGTTAAGGCCTGTGCTGCTTAAGGCATCTGTCCGGGTGAGCTTTGTAATAAGGGGCACCCCTGCACAGCTCTTCAGGAGGGAGAGAAGCGGCGTACCGTCTGTACGGAAGCCCAGAATGCGTGCATACTGACAGAACCCCTTCCTTTTATAAAGAAGCAGATCTTCCTTTGTGATATTTAATAAGATGTGAAAGAGACAGCGGCTTATTCTTGTATAGGTCATGTCTCTTGTTTTGATTAGGCTAAGAAACTGACTAAGGGTGATGAATTCATCTCTATGCTTTTTGATTCGGTTGGCCAGATCTTCCGTGACATCCATGTAACGCATCAGCGTGTCCGGAGTCTCTGTCATCAGCCGGTACTTTATGAGCAGTGAAAAATCATCTCCGGAAATGGGATACCGTTTTCCAAATGCATCATGAAAAACCGGAATGCAGAACGGAGGAACCTGTTTATCTAAAAGAGGCTGGACTGACGACAAAGAAGTTCTGTAAGCTCTGCTGGTTTTGCCAGATACATCGGAAATAAGCCGGCGTATGGCAGATGCAGAGCCATAGCAGCTGCCGTCTGGCAGCGTTTCGCTGTGATATCCAGAGCCTATGCGCCGGATGGTATGAACTGCCATGGCGCTTTTTTTAGACCGGAGCGCTTTGATATACTCAATTCCAAGAATATTATTGGGCAGTCCCAGTATCGCATCCAGATCTGCATCTCCTAAAGAGCCTTTAAGGGAGCCGTTGAAATAGCTTTTTAGCGCCGTCTGTCTTGCCTGGGGAAATGAACGTCCGCTTTTTAAATTCTCCTGTAGGCAGGCTCTATATTCTTCGGGTTCCTGAATCAGGACTTCGGCGATTCTCTCCAGTATGCCGATATCCCCGCATTCACTTCCAAAGCAGACCGCGTCCACACAGCCTGCCTTTTCAGCCAGGGCGATGGCTCCTGCGGCGAAATATTCGGCGCTGCCCGCTGCAAAGCAGACAGGGAGCTCCAGGACTGCCGAGGCGCCGGCTTTTAATGCCATCTCTGCGCGGAGATGCTTTGGCATGAGGGCGGGAGCGCCCCGCTGCACAAAGTCACCGCTCATAATCACAAGCACGTAATCTGCCCCTGTAATCTCCCTTGCTTTCCTGATATGATACAAATGCCCGTTATGAAACGGATTATATTCTGTAATGAGTCCAACGACTTTCACAATAATCTCCTTGTAAAATTTTTTTAAATTGATTATACTATAAAGGAAAAGAGTTCGCAAACAACTATTTGCGTCTGTTGCCGCAAGTAGTTGTTTTTTAGTTACTATTCACGGGGCATGTTCTTTATTTAAAAAACAGGGAAGGAGGGTATATTATGAAGACAAATGACGATCTGCGAAGATCAGCAGATGAAGAGTGGGGCAGTGCAGTCGCCTGGAGTGAGTTCGATTATGATGATCTGCCGGAAGAAGAGGAATACCCTCCTGAACGGGAGGAACTTACCATTGAGCGGATTCAGGAGATGCTCAGTGCCCGTCGGTTTAAAGAGCTGAAGGAAGAGCTGGAAAATAATATGTATCCTGTGGATCTCGCGGATATCCTGGAGGAGGTTGATGAAAAACAACTTGTTCTCATATTCCGTCTGCTTGTAAAGGAAGAGGCGGCGGAAACATTTGCATATATGAACAGTGACCTCAGGGAGCTTCTTATAGATGCGCTGACTGATTCTGAGCTTGAGGAGGTTATGGAAGAGATGTATCTGGACGATACGGTGGACGTCCTAGAGGAGATGCCGGCCAATGTTGTGGACAGGCTGCTTCTAGTAACGGACGAGGAGAGAAGGGCGCTTATCAATCAGCTTCTCCAGTATCCGGATGACAGCGCCGGAAGTGTCATGAATGTGGATTATATTGCCCTAAGTAAAGAAATGACTGTTGAAGAGGCAATCCTGAAGATCCGCCAGGTGGGACTGAATCGTGAAACAATCTATACCTGCTATGTGACAGAAAAGAAGCATCTGATCGGCGTGGTGGATATCAAGGATCTCCTGACAACCGGTGAATCCCGTCTGATTGAGGAGATTATGGATACGAATATGCTCTACGGGGAGACGACGGATGATCAGGAGGAGGTCGCCCGGACTATTATGAAATACGGGCTGATTGCACTTCCTATCGTAGACCATGAGCATTGTATGGTAGGAATTGTTACGGTTGACGATGCTATGCTTGTTCTGCAGGAAGAGGAGACAGAGGACATCAGTATCATGGCTGGTGTTAATCCAAATGATGAATCGTATTTTGGCACAACTGTATTTGAACATGTAAGGAGCAGGATACCCTGGCTTTTGTTTCTGATGCTGTCTGCGACAGTTACCCAGATGATTATGAACAGCTATGAGGCAGCGATTGCAGTGATGCCGCAGCTTACCGGTTTTGTTCCAATGCTTACCGGAACCGGAGGCAACTGTGGCTCCCAGAGCTCTACACTTATGATCCGCGGACTTGCGGTAGGGGAGATTGAATTCTCAGATCTTCTTAAGGTTATATGGAAGGAAATCCGTGTTGCAGTATCTGTAAGCCTGATTCTTGCAGTTGTCAATGGATGCCGCATCGTGCTTATGGGACAGGGGGACGCCCTGCTTGCGTGCACAATCGGGGTTACCATGGCATGTACTGTGATTATCGCAAAGATTGTAGGCTGCACCCTTCCTCTAGTTGCAAAGAAGGTGGGGCTTGATCCGGCGATCATGGCGACGCCTTTGATCTCCACCCTGGTAGACATCAGTACGATCAGTGTGTATTTTGCAATTATCAGTGCGGTATTCGGGCTGTAAAATTAATGGCGGCGATTATCCTCTATGAGCGGACGGTTAGTCCGTGAATAGTAACGATGTACGAAAAAATAGACATGTTTCTGATTAAGAAGTCTTGTCCCGCGGCAAGCTTTGTATTATAATGTAGGCATTGAGAATATATGGAAAGGAGCTTTTCAGTCATGGGATTTATTGATGATATTAAGGCAAAAGCAAAGACAAATAAGAAGACAATAGTACTTCCGGAGACAGAGGACATCAGAACCTACGAAGCCGCACAGGCAGTTTTAAAAGAGGGTACGGCGAACCTTATTCTGGTGGGAAGCGAAGAGGAGATTGCGAAGAATAAGGGTGATTTTGACATCAGCGGTGCAGTCATCGTTGACCCGGCAACGAATCCGAAGACGGAGGAATATATTGCAAAGCTCGTGGAACTCAGGCAGAAGAAGGGTATGACAGAGGAACAGGCAAGGGAGCTGCTTCTTAAGAATTATCTGTACTATGGCGTAATGATGGTTAAGATGAAGGATGCAGACGGAATGGTTTCAGGAGCATGCCATTCTACAGCAGATACCTTAAGGCCATGTCTTCAGATCTTAAAGACAAAGCCGGGAACAAAGCTTGTATCCGCGTTTTTCGTTATGGTCGTGCCGGACTGTGATATGGGGGCGGACGGAACCTTTATCTTTGCGGACTCAGGCCTTGAACAGAATCCGGATCCGGAGAAGCTTGCGGCCATTGCACTGTCATCAGCAGATTCCTTTAAGATTCTTACGGGAAAAGAGCCTGTCGTTGCCATGCTTTCTCATTCTACCAAGGGAAGTGCAAAGCATGCAGATGTTGACAAGGTTCTTGAGGCTACCAGAATTGCAAAGGAAAACGCGCCGGAGGGTCTTCTTCTTGACGGTGAGTTCCAGTTAGATGCAGCGATAGTACCGGAGATCGGAGCGTCAAAGGCGCCTGGAAGTCCGGTGGCAGGAAAAGCAAATGTTCTTGTATTCCCGGATCTTGATGCAGGGAACATCGGCTACAAGCTTGTACAGAGACTCGCGAAGGCAGAGGCATACGGACCGCTGACACAGGGGATTGCAGCTCCGGTTAATGATCTGTCCCGCGGATGCAGCGCACAGGATATTGAGGGCGTTGTTGCGATCACAGCAGTACAGTGTATGTCTGAAGATTAGAATTGTATAAAAAATACTATATAAAAAAGAGAGGTAAAGAAAAATGAATGTATTAGTCATCAACTGTGGAAGTTCATCATTGAAATTCCAGCTAATCAACTCAGAATCCGAGGCGGTTCTGGCAAAGGGGCTCTGTGAGAGAATCGGAATTGACGGAAGTCTTACTTATCAGCCGGAAGGCGGCGAGAAGGTAAAATCCGATAAGGCCATGCCCACCCATACCGAGGCAATCCAGTTTGTAATTGATGCGCTTACAGACGCCCAGACAGGTGTTGTTAAGAGCCTTGACGAGATCGGGGCAGTGGGACACCGTGTCGTACATGGCGGAGAGAAGTTCGCAAGCTCTGTTGTAATTACAGAGGAGGTAAAGGCAGCGATTGAGGAATGTAATGATCTCGCGCCGCTTCACAATCCGGCAAACCTGATCGGTATCAATGCATGTGAAAAGCTGATGCCCGGCACACCTATGGTAGCTGTATTCGACACGGCGTTCCATCAGACAATGCCTGAAAAAGCCTATATGTACGGTCTTCCATACGAATATTATGACAAATACAAGGTAAGGAGATACGGCTTCCACGGAACCAGCCACAGCTTTGTATCAAAGAGAGCAGCAGAGCTTGCAGGCAAGCCATATGATCAGGTGAAGACAATCGTATGCCATCTGGGCAATGGCGCAAGCATCTGTGCAGTGGAAAATGGAAAATCTGTAGACACCTCCATGGGGCTTACTCCTCTTGAAGGACTTGTTATGGGAACACGTTCCGGTGATATTGACCCGGCGATTTTAGAGTTCCTTTCCAAGAAGGAAGAGCTTGATATTGCAGGACTGATGAACATGCTGAACAAGAAGTCTGGCGTATTCGGTCTTTCCAATAACCTGTCCAGTGATTTCCGTGACCTGGAGGAAGGTGCAAACAGCGGCAACGACCAGGCAAGAGTGGCTCTTGAGGTATTTGCTTACCGTGTTGCAAAATATGTGGGAAGCTATGCTGCAGCAATGAACGGTGTAGATGTAATTGCATTTACAGCAGGCATTGGTGAGAATTCCGGCACAGTGAGAAGCGCTGTCGCAAAATATCTTGGCTATCTTGGAATTGAGATTAATGAAGAGGCAAATGGAAAACGCGGAGAGGAGATTACGATCTCTACACCGGATTCCAAAGTTACGGTCATGGTAATCCCGACCAACGAAGAGCTTGCAATTGCACGCGAGACAGTAGCATTAGTATAGGTATTAATGATTCAGCCATATATATTGTATGGCTGAATCGGTTTTTGGGAAAACCTTTTGGAAAATCTTTGGAGATTTCTGTTGACAAAATTATGTAACGTGATATAATAATTTAGGTGTGAATAGGAGTAATAGTTATGTTATTAGACCTATCCTGTGTTTTGTCTGAACAGCATACGGACATTGAGAAGGAAGTGGAGCTTGAGATCAGGGAGTTTTCCACAGGTGGAAGGAGCTTTCCGCTAAAGGGAAAGACCCCGTTTCTGGTCAGGGTAACGCATGAGAAGGAACGGAGACTTCAGATTACAGCCAGCGGCAGAGTGACATTTGAGATTCCGTGTGACAGATGCTTAGAACCGGTGGAAAAGGAGATTGTTTTGGATTTTGTGAAGCATATCGACTTAGGTGTTCCGGACGGTGAACAGGCAGACGAATTAGATGAAACATATTATATTGACGGATATACGCTTGACGCAGATAAACTGATATGCGGCGAGATATTGATAGGGTGGCCGACGAAGATTCTGTGCAGCGAAGACTGTAAGGGTATTTGCAATGTATGTGGTCAAAACCTGAATCAGGGGACCTGTGACTGTGAAGATACAGGTCTTGACCCTAGAATGTCAGTTATCCGGGATGTTTTTAAGAATTTTAAGGAGGTGTAACCTATGTCAATCTGTCCAAAGAATAAATCTTCTAAAGCAAGAAGAGACAAGAGAAGAGCTAATTGGAAGATGAGCGCTCCGAATCTGGTAAAGTGCAGCAGATGCGGCGAATTGATGATGCCGCACAGAGTATGCAAGGCATGCGGAAGCTACAACAAGAGAGAAATTATTGCTCAGGACAACTAAGTGTAAAAAAAGAATCCGGCTCTGCCGGATTCTTTTTTCGATAGGAGAAATCTGGGACGGGGTATTTTTAAAAATACCCCGTCCCAGATTCTCAGATTCCATATCACAGGAGAAAAGTTATTATTACATCAGTAAAGAATAACATAGCTATAATCCCCGTTATAACTGTAAATGTCTTCGAAGGCAGCTTTTCTGTCAGTTTTTCAAACAGCGGCTGCAGTACATATAAAAATAACATCCCCCCGATTCCAAAACGTATGCTTGGGTTCAGCGCAATACGTCCCTGGAAATTAAAAGAAAACCTACGGTAATCCCACATCCAGCCTCCTGTGGTCAGTTCCATAATATAGCTCCCTATAAGTTCGACAAAAGTTGTGACAAAGATAATGCCAAAGAAGACCAGTATGGGAGTAATAAAGAGCTTCCCTATGTACATCCGTTTTTTCTGCAGCTTTCCTAAAGAAAAGATTAAGATCAGTGCACCTGTTCCATAGATAACGCAATATGGCCCGAACAGTACGCCCCTGTTCGAGAACCCCCATCTGTATACAACAACTTCTAAAAAAACCTCATAAACCCACCCAATCACAGAATACAATATAAAATAGAAAAAATATTCCTGTACTTTTCGTTTCACCGTATCATTCCTCCTTGTGCCTGCGCTTTTAACATGTATCTTCACGAAAATTAATCTGCGGCGTGACAGAAACCGTTAAGAATCGTGTTCAATACCTTTAGGATACAGTCTATAGTATAGACATGAAGATGTCAACAGAGTAATACTAAGGGTTACTATGATCGGACAGTTAGTCCGTGAATAGCAACCACTAATGGCTTAATAGACAATCCAGATACACTTTTTCTTGATTTTTGCCCCAATGTTTAGTAGAATGATACCAGGTACTAGGAGGAACAGCTATGGCAGAGATTACAAAAGTAGCGCTTGACGCTATGGGCGGAGATCATGCACCCCGGGAAATGGTCAGGGGAGCAGTTGCCGCTGTAAAGAAAGAGAAGAATGTACAGATTTTTCTGGTAGGGAAGGAAGAGGCAATCAGGGAAGAGCTTGCGAAGTACGAGTATGAAAAGGAAAGGCTTATGATTGTAAATGCTTCTGAGGTCATCGAGATGGCAGAGCCGCCGGTGAACGCCATCCGTAAGAAAAAGGATTCGTCCATTGTAGTGGGTATGAAGCTTGTAAAGGAAGGAAAGGCCGATGCGTTTGTATCTGCCGGAAGCACGGGAGCAGTTCTCGTGGGCGGGCAGGTGATTGTAGGAAGGATTAAAGGCGTGGACAGGGCGCCGCTTGCACCTCTGATTCCGACCGCGAAGGGCTTCTCACTTCTGATCGACTGCGGGGCCAATGTTGACGCGAGGCCTGCCCATCTGGTACAATTTGCCAAGATGGGAACGATCTATATGGAGCACATTATGAATGTAAAGAATCCGAAAGTCGGTATCGTGAATATCGGCGCAGAGGAGGAGAAGGGCAATGCCCTTGTAAAGGAGACATTTCCTCTTCTTAAGGAGACGAAGAGCATCAACTTTACAGGAAGCGTGGAAGCCAGGGACATTCCTTATGGCAAGGTGGACGTGATTGTCTGCGAGGCCTTTGCAGGGAACATTATCCTGAAGCTCTTTGAGGGCACAGGCGCAGTTCTTATTAAAAAGATCAAGGAAGGTCTTATGAGTTCCTTAAGGAGCAAGATTGGTGCGGTTCTCATCAAGCCTGCGCTGAAAGAGACGATGAAGTCCTTTGATTCCAGTGAGTACGGCGGGGCGCCTCTTCTGGGGCTTAACGGCCTGGTAGTGAAGACCCACGGGAGCTCGAAAGCGAAAGAGATCTGCAATACAATACTGCAGTGCGTGACTTTTAAGAACCAGAAGATCAATGAAAAGATTAAAGCATGTATTCAGGCGGAACAGCCGGAATAACAGGTCTGACCGCTGAATAATAAAAACACAAAATTAAAAAAGGAGAAATGAGATGGAATTTGAAAAATTACAGGAAATTATCGCAGATGTATTAAATCTTGATGTGAAGGATATCCATATGGAGTCGAAAATTATGGATGATCTGGGGGCGGATTCCCTGGATGTATTCCAGATTATTATGGGAATAGAAGAAGCGTTTGATCTGGAGATTGACAACGATGAGGCAGAGAATATTGTAACGGTTGGCGATGCTGTCGAGCAGATCAGGAATGCGACAAGCAATTAGTCTAATTTTGTCAGAGAAAAAAGCCCGGCAGGGCTTTTTTGCATCATGACCATGTTGCTGGTTCAGAATGGACGGCAGTACATAAAATCCAATTTAAATTGCCTTTGGCAATGGGAGGAAGAACGGATATGATAAAGGATTTGAAAAAGCTGGAGAAGCTGATTGGCTATGAGTTTAAGGATCCCCGGCTTCTCAGGCAGGCAGTGACACACAGTTCCTATGCCAACGAGAAGCACATGACCAAGCACAGGTGTAATGAGCGGCTGGAGTTCCTTGGGGATGCTGTTCTTGAGCTGGTATCCAGTGAGTTTTTGTTTAGGGAGCATCCAAAGATGCCGGAGGGTGAGCTTACGAAGACAAGGGCAAGCATGGTGTGCGAGCCTTCCCTTGCGTTTTGTGCCAGAGACCTGACACTGGGGGAATTTCTCCTCCTTGGGAAGGGAGAGGAGACAATGGGAGGCAGAAAGAGAGACTCCATTACTTCAGATGCACTAGAGGCCCTGATTGGGGCGATTTATATAGATGGTGGTTTTGCTAGTGCAAAAGAGTTTATTAAACGCTGTGTTCTCAATGACCTTGAAAATAAAAAGCTCTTTTTTGATAGCAAGACTATCCTGCAGGAGATTGTGCAGGCGAACCTTACGGATACGGTTTCCTACAGACTGCTGGGAGAGGAGGGCCCGGAGCATGATAAGTTTTTTCATGTGGCTGTGTATATTGGTGATGCCAGGTTTGGAGCTGGAAAGGGCAGGACAAAGAAGGCTGCGGAGCAGGAGGCAGCTTATCAGAGCATCCTGAAGCTCCATGAGAAGAACATAAAGTAACGGAGGCAGCTGCGGCTGGCGCGGTACTCACGGCCGATGAAGTCAGCCGTGAGTATACAATATTAAGTGGGTGTTATATGTATTTAAAAAGTATTGAGGTGCAGGGATTTAAGTCCTTTGCACATAAGATTAAGTTTGACTTTCATAACGGTATTACCGGGATTGTCGGACCGAACGGGAGCGGGAAGAGCAATGTTGCGGATGCGGTGCGCTGGGTGCTCGGAGAGCAGCGGGTGAAGCAGCTAAGAGGCGGAAGTATGCAGGACGTCATCTTTTCCGGTACAGAGAACAGGAAGCCCTTAAGCTATGCGTCTGTGGCGATCACGCTTGATAATTCCGGGCATGAGCTTGCAATTGACTATGAAGAGGTGACAATTGCAAGAAAGCTTTACCGCTCCGGTGAGAGTGAATATCTGATTAATGGAAATACCTGCAGGCTTAAGGATGTCAATGAATTGTTTTATGATACCGGGATCGGAAAAGAAGGATATTCGATCATCGGGCAGGGGCAGATTGACCGGATCTTAAGCGGTAAGCCAGAAGAGAGAAGAGAGCTCTTTGATGAGGCTGCCGGGATTGTGAAGTTTAAGCGGCGTAAGAATATGTCAGTAAAGAAGCTGGAGGAGGAGCAGCAGAATCTTCTGCGTGTAAAGGATATTCTCTCTGAGCTCGAAAAGCAGGTAGAGCCGCTGGAAAGACAGGCGGAGAAGGCAAGGGAATATCTGAAGAAGAAGGAAGAGCTGAAGCTCTATGATATTAATATGTTCCTCCTTGAGACAGCCCGTATCGCAGAACAGATAAAAGAAGTGGAGAACCGCTTAAGCCTTACGTCAGAAGAGCTTGGTGTCGCAAGCAGTCAGTATGATAATATGAAGAAAGAGTATGAGACAATAGAGGAGCAGGTAGATGGCATTGACGCGTCGATCGAGAAGGCAAAGGGACAGCTCAATGAGACAACGATGCTAAAGCAGCAGCTCCAGAATCAGATTGCTCTTTTAAAAGAACAGATACACAGTGCCCATATGAATGATGAGCATTTTGACCAGCGTGCGAGAACCATTCGTTCCGAGATCTATGAGCGGGAAAGCCAGCTGGCTGCCCTTGAAAAGGAGCAGGCACAGATTGGCGGAGAGCTTCACAGCCAAAAGGAGAAGGAAACGGCTGCGAAGGAGGCGCTGATTGCGGTTCAGACAAGAATTGCCTCTCTCAGCTCGGTGATTGAGAAGAGTAACAGTGATATTATGGAGATTCTCGGGAACCGTGCATCTACGAAAGCAAAGCTCCAGAAATATGATACTATGCTTGAACAGATCCAGATGCGGAAAAACCAGCTGAGACAGCGTCTTACTGAAGCAGAAGAAGAGGAGAAGACCCAGAGCAGCCTTGTGGACGGATATTACCGGGAGCTTAAGGATATTTCTGGACAAATTATCCGTCTCACAGAGGAAAATGACGGTTATGAGAAAAAGATACAGGAGCTGCAGGAAATTCTGGCGAAGCAGACAGAGCACTTCCGGATTGGGCAGACAACCTATCACAGGGAGGAGTCCAGACTGGAGTCCCTGAAAAATATTACAGAGCGCTATGACGGGTACGGGAACAGCATCCGCAGGGTAATGGACAGAAGGGATAAGGAAAAAGGGATCCTGGGCGTTGTGGCGGATATTGTGAAGGTAGATAAGGAATATGAGATTGCCATTGAGACGGCTCTTGGAGGGAATATTCAGAATATTGTGACAGCGGATGAAGACACGGCAAAGCGTATGATTGCATTCTTAAAACAAAATAAGTTCGGCCGTGCCACATTTCTGCCCCTTACAGGTATCAGGGCTTACGGAGGGCTTGCGAGGCCGGAGGCGCTGAAGGAACCGGGAGCCATCAGTACAGCGGACAGGCTTGTAAAGGTGGAGGAGCGGTATCAGGAGCTTGCAGCCCATCTTCTGGGAAGGACACTGGTGGTGGATCAGATTGACCATGGGATTGCCATTGCGAGGAAGTACAGGCAGTCGATCCGTATTGTTACCCTGGAGGGGGAGCTGATTAATCCGGGAGGCTCCATGACAGGAGGGGCTTTTAAGAATTCCAGCAATCTGCTAAGCAGGAGACGGGAGATTGAGGAATTTGAGAAGACAGTCAGGCAGCTGAAGCGGGAAATGGACGAGCTGGAGGCAGAATCTGAGAAGCTCAGAAAAAAGCGTGCCGGTTATTATGAAGAGACGGCAAGGATTAAGGAGGAGCTTCAGAAAGCCTATGTCGTACAGAATACGGCGAAGATGAATCTTGACCAGGCAGCATCTAAGGTAAAGGCTTCTAAAAATATGGCAGAGGATATCCGTCAGGAGGCGGAAGGGCTGGACCGTCAGATTACAGATATTATTGACAATCAGGAATCTATCAATGTAGAACTTGACACCTCCGAAAGGCTGGAGTCAGAGCTTAATGACAAGACTCAGGAATCCCAGAAGGAGCTGGACAGGGAACGGATGACAGAGAGCGAAAAACAGAGGATCTCAGAGGAAATTCATCTTGTCTGTGCGAGCCTGGAACAGAAGGATGCATTCGTAACGGAAAATGTGAACCGAATCCGGGAAGAGATTTCCAAGTTTAGAGAGGAGCTTGGAGGGCTTGAAGAAAGTAAGGACGGCACCTCCAGAGAGATTGAAGAGAAGGAGAATCAGATCGCTGAGTTAAAGAAGACGATAGAGAATTCTGGGGAATTATTTACAGAGATTCAGGGAGAGATTGAAAAATTCAAGCGGGAACGGGAAGAATTAAATCTGCGGCACAAATCGTTTTTACAAAAGCGCGAGGATTTGTCAAAGCATATGTCTGAGCTTGACAAGGAGGTCTTCCGTCTTGAAAGTCAGAAGAACGGATATGAAGAGGCCTCTGAGAAGCAGATTAATTATATGTGGGAGGAATATGAGCTTACATATAACCGTGCACTGGAGCTTCGAAATGAGAACCTGACTGATCTGTCGAAAATGAGAAAAAGGATCCAGGAGCTGAAAGGTGAGATTAAGGATCTGGGAAATGTTAATGTGAATGCGATTGAGGACTTTAAGAGCCTCTCAGAGCGCTATGCATTTCTGAAGGGACAACATGATGATCTGACGAAGGCAGAGGCTACGCTGCTTCAGATTATTGATGAGCTGGATGAGGCCATGCGCAGGCAGTTTACAGAGCAGTTTGCACGAATTTCCAGTGAATTTGACGCAGTCTTTAAGGAACTTTTCGGCGGTGGAAAGGGTACTCTGGAGCTTATGGAAGAGGAAGATATTCTGGAGGCGGGCATAAGAATCATTGCCCAGCCTCCGGGGAAAAAACTCCAGAATATGATGCAGCTGTCCGGAGGGGAAAAGGCGCTGACAGCGATTGCACTCTTATTTGCCATTCAGAATCTAAAGCCGTCCCCATTCTGTCTTCTTGACGAGATTGAGGCAGCGCTTGATGATAATAATGTTGTGAGATTTGCCAGGTATCTGCATAAGCTGACGGAAAATACACAGTTTATAGTGATTACCCACAGAAGAGGAACTATGACTGCTGCGGACAGGCTGTATGGAATCACCATGCAGGAAAAGGGTGTGTCAACCCTTGTATCCGTCAGCCTTTTGGAGGATGAACTGGAAAGATAGTTGCGATAAGCGGCCTTACGGGCCTTGAATCGTAACGGAAAACAGGAGGTGGATTTTATTTTGGCAGAGGAAAAGAAAGGGTTCTTTAGCAGGCTTGTATCAGGCCTGACGAAGACAAGAGATAACATTGTATCCGGGATGGACAGCATCTTTCATGGTTTTTCTCATATTGATGATGAATTTTATGAGGAGCTTGAAGAGCTTCTGATCATGGGGGATCTGGGGGTGCAGGCAACCTATGCTATCCTGGATGATTTGAAGGCAAAGGTAAAGGAGCGGCATATCAAGGAGCCGTCAGACTGCCGCCAGGTGCTGATTGACAGCATCAAAGAGCAGATGGATGTAGGCGGCCTGGCCTATGAATTTGAAGAGAAGACTTCAGTGGTTATGGTGATTGGAGTGAATGGCGTAGGTAAGACGACTACCATCGGGAAGCTTGCGGGAAAGCTCCGGAATGAGAATAAAAAGGTGGTTCTTGCAGCGGCAGATACGTTCCGGGCGGCTGCGGGAGAGCAGCTTAAGGAGTGGGCAAACCGGGCTCAGGCGGAACTGATCGGAGGCCAGGAGGGTTCTGATCCGGCGGCGGTTGTATATGATGCGGTGTCCGCAGCAAAGGCAAGGCATGCGGATGTCTTATTGTGCGACACGGCGGGCCGTCTCCATAATAAGAAGAATCTAATGGAAGAATTAAGAAAGATGAACCGGATCATTGACAGGGAATATCCGGAGGCATTCCGTGAGACACTGGTAGTGCTGGATGCTACAACCGGGCAGAATGCACTGCAGCAGGCGAAGGAATTTAATGAGGTAGCAGAGATTACAGGCATTATACTCACGAAGATGGACGGAACTGCCAGAGGCGGCATTGCCGTTGCGATTCAGGCAGAGCTTGGGATTCCGGTAAAATATATCGGGGTTGGGGAAAGTATAGATGATTTACAGAAGTTTGATGCAGATACATTTGTAAATGCATTATTTATGACAGAGCAGAAGGAGGAAGAGACATGCTGACATTAGAAAAATTCGAAGAGGCAAGCGAACTTGTAAAAAATGTGACATTACCTACAAAGCTGGTTTACAGCGAGTATTTTAGCAGCCAGACTGGGGGAAAGATATATCTGAAGCCTGAAAATATGCAGTATACAGGCGCTTATAAGGTAAGGGGCGCTTATTATAAGATCAGTACCTTAAGTGAGGAAGAACGGGAAAAGGGACTGGTAGCAGCATCGGCCGGAAACCATGCCCAGGGAGTGGCGTATGCGGCCCAAAAGTTCGGCTGCAGGGCAACCATTGTTATGCCGACGGTCACGCCGCTCATCAAAGTCAACCGTACAAAGAATTACGGCGCGGAGGTCATTCTGTATGGGGATATCTATGATGACGCCTGTGAATATGCCATGAAGCTGGCCGGCGAGCGGGGAAGCACCTTTATCCATCCCTTTGATGACTTTGACGTGGTGACCGGACAGGGAACCATTGCCATGGAGATCGTACAGGAGCTTCCGACAGTAGACTACATTCTTGTTCCGGTCGGAGGAGGCGGGCTGATTACCGGCGTGGCAACCCTTGCAAAGATGCTGAATCCGAAGATTCAGGTAATTGGGGTCGAGCCCGCGTCAGCAGCAAGCATGACTGCGGCACTTGAAACAGGAGAGCCGGTGGAACTTGAAAGTGCAGACACCATCGCAGACGGCACAGCTGTGAAATGTGTCGGGGAAACCATCTTCCCCTTTGCGAAGGAAAATATAGACCAGATGATTACTGTGGAGGATGATGAGCTGATCGGTGCATTCCTTGACATGGTGGAGAATCATAAAATGGTAGTGGAAAATTCCGGACTTCTTACCGTGGCGGCTCTTAAGAGACTGGAGCTTAAGGGAAAGAAGGCGGTGGCGCTCTTAAGCGGCGGCAACATGGACGTAATCACCATGTCCTACGTAGTGCAGCATGGACTGATTCAGAGAGGGCGTATCTTCTCTGTATCCGTGCTTCTTCCTGATAAGCCAGGTGAACTGGTGCATGTGGCACAGATTATTGCCGAAGCACAAGGGAATGTAATTAAGCTTGAACATAACCAGTTTGTCAGCACAAACCGGAACGCTGCAGTGGAGCTTCGGATTACAATAGAGGTCTTTGGGACAGAGCATAAGGAGAAGATCCTTAATATGCTGGAAAAGGATGGGTTCCGGCCAAGAGAAATCGGGGCGAAGTTATATTAAAAATTGGGGACGGGGCATTTTTAAAAATGCCCCGTCCCCAATTTACCGCTCTTCTTCAGAACTGCTCGTCATACCTTTATCAATACGTTTAATTCCATTTTTTATAACTTCTTTTGCTTTTTCGGTATTATCTGTTTCTAGCAAAGCCAGTATTGAATCTAACAGTATACATAATTCCTGGTTATTCACATTCGTCACCTCTCTTTCAAAGTCCTGTTTTTGGTATTTTTATTATAGCAACCTGCAAATCCAGTGTAAAGATTTAGTTCTATGAACCTTATAAATAGTTTAGTTACTATTCACGGGGTCGTGCACTCCGCTGCACGGCATCCGAGCCGATAAAGTGGTGGTTTCCGGCATCCAGCCCCTCGCTGAATGCGACTTTTAAATGGGCTGGATGCGTTACTATGAGCGGACGGTTAGTACGTGAATAGTAACTACAGGAATTTTATTAAGTAAAAAAATAACAAGTTTTCCTTGACACATTCTGTATGATTGTATACAATTATACAGAAATGAAATCTGATGAACATGCAGCATAATGGCTGCCTGGACTTAGCATGACTAAGGAGAGATGAATATGGAGAACAGGAAGGTGTACCTTGATAAACATACGAATTTGCTGCAGCTTGAGGAGCACATGTACCCCCTTGTGGATGTGGAGAAGCCGAATGTGTTCCGCAATCTGTTCAGCTATGATGAGATTCCAAAGATTGCATTTAATGACCGGATTGTACCGCACAGTATGCCGGAAGAGATCTGGATTACAGATACTACATTCCGGGACGGCCAGCAGTCAAGAGCGCCCTACAGTACAGAGCAGATTGTGACTTTGTACGATTATTTCCATAAGCTGGGCGGTGTCAATGGAAAGATCCGGCAGTGTGAGTTTTTCCTGTACAGTAAGAAGGACCGGGATGCAGTGTACAAGTGTATGGAGAAGGGATACCAGTTTCCGGAGGTGACGAGCTGGATCCGGGCAAGCAAGAAGGATTTTGAGCTTGTGAAGGACATTGGCATGAAGGAGACCGGAATCCTGGTCAGCTGTTCTGATTATCATATTTTTTATAAACTGAAGATGACAAGGCGGGAGTGCATGAAGCACTATCTGTCTGTTGTGAGAGAGTGTCTGGAGACAGGGGTCAGTCCCCGGTGTCACCTGGAAGATATTACAAGATCGGATATCTATGGGTTTGTGATCCCCTTCTGCCTGGAACTTATGAAGCTGATGGAGGAGTATCAGATTCCGGTGAAGATCCGTGTCTGCGATACCATGGGATACGGTGTGAATTATCCTGGGGCAGTGATTCCCAGATCCATTCCGGGAATTATCTATGGAATCCGGGTTCATGCGGGAGTACCCAGTGAGCTCATTGAATTCCATGGGCACAATGATTTCTACAAAGCAGTCAGTAACTCAACGACAGCATGGCTTTATGGTGCAAGCGGAGTGAACTGCTCTCTGTTTGGAATCGGAGAGCGGACAGGCAATACGCCGCTTGAGGCGATGGTATTTGAGTATGCCCAGCTTCGGGGAACTCTTGATGGGATGGATACGACTGTCATTACAGAGCTGGTGCAGTATTACGAAAAGGAGATCGGCTACCGGGTTCCATCAAGGACGCCATTTGCCGGAAGGAACTTCAATGTGACAAGGGCGGGAATTCATGCAGACGGTCTTTTGAAAAATGAGGAGATTTATAATGTATTTGATACTGATAAATTTCTAAACCGGCCGCCTCTTGTGGCAGTGTCCAATACATCCGGACTCGCCGGGATCGCTCACTGGATCAATACTTATTTTCATTTGCCAGAGGACAGACAGGTAGATAAAACATCAGAGCTTGTCGAAATGGTGAAAAGCTGGGTAGACAGTGAATACGACAGCGGGCGCGTGACTGTGCTTACGGACGAGGAGCTGCTTGCAGTAATTGAAGACTCCTGCAGGAAGATTGGAATTGAATTGTAGAAAAATAGTGTAATGATTCAGCAAGTCTGTGTACTTGCTGCGCTGAACGTAAAAATGATGGGAGTGCAGTGAATCGCAGCAAAATATATGTTAAGAGAGGGATATGGAAAGATGGAAGAATATGCGGATCATTCACTCAGGGGAAGAGTGTTTGAACGACTCCGTGAGGATATTTTATCTGGTGTCTATAAGGAGAAGGATGAACTTCGGGAGATCTCCATCGGCGAGGAACTTGGAGTGAGCAGGACTCCTGTAAGGGAGGCATTAAGGCAGCTGGAGCTGGAAGGACTGGTGAAGATTATTCCCAATAAGGGGGCATATGTGACAGGGATTACCCAGGCAGACGTAAGGGATATCTACAGGATCCGTTCCATGATGGAGGGCTTATGTGCCAGGTGGGCGACGGAGCATATTACAGAGGAGCAGATGACAGAGCTAGAGGAGATTATTCTTCTTTCGGAATTTCATCTGAAGAAAAAGGAGGCGTGTGCCGAACAGGTATCTGTTCTTGACGGAAAATTCCACAAGGTTCTTTATGAGGCCTCCAACAGCAGGATTCTAGAGCATGTGCTTACAGATTTTCATAAATATGTCAAGATGGCGCGCAGGATATCTGTCGGTTCGAAGAACCGGGCACAAAAGTCGATTCTGGAGCATAAGGAGATTCTGGAGGCGATTAAGAGAAAGGATGCGGATATGGCGGAGAAACTTGCCAATCAGCATATCATGAATGTTATGGCGAATCTCCATATAGGCGGATAACCGCCTGGCATCTGTCCGGAGAAAACCGCATTGTAATGATTCAGCAGATCTGCGAAGTCACATCGCATTTATTATAAAAAGCAGAAAGTAGGAGGAAGAAAAAACATGGCAAAGATTAAGATGGCAGCACCCATTGTAGAGATGGACGGAGACGAGATGACAAGGATTCTCTGGAAGATGATTAAGGAGCATCTTTTAGAGCCCTTTGTGGAGCTTAATACAGAGTATTATGATCTGGGACTTGAATACCGGAATGAGACGAATGACCAGGTGACCATTGATTCGGCAAATGCCACGAAGAAATATAAGGTGGCAGTAAAATGCGCAACCATTACTCCGAATGCGGCGCGCATGGAGGAGTATGATTTAAAGGAGATGTGGAAGAGTCCGAACGGAACAATCCGTGCAATTCTTGATGGAACGGTATTCCGGGCTCCCATTGTTGTAAAGGGGATTGAGCCCTGTGTGAAAAACTGGAAGAAGCCGATTACCATCGCCAGGCATGCATACGGGGATGTGTATAAGAATACGGAGATGAAGATTCCGGGCGCAGGCAAGGTTGAGCTTGTCTATACAGCTGAGGATGGTACAGAAGTAAGGGAACTGGTACATAACTACACAGGCGCAGGTGTCGCCCAGGGAATGCACAATCTGAGCGATTCCATTGAAAGCTTTGCGAGAAGCTGTTTTAACTATGCACTGGATACAAAGCAGGATCTGTGGTTTGCCACAAAGGATACGATTTCCAAAAAGTATGACCATACTTTTAAGGACATTTTCCAGGAAATCTTTGATGCAGAATATAAAGACAAATTCGAAGAGACAGGGATTGTATATTTCTACACACTGATTGATGATGCAGTGGCCCGTGTGATGAAGTCAGAGGGCGGATATATCTGGGCATGTAAGAATTATGACGGAGATGTCATGAGTGATATGGTGTCCTCTGCGTTTGGCTCACTTGCCATGATGACTTCAGTTCTGGTATCACCGGAAGGCTATTATGAATACGAGGCGGCTCACGGAACGGTGCAGCGTCATTATTATAAGCACCTGAAGGGGGAGGTGACTTCTACAAATTCGGTGGCGACAATTTTCGCGTGGACAGGAGCACTCAGGAAACGCGGGGAACTGGACGGAAATCAGGAGCTGATGGGATTTGCCGACAGGCTGGAAAAGGCGACGATTGATACGATTGAAGAGGGAAAGATGACAAAGGATCTGGCGCTTATTACAACCATTCAGGATCCGGTTGTATTAAACAGTGAAGAGTTTATCAAGGCAGTTGCCGGGAAACTGGTGTAGTTGGGGACGGGGCATTTTTAAAAATGCCCCGTCCCCATTACACAATTCAGAAGGTGGAAACGGAGGCATTGTAATGAACAGCCTGAGGAAAAAATTATTTTTTATTATAGGAGGAATGATTGGCATTGCCATGCTGGTTATTCTAGGCTATAGTATGTATAGCATCCGCCTGGATGAGAAAATTGTAAGCCAGTCTCACTGGTATGACCTGCAGGTTTCTATGCGGTTTATGGAATCCTTTATGGAAGATATTGAAAACATGCTGCTCAATGATACGAAGGACGATGAAAATATGGAGAAAATCATCAGAGGAGGGGAAGGTATTGACTGGCATATGGCGCTTATAAGGAAGAAGCGTGAGTTTGGAAAAGAGATAAAGAAATATCAGTTTCTGGACGGCATGTTCCTTTACGACAGCAAAAGCAGGGCCTTTGTCAGTCAGGTTGGTGATTACGTGACATTTGACATGTATTCTTCTTTAAAAGAAAATATGGCTTATATAACGCAGTATTTTGAAAAGGGAAATATTAAAAACGAATGGACAGCCATGGAACTGGAAGAACAGTATTACCTGGTTCGTATGATTAAAGTGAAGACAGTCTATATTTGCGCATGGATGAAGCCGGAGCATCTGCTGCAGGGCATTGAAAACCATGGAAAAAGCCATACTTACTTTTTGCTTTGCGATGGCAGGGCGCGTGTCCTCACCCCTCTGGAGGGCCTGGGTGAAATCAGGATAGAAGGAGAGCAGGTTTTTGTGGATCAGGAACGGTATCGTGTATATGGATATGACTCCGCACGGCAGAATCTTTCTCTAAAGGTACTGGTAAAGGGAAACCACAGGCAGGAAGTCCTCTGGTATGCAGCATTCCCCATACTGGGCATTTTGTGCATGGGGATTATGATTCTGCTTCTTGTATGGAGACTGGTCAGAGGTGTTGTTTTTGAACCGATTGATCATATGATGCTGAAAAAGACGCTGGAGCAGAATAAGGCAACTCTTCAGTTTCTGCAGCTTCAGATTAAACCGCATTTCCTGAACAACTGCCTGAGCCTGATACGGAATCTGATTTTATTTGAGCAGTACGAGGAGGCAGAGAATGCGGTACTTGTCCTTTCCGATTATACCAGAGCCTCCCTGCGGCCAGATATTCTGGTCACTGTAGAAAGGGAAGCAGAGCAGGTACGCTCCTGGTATGAACTGCAGAAGCTCAGGCTGAAAAACAGGATCCATGTGGACATCTGGCTGGAAGACGGGGTGGGCAAAAAGCAGATTCCTACCATGCTGCTCCATACCTTCGCAGAAAATGCGGCGAAACATTTTGGAAGAGAAGAAGGCATTATTGAAATAGAGATCAGGGCAGGCTTCCGAAAGATGGATGAGCAGGAGAAAGGCATGGAAATTACCATAAAGGACAATGGGGCAGGCTTCCCGGAGGATGTACTTCTGAAGCTGCGGGAAGGGAAGGAAATTGTTGACCAAAATGGGATTAAGCATATTGGAATTACCAGCATTATGAAACGGCTCGACATCCTTTACGAAGGTGCTGCCTCCATTGAGATCCGCAATCGGGATACCGGCGGCTCAGAAGTGAGGATCTGTCTGTTATCGCAGCCGGTAAACCCCGCGCCTGGATTTGATACAGTGCCTGAACCTGGGCGTTCTTAGGCAATGGCAGAATGGTCTGTTCCATGACAGATGAAAATGAAGAGAAAGAAGAAAGAGAGAACCGGAAAAAATGAGAAAATATATAATGGCTCTGTGTATGATGGGAATCCTGGCCTTTGGCGCGTTAGGTGCAGCTGTTTTTGATCATTCTGCAGAACCTGAATATACGAAGCTGGTCGCAGCGGTTCCTTTTACCGGCATACCCTGGGAAGATGTGGAAATGGTGCAGGAAAAAATCAATGAAATTACGGAAAAGGAACTTGGTATAACAGTAGAATTTCCGGAATTTTCCACCTCGGGCCAGTATTTTGAAAAGGCTATGCTGATGCTGTCTACACCAGAGCAGCTGGACATTATGATGGCAGGGTTTGGAGCCTTTATGGATTGCTATGTAGATGGGAAGCTGCTGCCTCTAGACCGCCTGCTGGAGCAGTATGGGCAGGATATCGTAAGGCAGGTTGGAAACGAACAGATCCATTCCTGTGATATTCACGGTGTGCTTTATGGTATTCCCGTGAATGGAGATTATACACAGGAGAGGAATTGCTATGTCATGCGCAAAGATATACTGGAAAAATACAGACTGGATCCATATGGAATCCAGACAATGGAAGATTTGGAGCATGTATTTGAGACTGTAAGGAAGCAGGAACCGGAAATAACAGTGCTGTCTTCAGGAGCAGAGCCAGGTAATACGCTTCTTTCTGCGAATCTAGACTTCCTGGACACCTCGTCAGGGATCTCCCTGACTGTCTGCGAAAAGGACGGCAGACTGGCAAGTGCCTTTGAATCAGAGGAATATAAGAGTGCATTACAGAGGGTGCACCGGTGGTATTTAAAGGGATACCTGAATGAGGATGTTTTCGGGGTGGCAGAGGATGTGTATTCCAGGGTCAAAAGGGGAGAGCTGTTCGCATACACAGAAAGGAAAGCCGCATGGAGCGGGGAACATGAGAATTTTAAGATTGGAGATATGGAGATGGTGCGGGTTTCCCCAGAGCCTTCCGGCCTGATCCACAGAGGCTATGCCTCCATGCCTTATGTTATTACATCTAACAGCGCCTCCCCGGAAGCCTCCATGAAGCTATTGAATCTCTTTTATTCCAATCCCGAAATCGAAAATCTTCTCTGCTATGGGGTGGAAGGAGTTCATTATAAAAAAACTGAAGACGGACATATTACCCATGTACAGGAAGAGAGGGAGGATCCTTTCCTGCGGAATAGCTACAACATGCCGAACCAGTACATTGCCCATGTGTGGGAGGGGAAGCCTCTGGATTTTTGGGAGTGGGTAAAAACAAGGAATGAGTCCGCGGGGAAGGGTCCGAAGATGGGCTTTAACTTTGATTATAGCAGTGTAGCGGCAGAATATGCAAGAGTGATGGATATCTATCATGATTACAGGTGGATTTTGGAAAGCGGATTAGACAACCCGGAGGAGGGAGGAAAAAAGATGCTGGATGAAATGAAAGGCAGCGGTCTGGATCTGATTATCCGGGAGGAGCAGAAACAGTTTGATAACTGGAGAAAAAGGAACGGGAAAGGAGTGGAAAATTGAATTTGCTGATCGTAGATGATGAAGAAATTGAAGTAGATCTGATCGAGAAGCTGGTAGAGAAA
This sequence comes from uncultured Dorea sp., assembly GCA_948602995.1. Classification (GTDB taxonomy): domain Bacteria; phylum Bacillota; class Clostridia; order Lachnospirales; family Lachnospiraceae; genus CAPEBR01. The sequence continues at coordinate 116,617 of CAPEBR010000011.1, forward strand.
AGCGGGATTGAGTTTGCAAACATTTACCGGGCGAATTGTGTCAGAAGAGCTGTTGAGATCTTAAAAAAGCACCTGGTCACAATCGTAATCTGTGATATTGAGATGCCGGATGGAAGCGGCCATGATCTGACAAAATGGATCCGGAATCGTAAGATGGAGATTGAAGTGATCTTTTCCACCGGACACGCTGAATTTGACTATGCGGCAATGGCGCTCCGCCTTGGGGTATCAGACTATCTGTTGAAACCAATAAAAATGAAAGATTTGAAGGACGCCCTGCTGCAGGCTATACAGAAAGGCGTGGGAGCAGATGAGCCCGATGCGGCGGATGCAAAAGCAGTTGTGGAGAAAGCAAAGGAGTACATCAAGGCTCACTGCGATGAACCACTAAGCAGGGAAGAACTGGCGGAGAGGTATTTTCTTCATCCGAACTATTTTTCCCGTATTTTCAGGGAGTATGCAGATATGTCGCTGCGGGATTACATCACCTTTGTAAGAATGGAGAAGGCGAAGAAGCTTTTGCTGAATTCTGACCGCAGGGTGTCGGATATAGCAGTGCAGGTGGGGTATTCCAATCCGGCATATTTCATCAAACACTTTAAAGAGAAGATGAAGATCACGCCGAAGCAATACAGGAAACAGGGATAAACCAGTTGGGGACGGGGCATTTTTAAAAATGCCCCGTCCCCAACTGCATAAAGTTACAAACGTTATATTTTGCGGTACAACTCTTATTTTTTTTGGATAAATAAAAATATATAATATAAGTGGCTGATAACAGAGCAGGAACTCTTGGTACCACGGATCGCGAAAGGGTTCCTGCGAAAAAAAGAAAGGAGAACATATGAGAAAGAAACAATTCTTAGCGGGGTTTCTGGCATTCGTCATGATTGGTGCTTCTCTTGCAATGCCTGGAAATACTTTGCAGGCTGAGGCCGCAAAGAAGCCCCTGCAGAAAATATCTGTTCCGAAGAAAGCCACTGTTTACGTGGGGGCAAAAAAGAAACTTAAGGTTACAAAGGCACCGAAAAGCGCATCCGTGAAAATTACCTGGAGAAGCTCTGACAAAAAAGTAGCAAAGGTTGACAAAAAGGGGATTGTAAAAGGGCTTAAGGCGGGAAAAACTACGATTACAGCTACCGCAAAAGACAAAAATAAAAAAACATTAAAGGCAGCCTGTAAGGTGACTGTGAAGAAAAGGCTGATTAAGAGCCTGAAAACAGATTTTTTAAGTGCTGTGATGGAGGTTGGAGCAACAAAGGCGGTCAAGGCTTCCATCAAGCCCGGGAATGCCAGCGTGAAAAAGCTGAAATACACATCTTCTGACAATCGTATTGCAAGTGTATCTTCGAATGGCATAATTACAGCAAAGAAAGAGGGAAAAGCTACTGTTAATGTCAGTACAACAGATGGCAGTAAAAAGAGCGTTTCAATCCAGATTACGGTTAAGGCGAAAACGGTACCGGAGGTAAAGGTATCCGGTATATTGACGGAAGAGGCATCCATTAAGCTGGAAGTGGGCGAGCCAAAGCAGATCAATGTAACGGTGACTCCGGAAAATGCAGCAAATAAGAAGTTGAATTACAATACATCCGATCCTGATGTGGCAACGGTCAGTGCATCTGGCATGATCCGGGCACATGCCAAAGGGAATGCTGAGATTACTATTTCAGCTGCAGACGGAAGTGGAATAAGTACGGTTGTAAATGTGGCACACAAATAATATTTTTATCATCTTGATTATATCCTTTCATAAGCCTTTAAACCTTGATATATCGGGCTTTTTGGCACTTTTTTTCAATTTTATTTTTTGCCCTTACCTCACGCAAATCTATGTAAATCTACGCAAATTTATGGGCAAATGGTGTAGTAAGTGGTGTAGTAGATTGGTGTATTTTTCAACTTGATTTTCTTTGTTTTCCCTGCATATCGGTATCCTTAAAGTCAATAATTCTCGCCATTTGCTCCGCTGCACGGTCAAAGCTGGCATGAGTGTAAACATTCAGTGTAACACCCACATCAGAATGTCCCATTACATATTGCAGGTTCTTGATATCCATGCCAGCATTTGCCATATTGGTACAGAATGTATGGCGGAACACATGGGGCGTGATATGGGGCAATGGTTTATCCGGGTGCAACTTCTTGTATTTCTTCATTGCCCAACGCATTTCATTTTCGATATGCAAGGCTACTTTCGGCTTATCATCCTTATCCAGCAAAAGGAAACTACCATATCCGTCCACAACGATTTCCGTTTTCACTTTCTTGCGGCGGACAAGTATGTTTTGCAGACTTTGGTAAACTTCCTCCGTCATGGGAATATAGCGGCAGCCACATTCTGTCTTGGTTTTCTCCACATAATATTTTCCGCCCCGCTCCCGGACAAGCTGATGGTCTACCCGGATTCTTCGGTTTTCAAAATCCAAATCGCTTTTTGTCAAGCCGCAAAACTCGCTGACACGCATACCGGTTCCCAACAGTACGACAAATTCATCATAATACTTCGTATAAGTTTTATCTTCCCGGATAAAGCCCATCCAAAGCTCCTGTTGTTCCGCTGTCATGGCAATCCGTTTCTGTGAATCATTGGGAACAACGTCTACCAGTTTGAAATCAAAAGGATTTCTGCGGATAATATCCTCGTTATATGCCATTTGAAAGGCTGGCTTGACAACGCCCCGGACGCTTGTGATTGTACTGTAACCTTTGCCGTCATTATGCAGCTTCATAATCCATTGCTGTGCGTCTGATACTTTGATATCCCTTATCTGTCGATAGCCAAAATCTTCTTTCTTGACTAAATTCAGCACAAAATTGTAGCCTACCTTTGTGTTATAGCGCACACCCTGTTTCAAACTGATGTATCGCTCTAAAAGGGCAAGCACAGTAATCTTTCCGGCAGCATAGTCAATCCCATCATCAAGCTGTTTTTGGATTGTTTTTTCCTTTTCCCGCAGTTCCTTTAAATCAGAGGAATAAATGGTCTGTCGTTTCCCACGGATATCCGTATACCGATATTGATAAATCAAGTCTTTTCTCTGGCTCTCTCCTGTCCGCAGGATTCTTCCTTTATTGTCTTTTCGCTTCTCGGACATTGTCAAACTCCTTTCCGTGATGGAAAGAGCCTTGATATGACACGTCCATTGTATCATATCAAGACTGATTTTTACATCACAAAATTTCAAATCGAATATTCTTGTTCAATAAACTGGTCGAACAATCGGCGTTTGATTAACCGTTTGTTACCTACCCATAAAACAAATCGGCAGTTTCTATCACTGGTAAGGTCACGCAGCTTGTTGATACCAATTCCAGAATAAGCAGCAGCTTCTTCTAAACTCAAATTACTTTTTTCCCAAATGGGGATTTCTTTCATAGGCTCTCCTTTCTGTTCAGCAGCATTTTAAGGTGTTCCATTTTTGCCTGTGCTTTGGCTTTTCTGAAATTCTCCCCGGTAATGCAGACGGGGCAGCACATTTCCGTAAGGCGGTCATATATCCGGGCGTGGGCGGTGTCCTCCGGGTTCTGCAATTCTTCCAGCGTCAAATTTGTGGTGACAATCAGCGGCTTTTGGCTGCGGTATCGGCTGTCAATCACGTTATAGACTT
>CAPEBR010000012.1 GCA_948602995.1 uncultured Dorea sp.
GGTTTCTTTTTTTGTATTAATCAATTGAAGATAGTCGGAGAATAGATTATAATATGAATAATCAAATAAGTGAAAGCGGGAAAAATGTTAGAGATTGAGTTTATAAGTGAGGTGAGAGTGATTAATCAAGAGGAATCAAGAACTGTTACATTTACACTGGGAGATATGATATTTGAGTATGATGAACGAAAGAATGAGTATAATATTGAGCATCATGGTATATCTTTTAAACAGGCTGCCCGAGTGTTTTTTGATTATGATCGAATTGAACTATATGATGAAGAAAACAGTGAAGTTGAAGATCGTTATGATACAATAGGGGATTTATCGGTGGGATATGCAAATATTTCTTCAGGAGAAACTGTAATCGGAAATATAGGTTCATTTATGGGAGAAATAAATGATATTATATTTGTTGTTTATACAGAGAGAGTGCAAATTGATGGGGACGAAGAAAAAACAGATGTTACGAGATTAATATCTGCCAGATTTGCAACAAATTTTGAAAGGGGGCTGTATTATGGTAAATACTAATGGAATGACGAAAGAAATGATTGAATCTCTTGCTTTTTCGGAGGATGAAAAGGCTGCTCTTGCGGAGGCAAGAAAGAGACCAGTTGTTTTTGATGAAGATTGTCCAGAGACAACCCCAGAAAGGGCTCTGAAATTCAGACGTGTTAATCCGCCGAGAAGCCGCGTAGAAAAAGGGGCATAAAAATTCATATTTCTTCGGTGTGCGACCGCACCCGTTGGTAGAGCACACGGCTGTTAACCGTGGGGTTGTTGGTTCGAGCCCAACTCGGAGAGTTTGAAAAGTCCTGTAAACAACAGCGTTTGCAGGATTTTTTGTTATCAATCAATTCATTTTAAAAATAAAAGTTTGCATCGTGAGGTGAAGGCGAGAAGAAGGTGAATAATCCAGAGCAAAATACAGCGCCTGTCCGGAGATTGGAAATCACAGGGTTCAGGTAGCTGTGGAAAAAATCTGACTTGGACATTGGACATTGGACATTGGACAGTGGTGAACGGGGGAGATGTATAACTATAAAGAATATAGCCCGGGGGAACTCCCTTGGTTCGATACTTATTCTTACGTATCTGTTGTTCCCATTAAAAGAATTGTGATTGAACCGGGAGTGACCAGCATCGGAGACGCTGCATTTTCCAATTGCAAATATTTAACAAGTGTTACAATTGCGGATAGCGTGATCAGCATAGGAGAATATGTGTTCGTATATAGCAGCCTGACAAGCGTGACAATCCCGGGCAGTGTGACCAGTATCGAAGCAACCAGTTTCAAAAGCTCCAATTTGACGGAGATTACGGTTGCAGCTGAAAGCAGCAGCTATGCAGCTGAAAACAGCGTACTGTTCAATAAGGGAAAAACAGCGCTGCTCCACTATCCCGCAGGAAAAAGCGGTACGGAATACAGTATTCCCGACAGTGTGACCAGCATTGGAAGATGTGCGTTCATGGACTGCAGAGAGTTGACGAGGGTAGAAATCCCAGATAGCGTGACCAGTATCGGACAAAGTTCGTTCTCAAATTGTGAAAATCTGACAGGCATGAAAATTCCCAATAGCGTGGCCAGTATCGGCGATTATGCATTCTATAGATGTAAAAACCTGGCAAATGTAAAAATTCCCAATAGCGTGCTCAGCATCGGGGAAAGAGCGTTCGGGGAATGCAAAAGCCTGACAAGTGTAACAATTCCAGGAGGCGTGGCCAGTATCGGAAACGGTGCGTTTTCTTCATGTGAAAAACTGACAGGCGCAATCATCCTCGACGGCGTAACCAGTATCGGTGATTCTGCATTCAACCATTGTCGTTTGGCAAGCGTAATCATTCCAGGAAGTGTGGACAGCATCGGAAAATATGCATTTGGATCTTGCAATTTGACAAGCGTGACAATCCAGGACGGCGTAACCAGCATCGGAGACCATGCATTTTATAATACAAACAATCTGCGAAATGTGATGATTCCGAAAAGTGTAACCAGCATCGGAGACTGTGCGTTTAAGTCTTCGTATCAAGGTGGTAATTTGACGGATGTCTATTATGGTGGAAATGAGAGCGATTGGGTTTCTATACAGATTGGTTCAGAAAATACTGCCCTTACTGATGCTGTTGTCCACTATAACAGTACGCAAGCTACTGTCAGGGAAAAAAGGGTAGGCTTTTTCTCGCCGCTTGCAGGAGATGTATTTACCATGAGTATGGATTGGGGATGGGATTTACTTCTGAAAGGTTCTTCCATATCTTATGACAGCCGCCTTGCAGAAATTGCGCTGGCACTTTCCGGTGCATCGGAACGTTCGCAGGAGGCCGTGGAAGATATGCTGATCGGAAATCTTGAAGTTGATCCTGAATTGATTCTTTCGGCAAACTACAATCGGAAATGGTATGAGACAGGTTATCCCGGCGTGACCTTTGGGCATAGGAGCATCATGCAAAGCAATGGTAAAAAGTCGCATATTATCACCATTGTGATTCGCGGCACAACGAATGCGGCAGATGTATGGACGGATTTGGAGTCAACTACCGGCGCTTTTTCACGAAGTGCAAATAATATTTACAGTTTGCTCGAAACTTATATTGAAGGCTGCAGCATGAACGTGGGAGAAATCACTGGAGATAATGCAGTATTTTTTGTCGCCGGCCACAGCCTTGGTGGGGCGGTTGCCAATATCCTCGCAAAAGAACTGAATGAAGCATATGGTCGGGATAATGTTTTTGCGTATACCTTTGCAGCGCCCAGATCAACTTGGGATTTATTCAGCAATGACAATAAAAATATATTGAACATACTGAATACAGAGGATACAGTGCCAGTAGCGTTGTCCACGCAGCCAAACCGATATGGGATAGACGAATGGTTTTCCAATGTCTTATCTTATTACAAGAGGCGACAATGCATCGGATTCGGGCAGAAGGATTTCAGGCGGCGGTGGATGGTGTCCTGTGGACATTGATATTTATATTACGGCTCCCGAAGGACGGAGACTGGTTGGACGTATCAAAAACAATGTTGTAGATGATGCCGTAACGCAGGGCGTACTTCTCCGCGTGGACAGTGATAAAAAATATTTTTATTTCCCATATGACGGCGAATACACGATTGAATTGACAGGTACGGACGCAGGCACAATGAAGTTTTTTTTTGCAGGAAATGGATCTGGCCACTGGTGAGCCAACGGAAGGGACAGGTGTTGTCTTTGAAAACGTGGCTCTTGCGGATGGCAAGCAGATGAGCAGCACAGTCTGTATTGAGGGCGGCATCTTGGTTGACAGTGATGAAGAATCAGAAGTCCGGCTTTTTGCTTTGGATGACAACAAAGCTGCTGTAAAAGAGGTACTGCCGGACGGAAACGGTACAGAAGTAATCCTTGAGGGAAATCAGGAAGAGCCAGGCGGCACGACAGAAAATCCCGGACCGCAAATAAGTCCGTTACATGGAAATCCAGCAATACAAAATATGCAACGGTAAACGGCAAAGGGGTTGTCACCTTGAAGAAAGCTGGAAAGGGCAAGAATGTCACAATTACAGCGACAGCGAAAGACGGAAGCGGCAAAAAATCATCTTACAAGATTAAGATCATGAAAGGCGTAGTGAAAAAAGTCACGATTGCCGGAAAAACTATCCGTATTGCAAAAGTGGGAACTTCCGTAAAACTCAAAGCAACTGTAAAGGCTTCTAAGGGAGCGAACAAAGTCCTGCAATGGACGAGTAGCAATAAAAAATATGCGGTTGTGAATGGTAGTGGTAAAGTGACCTTGAAAAAGGCGGGGAAAGGAAAAGGAGATAAATTTGAACCAATACGGAATGAAGGATTTTTTTCACTTAAATATCAAAAAGAGAGAGTAAGAAGAGAAAGGTTTGAATATGAAGAAAAAACAGCATTCCATTTTTACATCATACTGACAGAAGATCCTTCCCGGATTATCGGTATGATAGGATTAAACAATGTAGTATGGGGAGCATTCTGCTCTGCTTTTTTGGGGTATAAATTAGATAAGAAAAGTAACGGAACAGAGTGAAAAATAGAATTGTTGGGAACGGATCCTTTGATATGTGACAGGGAGCGTGAAATATATGGTAAAAGAAAGCTTAAAAAATTTTTGCAAATACAGCGCGTCAGATGAAGAATTATTTATGTATATTCGCATAAATGCCGGAGAATGGAATGAGGAATCATTTGTTAAAATGAAAAAGCTGGTTCGAGAAGTAATAAAAGATTATGAGAATGAGGAGTGTTACCCCAAAATATTCGTAAAATATTTTGTCTCAAACATACCGTCCATTATCAATATATTATCCAATTTTAAAGGATGTACAGATGAGGATTTGCGTAAGGGCTATACGGTAGAATCTTATTTAAGTATGATTGCTGAAAGGATAAAAGAATTAGAAAAACTTAAAGTGGAGTTTCAAAATTCTTTGTGGGCATAATAAATTACGATAAGCCGCTGCAGAGTGGCCCAGACTATCCGTTTGGAGAGTGGACGAAACGGGAGAAGCGGAGTAAAATCGAGCCCGACCCGGGGAGCTTAAAAGCCCGTAAACGTTGTTGTTTACGGGCTTTGCATATCTTAAGATAAGAGAGAAGTGGAAAATGGATCGCGCCTGAGCCTGCAGACATTCGCGTCTGCAGGCTTTCTACGCACATAAGGAGAACGGTTTATCCTGGAAAGTGGTGCATGCCTTTATAAAGCGCTTTGAAACGCTGGTATTTTTCCATGTGTTCTGCAAAATTCTCCGGATTTGGGAGAACCTGGTCAGAATATTGTACAACCTCATGAATAGCAGAGGTGATATCAGGATAGACACCGATTGCAACTGCAGAGAGGATCATACAGCCCAGTGTTCCAGCCTCTTTGTTAACAAGAGTATAGACAGGCTTCTGAAAAATGTCTGCCCTTAAACGGGAGGAAACTGGGGAATTTGCAGCGCCTCCGGCCATGACTATTTTCTCAAAATTCAGGTTAAGAGGCGCGGCGTATTCGTATGCAAGCTTAAGCTGATAGACGATGGCCTCTTTTAGAGCAAGATACAAATCCTCCTCAGTAGTTTCCAGTGATAATCCACAGATTGTACCAGACATATGGTAATTCAGGTCAGGATGACCGGAAGAGCCGAACTGCGGAAGTATGAGCACATCCGTATGCCTTCCGGCAACACGCTCATCCATATATTTAAAAAAGTCAATTCCTTTTGAGGCACACAGATCTCTTGTGCCCTTAAAAAGAGTATCCCGTGCCCAGTTCATCAGAGCGCCGCAGGTAGTTACTTCGAGTGTTGTGAAGAAGCAATCCGGAAGAGGATAAAGCATACAGGGCATCTGAAGCTTTTGCAGAGTATCCTTCGGATAAGTCTCAGGAAGTATCAGAGCAAGGCATTCACATGTACCGATGCAGTCTTCCGCAAAGGAGGCATCTAGAAAGCCGCAGCCAAGAGCAGCGCAGACCTGGTCGTGTGCACCGGCGACAACGGGAATTCTGCCAGACAGGCGGCAGTACTGGGCAATATCGTCTTTTACATAACCGATGATAGTTCCGGAAGGCACCAGTGTGGAAAAATATTCTGATGTCAGGCTGGCAGATGCGAGCAGCGTTTCGTCCCATTTTAAACGGTGGATATCCACCGCCATGCTTCTTCCCGCTGAACTGTAGCTGACCTTTCGTGCTCCGGTCAGCAGATATCCAATATAGTCCTCGTAAAAGAAGATTTTCTTTGTTTTAGAGAGCACGTCTGTATGATCACGCATCCAGATTAATTTCGGAAGAGAGTAAAGCTGACTTGGAGCCAGTCCGGTAGTCTGGAAAATATAATCAGCTCCCGGATCTTTACAGATTTTTTCTACCCCCTCTTTGCCCCGGCTGTCGCCTGTCACCATAGAGGGGCATAAAACATGATCATTTTCGTCAAGACAGACGAGGGATTCTCCAAGACATGTGACAGAGATGGCCTGTATCGGTTCAGGGCAGCCTGATGCAGTCTCAGAGATGGACTGAAAGACCTTTTCCCGGACGGCGTCAGGGTCAATCTCTCGTGTGCCGTGACCTCGGTTTTCTGAATATTTTCTACTGGCCGAGCTAATGATGTCTCCGGACAGGTTAAAGGCACATACCTTGCATCCGCTTGTTCCAATATCAATTCCTATAATTGCCATAATATCCTCCGTTTACTTTATTTTCTTCGCCGCAGACCATGATATTTCCGCCGGCCTCTTTGAGCGTGTCCTGTACTGTCTCTGAAAGACCATTGTCTGTAATGATTCCGTCAAAATCCCTTACATGTGCATAGCTGATTAAGCTGTAGGCTTCGAATTTGGATGAGTCTGCAAGAAGATAGATCTCGTTGGAAATACTCATGATTTTATGTTTTATGCCTGTTTCGGCAACATTTCCGATCATGACATTGCCGTCTGGAGAAATCGCGTTGCAGCCCAGGAAGGCAATGTCTGCGTGAAAGTTATTGACCTGCATTTCAGCTAATGTACCTCTGGATGACCATGTATTCAAATCAATCTCCCCGCCGACCATGATTACATTTGGAAATGGATGTGACAGAAGCTCAGCGGCAATGTTGACACCATTTGTAATAAAAAAGCAAGGAAGATCGTTTGGAATTAGTTTTGCCACACTTAATGTTGTAGTACCGGAATCAAGAAATATGTATTGGTTTGGATGTATCAGCTGATATGCGGCATTTGCAATTGTTTGTTTGCATGAAGCCTGTTCTGTGATACGCGTGATGTAAGCGGGCTCTAGAACCACCCGTTCATGTTTATTCCCGGAATCGGCGAGAATAGCGCCTCCATGTGTCCGGAGAATTTTACCCTGCGAGACAAGAAAGTCAAAATCCCGGCGGATCGTCATATCAGCAACATGAAATTGCTGTACAAGATCACTGATCTGTACCTTCCCGTTCTGCAGCAAAATATCCATAATAGCATCAAGACGTTTTGCTTTATTTGCCAATGGAACACCTCCCCAAATTAAAAGAATGTTTGAAATTCGAACATAATAACTATAGACAGTATAGATGGAATAACAGGAAAAGTCAATATAAAGAAAGAAAATAAGCGTTTTCAACAAAAAACAAAGTGCTTATTTGGCAATAATGACATATTGATATCAAAGAAAATGTAAGATATGATAATAAATAGTTTGAAACAAACATTTTGAATGGAGGGACAGCTTATGAAGGTATTATGTATGTATGACGTGCTTTACAAAAATTACAAGGAACAGATCGAGTTCTCCAGGGAGTATGCAGGAAAATTTACAGATGGAACGGTGGTAGTTGAAGGATATACAGATCCGGATCCAGAGGTGGATTTTATTAAGAATATTTACAGACTGGAGAAGAACGGACCAGATCCTGAGCCGGTGGTTCCAGCCTATTTTGATCATAAGGATGCAGAGGTTCTGGCAGTTTCCTTTTCGCCGGTATCCGGGAGAATGATGGATGTATTTGGCAATCTCAGGGTAATTGGAATTTCCCGTACAGGAACAGAGAATGTGGATATTAAGGCGGCAACAGAACGTGGGATTCTTGTGGTAAACGCTGCGGGAAGAAATGCGAATGCTGTTTCGGACTATGCAATTGGTCTTATGCTTGCAGAGTCCAGGAATATTGCCAGGCAGCATGCGGTAATGAAAGAAGGAGGACTGACTGCAGTTTATTATAACAATGCAATTCTGCCTGATTTATGCGGGAAAACGATCGGCCTGTTCGGGTTCGGGTATATCGGCAGACTAATGGCGGAAAAACTTAGTGGATTTCATGTCAATCTTATCGCGGTGGATCCATTTGTGTCTGAAGAGGATATGAAGAAATGGAATGTAAAGAAGGCTGATTTGGACACGCTATGTAAAGAGTCTGATTTTATCAGCATCCATGCACGTCAGACGCCAGATAATTTCCACATTTTCGATGAGGCGCAGTTTAATATGATGAAGCGGACCGCATATTTTATTAACACGGCCCGGGCGTCTATGGTAAATTATGATGCACTGGTAAGAGCTCTTAAAGAACGGAAAATCGCGGGGGCGGCAACGGATGTTTATCCAAAGATGCCTCTTGATGCGGATGACCCGATCCGCAGACTGGATAATATTACGCTTTCCGCCCATCTGGCAGGAAGTACAAGGGACGCTGTAATCAATTCCTGGAAGTATGTATTCCAGAGAACGTCAAATGTGGTTCATGACCGTTCTGATTTTGGCGTGCTGAATCCGGAGGTACTGGAGATGAAAATCTATAAAGACTGGAAGGGTAAGATAAAAGAGCAGATTAAAATGATTGAATAAGGATACTGTATTTAGGGAAACAATATGATACAAGTGTCAAAAGCGTTATACTCACTTACTGGTGGTTTTCGTGCTTCGAAAACCACTTTTTTAGTATGATTATGATTTGTGAAAAACACACAAAAATATGTTTGATAATTTGTGAACTTAGAACACTTGAATTCGATAATCAAACGTGATATCATTTAAATGCAAACAAAAAACGAACATTTTGGAGAGGATGCGAAAATAAGGAGGTGATGAGATGAAAGCATTATCTATTGAAAAAGAAAACACAATATGTTTAAAGCACATGCCAGAACCAGAGCCGGCGCCGGACGAGCTGCTAATCAAAGTGGCAGCATGCGGGTTCTGTGGATCCGATATTCATTTTTTTAGGGGAGGACATGTGCAGAAGTATCCGATTATCCCCGGACACGAATTTTCCGGCATAGTGGAAAAGACAGGAAGTGCTGTTGTGAATTTCCAGGCCGGAGACCGTGTGGCGGCGGATCCGAACATTTTTTGTGAGAACTGTGACGCATGCAAGAGTAATCACCAGATACACTGTAAAAATCTTTCGGTACTGGGAAGTTTAAGGGACGGTGCATTTGCAGAGTATGTCACAGTGCCGGAGCGGTGTGCATTCCACATCGGCGGGCTGGACTTTATTCAGGCCTCAATGGCAGAACCGCTCGGGTGTGTCATCAACAGCCACAATAAGTATGAGATTCCGACAGGAGCATCTGTACTTGTAATGGGGGCCGGAACGATCGGGCTTATGCAGATGATGCTCTCGAAGAAGCGTGGTGCGGCGAAAGTGATCATGACAGACGTTAAGGACAGGCAGCTTGCAAAGGCAAAAGAACTGGGCGCGGATGTGGTGATCAGATCGGACGGGCATGTATTTGATGCGTTAAAGAAGATTGCACCAGAGGGCTTTGATATTGTGATTGATGCAACAGGAGTGCCAGAATGTGTAGAGATGGGCATTAAGCTTGTGAAATATGCAGGTAAAATGATTGTATTTGGCGCCTGCCCGGCAGAAAGTTCAGTAACGATAGATCCTTTTGATATCTATTTTAGGGATATACAGATTATAGGATCCTATGCACTTGAAAAAACACTTGGACAGGCTGTTGCGATGCTGAAGAGCGGAGCCATTGACCTCCGGCCGCTGATTGGCAGAGTGGTAAGTATTGACGAGGCGGCAGCAGTATTCCATGATTTTGCAGCAGGAAAGACGAGTAACAAACTTATAGTCAGTTTCTTTGACTGACCGTTATATTGACTCAAATAAAAAATGAAAATATGGAGGAAGAAATGAAGAAAAGAATTATCAGTAGTTTACTTATTTCAGCTATGGTTATAACACTGGCCGCAGGGTGCGGTACAGACACAAAAACAGATTCAGGCACAAAGACAGAAACAGAAGCGGGCACGGAGGAAGACAGCGGTTCCAAAAGTGAAAAAAAGAGTCTGAAGATTGCGTATTCGATTCCTGAGATGTTTTCAACATTCTGGGCAGCATGTATTAAAGGGTTTGAAGAACAGTGTGAGGAATATGGCTATGAAGCGGTCACGCTTGACCCGAATGGAGATACAGAGCTTCAGATGAGTCAGTTAGTCAATCAGGCGACAACAGGCGCAGATGCTATTGTAATTTCTCCGATTGAGAAAGATACGATCGGGCCAACGGTAGACCAGATTACGGGACAGGGAATTCCTGTGTTCTGTATTGACAGAAAAGGCTCTGGAGACGTTACCACTATGCTGACAACTGATAACTACCAGGCAGGCGTGGATATGGCAAAACAGATGATTGAAGATTATGGCGAGAGTTTTAATCTTCTGATTGTCCAGGGCGTACTCTCTGACCAGCCTACGATTGACAGAACTGCAGGTGTAGAGGATACAATCAAGGAATACCCGGGAATCAAGCTGATCGGCGACCCATCGGCAGGTGAGTACAGCGAAGAGGCTGCCATGTCTGTTGTAAAGAATTATCTTGAGAGCAATCCGGATATTGATGTCATATTCCTTGATACAGATGCTCTTCTGAAAGGTGCATATGCGGCAATTACGGAATCAGGACACACAGGCCTGGTTGGGGAAGAGAATCATATCGGACTGTATTCTGTAGATGGTGAAGGCTTTGTTCTAGATATGATCAGGGAAGGCACATGCGACGGCGTTTACTCCCAGTATCCAATTACTCTTGGTGCAGATGTGGTTACAAAGATTAAGGAGTATTATGAGGGCGGAAAGCTGGATCCGGAATACGATTACGGCGGCGATGTTGTATCATTCAAGAATATTGATTCTTTTGGAAAAGATAAGCTCTGGGGTGATCTTGTCAGGTAATGTGAATCGTAACTATTCAGCAGGTCTGCGCATCTGCTGCGCAGACCGTAAGAAAATGATTCAGGAGTGCAAAAACAAAATGAAACCTATTATTGAAATGAAGAACATCGTTAAGACTTTTTCGGATAATGTCGTGCTTGACCATGTGAACTTTACGCTGAACCAGGGAGAGACACGCGCTCTTCTTGGAGTAAACGGTGCAGGAAAGTCTACACTGATTAAAATTCTTAACGGCATATATCACGCAGACAGCGGCGAAATCTATTTTGAAGGAGAAAGAGTGAAGATCAATACTCCACAGGATGCAGAGAAGCTGGGGATCCGTTTTGTACATCAGGAATTAAATGTATGTCCGGATCTGACTGTGGCGGAAAATATCTTTATAGGGCATTTGAAGAAAAACAAATTTGGGTTTTATGATGAAAAGGGGATTTATGCTGCTTCGCAGGACTTGCTGAATCAGCTGGAAATCAATATTAAGGCGACAGACAGAGTCGGGGATCTGAGAGCGGCGGAGATGCAGATTATTGAAATTCTAAAAGCGATGATTTTGAATTCTAAAGTGTTAGTTCTGGACGAACCCACGAGCTCTTTGAGCGAAAAAGAAAAGGTTATATTTTTTAATCTGCTGGGGACTCTGAAAGAACGGGGCGTGTCATTTATCTTCATTTCACATTTCCTGGAAGATGTGCTGCAGATCAGCGACCATGCGACAGCGCTTAAGGATTCCCGGAACAACGGTGAGTTTGATACAAAAAAGACGACCAAGGAAGAACTGATCTTTGCGATGATGGGAAAGAACGCAATACAGAAGGAAAGAATTGAGGCTGAAAAGGGGAATGACGCACCGCCGATTCTGGAGCTTAGGAATCTGTGCAGCAGCGGTAAGTTCAGGAATATTAATTTATCTGTTCAGCCAGGTATGATTCTGGGTGTATGCGGTCTGCTCGGCGCAGGCAAGTCGGAGATCGCAAGAGCAATTTATGGACTTGACCAGTATGACAGTGGGGAGATTATATACAAAGGTGAAGTGATCAAAAATCCAACTCCCGAGAAGATGATGAAAAACCATGTTGCAATCGTGACAGAGGACCGGAAGCTAGAAGGCTTCGTGCCGCTTATGTCGATCAGTGAGAACATCACATTGTCAACACTTCGCAGATATGCTGCGAAACTCGGATTTGTAAAAGAAAAGCTCCGCTGTGCCAAAAGCCTGAAGATTGCACAGAGTGTGACGGTGAAGATGACGTCTGACAAACAGAAGGTGGAGAGCTTAAGCGGTGGAAACCAGCAGAAGGTGATCATCGGCAGATGTCTGGAAAGTGACCCGGACTTATTTATACTTGATGAGCCGACAAGAGGCGTGGATGTTTACGCAAAGACGGAGATCTATAACATCTTGATTGATATGGCAAACAGGGGAGTAACTGTTTTGATTTTTTCTTCGGAGCTGGAGGAACTGCTTGCAGTCTGTACGGAAATTATTGTTTTGCGCAGCGGAGAGATCAAAGAGAGGGTCCTGGCAAAAGAGACCGGAAAGGCGGAGCTTCTGGCCCTGATCAGTTAGCTGCCTGAAAATATGATAAACAAGACAGAGGGTTTAATATGATTAAAAAGAAAAATTCAATTTTATCATCTATTTCAGAATACGCCGTTCTCATAGGAATTGTTGTGGTATTCATTATAGGGATGTCGATTGCGTCACCGTATTTCCTTACATTTACCAATATTACGAATATTATCCAGTATGTAAGTACATACGGAATTGTTTCCATCGGAATGCTCCTTGTAATCCTGACCGGAGGGATTAACCTGTCCGTTGGCGGTACGCTGGCAATTTCGGCTTATATAGGCTGTTCCCTGATGCTTAGGGGGTTCCCATGGTATGTTTCGGTGCTCGTCTGTATTCTGACCGGAATGATGGTAGGACTGGTAAACGGCCTGGCTGTAACAAAGCTGAATATTCCGCCGCTGATTGCGACACTTGCTGTCGAGCAGATTACCAGGGGCGTGCATCTGGGACTGGCACAGGGCGCCCCGCTGACCGGGTTTTCACAGACATACCTGAACATAGGAGCGAGTAAGTTTTTAAATCTGCCGATGGCAGTGTGGTGGACTCTGCTTTTGTATGTGATTTTCTTCATCATTCTGTATAAGACATGCTTCGGAAGAACTGTTTATGCAGTGGGAGGAAATCCTATGGCGACGAGAGTTTCTGGAATTAATAATCATAAAATTATTATTTTTGTGTATATACTGGCCGGAATCCTGTGTGCAATAGCAGGAATTATTGTAACAGGACGCATGAATTCGGTTGCGGTATCTATTGCCAAGGGGCTGGATACACGTTGTATTACATGCTGTGTGCTGGGAGGAGCCAGCGTTACAAGAGGTGGGAAAGGTACGATTATCGGCTGTTTTCTTGGAGTATTTATCATCGGACTGCTGCAGAACAGTCTGGATCTGCTGGCAGTATCCTCTTACTGGCAGGAGTTTATTCAGGGGATTGTACTTTTCCTTGCGGTCTCAGCTGACTACTTCCGGACATTAATTGCGAGGAGAAAAAAGAAATGAAGCTTGTCAATGGATATGATATAATGGATTATGCCAGGAGATATGGATATGTGCTTCCGGCATTCAATACGACAAATCTTGAGATGACATATGCGATCGCAGAGGGGCTGATGTGTGCGGGGCTTCCGGGGTATATCCAGATCTCGTCAAATAATCTGCGCCTTTCCTGCCCGGAGGTCATTGCGATGATTGCGAAGGATGCAGTGAAAAGATCAGAAACTCCCATTGGCCTTCATCTGGATCACGGGAAGAGCTTTGAGGATGTAAAGGCATGTGTGGATGCAGGTTTTACGTCCATTATGATAGATATGTCCCACCTTACGTTTGAAGAGAATGTGAGGGAATCAAAAAAGGCAGTGGAATATTGTCATTTCTACGGGATTCCGGTTGAAGTCGAGCTGGGAGCGCTCCGCGGAAAGGAAGAGGATGTTGTGAACGAGAGTGAGTGCAAGACAGATCCCGGTATGGTTGGACAATACATAGAAGACACAGGATGTGATCTTCTGGCTGTTTCTGTCGGCAATGTGCATGGGCTTTGTCTGAACCCCCAGATAGATATTCCGCTTCTTGCCAGGATCCATAAGGAATCAAGAGTGCCGCTTGTGCTTCACGGTGGTTCAGGGATTCCCAGAGAGGTGATCTGGGAGGCGAAGAAGCATGGACTGATTAAGATCAATTATGGGTCTGATCTTCGCAGAGAGTTTATTCGTACCTTTGGCGAGGCGTTTGAAGCAGATCATAATGAGCATGATGTAATTCATCTGAGTATAGATGCGGTGAAAAATGTTGCGAATAAAGCGAAAGAGCTTGTTATGATGATAAATGAGCATTGATTATAATTGTGAAGGTTGTGGATGGTTATGGTGGATCTTATAACAAGGACTAATTGGCAGGTGGTTTTAGATGGAACAGTTGTATCTGGGGATTGATCTTGGCACGTCGGCTATGAAAATAGTGCTAATTAACGAAGAAAGACGAATCCTGGCGAAAGATTCGGAGGAATATGAATTGTCAGAGCCGGAGGAGGGATGGAGCGAGATTAATCAGGAGCTTTGGTTTGACAGTATGGTCTGCGGCATACGAAAGATCATGGCGGGGCGGGACACATCCAGACTTCGCAGTATTGGATTTACCGGACAGATGCATACTCTGATTGTCCTTGATAAGGAAGGACGGTATATCCGGCCGGCCCTCATGTGGAATGATCTTCGGACAACGGCGCTGATTCCTGAACTAAAGGAAAGGCTGCTTTCTTTTAAAGAAGGAGAATATCTGTCGCGTACGATCTCCACAGGGAGCCCGGCAGCTAATCTTTACTGGTTAAAGCGGTACGAGCCGGAGAACTTTACAAGAATCGGGAAGTTCCTGATTGGTTTTGACTACCTTACATACCGGCTGACCGGCCGTTACTGCACAGATTACTGCGGAGCCTCGACTTCTTGTTTATATGAAACCGGAAGCCGCAGATGGTCAGCACAGATGCGTGAGTATCTGGGGCTTCCTGAGACGGCGTACCCAGAGATTTGCGGAAGCGCGCAGACCGCCGGAACTATTACGGAGGAAATGGCAGAGCTTCTGGGGCTCTCAAAGGATGTTGCGGTTCTGGTCGGAACCGGCGACAATCCTGCCAGTGCAATTTCCACAGGCTGTCTTGGCAGTGGTTACCCGGTCATTTCGCTGGGAACGTCCGGGGTGCTTATTATCCCGGATTCGTCAGACGGGAGCAATAAGTATGGTAAGAAAATCCTGTTCTCCTTTGATGACGGGGTGTTCTTTAATCTGGTGCAGGGGGCCGTACAGTCCAATGGAAGTACAGTGGCCTGGTGGACTCAGAAGATCATGGGGAGCTCGGATTTTTCGTGTATTGACCAGGCGATTGACCTGGAGAAAGAGAAAAAAAACAGGGTGGTTTTCTATCCGCATATTACGGGAGATAAGACTCTGTATGGCGACCCGACTTTGAGAGGAGCTTTTGTTGGGCTTAGTATGAATTGTGAATGCGATGATCTGCTGTATTCTGTACTGGAGGGACTTTGCTTTGGATTCCGGGAGCTTTCAGAGAAAATGTGCCTGGATATTCGTGAGAATGGCTGTGTAAAGGTAGTCGGCGGGGGCGCCAGAAGCAGAGTCTGGATGCAGACGCTGGCAAATGTTCTGAATCATCCGGTCGAGCAGATGGACGGGATGATAGGAGCCGCATTCGGGGTAGCTCTTCTTGCGGCATACCGGGACGGCGGCGGTACCGATTACGGAAAGGCTGCTGAGAAAACAGTAAGCGTCAGGCGGCGGTTTGTGCCGGAGCCTGAGATGGTAAAGATCTGCGAGCGAAAATATCAGGTTTATAAAAGAATGCATGACGGTTTGAAATATATAACAGACGGGAAGCCGGTTGTTTCCTGAAAAATGAGAATGTGCTTTTGCACATTCTTTATTTTTGATGCTGTTACTGCTATGTTCACAGGCCTTTTTAAAAAATAAGAAATATTCGTTTGAATTTATAGTTTTTTTTCGGAAAATATTGTATACTGAATAAAGGCAAAAGAAAATGCAGGTATATTTTTCGAATAGAGAGGAATAAGGAGTCATCTACATAATGTTTAAGAAGACAAAGAAGTTTTTATGGACGAGTTTTGTCAGCCTGATTATATTATGTATTATTATATTTGTCTGGCTGGGGATTTTTATGAGCAGGAAAAGCGAGGAGGCAATCAGCGAGATCGGAAAGATCTACATGTCTGAGATGAATAAGCAGCTTGAGGAGAAATTTAAGGCTGTTACAGAGCTGCGGATTGAGCAGGTTGAAGGAATCGTGAGAAGAACGCCTCCGGAAGAATCGGACTATGGTAAAAGACTGTTAGAAGAGCTTTCTTTAAGTGCGAGCGTAAGGGATTTTTCCTTTTTAGGGCTGTACTCTGGGGATGGAGAATGTGAGACGATCTATGGGGAAGATGTGGAGTATTTTTCCCAGGAGGAGTTTAAGACAGTTCTTAAGGATGACAGTCAAAAAATTACGAGTGGGATGTCTGCCTCAGGGGAAAAGCTTCTTCTTCTGGGAGTAAGCGCAGAATACCCGATGAAAAACGGGAAGAAGAGTGTCGCGCTGATTGCAGGAACTCCCATGAAATATCTGGAAGAGGCGCTTGTTCTGGAAGAAAAAGGGAATATGGTCTATTCGCATATTGTCAGGGCGGACGGAGGATATGTGGTAAGGAGCGGAGAAAGCTATCAGGATAATTATTTTAACCGGATTAAGGAAACGGTCAGCAAATACAGGGGGAAGACGCCGGAAGGTTATGCAGAGGAACTGGAACAGGCGATGTCTGAAAAGAAGGATTATTCTACATTGATTATGGCGGACGGCATTCACCATCATCTGTACTGTTCGTCACTTCCGGGAGCGGAGTGGTATCTGATATCAATTATGCCGTACGGAGTACTGGATGATGCGATTGACCACCTGAACGACCAGCGTCAATTTACAATGCTTGGTGCGTGCGGAGTGATTCTTGGCGCTGTTCTGATTATATTTGTAAAATATTTCAGAATGTCACAGCAGCAGCTCAGGCAGCTGGAGAAGGCCGAGAGGGTGGCAATCAGCGCGAACAAGGCGAAGAGTGAGTTCCTCTCGAATATGAGTCATGACATCCGGACGCCGATGAATGGAATTGTTGGAATGACCTCAATTGCTATGGCGAATTTTAATGACCCGCCCAGGGTGCAGGACTGCCTGAAAAAGATTAGTATGTCAAGCAGACATTTACTTGGCTTGATTAATGATGTACTGGATATGTCTAAGATTGAGAGCGGGAAATTATCCCTGAATCTGGATCTGGTATCTCTGCGGGACGCCATGGAAAGCCTTGTGAATATTGTGCAGCCCCAGATTAAGGAGAAAGGGCAGCATTTTGACATATTTATCCAGAGGATTGAGACTGAGGAGGTCTGCTGCGACGGCGTGCGTCTGAACCAGATTCTTCTTAATCTTCTTTCCAATGCGGTGAAATTCACGCCGGCAGAGGGGCGGATCAATGTATATCTGAATCAGGAGGCTTCGCCCAGAGGAGAGAAGTATGTAAGATGTCATTTCCGTGTAAAGGATAATGGAATTGGAATGTCAGAGGAATTCCAGGAAAAGCTGTTTGATTCATTCTCCAGAGAGGATTCAAAGGTACAGAAGATCGAGGGAACCGGCCTTGGAATGGCGATTACAAAGTATATTGTGGATATGATGGAAGGTGCGATCGAGGTGGATAGTTCACCTGGAATGGGGACGGAATTCCATGTTGTTCTGGATTTGGAGAAGGCGGATGTTCAGGGAGAGGATATGATACTTCCGCCCTGGCATATGCTGGTTGTGGATAATAATGAAGATCTCTGCAGGAGTGCGGTTGAGGCGCTGAAGGATATCGGAGTGACTGCGGACTGGGTTCAGAGCGGGCGCGAGGCTCTTGTAAAGGTTGAGGAGCGTCATAAGCGGCATGATGATTACCAGGTGGTTCTTCTGGACTGGAAAATGCCGGATATGGATGGACTGCACACTACGAGCGAAATCAGGAGAATTACAGGGGAAGGCGTTCCGATTCTTATCATTTCCGCTTATGACTGGAGCGATATTGAGGAAGAGGCGCTTGCAGCAGGGGCACAGGGATTTATATCAAAGCCTCTGTTTAAATCGAATCTTTATGTAGGCCTTAGCCGCTGTATAAAGGGCGTTGGAGCATTGGAGGAGAGTAAAGACGAAAAGGTGCATGATTTTACCGGGTGCAAAGTTCTCCTGGCGGAGGATAATGAGCTTAACTGGGAGATTGCGCAGGATATTCTCAGCGAGGTCGGATTTGAGGTGGAATGGGCCGAGAACGGTCAGATCTGTGTGGAGAAGTTCAGCCAGGCAGAGGTGGGCTACTACGATGTGGTTCTTATGGATATCAGAATGCCTGTTATGAATGGATATGAGGCGTCGAAAGCGATTCGTGCGCTTCCACGCCAGGATGCGGATATTCCAATTATTGCCATGACAGCAGACGCATTCGCGGAGGACATACAGAGGAGCCAGGAGAGCGGCATGAATGCACATATTGCGAAGCCAATTGACATAGGAAAGCTAATGTCTACTCTGAAAAAGTATCTGAAATAAATGATTAAGGATAAGCTATGAAGAATAAAAATTATCAAAAAGAAAATGAAAGGAAGCGAATAACCGGCTGCATATTACTGGCAGCCGGTTTTGCGCTTCTTGCGGCTTCCAGAATATCCCATACATTTGCCCAGTGGTATAGTACACACATCTATCCGTTGTGGGTGGGGAGTATTGGAAGGATTGCAGGGATACTGCCGTTTTCTCTGTCAGAACTCCTGCTGTATGTGCTCCTGCTATGGATCGTTTTCACAACAGCAATCAGGATCAACCGACTGGTCAGGCGTAAGGAAGAGAAAGAGAAGTTTAAAAGCTGGCTCTGGAGCCTGTTTCTTGCAGCGGCAGCCTTATTTTTCCTTTACCAGCTGAACTGTGGAGTGAATTATTACAGAGAATCCTTTTCAGAAAGCTCGGGAATTCATCTATATGAATATTCGGCGGCGGAACTTGAAGAAACATGCCAGTGGCTTACAGACGAAGTGAATGCGCTGTGCGGCAAGGTGGAGCGGGATAACAGAGGAGCTATGACCCTCGCTTCTGACACAGGAGAACGAGCCGTAAGCGCTATGCAGGAACTCGGCAGCATCTATACCGGGCTGGAGGGATATTACCCTGAACCAAAAGAGCTTCTGGCATCATGGATCCTCGCAGTCCAGAATCTGTCAGGGATCTATTCACCATTTACCATAGAAGCTAATTATAACAGCACAATGGCAGACTACAATATCCCATTTACCATGTGCCACGAGCTGTCACATCTTCGTGGATTCATGCAGGAGCAGGAAGCAAACTTCATCGCATTTCTGGCCTGTATATCATCAGACGACCAGGAGTTTCGCTATAGCGGGAATCTGATGGGGTGGATCTACTGCATGAATGTACTCCGCAGAGTCGATTATGACGCATGGGAAACAATCCGGGCACAACTGTCCCAGGAGGCTGAGGCTGACCTTCAGGCAAACCGGGAATACTGGTCAAAATACGATGGTGCTATTGCAGAAGTATCAAATAAAATAAATGATACTTACTTAAAAGCCAATGGACAGGCAGAAGGGGTCAAAAGCTATAACAGGATGGTAGACCTGATTGTCAATTGGGGACGGGGGAAAATTAAAAATACCCCGTCCCCAACTCAGTCAGGGACGGGGTATTTTTAATTTTCCCCCGTCCCCAATTGGATTCCCGCCAGTGCGTCTGCAAATGAAGTGTTTACAGATTCGCTTTTTTGTTTCTTAAGATAGTTTTGTACATCTTTTTTTGAGACGCCTGCCCCTTCCTTCTGCCGCCGGGCTTTGAATGCGGACATTTTTTCTTTATACCCGCATGTGCACACAAATGTTTCCTCACTGCCTTTTTTTATGATTTCCATTTTTTTGTGGCAGTTGGGGCATCTGGCGTTGCTTAGGCGGGCGATGGTTTCACGGTAGCCGCATTCCCGGTCCTGGCAGACGAGGAGACGGGAGTTTTTTCCGTTTACGGCGAGCATCCGCTTTTGGCAGCGGGGGCATCTGGTGTTGGTCAGATTGTCGTGACGGAAGGTTCCTTCGGCGGTGCGGATTTCGTGAATTAGTTCTTCTGTGTAGGCTTCTATCTCCTGGATGAAATTGTCTTTCTTTCGTTTTCCCTTTGCAATGTCGGACAGCTTCATCTCCCATGCAGCGGTGAGCTCTGGCTTTTTCAGATCCTCTGGGACAAGTTCCAGAAGCTGTTTTCCTTTTGAAGTGATGGAAATCTCGTTTCCTTTCTTTTCTATAAGAAAGGAATGAAAGAGTTTTTCAATGATGTCTGCCCTGGTGGCAACGGTTCCAAGGCCTCCAGTTTCGCCGAGCGTTTTCCGTACACGGGCATCGGAGGATTCCATGTATTTTACAGGATTTTCCATTGCGGACAGGAGGGTGGCTTCGGTGAATTTTGCGGGCGGTTTTGTCCGGCCGGAGGTGACCTCTGTCCCGGAGACAGGGAGTGTACTGCCTTTCTTTAGCGGGGGGAGGGGCTGCTCCCCGGCGGAAAGCTCTTCTTCCGCGTCCTCTTCACTGTCATTCCATGTATCGTATAAGCGGCGCCATCCGGCAGAGGTAATGATTTTACCCTTTGCAATGAAGGTCTGACCGCAGGCAGAGGCTTTCATGGTTGTCTGTTCATATTCAAAGGGCGGGTAAAGTACGCTGATAAATCTGCGTACTACGAGATCGTAGATCTTCCGCTCTTCATTTGTCATATGATCCAGACGTACGTATTCTTCGGTCGGGATAATCGCATGATGGTCACTGACCTTGCTGTCATCTACAAAGGATTTCCCTGTGTGCAGAGGCTCCCGAAGCAAAGGCGCAATGAACTGCTTATATGGTCCGATACAGCACGCCCTCAGACGTTCTTTGATCGTGGGAACAATGTCCCTGCCGATGTAGCGGGAATCTGTGCGGGGATAAGTCAGCACCTTGTGATTCTCATACAGGCGCTGCATAATATTCAGTGTTTCCTTGGCAGAGTAACCAAAACGGCGGTTCGCGTCACGCTGCAGTTCGGTCAGGTCATAGAGTCCCGGTGAAAATGTTTTCTTTGATGAAGTGTGTACTTCGCCCAGATGCAGAGATGCTTTCCGTAACTGCTGTTCAAGCCCTGTTATAAATTCCTTCTGAAAAGAGCGCAGACTTCCACTTTTTTCATGCTGCCAGATCCAGGAGGCGCGGGAGACGCCGGAACCGGTAGTACACCTAAGGCCATAGTAATCCTCAGGCTTAAAATTTCGGATCTCGTCCTCACGGCGCGCAATAATAGACAGGGTCGGCGTCTGAACCCTGCCGCAGGAGAGCTGTGCGTTATACTTACAGGTCAGGGCACGTGTTGCATTAATTCCAACCAGCCAGTCGGCCTGTGCCCTTGAGCCTGCAGCATAATACAGGTCATTATACTGGCGTCCATCCTTCAGATGATCAAAGCCCTCGCGGATTGCCTTGTCGGTCACTGAGGAAATCCACAGCCGTTTGATCGGTTTGCGGCAGCCGGATTTATCAAGAATCCACCGGGCAACCAGTTCACCCTCTCTTCCGGCGTCTGTGGCAATGATAATGCAGTCCACATCTTTGCGGAAGAGCTGGGATTTTACATGGTTATACTGGGAGGAAGTCTGCCTGATGACAACAAGTTCCCATTTCTTCGGAACCATAGGGAGATCGGACATGTTCCATTCCTTGAATTTTTTGTCGTAGCCCTCCGGATCGGCAAGAGTCACGAGATGCCCGAGTGCCCAGGTCACAATATACTGGCTGCCCTCAATTGCACCGGGAAGATTTTTACTGCATTTTAAAACACGCGCAATGTCTCGCGCTACAGAAGGTTTTTCTGCTAATACTAGTGATTTCATAGTTTTCCCTTTTCCTATTTATCATATTATAATACCAGTATCAAAAGGTCATGCGTTTCACGCCCACATGAAAAAGCGGGATCGTTACTGTGAACGGAGTGAACAGTAACGCGGAATCTCTTGACGCTTCTGATACAGATTATCATAGCCTTCTTAATAAAATCTGTCAATTGTGAAAAAAATTTAAACTCCGAGAATAAAGGTAGAATTCTCTATTTGTTTGTGCTATAATAATAAGCTGTAGAAAGTATTGACGAAACAGTGAATGACGGGAAGGAAATGATTAATAATGAAATATCCAAAAGTGCTGCAAGTGTTATTAGTTGCATCAATGGTTACAACGGCGGCGCCGGGAGCGGCAATGCCTGTATATGCTTCGGCAGTTGAAGACGGGGGAAGTGTTGGAGAGCCTGATGAGAGAGAGACTCCGGAAGAATTTGAAGAGCGGACGGAGTATGAGCTTCCGGAAGGCTATCATTACGTACTGGAAGACGAAAAGTATGTAACATTCGATGAGGACGGCGAGCCTGTTATTGAGAAGGATGGAGAAGAAAAGAAGGACGAAGAGGATCCGGATAGTAAGTCTGAAGAAGGAAAAGACAGCGGGACTGGCGAAGCTGACGAGACTGAAGAGAGCGAGGCTGACGAAGCTGAAGAGAGTGAGATAGAGGAAGATCAGGAAGGTGAGCCTGATGAATCCGGCGAAGCCAGTGTTACAGATGATGCTGAAACTGACATAGAGGAAAACGTTGAAGGCGAACCGGTTCAGGATGAAGATGCCGGTGAAGCTGATAATAAGAACGATAACAGCGAAGATCAGGGTGAGGCTGGTGATAAAGAAGATAATACAGACAATACTGGTTCCATTAACGGCGCCGGGATTAATGGCGGAGTTGTAGGCAGCAATCCAGAGAACCCGGGTAATACGGAAGACTCAGACAGTCCGGATGATCCGGGCAGTGCAGAAGAGCCGGGCAAAACGGAAGACCCGGATACCCCAGACAATCCGGATAACCCAGACAATCCAGACAACCCGGACGATCCAGATACCCCGGAGAATCCGGATAACCCGGAGGAGCCAGATGCCCCGGAGAATCCGGATAACCCGGAGGAGCCAGATGCCCCGGAGAATCCAGAAGACCCGGGAAACACTGGAGATAAGGATAACAATACGACTGTAAATAATGGCATCGGCGGCAGCAATGGTAATATTGTAATTGGTAATAAAAAAGAGATTGGAATCAAGAGCGCGCCTGACAAAACAGGCAAGCGGAAGAGCAAGAAGGAAAGAAAACGGAAAAAGGCAGCAAAAGCAGCCGTGAAGAAAGCAGCTTTGAAGTCCACAGGTGCGAAACCTGCATCAGAGAAGGAGGGCGCTTCCAGGACTGCGAAGGAGCTTGTCAAGGAGGCTCTTAAGAAGCAGGCGGAGACAGATGCAGATTTTGAGACATCTGCGAAGTTTCTGAAGCTGGGTGAACGAATCCGTTATAATGTAGAGGTTCCGATTGAGGGTCTGCCGTCATTTATCACACAGGAGATGATCATAGGTGCCTTGAAGGCACAGGATGAGACAGGGTATCCGGCGTCGGTAACGATTGCACAGATTATTCAGGAATCGGGCTATGGAAAGTACGGCCCGGGAGGCCTGAAAGGAGAGGGACTGTCTTACCTTGCTTACCAGTACTGTAATTTATTTGGAATTAAGGGAAAAGGGACGATCGGAAGCGCAAAGATGAATACTTTCGAGATGACAGCAGGCGGTCAGACCTATTCCACACAGGCAGGATTCCGTGCCTACAATACCTATACAGAATGTATAGAGGATCGAAGCAAGCTGCTGGATGAGGTGTATTCTGACCTGACGGCGAATGTCACAGATGCGAATACATTTGCAGTAAAGATCGGAAGCAGATGGGCGACAGATCTTAATTATTCTAGAAGCCTGATCCGTACAATGGAGAGATATGACCTCTACCGTCTGGATGAGCTGACACTGACTGATTTCAGTAAACTGATCGGACGCTTTGCGGATCCTTGCCCAGGGGCAACCGTATCAAGTACATATGGATACCGGACATTTGACCACAGTTTCCATAAGGGACTGGATCTTGGTACAGGAACGGAGAATATCCCGACTTATGCAGCAGATGCAGGAACGGTTATTTTCGCAGGTGAAGCAGGAACGGCCGGCAATATGGTAGTGATCGATCATGGCGAAGGACTGATTACAAAATACATGCATCATTATGAGGTGTTTGTAGAGGAAGGGCAGGAAGTAGAAAAGGGGCAGCAGATCGGTCTTTCTGGTACAACCGGATATTCCACAGGCAATCATCTTCATTTCCAGGTGGAGGAAAACGGAAAGGCGGTTGACCCGATGAAATATCTGTCAGACGAAGGCAGCGGCGAGATTGTCAAGATGCGCGAGCGTGATGATAAGAGCAGGACTGACAGTGAGAACAGGCTTCTGGCAGGCAGGGCATTTGTAAAGGCTAACCGATTCAATGCTGATAAGCTGGCAGAGGAGCTGAGTGTAGAAAAGATTACGGCAAAACTGAGAGACTGTATGTCGTTGCATAAGGTAAAGGCAGAGACCCCGCTGCAGGCAGCAGGGCGTCAAACTCAGAGTCCTGTAAAGAAGCGGGGAATTTGATTCCCTTAACCGGGGACGGGGTAAAATGAATTTTACCCCGTCCCCTTCTTGACGCTATATGGAAATATATACTATAATGGTAATTGTTCAAACCCTTTATAGTTATACTCTCAATACATATGTGAGGATACATAACCGTCATTGGTTTGATAGTAAATAGGAGAAAGGGAGCTCGTGATGAAACAGTATTTTGGAATGAGCCAGAATGGAGATTTGAAGGAAGCGGCACGGGGAATCCGGACGCCGCAGTTGATTATGCTGTTTTCGAATGGAGAGCAGTTTGAGGCGCATGTGCGCCAGCTTGAGGAGTTATTTCCGGGAGTGCCGAGTATCGGATGTATTGGGATGAGCTACGGCAGCAGGATTGTGGAGAAGGGAGTAGGAGTCCTGTCGTTTTCGGAGGGGGTCAGTGCGGCGGCGAATGTGCTTGAGGAAGTATCCGCGATGCCAGTGAAATATATCGAACGGTTGGAACAGGATGTGAAGAGTGTGGGCGGATCACAGGAGAATACCATATGTATTGATTTCTGTGCGGGAAATGATGCCTGCGTTCTGACAACGATCTACAGCGTGCTCAAGAGGAAGAACATTTCCCTTGTGGGGGGAACCGGGGACGCCGGGAAGGTATCTGCAAACGGCAGAGTATATGAGGATGCAGTGGCATATGCGATTGTAAAGAATCAGAATGGCAGAGTAAAGGCATATAAGGAGAATATATACCATCAGGTGGAAGGGCAGCGTTTTATTGCCTCACGTACGGATAAAGCAAAGTATATGATTGGTGAGCTGAATGGACAGCCGGCCAGCCAGGTGTATCAGAGGATACTGAACATATCGGTGAGTGAGATTGAGACACAGACCTTTAAGAACCCGTTTGGCAAGCTTAATGGGGATGATATCTGCATCGTGTCGATTAAGGAGGTCAGTGGGAATTCCCTTGCATGTTTCCGTCAGGTAAATGATTCCGATGTGCTGGTTTTGCTGGAGCTGGGCGATTTTAAGGAAACGGTCAGGGATACTATCCGCAGCATTCAGCAGGATTTTCCCCGGATATCAGCTGTATTTTCAGTGAACTGTCTGTTCAGGTATCTTTTATTTCAGCAGAATCATTATTTGCAGGAATATTTACAAGAGATGGGAAGATTAGGGAACCATGCGGGATTCGTGGGGTATGGTGAGCATTATAATAACCGCTTTGTGAACCAGTCCATGACCTGCGTGGTATTTGAATAGGGGGGAGTAGTATGGCATTTTGGAATAAGAAGAAAAATGAGGAGCCGGGGAGGGAAAAGAGTAAGAGTCTGTATCCGGTTCTGCATGTGATAGGCAGCCTGAAGGATTACCGCAGGGAGCTGGTGCAGAAGGAAGTGGATTCTCTGCGGGAGATTAATGAGATCGGCAGGTCATTTGGAAATGTGCTGAAGGAAACGGAAAGCTTTCAGGAGAAGCTTCAGGATTTCGGAGAAAATTTTTCAAGTATCGGGCAGGTATCAGGAGAGTTTCTGACTGTGAAGGATACGATTGCGCAGTCAGTGGCGCATGCGCAGAGCGGCGTGGAGGAGCTTAAGGGCAGTTCCATGCAGGTGAAGACCTATTTTGATGAGATGGAGCATACCTTTGAGGATCTGCAGCAGGCAGTGGAGAGAATCAAGTCATGTACAGATAAGATTGTTTCGATAGCAGAACAGACGAATATCCTTGCCCTGAACGCCTCGATTGAGGCGGCGCGTGCAGGCGAGCGTGGACGGGGGTTTTCGGTTGTGGCAGTCGAGGTGAAGAAGCTTGCGGATGAGATTAAGGAATTGACAGGCGAGGTTGATACAGGGCTTCAGAATGTGGAGCTGGGAACAGAGCATTTGTATGGAAATATTACAACCTCCCAGAAGGCGCTTGGCAGGAGTATTGAGCAGGTTGAAGAGACTTATGAAAAGTTTGATGAGATCATTCATTCGGCTGAGGGCGCCGCGAAGGTGCATGGTGAGATATCGGGGGTAATCCAGGATTCGGAGAGGGCGCTTGGAATGCTCTGCGAATTTTCTGATCAGATCAGGGGATGCTATCAGGAGGTCATGGAGCATATCGGAGGAGCTGAAAAGCTTGGAACTACGAAGAGCGCCATGTTTGAGGACATTGATAATATGATGTCGCAGATTCCTTTGGTGATTGATGATTATATGGAGAAAAAATGATGCCGGGAACCTTATACCTATGTGCGACCCCGATTGGAAATCTGGAGGATATGACTTTTCGTGCAGTGCGCGTTCTGAAGGAGGCGGATCTCATTGCGGCGGAAGATACACGAAACAGTATGAAGCTTTTGAATCATTTCGGGATCAGGACACCTATGACCAGTTATCATGAATATAATAAGTTTGACAAGGGAAAAAAGCTTGTGGAACGGCTGCTGGCCGGCGAGGATATTGCACTGATCACGGATGCAGGGACGCCGGGGATATCAGATCCCGGTGAGGAGCTTGTCCGGATGTGCCATAAGGCCCGGGTCAGGGTAACGGCGGTTCCGGGGGCTGCAGCCTGTGTGGCGGCACTTACGATATCCGGGCTTCCGGCCAGGAGATTTGCCTTTGAAGCATTTCTTCCCGTGGATAAGAAAGAACGGCAGGCAGTGCTTGATGAGCTTAAGGATGAAACCAGAACCATGATTCTCTATGAGGCTCCCCACAGGCTTTTAAAGACACTTGTGCTGCTCCACGAGACGCTGGGGGAGCGCCAGGTGCGTGTCTGCAGGGAGCTTACGAAGAAACACGAGGCGGTATACTGCGGGACCCTTTCAGAGGCAGCTGCATATTATGAGGCGCAGGAACCGAGGGGGGAGTGTGTGCTTGTGGTCGAGGGGAAGAGCCGCAGGGAACTGAAAGAAGAGGAGATTGCCAGGTGGGAAACCATGAGTATCCAGGAGCATATGCAGTATTATGAGAGCCAGGGGAAGAGCCGTAAGGATGCCATGAAATGTGTCGCAAAGGACCGCGGCGTCGGGAAAAGGGAGATCTACCAGGAGCTTCTTTTGTGATATGTACTGCAGCCACCACTTCACCGGGCCGGATGCCGTGCAGCGGGGTGCACGGCTCCGTGGATTGTAACCGATGTTGGTCAACTTGTATATAATTTTCTTGAAAAATTGTTCAACTTGGGTATACCCCAAATTGAACTTTTTTTATATACTTTTAACCAGGACGTGAGAAGACGTTAAGGAAATTAGTAAATAATAGGAGGAAGCATTAAAATGGCAAGTTTATCTTTAAAACACATTAATAAGAAATACCCAAACGGATTTGAGGCAGTTAAGGACTTCAATCTTGAGATCGCTGACAAGGAGTTTATCATCTTCGTAGGACCTTCAGGTTGTGGAAAATCTACAACACTTCGTATGGTTGCAGGTCTTGAGGACATTTCCTCCGGTGAATTATATATTGGCGATAAGTTGGTTAATGATGTAGAGCCTAAGGATAGAGATATTGCGATGGTATTCCAGAACTACGCGCTGTATCCTCATATGACAGTATATGATAACATGGCATTTGGTCTGAAGTTAAGAAAGGTGCCGAAGGATGAGATTGACAAGATGGTTCGCGAGGCAGCAAGAATCCTTGACCTGGAAGCTCTGTTAGACCGTAAGCCGAAGGCTCTTTCCGGTGGTCAGAGACAGCGTGTTGCTATGGGTCGTGCGATCGTAAGAAGCCCGAAGGTATTCCTTATGGATGAGCCTCTTTCTAACCTGGATGCTAAGCTGCGTGGACAGATGCGTGTTGAGATTTCCAGATTACATCAGAGACTGGGTACAACCATCATCTACGTAACACATGACCAGACAGAGGCTATGACACTTGGTACAAGAATCGTAGTTATGAGCGCTGGTGTTGTTCAGCAGGTAGATACTCCTCAGACATTATACGATCATCCGTGCAACCTGTTCGTAGCAGGATTCATCGGATCACCGCAGATGAACTTCGTAGATGCTAAGTGTAAGGTAAAAGGCAATGATGTTTACCTTGTAGCTGGTCCTTCTGAGATTAAGCTTTCACCGGATAAGGCTAAGAAGCTGATTGAGGGCAAATATGACGGCAAGACAGTTGTTCTTGGTATCCGTCCAGAGGATGTACATGATGAGCCTGATTTCCTTGCTAAGTCTCCTGACACAGTAATCGAAGCTAAGATTCGTGTATACGAGATGCTTGGTGCAGAAGTATTCTTATACTTTGATTATGAGGGCGCTAACATGACAGCAAGAGTTGAGCCTACAACAAAGGCAAGAACAGGCGATACAGTTAAGTTTGCGCTGGATGCTAACAAGATTCATGTATTTGACAAAGAGACAGAGAGAACAATTACAAACTAGTTTCTTAACTGGGGACGGTGCATTTTGGTGAAAAATGCACCGTCCCCAAAAATACTCTTGACAGCGCCTGTTCAGATATGCTACGATTCAATACATGGAAAACAAGGATATGCAAACGCAGTGATGAAGAGAGTACGTCTGTGAAGGTTCTACAGAGAAATCCCGGATATGCTGAGAGGGATGGACACAAGCAGGCAGAAGATGGCTTCTGAGCGGTGCGCGTGAACAGCGTTGAAGCAGTTATGACGGATATTGCTGTAAGCGTGCAAAGGGTCCGCCCTTTACAGCGGAGGGTGCTTTGCGGCACCTGGTAAGGCTCATGCTGTGAGGTGTGGGCGAACAGAAGTGGTAACACGGGCTGACTCGTCTTCTCTGACTTTTCTTTTTGAAAAGGATAGAGGAGATTTTTTTATGATATGAGGAACTTCGTTACCGTGTCACAAAATCCTCAGGGAGATGACCTCGCTTCGCCGGGGCAGACTCAGCGCATTCGCGTGAAGAGGCAGGATGCCGTGGGAGGTCGCGCCCGGCGCGGGAATGTGCCAGGAATTTGATTTTGAAAAAAAGGAGAGGATGCAGTATGGAGAAGCAGAAGTACTATATTACAACGGCGATTACTTATACGTCGGGAAAGCCGCATATCGGGAATACGTATGAGATTATTCTGGCAGATGCGATTGCACGCTATAAGAGGAGCCAGGGCTACGATGTATTTTTTCAGACAGGGACAGATGAGCATGGTCAGAAGATTGAGCTCAAGGCAGAGGAGGCGGGAACCACCCCGCAGGAATTTGTAGACGGCGTTGCAGGTGAGATCAGAAGGATCTGGGATCTGATGAATACGTCTTATGACAAATTTATCCGGACAACGGATAAGGAGCATGAGAAGCAGGTGCAGAAGATTTTTAAGAAATTATATGAACAGGGAGACATATACAAGGGCTCTTATGAAGGTCTTTACTGCACGCCCTGTGAGTCTTTCTGGACAGAGTCCCAGCTTGTAGACGGAAAGTGCCCGGATTGTGGGCGTGAGGTGAAGCCGGCGAAGGAGGAGGCATATTTCTTTAGAATGAGCAAATATGCAGACCGCCTGATTGAGCATATTAACGCACATCCGGAGTTCATACAGCCGGTGTCAAGGAAGAATGAGATGATGAATAATTTCCTTCTTCCGGGGCTGCAGGATCTGTGTGTGTCCAGAACTTCCTTTAAATGGGGGATTCCGGTGGATTTTGATGACAGACATGTTGTGTATGTATGGCTGGATGCGCTTACAAACTATATTACCGGGATTGGGTATGACTGTGGAGGAGAGAGCACGTGGCAGTTTGAGAAGAACTGGCCGGCAGATCTGCATCTGATTGGAAAGGATATTATCCGGTTCCATACAATCTATTGGCCGATCTTCCTTATGGCGCTTGGCCTGCCGCTTCCAAAGCAGGTGTTCGGGCATCCGTGGCTTCTGCAGGGAGACGGGAAGATGAGTAAATCAAAAGGAAATGTTCTTTATGCAGATGAGCTGGTGGATTTCTTCGGAGTGGATGCGGTGAGATATTTCGTGCTGCATGAGATGCCCTTTGACAATGACGGGACCATCACCTGGGAACTCATGGTGGAGCGCATGAACGCTGACCTTGCAAATACACTGGGGAATCTGGTCAACAGAACCATTTCCATGACCAATAAGTATTTTGGCGGGACAGTGGCCGACCGGGGCGTCGCAGAAGAGGTGGATGCGGATCTTAAAGCTGTGACTGAGAATACACCAAAGACCGTTGAAGCAAAGATGGAAGGTCTGCGCGTAGCTGACGCGATCACAGAGATCTTCAATCTGTTCAAGCGCTGTAATAAGTATATTGACGAGACAATGCCCTGGGCACTGGCAAAGGAAGAAGATAAGAAGGAGCGTCTTGAAACCGTGCTCTATAACCTCCAGGAAAGCATAAAAGCAGGCGCAAGACTGCTGGAACCATTTATGCCAGAGACATCAGGGAAAATTCTCGCACAGCTCGGCGATGGAAAGGTCACAGACAAGCCGGAGATTCTTTTCGCGAGACTGGATGTAGAAGAAGTCTTAAAGAAAGTAGAAGAACTGCATCCGCCAGTAGAAGAGGCGGGCGCGCCGGAAGAAGAACCGGTAATCGATATTGAGGCAAAACCAGAGATTACCTTTGAGGAATTCGGGAAGATGCAATTCCAGGTAGGAGAGATCATTGCCTGTGAGGAAGTAAAAAAATCCAAAAAGCTTCTTTGCTCACAGGTCAAAATCGGAAGACAGGTAAAACAGATTGTGTCGGGGATCAAGGCGTACTATAAGCCGGAAGAGATGGTAGGCAAGAAGGTAATGGTACTCGTAAACCTGAAGCCGGCGAAGCTCGCGGGCGTGCTGTCAGAAGGAATGCTTCTGTGCGCAGAAGACGCAGACGGGAATCTGGCGCTCGTTACACCGGAGAAGGATATGCCTGCAGGAGCGGAGATCTGCTGATTTGGGGACGGGGCATTTCTAGAAATGCCCCGTCCCAGTTTAAAAATGGGGTGTCCCCACTGGAGAAAGGATGGATTTGATTATGGGAAAGATTAGAATTGGCATTGTTGGATATGGTAATATTGGGCGCGGTGTGGAGAAAGCAATTGCCCGGAATGAGGATATGGAGCTTGGGGCGGTTTTTACGAGAAGGGATCCGTCTTTGGTTTGCATCCAGACATCTGGCGTGCCGGTGAAGCATATGGATGATATGCTTTCCATGAAAGAGGAGATTGATGTTATGGTTTTATGCGGTGGGTCAGCGACGGATCTTCCGGTGATGGGGCCGGAACTTGCGGTGAATTTTAATACGATTGACAGCTTTGATACCCACGCGAGAATTCCGGAGTATTTTGGAAATATGGATGAAGCGGCAAAAAAGGGCGGAAATATTAGTATTATTTCTGTAGGCTGGGATCCGGGAATGTTTTCTTTGAACCGGCTCTATGCGGAAGCGATTCTTCCCCAGGGCAGTACGTATACATTTTGGGGGAAGGGAGTGAGCCAGGGGCATTCCGATGCGGTCCGCCGTATTGAGGGAGTAAAAAATGCGGTCCAGTATACAGTGCCGGTTGAGACTGCAGTGGATCGTGTTCGAAGCGGAAGCGAGCCAGAGCTTACGACAAGAGAGAAGCACCTCAGGGAGTGCTATGTAGTGCCGGAGGAAGGAGCAGATCTGAAAGCAATTGAAGCGGCAATTAAGATGATGCCGAATTATTTTGACGAATATGATACTACGGTAACATTTATTACAGAAGAAGAGATGAAAAAGGAGCATAGCAGTATGCCTCACGGTGGTTTTGTAATACGCAGTGGCGAGACAGGGACGGAAGGGAATAAGCACATTATTGAATATTCCCTGAAGCTTGATTCGAATCCGGAATTTACGGCAAGCGTGCTGGTCTGCTATGCAAGGGCGGCTTACAGGCTGGCGGCAGCAGGCGAAAGCGGCGCCAGGAGTGTGTTTGACATCGCACCGGGGCTGCTGTCCCAGAAGAGCGCAGAGCAGCTAAGGAAAGTTATGCTGTAGACAGATGGGGACACCCTGTTTTCAATCTGGGACGGGGCATTTTAAAAAATGCCCCGTCCCCCAATTAGGAGGTTTTATGATTTTTGATACGCATGCGCATTATGATGACAAGCAGTTTGATGCAGACCGTGCTGAACTTCTGAATCGGATGCCGGATGCCGGCGTGGGGACGATTGTGAATGTTGGGGCTTCTCTGAATGGCTGCAGGAGGGCGATGGAACTGGCGGGGGAGTTTCCGTTTGTGTATGCAGCAGTGGGGGTTCACCCGGATGAGGTGGGTTTTCTGAATGAGGAGACGTTCTCGCAGCTTGAGGGCTGGTGCTATGAGGAGAAGGTGGTTGCGGTGGGTGAGATTGGCCTGGATTATTACTGGGATACGGAATCTCATGATCTGCAGAAGGAGTGGTTTATCAGGCAGCTTGACCTGGCCCGGAGGACGGGGCTTCCGGTAAATATTCACAGCCGGGATGCTGCGGAGGATACGTTCCGGATTATGAAGGAACACGCGGAAGGAATTCCGGGGATTATTCACTGCTTTTCGGGCTCCCGGGAGCTGGCGGCGGAGTACGTGAAGCTTGGTTTTTATATTGGGATTGGCGGTGTGGTTACGTTTAAGAATGGGAAGAAGCTGAAACAGGTGGCCAGGGAGATACCGCTTTCGAGGATTGTACTGGAGACGGATTGCCCGTATCTTGCCCCGGAGCCGTACCGGGGGAAGAGGAATCAGTCAGGCTATATCAGATATGTGGCTGAGGAGATTGCAAGGCTTAAGGGGATTTCGTGCGAAGAGGTAATAGAGCAGACGGAGCTAAATGCCAGAGAGGTGTACCGCCTGTAACCTTACCTTTGTTACTGTTCACACAGGACTTTGCATTTACTGCAAAGTCCGTAAGAAAATGATATTTCATATAATCTTTATTTCATTTTTTTAAATTTTAGTGTATAATAAGGTAACTGTTTAGGTTGGATGCGTTACTATGAGAGGACGGCTGGTCCGTGAAGTAACCTGTTCAGGCTCCGGGGATGGAGTATTAGACGGTTGCCTTTTATTTTTTAATCCAGGGAGTATGATATGAGTAAGCCGACACTGGGAAATCCCCAGAAGACGATAGAGATCTTACAGAAGTATCAGTTTACATTTCAGAAAAAATTCGGGCAGAATTTCTTGATTGACACCCACGTTTTGGATAAGATTATACGCGCAGCAGAGATATCGAAGGAGGACATGGTTCTAGAGATTGGTCCTGGCATTGGGACCATGACCCAGT
This sequence comes from uncultured Dorea sp., assembly GCA_948602995.1. Classification (GTDB taxonomy): domain Bacteria; phylum Bacillota; class Clostridia; order Lachnospirales; family Lachnospiraceae; genus CAPEBR01. Next base: position 33,561 of record CAPEBR010000012.1, read on the forward strand.
ACCTTGCAGAAGCGGCGCGGCAGGTAGTGGCGGTGGAGATAGACAGGAATCTGATGCCCATCTTATCGGAGACATTAAACGGATATGACAATGTAAGCGTGATAAATGAAGATGTGCTAAAGCTTGATATTACGAAGCTTGCAGAGAGGGAGAACGGCGGCCGCCCGGTTAAGGTGGTGGCGAATCTTCCTTATTATATAACGACGCCGATTATTATGGGGATATTTGAGAATCATGTTCCAGTGGAGAGCATTACGGTTATGGTGCAGAAGGAGGTCGCAGACCGCATGCAGACAGGACCGGGAAGCAAGGACTATGGCGCGCTGTCGCTGGCAGTGCAGTATTATGCAAAACCGTACATAGTGGCGAATGTCCCGCCGAACTGCTTTATGCCGCGCCCGAAAGTGGGCTCCGCAGTTATTCGCCTTACAAGACATGATACGCCACCGGTCCATGTGCAGGATGAGAGGCTGATGTTTGATATTATCAGGGCGTCCTTTAACCAGAGGCGGAAAACCCTGGTGAATGGGCTCAATAATTCGGACAGACTAAAGCTTCCAAAGGAGGTTATAATTGATGTAGTTGAACAGCTCGGAAAGGGAGCAGGCGTACGGGGAGAGGCTCTGACGCTACAGGAATTTGCCGTGCTGAGCAATGACATAGCAACCCGCAGACCAGACAGCAGGAAAGGATGATACAATATGCAAAAGAGTGTAGAAAGTGCATTGTTTGAGATTACACCGGAGATCCAGCATTTTGCAGATCTGTGTGAGGAAAAGAATGCCATTGACAAGGAACTATATACAAAGTATGAGGTAAAGAGGGGCTTGCGCGATTTAAATGGAAAGGGTGTGCTTGCCGGCCTGACGAACATATCTGATGTAAGTGCAAAGAAGATTGTGGGAGGGAAGGAAGTACCCTGTGCGGGTAATCTGTATTACCGCGGCTATAATATCAAGGATCTTGTGAAGGGCTTCCTTAAGGAGAAGACATTTGGATTTGAGGAGATCGCATATCTTCTGCTGTTTGGAGAGCTGCCGGATAAGAAGGAACTTAAGGTTTTTCATGATACACTTGTAGAGAGGCGTACGCTTCCGCCGAATTTTGTCAGGGACGTTATCATGAAGGCTCCGAGCAGGGATATGATGAACAGCCTGTCGCGCTCCATTCTGAATCTGTATTCCTACGATGAGAAGGCGGATGATACAACGATTCCGAATGTGCTCAGGCAGTGCCTGAACTTGATCAGCCAGTTTCCGATGCTGATGGTTTACGGGTATCATGCATATAATTACCGCAGGGGAGATGACTTATTCATTTACGCACCGTCTCCGGAGCTTTCCACAGCGGAGAATATACTGATGATGCTGAGAGAGAATAGGAAGTATTCCAAGCTTGAGGCGAAGATCCTGGATATGGCGCTTGTGCTTCATATGGACCATGGCGGTGGTAATAACTCTACATTTACTACACATGTCGTCACATCATCAGGTACTGATACATATTCTACAATTGCGGCTGCAATGGCTTCTCTTAAGGGACCGAAGCACGGCGGTGCAAATATTAAGGTTACACAGATGTTTGAAGATATGAAGCAGCAGCTTCATGACTGGGAGGATCAGGACGCTGTACGCCAGTATCTGGTGGATCTGCTGGAGAAGAAGGCATTTGATCAGAAAGGGCTGATCTATGGAATGGGGCATGCGATCTATTCGATATCTGACCCGAGGGCAGATATTTTCAAGAAGTTTGTGAGGCAGCTGGCGCGGGAGAAGGGCTGCGAGAAGGAATATGCCCTGTATGAGCTGGTGGAGAAGATGGCTCCCAAGGTGATTGCCGAGAAGAGGAAGATTTATAAAGGTGTAAATGCAAATGTAGACTTTTATAGCGGACTGGTCTACAGCATGCTGGATCTTCCGCCGGCGCTGTATACGCCGATCTTTGCAGCGGCACGTATTGTGGGATGGAGCGCCCACAGGCTGGAGGAGCTTAAGAATGTAGATAAGATTATCCGTCCGGCGTATAAGCCGCTGGCAGAACACAGAGCTTATGTGCCGCTGGCAGAACGATAACTCTGCAGAATGGCAGTTTTGCAGAGTAGCAGTTCTGCAGAATAGAGCGAGTGCCGGTCGGATTCCGCCTGGCAGGCAGCAGAAGAGGAAAATCAGGAAGGGAGGCGTCAGACAGTGAAGAGGGAATTTCGTTATCCGTCCAGGGACGGAGTGACAGGGATCCATGCGGTCGAATGGATCCCGGAAGGGGAAGTAAAGGCAGTACTTCAGATCTGCCACGGGATGACAGAATACATTAACCGCTATGACGAATTTGCGTGCTTTTTGAACGGACACGGGATCTATGTGACTGGACATGACCATCTGGGACATGGGGAATCCGTTCAGGGAAAGGACGATTATGGATATTTCCATGAGAAGAAGGGGAATCAGTATGTGATTGGCGATATCCATAAGCTTCGGGGAATTACTATGAGAAAATACCCAGAGGCGCCATATTTTATCCTGGGACACAGTATGGGCTCCTTTCTTGTGCGCCAGTATCTGACCATGTATGGAGATGGCCTTGCAGGAGCGATTATAATGGGAACCGGGCATCATGGTGCACTGGAGCTGAACCTTGGCCTTGTGATATGCCGTGGGGCAGCGCTTATGAAGGGGTGGAGATACCGTAGCAGCTTTATTAATAACTTAAGTTTTGGCGGGTATAACAGGAGTTTTAAAAACGACCCGTCAGGGGCAACGTGGCTATCGGCAAATGTGGAAAACTGCGAGAGATATGCGGCTGATCCCCTATGTACCTTTCAGTTTACCGTGAATGGATATTATCAGATGTTCAAGGGGATGAAGGTGCTTGCAAAGAAGGAAAGCATGCAGAGGATACCGAAGAAGCTTCCAGTACTCTTCGCAGCTGGGACGGACGACCCGGTAGGGGATTTTGGAAGAAGTGTCCGGTATGTTTATGGAAAGTATCGTTCAGCAGGTATGCAGGATGTGAAGATCAGACTGTATAAAGGGGACCGCCATGAGATACTCAATGAAACGGACCGGCAGCAGGTTTACTCTGATCTTTACCGATGGATGAGAAAGCGGTTTGGGGACGGGGTAAAATGAAAAATACCCCGTCCCCATTGCGGGGGATGAGGATGGTTTTAGATTATTTTAATTATCATATGATGCCGTTGCTTATTCTGCTGGCGGCATTGGTTTTTTCTGTGTTCTGTCTGGGGCTTTATCTTCGGGAGAGAGTGCGGGCGAAGAGACTTGAGGCCTCTGTTTCCGGGGAGAGGCAGTTTTATAATGCTTTTTCTGCAAACAGACGGGACTTTTTTCTGCTGGTCAGGCAGAGCGATCTTCATATCTTATATGTCAGTCCGAATTTTGAAGGGATGACAGGGATTGACCGGGAGCGTTTATATTCGGATATTGAGGCGCTGAAGCTTATGGTCAGCCCGAAGACAGCCCGGAGAGTTATTAGGGAGCTGAAAGAGTGGGACTGCAGTGGGGAGCTCAGGCTGGAGGTTGATTATCGTGCTTCCGGCAGCGAACAGGTGAGCCATGGGTCGGTATCTGTCCGGTTTGATGAGAGTACTGCCTGCTATCTGGTTGTGTTCTGTGATAATACCCAGGAGTATAAGATACGGGACGGGCTTAAGAGGGAGCTCGGGCAGGCACGCCAGGAGAGTCAGGCAAAGACTGATTTTCTGTCAAAGATGTCACATGAGATACGTACTCCGATGAATGGGATTCTCGGGATGCTGAGTCTTGCAAAGGCACATGTTATGGATCCGAAGCAGACAGGGTATTATCTGGACAGGGCAGAGAGCCTGTCCCAGTTCCTGCTTACATTGATTAATGATATTCTGGATATGTCCAGGATTGAAAGTGGGAAAATGGAACTGGAGGAGGTTCCGTTTGATCTGTTCGCAGTAGCGGAGAAGCTGGATTCTATGTTCCGAAGCACCACTGAGGCTAAGAATCTTAAGTGGGACGTCAGGATGCAGGATTTTGATGTATGCCGTGTTGTAGGCGATGAGCTGCGGCTTACACAAGTCATTATTAACTTTATCTCCAATGCCGTGAAGTTTACTCCGCCCGGAGGCTCGGTTATCGTTACCTTCCGGCAGATGCATAAGATTGAGGGGAAGATTCATCTTATGATCCGGGTAAGGGATACCGGAAAGGGAATCAAGTCAGACTTTATAAGTAAAATCTTCCGGCCGTTTGAGCAGGAGGATGCGTCCACTGCCCATCATTACGGCGGCAGCGGTCTTGGCATGGCGATTGCAGATAATATTGTCAGGCTGATGAACGGCGAGATTATTGTAGAGAGCGAGGAAGGAAAAGGTACAGAATTTGTCGTCTATATAGCACTTCCGATCGCAGAGGGGGAGCAGGAGGTGCCAGAGACCTGGAAGGGTGCAGGCGAAGAGATGGACGATGCGGCAAGAAAGAAGGCAATCGAGGAATTTACGCTGGACGGCCTTCATATTCTGCTTGCAGAGGATAATGATGTAAATGCAGAGATTGCAATGGAGATTATGGAGATGGAGGGGGCTGTTCTTGAACGTGCCTGCGACGGCATAGAGGCAGTACGTATGTTTGAAGAGAGCCCGGAAAATGGATATGATGCAATCCTTATGGATATTCAGATGCCGAATATGACGGGATGGGAAGCTGCGGCTGCAATCAGGAAGCTGGGAAGAGCGGATGCGGACATTCCGATATTTGCTATGTCTGCAAATGCATTTGTAGAGGATAAGAGGCATTCCATGGAAGTGGGAATGGACGGACATATATCAAAGCCGGTTGATTACAGAGAGGTACGCCGGATGATGGGAGAGGCTCTCCTTAAGTAGATATGAGAAGGGAATCCGAAGCATGAAAGAGAGGAAGAAATGGAAGCAGATAAAAAAGAATAAGCTGACTGCAGTCCTGACTGGAATCCTCGTAGTCGGGGCAGGCGTTATTGTCCTGGTAAATGCATCAGGATTACAAAAGATATTTGATCCAGAGAACTTTGGCCGTTTTGAGAATCAGTATGACAACAGTGGTGAGTATGATTCAACGGCAGGGGACGGAGAGAAGTCTGATCTCGCAGATGAAAGCGAGGATGGACAGGACAGCGCGGATGAGGATACGCAGAGGGCGCTGAAGGTGGCTGAGGAAAAGGCCCGGGATCCTCAGGATCCTGACGGCCTCGGGATGGCTGATGAGAAGAAACAGAAAAGAAATCCTGGAGAAAAGAATCCTAATGCATTCGAAGTTTCAGATAAGGAAGGACCGGGGGGAGTCGGAACCAGGCCGGGCGGAGGAAACAGCGGAAGTACCGGAGGCAGCAAAGACGAGGGAAACGGCAGCGGACAAGGAAATCATGGGGGAAAGCCAGGGGACTCTGGCAGCAATCCAGGGAAGCCGGATGATCCGGAAAGGCCGGATGACCCGGAGAAACCGGATGACCCGGAAAAGCCAGATGACCCGGAGAAGCCGGATAACCCTGACCCGGAAACCTGGGAGGATGAGCAGCTGAAACCCCGTGATCCGATTGAGACAGAAAACGGCATCCTTGTGAAACTGACTGCATCAATTACCAGGGATTACTGCCGGGGAGATATTTTCGAAGAAAAGGATGCACAGGTTCTTGCGACCTTTCGACGGAAGGATCAGACGAAGCAGACGATTGCACTGCCCTATGGGGGGAAGAATGGATACAGTGTGAAGCTGTCCACAAAGCTTGTAGGAACACATACAGCTGTTTTCAGCTATCTTGGGATGACGGCAAGGGCCCCGTATGAGGTGATCTCCAGCGGTCTGACCATCCGTTACCACAGCGAGCGGGAGGGAGAGATCTATGCCACCCAGTTTCCGGGGCCGTTAGACGGTGACGAGTCGGAGATTAATGAGCTGTCCCATATGGATTTCCATCCTGTCAGCGGAGGGATCGTGGATCTGACAGATCTGCACAGCCGGCTGATTGCATATCTTGGAGATGAGGGGACCCGTGAAAATTTTCTCGCAGAAACATTATATCAGAATGTATTATTTCTTGAGGAAGAGGACGGGTATCTTACCAGAATGCTCTGTGGATTTAAATACTATATAAATAAGAATCTGGAAGAGAATGGGCCCTATACTTATTATCCGGTCTACAACTGGGGAGCCGGCAGTATGAGAAGTGTCATGGATGTAGTATGCGATGTCCCGGAGGGCTATAAGATCAGACGCGCCGTTCAGAATGAAAGAAATCTGCAAAGGTTCAGAGGCAGCCAGGTTCTGGAGCAATATACAGGAAAGGGTCAGACGCTGTCTGTGCCTATGGGTGTGACGGAGGTTGCATTAAAGGGGCGACAGGGAGAAGGCTCTATTACTTCTCTTGTGATTCCGGAAAGTGTCTGTGAGGTTGACTTTGCCAGTGTCTCAGAGTGTCTGCCAGGGCTTGAAGAGTACCGGGTGTCAGGGCACAGCCACTGGCGGGTGACGGACGGAGCGCTGTATAGCGGTGACGGGCACACGCTTCTTAGCGTACCTGCGGGAAAGAAGAAGCTTACGATACCAGATACTGTGACGGCAATCGAAAAGGGCGCTTTTAAAAATAGCAGAATCCGAGAACTTACGATACCAGATACGGTGACAGAACTCAGAAGAGGCTGTTTTGAGGGTTTTCATGCTGACGTGATCCGTATGGAGGGGACGTTCATGCCAAGGGTGTCAGCGGAGACAGGGTACAGCGGAAAGATTCTGTTTGCAGATTCTGATTATGACAGACTGCTTAAAAATGGAATGTTTGCATTTAGGAGCCGGGATATCCTGTTTGGCACCATGGATGAGGAAGGACAGGAGATTCCCGGGAAAGTGGGAATTTATGTGTATGATGACAGCCGTTCTATCCTGACCCCCAGGGGTGAAGAATACACATTGGCAGGGATTCCGGCGGATGTGTACGGACTTTACCGGGTTCCGGATGGAATTACCGCGATTGACTGCGGAGCCTTTGTGATGTCAGACGGACTTAGGGAGATTGAACTGCCGGATACGGTAACAGAGCTTCGGGCAGGAAGCCTGGTACTTCCAGAGAATGTGACAGATCTCTATCTGTCTTCGGATATGATTCAGGTGTCTTCCAGACTGTTCGGAGCGCCAGAGGAAGGAGTTTTGGAGCTTGCCATATATGTTCCGGAGGAACGCTACCATGCTTATCTTGAGGAATGGTCTGATTTCCTGGATCCGGTTTATGGTTCAGGGACGGCAGAACGTCTGTTAAAGAAAATTGACGGAAGTATTTTCTATGAGAATAATGCAAAATATCAGAAACTATCCGGGGACGGAGGAGACTATTATCGTCTGCTGAAGGTATATGGGCAGGATCAGCGGGCGTTTGGAGTGAAAGAAGGAACAGCCGAGATTGACGCAGATGCATTTTCTCTGTGCGGGTCACTGGAGATTCTGTATCTTCCGGCCTCACTTAAGCGTGTAGAGAAAAACGCCTTTCAGGGATGCGAAAGCCTTCAGACTGTGGCGTCAGACCGGGCGGGTCTTCTTGATAAAAATGCATTTACCGGGGCAGCAGGAGACGTCAGGCTGTACGAAAAAGACAGCCGGTTTGAAGGATTCCTGTACGATGGCAGTGCCTTATACGGGAAACTGGCAGCGGGGGGATATACTCTGATTGACGTGCCATCGGATTATTCCGGGGATATGACATTGTATAAGAACACGAAAACCCTGGAGGATGAGGCATTTAAGTCTTGCGAAGGATTAAGAAATATTGTGATACCAGATCAGGCCTCTCTTACTGACATCGGAGACAGATGCTTTGAAGGCTGTAAGACGATTGGGGAAGTCCGCCTTGATGGAGCAGTGAATCTGAAAAGGATCGGGGAAGAGGCATTTCGTTCTTGTACGAACCTGGTGGAGCTGTATCTGCCAGGGCAGCTTAAGACTGCCGGAAAGGGACTGTGCCATGGCTGTACATCCCTGGAGACCGTCCAGGCGGAAGGGATCACAGAGATTGCAGAGGAGATGTTCTTTGACTGCCAGAGCCTTATGGCAGATTCCCTCTCACTGGGCTGGAAAGGGGTTACTTCAATCGGTGACCGTGCCTTTGCTTACTGTAGTCTGATGTCTTCTGTACCGGAGATGCCAGAGCTTGAAAAACTGGGAGTGCAGGCGTTTTTCAGCTGCCAGCGGCTCAGGAGGATTGTCCTTTCCGAAAAGCTTGCATCTATGGGAGAGGAGTGCTTTGGAGAATGCGGCTCTCTTACACAGGCGACCCTTAATGGGAGGCTTACGGGAATCAGCCGCTACTGCTTCTATGGATGCCGCGGGCTTGTAAAACTGGAATTCAGTGAACAGCAGAAAAAAACACTGCAGGTGATCGGCGTGCAGGCATTTGGCCAGTGCTCTTCCCTGGAAAGCCTGGATTTGAGTGATTTCCCGTCATTAAAACAGATGGGAGAGAGAACCTTTGAAGGATGTGATTTTCTGACTACAGTGCGGCTTTCGGAAAATCTGGAGAGAATTCCGGATTACTGCTTTGAGAACTGTGGGAATCTGTCTATCGTGACGCTGAATTCTCTGAAGGTAACAGAGCTTGGCACGAGAGTATTTGGTGATACGCTGTCCCCATTTATCCATATATGGGTAAATGAGGGGAGCCTTAAAGATTATGAAGATGCTTACACAGGCATACTGGATGTTCTGTATGGAGAAGGAACGGTAAAGAGGATTCTTGGCATGATTGATCAAAAGAAGGAGATTATCCGGGGGATCACCTTTGAGGTTACCGATGAGGGAAGAGTCTTAAAGGAGGCGTCGGATGCATTTGAAGGAAGCTATACGGTTCCTGTAGACACTGTGCGGATTGAGACGGAGGCGTTTATGAACTGCAGCGGTCTTACGGAGCTTGTACTGCCCCAGGACAGTCGTATCAGCCTGGGCGACAGATGCTTTAAAGGCTGTGGTGCGCTTAGGAGTGTGGAGCTTTTAGGCGATATTCCAGAGTGGGGAGCAGAGACATTTATGGACTGTACCTCAATGGAACGGCTCAGCATAGGAAGCGGACAGGGAGGAATGATAGACAGAATCGGAACAAGAGCCTTTAAGGGCTGTACAGGGCTTGCAGGCAGAAGCTCGGTTTCGCTGAGGGCGGCCCTGCCGGTTCTTGGCGAGGAGTGCTTTGCGGACTGTACGAATCTGGAGGCGATTCCCACCACAGCGACGGCTAGGGATAGCCTGGAGGTGATTGAGGACCGGGCGTTTATGGGCTGCAGGAGTTTGACCCTGTTTATTACCAGCGCAATGGCAAATATAAAGTCTGTCGGAGCATATGCATTTTCTGAATGCGATTCCCTGTCCAATCCGTCAGTTCCAGCAAAGGTGACTTCTATAGGAGAGGGCTGCTTTGCTGGGTGCAGCAATCTTTTAACAGTCAGCTTCTACTGTGTGCTGGAGGAATACCCAAAGGACTGCTTCAGGGATTGTCCGAAGCTTACAAGGACGGGCGGCGTTGCCGGCGCACTATCTGGCCTTAAGAGAATCGGAGAGAGTGCATATGAAGGCTGCATATCGCTGACTACGAATGCTTCCTGGAATCTGGGAAGATACACAGGGCTTGAGGAGATTGGAGAGAATGCTTTCAGAGGATGCGCCAGTGTGACAGAGGTAAATCTTCCGGCAACGGTCAGAAGGACCGGGGCAGGAGCTTTTGATGGCCTGGCTAGTGTGGAACGGTTCCTTTTCCAGTCTGTACAGACGCCGGAGATCGGTAGAATTACACTGGATACGCTGCCGGAGTATTTTGACATCAGAGTGCCGGACAGCGAGAGCAACGGCGACAGCATCTACAAGGCGTACCTTGCAGTATTTACAGAGATGTTCGGAGACAGCAGGGCGTATGAGCTTGTGGATTCTGTCTCAGACGGTGCGAAGGAACGCAATAAAATGATACAAACGCCAAAAGGTCAATGTAAAATAGAAGAAACGGGGATGGACGAGGAATGATTATAGAACAGTCAGAGCAGATTATGCAGGAGATCAGGAAGGTTTTTATCGGTAAGGATGAGATTATAGAAAAGGTTCTGATGTGCATCTATGCCGGCGGGCATATTTTGCTGGAGGATGCACCTGGGGTTGGAAAGACGACGCTGGCGCTTGGATTTTCCAGGGCGCTGGGACTTACGTATAAGCGGGTACAGTTCACGCCTGACACGATGCCTTCCGATATTACCGGATTCAGTATTTATAATAAAAGCACAGGCGAATTCGAATATAAGCCGGGTGCAGCGGACTGCCATCTGCTTCTGGGCGACGAGATTAACCGGACATCCCCGAAGACGCAGGCGGCGCTTCTGGAGGTTATGGAGGAAGGCAGTGTGACAGTGGACGGAGTTACACATATCCTGCCGAAGCCGTTTATCTGTATTGCTACACAGAATCATTATGGCTCGGCAGGGACACAGGCGCTTCCGGATTCTCAGCTCGACCGCTTCATGGTCCGTTTAAGCATCGGCTATCCGGGGCGAGATAGCCAGGTTGCAATTCTCAAAAGCCGCAAGGGAATCAGCGATATCGACCATGTACGGCCAATGATGACGAGGGATGATGTGAAGGAAATCCAGGGGTATCTCTATTCTGTAAAAATTACAGAAGATATTCTCTATTATATTACGGATCTGTGTGCAGAGACGAGACGGGTGCCGCTGGTAGAGCTGGGGGTGAGTCCGAGAGGGATCAACGCTCTTGCCCAGCTTGTGCGTGCCAGGGCGATTCTCAGGGAGAGAGATTTTGTAATCCCGGAGGATGTGCGCGCGGTGTTTGTGGATGTCTGTGCCCATCGTCTTGTCATGAAGCCGCAGGCAAAGATTGAGGGGGTAACTGCACAGGATGTGCTAAGTGATATTCTGGTGAAAATAAAAGCGCCCTCGCTGGCAAGGCGGTAGAAAGTGATGAAACTATGTGGAAACATCGGATATTATATGCAGTATTGGTTGTGAGCGCCCTGTCTGCTTATATTGCAGCGGACAGGGGAGAGGCTCTTGTGCTTTTGTGCATGCTGGTTTTCGTGCCATTTTTTAGCGTGGCTCTTCAGGCGGCAGCTATGCGGGGAATTGGCATAAGCTGCCGCGTACAGGAAATCTGCCGGATGGGGCAGGAGGTAAGCGTATACTTTGAGGTATGCAGAAAGAGCCGGCTTCCTTTAGGAGCAGTATGGATTCATGCTGTATTTGAAAATATATTATATGGTGAACAAAGGAGCGTGACGGTCTGCCTCCTTCCGGATGAGGAGAAGAAGATGACCTTTGTATACTCTCTTCATGCCGAGGACTGCGGAAATGTGAAGATCCGTGTTCCGGTTATGGAGTGCCGGGATCTGCTGGGGCTGTCTAGGTTTAGGCGTCAGGTTCAGGCAGAGACGGAAACACTGGTCTATCCCCCGGAAATCCGCCTGAGTATTGAGCTTTTACAGCGGCCGGAGACGAAGAACTTCGGAGATCTTTACGATCAGCAGAAGAGGGGGCAGGATGTAAGTGAGGTGTCCGGGCTCAGGGATTATATTCCAGGGGATTCGATGAACAGCATTCACTGGAAATTATCCGGCAAGATGGATAAGCTAATTGTGAGGGAATTTGGAAATCCTTCAAATTATAATACACTGATTCTCTATGAGATGATAAAAAGAGCCGGGGACACCAGGATTCCAGGTACATATAATAATGCGGTACTGGCGCTTACGGCTGCAATCAGTAAGAGCCTTCTGGAGCTTAATCTGGAGCATCATGTGGGGCGTGTTTTCCACAGGGATTTTCAGGTAGTTCCTGTATATTCGTCAGATACCTGTGAGCAGATGCTGCTGAATCTTTTATGCATGCCTGCCGCAGAGAAGGAGAGCGGCGCTGATATGATATATAGCTTCCTGAGGGGGAATGCGGGGAACGACTACACGAAGATTATTTATATTACTCCCCATTATGAGGAGGAGACTGCCAGACAGCTTTCGCGTGAGGCAGGCCTTACGGTGATTCAGATAGCGCAGGGAAGGGGAATGAATGATTCGCCTTCTGCCGGATATACATTGATTTCGGTTGATGCTGATACCTTTGGGGACACTGTGCATAGTATTACAATATAAGGATAGTAAGGTGAAGAATTTGAAACAGGATGTCTGCTTTTTGATGACGGAAGGAAGGGCAAATGAACAGAATAGAGATATACGTGTGCCAGAGACGATTCCGGCACTTTTTCTGCTGTCCGGGATTCTGTGTGCATTCCGGGATATGATGTACGCACCTTTCTGCCTGGCCGCAGCGGCTGCGGCAGGTGTGATTACGATTCTTATTTTGCAGATATCCGCGATGTTTCCGAGGGTTTCGGGGATTGTAAGGGGCGGAATCTATGGGGCAGGCATTATGTGCTTTCTGGGATTTATTCTATACATAGCCCAGGGCTTTCTGGATACCATAAACCGGTTTATGATCCTGTGGAATCTGCGTTTTTCGACGGAGTTTAAGCAGTTTTCGGTTGATGGCAGGGCGGCGGCAGGGGCGCTTATTTTCTGGTGTCTGCTGTCTGTTCTGCTTGGTGCATTTGTGCTGGTGCTGGTAAAGAAACGATATATAGGAAGTCTTTTGCTTCTTATTATGATATCTCTGCTGGCAGGATTTATCCTTGGACGGTCTGGTATGTGGCTTTCCGTGCTGTTCCTGCTGTCCGGGTGCTTCGGGTCTCTTGCTTTTTCGGCAGCGCCCTATAGGCGGAGAGGGCTTTGGGGGAGACTGTGCGCCCTGTTTGTGGGAGCGGTATTTTTAGTGCTGTTTTTCGCAGCAGGAGGATATGAAGGGTTAAGCCAGATTGCTGGTCTGAGGGAGCGGGCAGTTGTCTGGTATGAAAGCTTCCGATATGGTGAGGACACCCTTCCGAAGGGAGACACTGGGAAGGCCGGAGGGCTTCTTCAGGGGGAAAGGGAGACGCTGATCTTAGAAACGGAAAAACCTCAGGAGCTGTATCTGAAAGGATTTGTCGGAGGAACTTATGACGGCAGAATGTGGAAGGAATTGGGGCCGGAGGCATACCAGGGGGAATACGAGGGACTTCTGGAGTGGCTGGAGACGAAGAATTTTTCGGCTGTAACACAGTTTGCAGGGTATGACCGCCTGACCGGTGCGTCAGAGGACTCCTACCCGGGGCGTGTACAGGTGCAGATAAAAAATGTGGGGGCTTACCGGAAATATATATATCTGCCCTCTTCAGCAGAAGACTTTGCGGGGGCAGGCGCAAAGGTAAAAAAAGACTGGCAGGTGCGAAGCGGCAGATTTTTTGGTGCAAAGGAATACAGGTTTGATTCTGTGGATGAGGCGCCCTCAGCAGATGAAGCGGTTCTCGCTCCCTGGATACAGAGCCCTTCAGGAAAAGAAGAGAAGGATTATCTTGGGGCAGAAGCGGTGTATTCTTCATTTGTCCAGGAATATTATACAGAGGTGGATAAGGAGCTGAAGGAAGAAATAGAAGAGATGTTTTTTGAAGAAGCCGGGGAAATGGATTTTCGCGGCGTAACTGCACAGATCAGAAGAGTTCTCAGACAAGAGACCCGGTATGCCAGGAAGCCGCAGGGCGTGCCAGAGGGACAGGACTTTGTGGAGTACTTCCTTACGGGGCAAAGGAGAGGAAATGCGGTGCATTATGCTTCTGCTGCAGTAATGGCATACCGGACGGCAGGGTATGCTGCAAGGTATGTGGAAGGATATCATCTCTCGGAGGATGAGGCGCGTATTCTTTCAGAGGGGAATCAGACGGCGGCTGTTCTTACGAATCAAAATGCGCATGCATGGGCAGAGGTCTATTTTCCAGGTGCAGGATGGATGCCTGTGGAGGTAGTTCCAGGCATGTATACAGAGCTTTATACGGATCAGGTGGTTGAGGGCGCTCCTGCTTATCAGGTGAATTCCGACCAGACAGAGAAAGGACTGGAGCTTGAAGGGGGCGCCGGAGGGGAAGAGGAAAAGGAGGAAAAGCGTGAGAGAACGACACTTACTTTTCGCGGGGTTCTCTCAGCTATTCTGCTTTGTATGTATATCAGTTTTGCCCTGTATCTTGCGCTGGAGTTTCAGAGGGCTGTCCGGCTTGTGCTTCGCAGGCGGAGGGCAGGAGGCCTGGTACAGCCGGCGGAGCTCTATGCGGGGGATTTGGAGAGGATGCTTTTGATAGGCAGGGTGTCGGGGAACTATAATCACCCGATGGAGCTTTCCGGGGAGGTCGAGAAAAGGTTTAGAGGAATCAGTCGGGGAGAGTATGAGAGGGCTGTGACCCTGCTTCAGAAGGTGAGGTTTGGCAAAAAGGAACTTCTCCCTTATGAGACACACGCACTGAACTGCTTTAAAGAGAAGCTGTCCCGTATTCTGTACTGCCAAAAGAGCGCATGGGGCAAAGCGGTGATAAGGTACTGGTATGCCTTATACTAATACCTGGTTATAACCATAGAACAGCGAAGACCCGTTAACCTTACGGCTAACGGGTCTTCGTCGTTGTTATAGTTATCTAAAGGAATGAGAGTTTTAAAGTGCGGCATCAGCACTGCTGATGCTTTACTTTATGAGGGGGAGATAGTTGATGTCCTGATCAACTATCTAACTAAAGTATAAGAGATAAATATGTCCAAAATGTGTTTATAATCTTAAACAAATCGAAAAATTCTTAAAAAGAACTTAATGTGTAACGACTCAGCAGTTACCTGAATATGTAAAAAGGACCCCTGTCTCATTTGAGACAAGGGATCCCCAAATTCTGAATAAAGGTTATCAACTCCGGGAGATTTCGTTTTCTTTTCTGCTCAGGTGGCCTACCAGAATATCAAAAAACTCACCAGAGGTTGGTTTATCATGGAGAGGATGAAGAGCGATCTTCTGTAAAAAGCCCCGGTTGCCACGGTTCCAGCATACGCTGACAACAGTACGAATATTCCGCTCGACACTACTGCTTGTTGCATGAAATTCCTTGGCAATCTGAGGATAGAGCAATTTGCTTATTGCCAGAAGATAATCTTCATTGTTCATGCAAAGTCTGATCCCATAGTTTAAATATTGATAGCCACGGTATGTTGCCCCTATTCCAAGAGAACGGATAAGGGATTCAATCTTTAAATCATACATGTGTGTTTTCTCCTATTCACTTCTGTAAAATAAAGAGAAGAATAGACCATAAGTACATTATAGTCTAAATATGCAGAAAAGAATAAATTTAGACACAAACAGGCTTTATTCGACATTGTACGGCACAATACGCCGGGCAGTTCCAATTATACTGCGCATGAATCTGCAGCGAGTATAACTGTTGTTACTGTTCACACAGGTCTGTGCATTTACTGCACAGATCGCAAGAAAGTGATTCAGGAGTGAGCAAATTCCATTCCGGAGCGAATTTTAGATGGATTTGCGAATGTTATTGGTCGCGAAGTGAACAGTAACTAACTGTTAAGGAAATATTAAGAAAATCAGCAAGGGGACTTAAAAATTTTTTGATATTCTTGTATAGTATAAGGGAGGTGATTGAAATGGCAAAGGTATTAGTATGTGATGATGATAAGGAAATTGTTGAAGCGATTGAGATATATCTGACACAGGAGGGTTACGAGGTCCTTAAGGCGTACGATGGGGAAGAGGCACTTAAGGTGCTTAAGGCAGGCGGAGTGGATCTTCTTGTGATTGATGTGATGATGCCTAAACTTGACGGGATTCGTGCGACGCTTAAGATCCGGGAGGAGAATAATATGCCGATTATTATTCTGTCAGCAAAGTCAGAGGATGCGGACAAGATCCTTGGGCTCAATGTCGGTGCGGATGATTATGTAACGAAGCCTTTTAACCCGTTGGAGCTGGTGGCGCGGGTGAAGTCCCAGCTTCGCAGATATACACAGCTTGGAAGTACGGTGGATGCTGAAAAAAAGTCTGTGTATACTGTGGGCGGGCTGATGATTGATGATGATCTCAAGGAGGTTACGGTAGACGGGGAATTTGTGAAGCTTACCCCTATTGAGTACAATATTCTGCTGCTGCTTGTAAAGAATCAGGGGAAGGTATTTTCCATTGACCAGATCTATGAAAGCATCTGGAATGAGGATGCCATTGGAGTTGACAATACGGTGGCGGTGCATATCAGGCATATTCGTGAGAAGATAGAGATTAACCCGAAAGATCCGAGATATCTCAAGGTGGTATGGGGAGTCGGGTATAAGGTGGAAAAGATTTGAGAGACCTGAAGGGAGCAGATATGAATCAAAAGTGGTACAGGGCCGGTATTACAAAGGCGATACTGGTTATTACGGCGCATATTATGGTTGTGGTAATGGCGGTGTGTTATATGCATATTGTACTTTCTCCTGCTGTCCGCGAAGAGGTATGCGATGGTGATCCGGCAGAGAAGTATAAGGACAGCAGTGATTTTGCCAGCCGGATGC
This sequence comes from uncultured Dorea sp., assembly GCA_948602995.1. Classification (GTDB taxonomy): domain Bacteria; phylum Bacillota; class Clostridia; order Lachnospirales; family Lachnospiraceae; genus CAPEBR01. Next base: position 50,016 of record CAPEBR010000012.1, read on the forward strand.
GTACCTACAGTGCGCGTGCAGTGGGAGAGATCAGCGCAGGAAAGCTGTTTGAGACGGACGGGGAATATGATCCAGATAAGCTGGTAGATGTGGAGCTTTACTACAATACCGGAATGCTGGACGAGGATGAAAGTCCCACCCAGGTAAATGCTCCGGACAGTGAAGAGAACAGTAATATTAGCGGGGAGAACAAGGACGGCGGTCAGACAGAGGCAATGGAGCAGACCGGTGAGGAGACAGATGACAGTAATGCGGTGAAAACAGAGGAAAAGGCCGGTGAGGAGGCTGAAGACAGCGATGTGAAGCATAAGGGAAGAAGGCTTATTTACCGGCTCGGAGATCTTCTTACATGGTATGAGGATAATCATGCAGAGCAGAGTGCTGCGGAGCAGATTGTGGTCTGCAAGAGAACAGATGATACGTTCCGGTATTATGAGATCTCAGACTTTTATGAACTGATTAAGAGTGAGGAGCTTCGGTTTATAGCCGCAGATGATGACACGGGCCTTACGGAGCAGAATATTTTGCAGGATATGGAGTATGGGTACGGAATGCCGGAAGGTATCTTCCGGGGAATCCAGGATCAGGAGGGAAAGCTTCTGTATTCAGACTGCTGGCTGTATGATGGGAAATATGCCCTGGAGCAGTGTAAGCCTGTGGGCGCGGGGAGTATACTTGAGATTGCCAATGAGGAGCCGGAATGGAATGGACAGCTGAATGAGATGTATACCATGCTGGACATAACCATTGACGGTCTGGGAGACATGTATGCTATTTACCAGAATTATGGAGACGGCCTGTCGGAAGGCGATACGAATTTCAGTTATATCTATGTGGACATAAGAAATAAGCGTGTATATACGAATAAGAAGGAATATGAAGCCTATGCCAGCGTCCAGACGAGCCTGGAGGATATAAAAAAGGTTGGAAATTATGCGGTTGTCCGGCCGAAGCTTGCAGATTTTGATTCGAATATGAATCTTGAGGCTGAAGACTGGCGGGATGTGATTAAATACACAGGACCGGTGTCAGAGGACTTTATATTTGCCGCAGCGGTGGATACCTCCTACCCGGTTCAGGACGAATTCTACAGAGAGAACAGCCTGTATGAGAAGTGGGGCGTGGGAGTGAAAAAGACGATTGCCTGGGCTGTTGCGGCAGCGTTTGTCTTTCTTGTATGTGTGCTGTGGCTTGCCGTAGTGGCGGGGAGAAGCTGCGGGGATGAGGAACTCCATCTGAACGGCTTTGACCGTTGGAAGACAGAGCTTGCAGCAGCAGTCGTTATCGCAGGATGGGCGGCGCTTGCATTTGCCGGGGGCATCGCAGCGGAGCTAGTTCTGCCAGTGAGCATCGTCTCGCAGATGACAGAGAACGGAATCATACAGCAGACCACATATCTGGGAGGGACGGAATCCATCTTGGAAATTGCCTGGTTTTCTCTCATTGCAGGATGGACGTGTACCATGTTCCTGATTGGATTTTTAAGTCTGGTCAGGAGGCTAAAGGCGAAGACAGTATGGGAAAATAGTATTTTAAGGAGCGGATGTCTCTTTGTAGAGCTGATGTTCCAGAACCTGAACAGTATCCTTAAGACCATAGCCCTGTTCGGCGTTTTTATGCTTGCACAGTTGTTTGTCTATATTGAATTCGGAGGGACAATGGGATTTGGGGTTGGCCTGGTTATACTTGCCGGGGATGCGGCAGCATTTGTCTGGCTGTGCTTCAAGGCAGTTGGAAGATGCAGGATAAAACAAGGAATCCAGCATATTGCCGGAGGTGAGGTACAGTATACCATCTCCCTTGACGGGCTGTTCGGTGAACAGAGGGAAACAGCCGAGCTGCTGAACAGAATCAGTGAAGGACTGGATGCCGCGCTTGCCGTGAATATGAAAAATGAACGGCTGAAGACAGATCTTATCACAAATGTTTCCCATGATATTAAGACGCCCCTGACATCAATCATAAATTACGTGGAACTGCTCAAGCAGGAACAATTCGAGGATCCAAAGCTGAAGCGCTACATCGAGGTTCTGGAGCAGAAATCCCAGCGCCTGAAAACACTGACCGAAGATGTAGTGGAGGCCTCCAAGGTCAGCTCCGGAAATATAACACTGGAGTATATGGACCTCAATTTTGCAGAGATGCTGCAGCAGACAAGCGGAGAATTCGAAGAAAAATTTAAGGCACGAGGTCTCCAGGAGATTCTGACACTGACCGGCGAAGGGGCAGTGATCCGCGCAGACGGACGGCGCACCTGGCGCATCCTGGAAAATATCTACAACAATGCAGCAAAATACGCAATGGAAGGCACAAGAATCTATGCAGACCTCACAGTACGGGAACTGGAAGTAAGCTTCAGCCTCAAAAACGTATCCGAGCAGCCGCTTAACATCTCCGCAGATGAACTGACAGAACGATTCATCCGGGGAGACATATCAAGAAGCACGGAGGGGAGCGGACTTGGACTTTCAATCGCTAAAACGCTGACAGAAATGCAGGGCGGGAAATTCCAGTTATATCTAGATGGGGACTTGTTTAAGGTTATGATAAGCTTTCCGAGAGTATTGGGGACGGGGTAAAATTAAAAATGCCCCGTCCCCACTTCAATCTGGGACGGGGCATTTTTAATTTTACCCCGTCCCCAACTTCGTCTTGCGTTCTTCATTAAAAACGATTACAATATTAATACTATGAATGAATTGAGATTATTATTACAGGAAAATTTGAATGATGAGTTTCTCTCTGCTGTGCTGAGCAATCCCAGGGACAGGGAGGAGGCTTCGAAGATTAAGGTGCGCCCGGTGCTAATGCGGGGCGTGCGGATGTTTCAGCTCGAATTATTTAGGAATAATCAGGCTTTTCACGAGAATCTTACGGCAGCGGAGGCAGTGGAGAGGCTTGCTGTCTGTATGGAGAATATGAGGCAGATGCAGCTTGAGACGAGGCAGTACCGTTTTGCGGTTCTAGTGAGCAGGAAGGGAAAGGTGACGGTGAAGCGGGGGGAGCATGCGGTCAGGAAGGAGCAGGCTTTAGAGCCTCATAACAGGAGGAAGCGGTATATACTGGAGGAGGGCGTCCCGGCGCCGTTTCTTCTGGATCTTGGCGTGATGACTCCGGAGGGGAGAGTGGTTCACGCAAGGTTTGATAAATTCCGGCAGATTAACCGTTTTTTGGAGTTTATTGAGGATGTGCTGCCAGAGCTTCCTGATGACAGGGAGCTTACGATTCTGGATTTTGGATGCGGCAAGTCTTATCTTACATTTGCCATGTATCACTATCTGCATGAGCTGAAGGGGCTGGATATCCGTGTAATTGGTCTGGATCTTAAGAGTGAGGTAATCAGACGCTGCAATGAGCTGAGTGAAAAATACGGGTATGAGAAGCTGCGGTTTCTAGAAGGGGATATTGCAGATTATACTGGAACAGAGGCAGCGGATATGGTGGTTACGCTTCATGCCTGTGATACTGCTACGGATTACGCCCTTTACCGTGCGGTCGGATGGAATGCGAAGGTGATCCTGTCTGTGCCCTGTTGTCAGCATGAGCTGAACGGGCAGATTGAAAATGAGGTGCTAAGTCCTGTGCTCGGCTATGGGCTTATTAAGGAACGTATGGCGGCGCTTGTTACGGATGCCCTGCGTGCCAGATACCTGGAGCATGAGGGATACCAGGTTCAGATTCTGGAGTTTATTGACATGGAACATACGCCGAAGAACATATTGATCCGCGGGGTCAGAACGGGAAAAGTGAGACTTTATAAGAAACAGCTTGAGAAGATAAAAGCATGTGAAGAATTTCTTCATGTGGAACCTACGCTTGGAAAGCTTTTGGAAACGTTCCATACAGGAGCAGTGAAATAAAAAGGGGATATTTGATGAAGGCTAAGAAAAGAAGAGGAAGGCAGGGAAGGAGAGCAGGAGCGGGGAGAGGAAAAAGGGAGAACAAGTGGAAGCGCTATCTTGTGAATGGCGGGATACTTGCTGCGGTTTTTTTGATTGCGGTCATTATATTCAGCTATACGACCAATAAGGAAAATGATAATATTGCCGCAGATCTGGGGGCAGCAACGCGCCCGCAGATTTCATTTACGTATAAAGGAAATGTAATCAATTCTCTCCCTGCTTACGCAAAGGAGATGGATATGACTGCTGTACGCGGAACAGTGACGCCAGTGGAGAACGGAAGGCTTGAGATGAACCTGGATCTGCATAATAATGCGGCGGTATCCCTTGTGTATGGGGTATATACACTGGACGGCGCGGATAAGCTCTGGGAAAATGAGCTTATGAAGCCGGGTGAGTCTGTGTCTCTTACATTTGATAATATGGAGCTTCTTGGTGAGGAGCGGGTGCTGAGGCTTGCGCTGACACTGCGGGAAGACAAAGAAGAGAAGGAGGTCTATCTGTATACACGGATTGTGGATTCTGCCCAGATGAGTACTTCGGAGTGCCTGTCATATATCCGCAGCTTCCGTGAAAATGCCCTTGGCAAGGTAGAAGACGCGGGAGTAGGCCTGGCACTGGAGCCGAATGAAGAGAGTGATAATACGACATTCCAGCATGTAACGATACATTCGGACTTTGACCATGTGTCATGGGGAAATCTTGAGCCGCAGGTTGAAGGCAGCGAGCAGATCAGCATTATGGAGATGAGCAGTATGTACACCTCCGTTCTGTTTGAATATCAGGTGCGGTGCAAAGGAGAGGAAGATGAGAACGACATCTATAATGTAAGGGAATTTTTCCGTGCACGGCATATCAGGGAGGGAGGAGACGACTACCTTCTTGATTATGACCGGACCATGGAGCAGGTGTTTGATGCATCCCAGACCATTATGGATGACCGTGGGCTTATACTTGGAATCGCGGATGGCGACGTATCCTGTATATCGAATAAGGAGGGGACAATCGTTTCTTTTGTACAGGCAGGGGAGCTGTGGAATTATAATAAAAATACGGACGAAATCTCTTTGGTATTCAGCTTTGCTGATGCGGAAAATACGGATGCCAGGAATCTTCTTTCGCAGCACGAGATCAGACTTCTCGGGATGGAGGAAAATGGAAATACGGCGTTCGCCGTGTATGGTTATATGAACCGGGGAGAGCATGAAGGCGAGGCCGGGGCAGTGGTCTATTATTATGAGCCCGAAAAAAATGCAGTAGAGGAGAAGATGTTCATTTCCAGTGACAAGTCTTATGAGCGCATTGCAGAGGAACTTGGCGAGCTGATGTACTATAGTGTGGAACAGGACATGCTGTACGTGCTGGCAGACGGGACTTTTTATGAGATCAATGCAGGCATGCAGAATATGTCTGAATTAGTCACTGGACTTTCCGAGACGCAGTATGTGGTCGCTGAGGACGGACATATAGCGGCATACCAGACAGAAGAAACGAAGATGACGGTGAAGAATTTTGCAAATGGAAAGGAAAGAACGGTAGAATGCGAAAAAGGCGAGAACATAGTACCACTCGGATTTGTAAATGATGATTTTATCTATGGCCTCTCCAGAGGCGGGGACGCCGGAAAAACAGTAGCAGGTCAGGCGGTTTTCCCCATGTATAAGGTAGTGATAGAGGATGAAAAGGGGGAAACCATAAAAAAATATGAGCAGCCCGGAATCTATATACTGGGAGCAGTGCTGGATGCACACCTGATTACCCTGGAGCTTGCCGAGAAGGAAGGCGCATCTTATAACAGCACATCAGAGGAATACATTACGAACAATGAAGGAAAGGATGACAGCAGAATATACGCAGAGACCTATGTTACAGAGCTAAAAGAGACACAGGTAAGGCTGGTCCTCGATGAGCAGCCGGAAGACAGGTCTCCAAAACTTCTTAAGCCCAAGCAGACAGTGCGCGGCAATCTCCGGATCGTAGACTTTACCAGTGCAGAGCCGAAGAATAAATGTTATGTCTATGGCCGCGGAAGACTCCAGGGCAGCTACGACAGAGCAGGCGATGCAATCAAAGCAGCAGACTCCTGCAGCGGCGTCGTTGTATCCGCCTGGCAGACGTATATCTGGCAGCGCGGGAACAGAGACCTGCAGTACAGCATAGAGGGAAAAGACAAGGAGATCGGGACGATACTTTCGCAGCTAAAAAGCGGAAAAGCGCCAATGGATATTATGCAGGAAATATCACCAGGACGAGAGCTTGACCTGACAGGGTGTGAACCAGAACAGGTACTATATATTGTGAACCAGGATATCCCGGTGATCGCCATGCTGGATGCAAAAAATGCAGTTGTAATTACAGGCTACGGAGACGGAACAATCGCATATAAGGATGGCGGAAAGGGGACAAAGGTCGTAACATATAAAGAAATGGAAGAAATGACAAAGGGAAGCGGAAATACCTACGTGGCGTATTTGGGGACGGGGCATTTTTCACCATAGCGCGCAATAGAAGCTCCAGTGGAGCTTCTATTGTGAAAAATGTCCCGTCCCAAATTTGCATTTTTTTAATACGGAATAGAGCGAGAGCCCCAGGATTCCGCAGGATATTACTTCTCCGGCTCCAACGGTCAGCATCATGAGTGGAATTGGAAGAGGGATGCCATAACCGTAGTGAAGTACGAAGGGGACAATGATTGTGTTTGCAAGGATGGGCGGAACTGGTCCGAGGACAGGCGGCTTTTCGCGCAGAAGCCAGGTGAAGAATGCGCCGGCCAGGGTCGCGATGCTTCCGAAGATGATGTCCGGAAGGATGGCTCCGCCTAAGATGTTTGCTGTAAAGCAGCCGATGAACAGGCCTGGTATAGCGGCAGGGGTGAATAGTGGGAGTATGGTGAGGGCTTCAGAAATCCGTACCTGGACCTCTCCATAGGAAAATGGTGCAAGTGCTAAAGTGAGCACTACATAGATGGCAGCAATCATTGCTGCCTGCGTAAGAAACGCTGTTTTCTGGTTTGTCATGATTTTAATCTCCTTTAGTTTTGTTTTACGTGTGGAAGGTCTCGAACACACGATTCATTTAACGCCGGGAATCGGCGGCAAGCCTTGATAGACCTTGGTTTTTGTAGACTTGCAAGCGTGGATTAGTATAGCATGTAAAAGGAGAAAAATCAAGGTTTGTCCGGAATTTGTCCGGAATGGTATTGGGAGATAATGGTTACAAAGTGTCCAAATTGGACATCAATAGACTGAGGCAGAAATGTCTCGGTTTTTTTAATACAGTAAGATATAGAAAGAGAGGGATGAGATGAGAATCATAAATTTTCTAAACTTAAAGGGCGGAGTAGCAAAGACCTTTTCAGTGGTAAATATGGCATATGAGCTGTGGAGAAGAGGTTATAAGGTGCTGATACTGGATAACGATAAGCAGGGGAATCTTAGTAAGGCTTATCGAAAGTATGATGCGGAGCAGACAGCCCCGGTCACAAGACTTTTGAGCGGAAACTGGGAGTGCCCGGAAGAATTGATACAGCGTACGGATTATGGCGGGATAGACATTGTATCTTCAAATATGTCTCTGTTTGGCGCGGTATGGAATCTTCTGAAAAGCGGGGACAGTGGCCTGATGGAGCGTTATCAGAGATTTATGGAGTTGGTAAAAAGCAGTGGGGAGAAGGGAGCAGACAGTAGTACAGCAGGAGGATATGATTACTGCCTGATTGATAATCCGCCGGATATCGGACTTAACGTAATCAATGCTCTTGCAGTGGCAGATGAGGTCATTGTGCCTGTGAAGATTGACGAGGATGCGATTACTGGACTGGATATTGTGGCGGAGCAGATTGAGGATGCGAAGGCTCTGAATCCTTCACTAACCTTAAGCGGAGTATTGGTTACTGTATATCAGAAAACAGACGGAGAAAAGGCCGGGTTAGAATGGCTTCGCCGGGAATATGAAAATCCTTCCAGTGAACGTTACAAGAAATATCCTGTTCTTGGGATGATCCGGTATTCAAAGAAAGTAGTGGAGAACTCTTTCCTGCGGAAGCCGATTTATGAATACAGCCCCTGCAGTGGAGCGGCACAGGACTATAAGAAGTTCGTAACTAGCTATACGGGGAAAGGCAGGTAATAGTATGGCGAGATTTGGAATCAGTGACATTATAGATGCAAGAAGTAAGGAATCGGGGAAAGACAGCGGAAATGATTATAAAGAAATCTGGCTGAATCCCTATGACGTGAAGCCGTCAGAGAGTAATTTCTATTCCCAGGAGAACATAGAAGAGCTTGCCGACAGTTTCCTGACAGTGGGGCAACAGCAGCCTACGGTACTCGGGCGGGTGAATGGGGAATTTCATATAGTAAGCGGGCACAGGCGGAATCTTGCTAATATAAAGAATCTGGAACGAGGATATGGAGAATATACAAAAGTCCGTTATCTGTATAAGGATATGACCCCGGCAATGTTTGAACTGTCATTGCTGATAGGAAATGTTTATAGCCGGGAGCTTACGGCGTGGGAGAAAACAGAGCAGACAAAGAGATTAAAAGAGGCGCTGTTAAAAGCGAAAAGGGAGGACGGATTAGAGATTAAGGGGAAGATGCGTGATGTGATTGCCGACCTGATGAACGAGAGCAGTACAGGGATAGCCCGGATGGACAGCATTCAGAACAATGCTATTGCGGAAATCAAGGAAGAACTTAGGAAAGGGACGATTGGGATCTGTGCGGCTTATGAAGCGTCCAGACTTCCGCGCGATGAGCAAAAGGAAATTGCGGCTAAAGTTACAGAAGATGGCAGCGTACAGGTGAAAGAGGTTGTGGAAAGGGCAAGAAGGAAAACAGCGGGTATAGGGAATAAAGGGGCGGCAGGTGGTCAGACAGAAGAGAGCGAAGAGGGTCTCCGGGAACAAATAGCAGCATCTTATTCGAGAGCCATGCAGGAATGGGTAAAAGAAAATATGTGCGCTCCAACAAAAGAAGCAGAAGACGCCATACGGAAGGTGTCCAAAATGGACACACCGCAAAAGGGTTGGGGGAATACAGAATGGGTGGTCTTTATGGCGAAGGCGATTATGAACAGGGCGGATTGTGTCAGCAGAGAGGATTTGTACTTACTTCATGATATTATGGAACGCTCTGGGAGGGAGGATATTTAGAATCGTGAAAACAGTTAAGGAATATTTTCGTTTTGTTGTAAAAAAGTTTAGTGTAAGAATATGAAAGTTTAGCTTGACAAACTCTTATAAGGCATATATACTTAGCTTTGTAATCAAAAATTATTTATTCACACTGGAAGGAGGACAATCATGAGACATTTTAATCAATTATCAAACAAGGATACAGCGATAAATAAAGAGAGCGGATTGTCCGTAATTCAGTTTCGGACAAATAGAGACTGTCAGTTATAGATTATGCTGATTAACGGCATACACTGACAGGTACTTTCTATATCCATTTATAGAGGTTATTCAGACAATTCCGCATCTCTGCGTTTCAGAGGTGTTTTTTTGTACTTTTTTGCAGGAAAGCGCCCCAAAAGAAGAGAAAGGATTATATGAAAACAGTAAATGGAGTCTACACTTCAGCAAAAATATTCACAGATACAATCGAAGACTATGCGTTAGCCCAGATACAGATGCTTTGTGACAACGAGGCATTTAAGGATTGCACAATACGAATTATGCCAGATGTCCATCCGGGAAAGGTGGGGACGATTGGTTTTACTTCTACGGTTGGCAAGAGAGTGCTTCCGAATGTTGTTGGAATTGACGTGGGCTGCGGCGTGATGCTGGCAAAATTAAAGCAGAAAAAGACAGAATTCGGGAAGCTTGACAAGGTGATCAGGGAGAAGGTGCCCTGTGGTTTTGGTGTGCGTAAAAAGCCACACCGGTTTAGCCAGGAGTTTGATTTCCAGCAGTTACATTGTGTGGAGCATGTAAATATAGAAAAGGCAGAGTTAAGTCTTGGCACGCTTGGCGGAGGGAATCATTTTCTTGAACTGGACCAGGATGAAGACGGAAATCTCTATGCGGCCGTACATTCCGGGAGCCGGAGACTGGGAAAAGAAATGACGGAGTATTATCTGGCAGAAGGACAGAAGGAATTAAAGAAAAAGGGTATTTCTGTCCCGTATGAAATGACCTGTCTGGAAGGCGTGCTGATGGAGAAGTATTTGCAGGATATTCAGATAGTACAGGAGTTTGCAGAATTGAACCGATGCGCTATATTAGATGAACTGGCAAAAGGAATGAAATGGAAGATACAGGAGCAGATATCGTCTGTGCATAATTATATTGATAATGCAGGAAATAACATGATTATGCGGAAAGGCGCCATCTCTGCAAGAGAGGGGGAGTTTGTGATTATTCCGATCAACATGCGCGATGGGATTCTTCTCGGTGTTGGGAAAGGAAATGCGGACTGGAATTACTCGGCGCCTCATGGAGCCGGACGGAAGATGAAACGGGAGGATGTAAAGACAAGGTTTACCGTATCCCAGTTTAAGACGGAAATGAAAGGGATTTACAGCTCCTGTATCGGGAAGGGTACGTTAGATGAAGCTCCGTTTGCATACCGGAATTTGACGGAGATAGAAGAGCAGATTGTAGATACGGCGGAGATCAGGAAAAGGCTCAAGCCGATTTATAATTTTAAGGCAGAATAAGAGGGAAATAAGTTATGATAATACAGTTAAGTTCAGGTCAAGGGCCGGCGGAATGCGAGCTGACGGTAAAAAAGTTATATGATTCTTTGAAAAAGGAATTTCCGGATATTGAGATGATATCCAGCCATGAGGCAAAGCGGGCGGAAGGCTGTACTTCCATTCTCTTTCAGACGGAACAAGATTTATCCGGGTTGGAGGGAAGTATTCAGTGGATTTGCAGAAGTCCTTACAGACCGAATCATAAGCGTAAAAACTGGTTTATGGACGTCAGTGTAATACCGGAGGTGGAAACAGTCCGAAAGGATGAAGCTATGCCGGATGGTGGGGATAAAGAAGGCTATCAGGAAAATGAAATACGTTTTGAGCGGTTCCATTGCGGCGGCAAGGGTGGACAGAACGTGAACAAGGTGGAGACAGGCGTGAGGCTGATACATATTCCTGCGGGAATTACTGTCACCTCAACATCCGAACGGAGCCAGTATGCCAATAAAAAGGATGCGTTGAATAAGCTGAATGTGATCTTAAGGCAGATGGAACTGGAGGGGAAGAAAAAGCAGACCAATTCCGCGTGGCAGGAGCATACGAAAATTGTTAGGGGAAATCCGGTAAGGGTGTATGTGGGAATGGACTTCAAACGAAAAGTATGATGGAGAAGACTGGAGGATAAAGAAGATGTATGATATTTTGAAATTTATTAATTCTCCTGATGTTAGGGAGTATCACAAAGACAGCAGATTCACACCAGCGCAGGAGTGTGTTTTGATAGCTGTAAGTCAGAAGACAACAGTGGAAGAGAAGGTAGAGACTTTGCGTTATATTCTAAATCATTACAAGAAGGAAGAATTAGGTGTAGAAACAGTATCGGAGAATGACCCATTTGAAATTTTGGATGTAGATCAATTCCTTATGGAAGCAAATCTGACCCTGCATATATGGGAAGAGCTTTTGAAAATGAGGTATGATAATTCAGAAAAAGGAGTAATATATGCAGCAAATCTGACTGAGAAGGGTTTTTTTGCAGATAGGCTGACAAATTATTGCTTCTTTTCAAGCTATGATGCGGCTTATCATTCTCTTTTAAGGCAAAAGCAGGAATATTTGAGTGATGCAGATTTAAAAGATGTAGAAACATATGGAACTATATACCGGATCATACTGGATAATCAGGAGTATAATCATACAGATGCGGACGAATACCGTTTTGACAGTGAAATGCGGCTGGTTCAGGTATTTGGAAGTATGAAATGGAAACCAGTTGAGGTTGAGGAAGATGAGATGATATTTACACTGGAAAGCTATGGATTCTATCTTCCACTGCCGTTTCAGAAAGGGGATATTGTAAAGGTTGAATCTCCATTTTATGAAACTTATTACGGTGTAATACCTTATGGACCGGATGAAAAGTCGGAAGAATTACGAAAAATGAACAAAACTCTATATAGGAGTCTGGATGTATATGATGAGAGTTCTGGACGCTTTTATTTTACAGATGACAGCAATGTACTGCAATTGTCTCTGTGTAATGAGGAAGAACTTCCTAAGGAACGAGAAATTTTAAAGCAGGTGCGGGAAGTCAGGAAAGGAAACATGGATTTTATTTCATTTCTAAGTATGAGTGGAGCAGAAATAAGGTGTTCGACACGTGAATAGGAAGTAAAGGGGTAGGAGGTGTCCATTATGGACACCTCTGCCCTATTGTGTGTATGTAGGGGATGAAAGTCAGGCGTTGCATTGCTTTGCAATATATTCTGAAACAGAGTTCCGGGGAATTTTCCATATCCTTCCGATTTTAAAGGCATGAATCTGCCCGGCCTTTAATAAGCTGTAAGCTGTATTTTTTCCTATCATCAGTAGTCCGCATAATTCATCAATGCTTATCATATCACTGCAGGTTTCCTCAAACATTATCAGTTACCTCCTGGTTTGTAGATTTTTATTTAAAATGTTACAAGAAGGATAACAAAATACTTTTGCAAATAAAGTTCTATAAAGAATCATAAAAAAAGATAATTTTACTAACAGTTATGTAAAGGTTGCCGATGGTAATTGACTATCTGACAGAATTGTCGGACAGTCAGTTACCTGCTAAAAGGCTGTCAGAATAAAAGTACAGGAGGAGATACGAGATATGGGCAAAAATATGAATACAGAGCCAAAATTAAAGAGAGCATACAGACTAGATGCAGAAGATTACAGGGAACTATTAAAGAAGGCTGATAAATTAAAAGTCAGTGAGAGTGAATATGTACGGCAGATTATACACAGGGACATTCACCATTCTAATATAGAGGGAGAGATGATTAGCAGGATCTGCCAGGTCTGTACTTTTTGTACTAAAGTTCTGGAGCAGAGCAGCATGGAAGATGAGCAAAGAGAATTGTTGATAAAGGAGGCGGCAAAATTATGCGACATAAAAATATCATAGTGAGTATACCGGAAGGCAGGTATGAGAATCAGGACGCGGCAGAAAACGTGATTCGTTATATTATGAGGCTGGATAAAGGGAATCTTATGGGAGGATATGGTATTCTTATTACTACTCCTCCTAATATTGCGGAACAATTCCTTCGTGTGAAAGAAGCATATGGGAAAACAGGGGGGAAGCAGATTTTACATATTGTATTCTCGGTAGAGAGGACACTGGGGTTTACTCCGGTTCAGATAAAAAAGTTAGGCTATATGCTTGCTGATTATTTTGGAAGGGAAAGACAGGTTATCTTTGCAGTACATGATGATACAGGGCAGCTGCATATCCATATGGGTATAAATACTGTTGCATATACAAATGGGAGATATTGCGCTTATTTTGAGTTGGAAGACCTGAAAAATTATGCAGAACAGTGTATAGACGAATTAGTGGATATGGTTTGGTTCGGAAAGGATATCAATCGGGAAATAAGATTTTGGGCGTAAAGAAGATTCAAATAAAAGTAGGTTGGAAGGGCGAAGTCTTTCGGGGCTTCGTTCTTTTTGTCATTGGATAAAGAAAGGAAATAGAGGCAATATGAGTATAATCAGAGAAATTTATAAAGAAATGGTTCAGGGTAAATCGTATATGAATGAAATCAGTAAAGAGACAGAGAAGGAGGTTACAGAACTTTTAAAGGATGAATCGCAGAAGAACAGACAAGAATATGAGCAATATAGGGACAGGCTGTATAGTGCGGTAGCGATAGCGGAAGAAGCCGGATTTATAAAAGGTCATATTCCCTTTGATCACACTAATTCCACCCAATACATAAATGCAGAAATTTACAGAAATTTCCAAAATATCATCAACACAGAAAGGACAGGAGATATGATAATAGGAAGAATTTATGACAAGGTATTTGTTCCCATGAGCGAATCATCAGGGAGCGCGGATGAGGCAATGAATGAGAGATTGATTCTTTTGATTGAGGGAGCGGACATAGAGCATATGACCAAAGCGTCTCTGACAGATTTAATATGTAAGGGAGCAGTCATTGGTCAGAGAGAGGGATTCATTTCAGGAGTAAGATTTACAGCCCGCCTTCTCTGTAACATGTTGTCTTAGGGGAGGTGGAGAAAGTGGATTATAAGATATATAAGGAATCTTTAAGAGATAAAGTTCAGGAGCAGTTAGGAGAGGATGTGTCCGTTTATTATACGGAAATGGTTAAAAATAATAATGTCAAGAAAGAGGCGCTGGCGCTGCAGACGAAAGGAGAGAATACAACGCCGATGATTTATGTAGACAGCCTTTTGGAGGCATATGCCTGTACCGGAAATATGGAAGAGAGTAAAAATACGGTATTAGAGATTTATAAGGGAAGAAATCATGTGTTGGCGGACTGGAATAGTTTTAGCTGGGAGCAGGTTAAGCCTTATATTAGAATCCGGCTGGTCAGGATGGAGGGAAATGAGGAATATCTGAAAGACAGGCCATATAAGAAGGTGTTGGATTTGGCAATGATATTTGTTGTGCTGCTGAATGAGAAAGAAGGAGAAATGGCAGCCCAAGTCTCGTGGACACAGATGGAGGCATGGGGGATTGATATAGAGGAACTTTACCTGACGGCAATAGAAAATTTTAGAAAAGAAGAATTTATCATAACGAATATGACGTCTTTGTTTCCGGCGGAACTGGCGGAGGAACTGGAAATGGGTATTGATATGTATATCTTTTCTACAAAAAAACGGATTCAGGGAGCCAGGGCAATACTGCGGGTGGATATGCTGAAAACATTTGCAGATAAGAAGGGGTGTAATCTTTTTATACTGCCAAGTTCGGTGCATGAGGTTTTGCTCATTTGTGAAGAAAAATATATGTGCGTGGCGGGATTGAAAGCGATTGTCAGTTCTGTTAATGGTGATTCTGACGTCATAGCGGCGGAAGAGGTGCTGTCAGACTCTGTTTATTATTATGATAGGGAGAAGGAGGAAATTAGAATAGCAGGGGAAAATGTATAATTTGATTAGAATAAGGTTTGGTATTTCTGTGAAAAATTGTTACAGTTATTTATCTGTATAAGATATTGTGAATGAAGATAGCCTTTATTGGGAAAGAAATAATGGAAGTATTTATATTAGATGCTTTGGAAGAACCTAAATTAGTTTGAAGAAAAAGTGAAAAAGTGGAATTTCCTTAATATAGAGAAGGAACTTTTTCTATTATCTAATTGTGCCAATGGTTATTGTTTACAATGGGAGAGATAGCAAGCCTCTCCCATTGTTGTTAAAGAGAATGTATTATTTGTGAAGTCTTAGTGTTATTTTTTAGATAGAGCATCCCAATCTAGCGACTGAGCAAATTTATAAATATTTTTGGCGTGGTTGCTAATAAATTCTTGTTGTTCATCGAAATAGTTGTCTTGACGATATTTTAATGGTTCAAGTAAACGATGGACAATATCTTTCCTAAGAGGTGAATTAATAGTAGTACACTGCCGCTTTATGGTATTACAAAAATCATATTTATATATATTTCCGAGATGATGTTTGGAATCCTCATTACAAAAAAGTGTACTTGTTGAAGAGGGTTCTTCATTTGTCAGTATATATGTATGTAAAATATCGTAATAGTCGCAAAAAGATGAAGTTCTTTTTTTCTCAAAAATAGAGGCAGGAATACAGGTATAGTCATAAGTCATAGTAGGATGGTATTCTTCAATAAATTCACGATAATTTTCAAAACTAATTCCGAGTTTGATGGTTAATACAAACCATAAATTTTCCAAAAGAGGCAAAACGTTATAATTAAGTAACCGAAAAAAGGAATTCATAATTTGTAAAGCTTCCATAGAAAAAGAAATTCTTGGCTTTGGGGTAAAGGTTTCATAATAAGCCATTATCTCTGGTTTCTTTGGATACATTGAAATGAGATTAGGACTATTTGAAATTGCTTCACAAGCATACTTTAAAAAGACTGAACGGTTATATGTAATAGGAAGAGTTGCAAGATAGTCGGAAATTATGTTATAAAACATATCGCCTCTTAACGCTGCTATTTTTTCAAAACTCTCAGAAATTTCCATATTGTAAAGTAATTCATGAATATAACTAAAAAGAAAAAAACCATATGCTTGCTCCAATACAATATCAAATAAAATTTGGTCAATAGTAGAAAGTGTAGAGCGCTCTTTAGAATAAGCATTATATAAAGCTTTATATCTTCTGCGGAAAAAAGTATATTGAATTTCTTTTTGTTTCAAGAAGGTGTTAAAAAGTTTGACTTCGTTATTATCAAAGAGGAAAGCGACGGGAGTGCTTTCGGTTTTGGCTGTAAAGAGAAGTCCATCAGAAGCCTTTTCTGGTTCTTTCTTAAATTCTTGAATTACTTGCGTTGAATAATCTTTTGTACTTTTTAATGTTCTTTTACATTGTCCATAGAATTGTTGATGTTCAGTTGAACCGTCTTGTGGAGAATATTTTTGACTCTTTTCAAAAGAACATAAACATCCTTTCCTGATTGCTGGCATAGTTGTGACGGAAAACTTGATAATCGGATTATTAGAACTAAACTCTAAAAGTGATTTGGTACAATGTTTGCCCGTTTGAATAATATGTTTATCCAAGCTATTTTTGAAGCCCTGTATAATACAATGATGGAAAAGGCTTGCTTCACATAGAAAAAAAAGAGCGGGGATTTCAGGTGTGCCTGGAGCCTCGCCAAAGAGAGAGCGCGAAAAGGCAGGGGTAGAAGATAGAATAAATTCTGTATAGGGTTTGGTTGCCGCTATAATCTTAGAAAAGATCAAGTGAAATACATCGAATAAGCCAGTACTATTTTCTTTAAAATTCTTATAAAGGTTATTTGATTGCAAATCTTCTATAATACAATCAGTATTGATAAGGTAAAAATATTTCAATTGAGAATTTAATTCATTCATATCCATAATTTTTCTCCATAAAAGTTTATATACTCATAATATTACTAGAAAAAACCATATTAGTAAATCTTTTTTTAAATAAAAATACGATAAAGTTATAAATACAAAATTTAGTAAATTGGGTATATGATTATGATATCAGCTGATGATAAAACTTGTTAAGTAAGGAGGAAGAAAGATGAACCGTTATATTTCAGACGAAATAAAAATGGATACATATGCTACATGGCTCAATGGAAAAAAGATTGTTATCAATGCACCGACCGGAACGGGAAAGACAACTTTTATTTTAACGGATTTGTTGCCGTATTGTAGGAGCCGAGGTAAGAAAATGCTGATTTTATGCAATCGCAGATTGCTGAGACAGCAATATGGGTTCGAGCTTGCCGACTATTATGATTGTTACAGAGAATTGATTGCAGGGGTAGATGTACTAACATATCAGGCTCTTGCAGAGAAATCAAGTGATTACCAAGCGTTTCAAAGAATGCTCAAAGAGTATGATATTGTGATATGCGATGAGACACATTATTTTTATGGAGACTCGGATTTTAATTCCGTTGGAACGTATTCACTATTGCAAAAAATTATATTGGCTTGTTTTTATAAGTGTATCATTATGATTACTGCAACATTTTCGGAGGTTAAACCGCTAATTGAAAAGACATATAAGAAATGTGCAGAAAAACTCAGCCAGAAAGGGAACATTGGCATTCATTTTTCGCAATTTAGATATTGCAACGACATTTACGATTTTCAATCATGGTGCGATTATTCCCGGCTAACGTGCCTGTATACATATGATGTGGAAACACTTGTCGAGGAGATTGCTAACTCTGAGAAGAAGACATTAGTTTTTATTGACGATAAGCAAAAAGCAGAGGCATTCAAAAAAATGCTAATTAAAACAAAAGGGGTGAAGGATATGGAAGTCTTTATGCTAAATGCACAAATAATGGATGAAAGAATACATGATGAGGTCATTCAAGCATTGGCAGTACAACATAAGGTACGTCCAAAGATAATTATTACAACTTCTGTACTTGATAATGGCATTTCCATACATGATGAGGATGTTGGAAATGTTGTAATCGCAACGGATTCTCGTGTAAGTTTCATACAAATGGTGGGGAGAATTCGAGCGGAAAGTACAAGACAATGCAATCTTTATATTTACCCACGGGATTTTCGGTATTATGAAAAGCGGATTTCGCAATATGAAGAGAAGATGCGATGGTATGAAGAATTAGAAGAAGGGAATCTTGATCTTTATGCGTTGGACTTACTACGCTATGGGTGGATTGGAAAAGACGGAAAAGCGGAATTTTTGCGGAGTGCGTTAGTGATTGCTGATAAATCGACCGAGTACTATACTGAGCGAAAGTCTAATGTTTATATTCAAAGAGGAGAGGTAACTCTTGCGGTAAACGAATTTGCTAAAGAGAAGACAGGAAATATGTTGCTTGCAATGAAGCGCTTTTACAAGCTTTCGCTGCAGAGTCCAGAGCGGGTAGCGCAGGAACAAATAGGGTGGCTGGGAAAGAAGCCGGAGGAACTATGTGTTTTAGATTCATCTTACCGGATGAAGAGGGAAGATGAACTTAGAGAAAAACTTTTGCAGATACAGGAATTTTCATTGGAGCAATTGAGTACAATGAAAACTCAGCTGGCAAAAGAGTTCCGAAAAGATTTATTGAAAGACATTGTGAAAAAAGACGGTTCTTTTTCAAAAGAGAAGCTGCAAGATATATGTGCAGATTTTGGATTGTACTTAGAGACAGCGGAAGGTAAAGATAAGAGAAACCGTTATACAGTAAAGGAGAAAGCATAATGAGAAAGACGAGAGAATTTCAAATGGATCAGGAGGCTATTTGTGTTTCGAGGGACAAACTTCCGCAATTATTAGGCTGCGGACAAGCTACCGCCGATAAAATTGCTATGGATGCAGGAGCGCGTATTAAGGTTGGAAAACGTGTTTTAATAAAGTTGGATAAGTTGCGAGAGTATTTAGAAAAGAATATAGAGTAAAGGGGCTTTAAAGGTCCCTTTTAAAGTATGCGGGAGGTGCGAATGTGGCAGTTAGTAAACAAGGCAGAAGTCTTCCAAAAGGGATTCGACAGAGGGGGCAGAGTTATGAAGGCCGGGTTTATTATGAGTATAGGGAATATGTAGTGCGTGGAAAAACGATTACGGAGACTCAGAAGAAGAGAAGAGAATTAAAGTACAAGTTAGAGCATGGACTTTATGTTGAGAGGGATAAGATTCTGGTTCGTGATTGGTTTAGCACATGGATGCAGGAGTACAAAAAGAATCAGGTGAAAATTGGAACTTACATAAATTATCAGAAATATTATGATGGGCTTATTAATAAGGAAATAGGCTCTAAAAAACTGAATAGCATCCGGGGAGAGCATATACAGAAAATGTATAATGAATGGGTAAAGGAGGGATATTCCTTGTCTACAATAAAAATTGCTTCAGCGGTTTTAAATGGTTGTTTTAAGCAGGCAGAGAGAAATGGACTAATAGAGCGGAATCCGGTAAAACTTGCCGTTTTACCAAGAATAAAAGATGCAGAAAGGAACCGGGTAATGACGCGAGAACAACAAAATTTATTCATGAAATATGCAAGGGAAAGTTATCTGTATAATTTTTTTGCGGTATTGCTAAGGACTGGAATGAGGAGCGGAGAATTGAGGGCGCTTATATATTCTTCAGATGTAGATATAAATGCGGGTGTGATTCATGTGCGGCGTACTCTTAAATATGAAAATAGGCAAGAGTACAAGATACCGGAGGAAATGCGGGTCAAAAGCTCCAAAAAGGATACGTATGAAACAAATTATTTTGTAGACACACCTAAGACATCAACTTCTATCAGAGATATTCCGATGACTAAGGAAACGGAGTTTTTTCTTAATGCACAAAAGAATTATTGGAGATTCCAAGTTGAAAGAGTAGATAGATTTTTATTCTGTACGGAGAATGGCGAACCATTGAGCCGATGGAGAGTACAGGGGGAGATAGACCGTATTGTTAAAAGAATTAGGAAAGATGGGCATGAATTTCCACATATTACTTCTCATGTATTTCGGCATACATTTGCGACAAGGGCAATCGAGGAGGGGATGCAGCCGCAGATACTCAAGGCAATACTTGGCCATAGCAGTCTGGCTATGACAATGGATTTATATAGTCATGTGTTGCCGGACGTCAAGGCAGAAGAGATGGATAAGATAGCAGGAGGATTTTAAGAATTCTTTTCATTGAGGAAATGGGGGTAATATGATAAAATTAAAACAGAAGAAATTAATTCGTGTTACCCTGAAAATAAAATACAAGAAAGAGGGTATAGAGATGGACAGAGCAGAAGAGCAAATCAGAGAGTATGAACATCAGGCAGATTTGCAGAGGCTAAGAGGTTTACGTCCGATAGACGATGATTTTATGAGATGTCTTTTCAAGGACAATATTGAATTGGCAGAGTTTGTACTGCGTATTATTACTGGTAAAGAGGATTTGATTATTACAGAGTGCCAGACGCAGAAAGATATGAAACGTCTCGTAGGGGCGAGATCGGTTTGTTTAGATGCCTATGGAACAGATTCCAGTGGAAAAAAATATGATTTGGAGATTCAGCGTGAGGATAAAGGTGCAAATCCACATAGGGCAAGGTATCATTCCAGTGTATTGGATGTTGAGAACCTCAATGCAGGACAAGATTTTCATGAGCTACCGGACACCTATACTATTTTCATTACGGAAAAGGATTTTTATGGAGAGGGAAAAGCAATATATTTGATTGAAAGAATTAATTTGACAATAAACCGACCTTTTGAGGATGGGGAGCATATTTTGTATGTGAATGGTGAGTACCGGGGAAAATCTGATTTAGGAAAGCTGATGCATGATTTTAACTGTACAAATGCTGCTGATATGAATTATGAAATTATGGCAGAGCGAACAAGATATTTGAAGGAGAATCCGAGAGGGGTGAATGAAATGTGCAAGGTATTAGAAGAAATGAGAAATGAAACCGCAGAAAAGACATTGGTGCAGACCATTAAAAATCTAATGGAAACGATGAAATGGAGTGCAGAACAGGCAATGGCGGCAATGAAAATTCCGACGTCAGAGCAGGAGAAGTATAAATCAAGATTGTAGTTCAAGATTAAAAAACTGGAGGGTAAGAGATACTTGCCCTCTGATTTTTTGTCCGGAATTTGTCCGGAATGATACAGTCGATGATGAAAACTGATAAAAAGATTATCCCCAAAACGGCATGTTTTCGGGGATAATAGACATTGACAGTGTATCATAAAATCATAAATTTTAAAGTTTTGTTTTATGTGTGGAAGGTTTCGAACACACGCGCCTTAGCGGGTAACAAAGAGATCCGGCGGATGTCTTTGTTATCTTCCCATAACGCCGGGAATCGGCGGCAAGCCCCGTAAGACCTTGGTTTTTGCAGGCTTGCAATGAATGAAAGTATAGCATGGTTTTCACTTAAAATTAAGTTTTGCCCGAATTTTAAATGGATTTGCGAAGGTTACTGGTCACGGAGTGAACAGTAACCCCATGACGGAGCGATAGCAGAAATTTGATAGCGATAGACTTGAAGAATCAGATGATTCGTGATAAGATGATAGGAACAGATAGAATGCAGAGATTGATGCCTGCACTATTTTATGAAGCCGGGGGAATTTACGATGAGAAGGATAGCGGTAGTAACAGACAGTAACAGCGGCCTTACAAAGGCGGAAGCGGCAGAGTATGGGATTTATATACTGCCCATGACATTTTTTGTGGATGGAAAGGAGTGTTTGGAGGGAGTTTCCCTGAGAGAGGAGGAGTTTTTTGACAGTATGCGCAGCGGATATACGGTCAGCACGACACAGCCGACCCCGGGAGAGCTCTCGGATCTGTGGGAAGAGCTTCTTGAAACACATGATGCAATTGTGCATATTCCTATGTCAAAGGCGCTCAGCGGAGGATATTCTTCAGCAGTGATGTTAAGCGAGGATTATGATGGACGTGTGCAGGTGGCGGACAGCCGCAGGATATCAGTGACCCAGGCTTCGGCGGCGATCGAGGCTGCACGCCTTGCAGATGAAGGACTGTCTGCTGCGGATATAAAGGGGAGGCTTGAAGAGATGTCGCTTGAAGCATCCATCTATATCACGGTGGACACGCTGGAATACTTAAAGAGAGGCGGGAGAATCCGCAGCGCGGAGGCACTGGCAGGAGAGATCCTTGGCATTCGCCCGGTAATACAGATTAAAGGGGGCCTTTTGGAACCTTACTGCAAGGTGCGCGGACGCAAACGTGCGAAAAAGGAGATGGAGGATGCAATCCTTGGCGATGCAAAGGCCCTGATGGATAAATATGGAGAAGAGCAGACAGAGCTTTATATTGCCCATGCAGATGCAGAGAAAGAGACATCAGAGTGGAAGGAACGGATTGAAGGCCTCTTTCCCGGAAAGAAGATACATATGGCCAGGCTTCCGCTAAGCATCTGCTGCCATGTAGGGCCCGGGACGATTGGAGTGGGCGTCTGCGTAAGCAGAAGAATGTGAAAAGTTACTGTTCACACAGGTCTGTGCATTTACTGCACAGACCTGTAAGAAAGTGATTCAGGTGTGAGCAAATCCCATTCGCGGAGCGAATTTCAGATGGATTTGCGAAGGTTACTGGTCGCGGAGTGAACAGTAACTGTGAAAAAATAATGCAGAAAAGACTTGCTTTTTGCCTGTAAGTGTGATACGCTTACAGAGCGAATGGAAGTAGGTCTTTTTTTTATGCCTAAATTTGACGGTCCCGCAAGCCGTCAGGCAACCGTTAACATGAAAGAATCGTAAGAAGTAAAATGAAACGAGGTGGAAGTTGTGCGTACAAGAATCACGTTAGAATGTACAGAATGCAAGCAGCGTAACTACAACACGACCAAGGATAAGAAGGCGCATCCGGCACGTATGGAGACAAAGAAGTACTGCAAGTTCTGTAGAACACACACATTGCACAAGGAAACAAAATAGCCGTATAAAAGGAGTGTGAAGGTTATGAGTGAAAAGGCTCAGAAAAAAAGCACGTCCGGCTGGTTTAAAGAACTGGAGAGAGAGTTCAAAAAGATTATCTGGCCGGATAAATTGACACTTGCGAAGCAGACGGCAGCAGTTGTTTCTGTATCTGTAGTATTAGGAGCGATTATTGCATTGATCGATTTCCTTGTTCAGAACGGCGTTGACATCCTGATCAACCTGGGCTGATGAAACTTTCGGACAGGAAAGGTGAGTTTATGTCAGAGGCAAAATGGTATGTGGTTCATACCTATTCCGGGTATGAAAACAAGGTAAAAGCCAACATTGATAAGACAATCGAGAACAGGCATCTGGAGGAACAGATCCTTGAAGTTCGGGTTCCTATGCAGGATGTGGTGGAGCTTAAGAACGGCGTTCAGAAGGCAGTCCAGAAAAAGATGTTCCCAGGCTATGTGCTCATTCATATGATTATGAATGACGATACATGGTATGTTGTGCGTAATACAAGAGGAGTTACAGGCTTTGTAGGCCCCGGCAGCAAACCGGTACCGCTTACAGCGGCAGAGATGGCGCCGCTTGGAATTAAGCAGGAGAATATCATTGTGGACTTTGAAGAGGGCGATACCGTTCAGGTGATTGCCGGTGCATGGGCAGATACGGTCGGCGTGGTTCAGGCCATGAATGTGCAGAAGCAGAGCCTTACAATCAATGTAGAGCTGTTCGGCCGCGAAACGCCGGTAGAAATCAGTTTCGCAGAAGTAAAAAAAGTGTAATGATTAAGTGGGAGGGGCAAAGGAACCCCGGAAGCACCACAAGGAGGTAATGAAAATGGCAAAAAAAGTACAAGGTTATATTAAGTTACAGATCCCGGCAGGGAAAGCAACTCCGGCGCCGCCGGTTGGACCTGCTCTCGGACAGCACGGTGTGAATATCGTTGAATTTACAAAGCAGTTCAATGCAAGGACCGCAGACCAGGGAGATATGATCATTCCAGTAGTCATCACCGTTTATAGTGACAGAAGCTTCAGCTTTATTACAAAGACGCCGCCGGCAGCAGTTCTGATCAAGAAGGCCTGCAACATTAAATCCGGTTCAGGCGTGCCGAATAAAACAAAGGTAGCAACGATCACAAAGGATCAGGTACGCGAGATCGCTGAGCTTAAAATGCCGGATCTGAACGCTGCAAGTGTTGAGGCGGCCATGAGCATGATCGAAGGCACCTGCCGTTCTATGGGTGTAAAGGTAGCTGAATAGTATATCAAGTGGGAGGGGTATCCCGACATTACCACAAGGAGGTTTATTTAGATGAAAAGAGGAAAGAAATATGTTGAAGCTGCGAAAGCAATTGACAGAGGAACACTCTATGATGTTGCACAGGCAGTAGCATTAGTAAAAAAGACTGCAGTAGCAAAATTTGATGAGACGGTCGAGGCTCACGTGAGAACAGGCTGTGACGGACGTCACGCTGACCAGCAGATCCGTGGTGCGGTTGTGCTTCCGCACGGAACAGGCAAGAAGGTCCGCATTCTTGTATTTGCAAAGGATGCAAAGGCAGAGGAGGCAAAGGCTGCCGGAGCAGATTATGTGGGCGGAGATGAGCTGATCCCGAAGATCCAGAAGGAAAACTGGTTTGAGTTCGACGTAGTAGTTGCAACGCCGGATATGATGGGTGTCGTAGGACGTCTCGGACGTGTACTTGGACCGAAGGGTCTTATGCCGAACCCGAAGGCCGGTACAGTAACAATGGACGTCACAAAGGCGATCCAGGAGATTAAAGCCGGTAAGATCGAGTACAGACTCGATAAGACCAATATTATCCATGTGCCGTTAGGTAAAGCATCCTTTACAGAGGAACAGCTTACGGACAACTTCCAGACGCTAATTGATGCAATTAACAAAGCAAGACCGGCAGCGGTAAAGGGACAGTTCTTAAAGAGTGTTGTCCTCACATCTACAATGGGACCGAGTGTCAAGATTAATCCGATGAGATTATCCTGATCTTTGTTATTGACATTGAAAATATATAATGCTATAATAGCAAAGCAATGACTGCCAGAGACAGCAGGTGCACATAAGTGCGTAAGTTCCCAGAGACGCCTGCCGAGGAAAGTTGAATTCGATTATTTTGAATTAATAATCCCTTTATGTCTTTTGGCACAGAGGGATTTTTGTATAACATCCTTTAGCAGTCAGAACGACAGCGGCAGTGGAATCATCCGGACTGTTGCTGACAAATATATAAGGAGGTGTACCATTCGTGGCAAAAGTTGAATTAAAGCAGCCGGTTGTACAGGCAATCGCAGAAGACGTAAAAGACGCAGCGGCCGTTGTACTGGTAGATTATCGCGGACTTACTGTTGCGCAGGACACAGCGCTTCGTAAACAGTTAAGAGAAGCAGGCATCATCTACAAGGTTTGTAAAAACACAATGATGAAGAGAGCCTTTGAAGGAACAGAGTTTGCAGCTTTAGACGAGTATTTGGAAGGCCCGAGCGCACTTGCAGTTTCCAAAGATGACGCGACCGCTCCGGCAAGAATCCTCGCGAAGTTTGCGAAGGATGCGAAGGCGCTTGAGTTAAAGGCAGGCGTGGTCGAAGGCGAAGCGTACGACCAGGCAGGTCTGCAGGCACTTGCAGCAATTCCGTCAAGAGAAGAGCTATTATCCAAGCTCCTTGGAAGCCTGCAGTCACCAATTACCAACCTTGCACGTGTCCTTAACCAGATTGCGGAGCAGGGAGGAGCAGAGAATTGCCAGCCGGCAGAAGCAGCAGAAGCATCTGCGGAGGCTCCGGCAGAAGCAGCAGAGACGCCGGCTGAGTAAGGAAGCTTTCCGTACCGGTGGATGTGCATTTGTGCAAAGATGATATGCGCTGCAGGCCGGAATGCCTGGCGCGGTGGATTCGGCTAAACCGGATTCATGATTATTATGAGAAATATTTTATAGGAGGAAAATAAAATGGCAAAGTTGACAACAGCTGAGTTTATTGATGCAATCAAAGAGTTATCAGTATTAGAGTTAAATGATCTGGTAAAAGCATGTGAAGAAGAGTTTGGTGTATCTGCAGCAGCAGGTGTAGTAGTCGCAGCAGCAGGCGGAGAGGCAGCTGCAGCAGAGGAGAAGGATGAGTTCGATGTTGAGTTAGTATCAGCTGGTTCTTCCAAGGTTAAGGTTATCAAGGTTGTACGTGAGATTACAGGTCTTGGACTGAAGGAAGCTAAGGCAGTAGTTGACGGTGCTCCGAAGGTAGTAAAAGAAGCAGTTTCCAAGGCAGAGGCTGAGGAGCTTAAGGCTAAGCTTGAGGCTGAAGGTGCAGAGGTTAATCTGAAATAATTGACCGGGGACTGTTTTTATAGCATCCTGCGCGGATGAATGAAAAAGTGTGAACTGTAATTTATAATTATACAAAGGAACAGCCGTTTATTACGGCTGTTCCTTTGCGTTTAAAAGCAGGAAGGCCTTGAATACATTATCCTGGTATTCAAAGCGGGGGATTCCGTTATATTTTTCGGTGACATGTAGTACAGAAGAGATGCCGAGACCTTTCCGGTTCTTTTCCTTTGAGGAAAGGAAGGAGCCGTCCCTGGCACGCAGCACTGCGCCTTCATAGCTATTTTCAGTCATAATTACAAGAGTGAGCCGTCCATGCAGGGTCATTTTAAGGGAGATGAACTTGTCTGATGATTTCATGCGCCTGCATGCCTCGATTGCATTTTCCAGGAAATTACCCAGTATAATACACAGATCAGTACTGGAAAACGGGTGATCCTCTGGAATGCTGATAAGGAAGGAGACGGAGATCCTTTCATCCTTTGCCTGGCTGTGGTAATGGCACAACAATGCATTGACTGAAGGGTCATCGCAGTAGTTTTCAGGCAGTGAGGGGACATGGTCAGACAGCTCTTGGAGATAGGCTTCGATTTCTTCGTTTCTGTTATTCTTCAAGAGACCTCTTAGCGCCATGACATGATGCCGTGTATCGTGGCGCATGCGCCGGACTTGTTCCATATGGCTCTGAAGGCTTTCCAGCTGCTTCTGCTGTGCGGTAATCTGGGTTTCTGACAACTGCAGCGCTTCCTTGAGACGGGCATTCTGACTGATGTCAATGATCATTCGCAGAAGGATTCCGTTAGTGGAAAATGTCAGAAGCGTCCACAATGGAGGGATGAAGTAGAATTCATTCCCGGGAAAAAAGGAAAGATTTGCAATATTTGGCGATACAAGGAGTGTGTGAATTACAGTATTGCATATGGGTATGACCCACAGGATCTGCCATGTATTAAGGGCAAACGTGCATTCAAGCGCCGGGAGAAGAAGCTTTTTGAAAAATTGATATATGGCATAAAAGGAAAACAGTGTGACAATAAATGTTGTGCCGGCAAATTGAAGGCTGGAGATGTTGGGAAGCCTCTTTGCGCATGTGAAGTACAGGAACAGGGAAATGAGACGGACGTTTTCCGCGTAGCATTTCGCTGCAGAGACAATGAATACCCCCTGCCAGAAGGTAAAGTCCGCAATGCCGCAGAAAATAGCGGTACCGACAAAGATAAGCGGCACCGAAAACAGTGTCCGGCTCAGAGAGGACGTGATCAAGACTGCAAAGGCATAGGATCCAAGAACAGAGATTATGGAAAAAAGAACTATACTAGCAACTAACCTGGGAATGGCAGGTGCAATAATGTGTTTTCTAAAAGTAAGATAAAGGAGCACAAAGCATGGAACCGTATAGAGTATGGTATTGAGGGTATATGCCAGTGTCATAAGGTGGTTCCTCCGTTAACGTAATCAAAGATATAGTTGGCGTATGCCTGCGTAATCTCCTGTTTTCTTGCCTTAGCAATGGGCAGGCGTTCTCCGTTGTTAAGGATAAAGTCGGAGCTGTCAAAAGATTCAATATAATCCATGTTAACCATACAGTTCCGGTAGCACCAGAGGAACTGCGGATAGGGATCCAGCATTGGTGCAAATTCGCCGAAAGACATGTAAGAACGGATCTGACATGTACTTGTATGGATCTGAATATAATGGTTGTGATAATCCGTATATATAATATCAGAAATAAGAACACGGGTATAGTGGCGTCCCTCTTTTAGCTCTATATAGTGCGCAAACTTTGCTGCCACTTTTTCATAACGGTTACACGCTTCTGTGAGAAGCTCATAAGTATAGGGCTTTACAAGGTAGTCCAGTGCCTGGAGCCGGAATGCTTTTACGGCATAATCTTTGCTGGCAGTGGTAAAAATGATCTGACACTTCGGATGCTTTTCACGGAGCTTCTGGGCAACCTGGATTCCTGAGGCCTGCTGCATATAGATATCTAGAAATACAAGGTCATAGGCTGTACGGTTTGCTGAACGTAAAAATGCAAGTTCACTAATGAACTTTTCAATATGCACGTGTATTCGGCGTTCCTGGCAATAACGGCATATGTAATCGAAAAGTACTTCAAGATCATCGCGGGAATCGTCTATTAATGCTATTGTCATGGCTGTCCTCCTAAATGGATTTTCGTGTTAGTCCTAGAGCGTGTTTGAAACACGCTCTAGCTGCTGCCGCTTAATATTTCTTTCAACTGTTCCAGCAGTTTAGGTATGTCGATGGGCTTCGCGATATGGCCGTTCATCCCAGCGTCGAGAGCCATCTGTCTGTCCTCGTCAAATGCATTGGCGGTCATTGCGATGATCGGGATATTTGCAAGCTCAGGGTCTTTGAATGCCCGGATTCTCCTGGCTGCTTCGTAACCGTTCATGATTGGCATCTGGATATCCATCAGAACCAGGTCATAGTGTCCGGATCCGGCGGCATCAAGCTTTTCTATTGCAATTGCCCCGTCATTCGCCACATCAACGGTAAATCCGGCTTCTCCGAGAATTTCTGCTGCAATCTCCTGATTCAGCTCATTATCCTCAGCCAGCAGTATCTTCCTGCCCTCAAATGAGACTTCCCTTTCCGGCGCGGTCGTTTTCGTATCCATGGCGGTCATAAACGGAGCCTCCAGAACGCCCCTGAGCTCGGATAAGAAGATCGGCTTTGAACAGAACGCCGTGACGCCCGCATTTCTTGCTTCTTCTTCTATATCAGACCAGTCATAGGCGGTCAGGATAATAATCGGTTTCTCTTCTCCGATAATTCCCCGGATCCGTCTCACGACTTCAATGCCATTCATATCCGGCATCAGCCAGTCTATAATGTATGCAGCGTACTCGTCATTCTGTTCTACGGCAAGCCTGGTACGCAGCACTGCTTCTTTGCCCGAGGTTGTCCAGTCCGGACGCATTCCGATCGTAGACAGCATCTTAGTTACACTGGAGCAGGTATTAAAATCATCATCTGCCACAAGTGCCCGGAGTTCCCGAAGCTGCGGGATCACCTCCTGCCTTACAGGCCCGGAACATGTTCTGAACAGGAGCTCTACGGTGAAAGTAGATCCTTTCCCCTCTTCGCTTTCTACAGAGATAGTTCCGCCCATCATATCCACAATGTTCTTGGTAATCGCCATACCAAGCCCGGTCCCCTGGATTCCGCTGACAGTGCTGCTCCTCTCGCGTTCAAACGGTTCAAAGACATGTTTCTGGAATTCCTGGCTCATGCCAATACCAGTATCCTTTACCTGGAACTCATAGGATGCGAAGTCCTCAGGTGCATTGCCTTTCTGTATGATGCGGACCCCGACAACCCCGCCGGGCTTTGTGAACTTCATGGCGTTGCTCAGCAGATTCAGAAGAACCTGATTCAGCCGGAGCTTGTCGCACAGAATATGTTCATTTACCACATCGTCCGTATCAATAAAGAATTCCAGCTGTTTGGAGGTAATATCTGCCTGCACGATCGTCTTCAGGTCATGCATGATCTCTGGGAGAGAGGCCTCTTTTTCGTCAATCTTCATCTTGCCGCTCTCAATACGGCTCATATCCAGTACATCATTGATCAGGCTAAGCAGATGATTACTGGATGTGGTGATCTTGGACAAATAATCCTGCACCTGTTCCCGGTTGTCAATGTGTGCGGCGGCAAGCGACGTAAATCCTATAATAGCATTCATAGGCGTCCGGATATCATGGGACATATTATTGAGAAATGTTGTTTTCGCCCTGTTGGCGTGCTGCGCAGCCGCAAGCGCATCCTGCAGATTGAAATTCTGCCGTTCCAATTGTTCCTCCATCTGCTTTTCATCATTTATATCAACGAATAGCCCGACAAAGGTAATTGGCGAGCCGTCTTTGCGCCTGGAAAGTCTGCCTGCCGCATGAAACCACCGCCACCCGGCATATCTGGTCATAAGCCTGTACTCTACATCAAAGTTTTTCGCGCCGGTGTAATCTCTTACAGTGTCCCAGTATTCCTTCATTACCCAGTCTTTATCATCTTCATGAAGCAGATCAGACCAGGATTCCAGCTTATCGGGGAAATCCTCTTTGCTTTCATATCCAAGCATCATGCGGAAGACCTCTGTCCATGTACAGGAAACCATCTCCCCGCTCTCATTAAAATCCATGCTCCAGCGGCCGGAGCCCATTGCCATATGGATATTCTCCATGTCGGTCTGTTCACGTTCAATCTGGGCGTAGGCTTCCCGGATCCTTTTTCCGTCCGCCTTCTCCTGCTCCAGGAGGATCCGCGCATTCCTGCGGGTCAGGTAGATCAGTCCAAGGAAGACCACAAGCATTACAATTACCGTAATGACAATCTGTATAATACCATTATTCATCATCTCTTCACTGATTGAGCCGATCTGTTCACTGATCACGTTGGTCCGGATCAGGACGGTCAGCATCCAGTCTGTCCCTTCAATCGGAACATAGCAGAGAACTTCTTCAGTATCAAGATAGGTGAAGGATATCTGTCCCCGCCTGCCATCCTCGAAGTCATCTTTCAGCTTCTGGTAGTCGGATTCCTGTTCCATCACTGCATCCCCAAGTGCGGAAAGGACATTCCTTCCCGCCGTCAGATATCCGAAATCATCATTTGTCAGGCTCTCTCCATTCCGGTAATAGAGATTACAGTAAGTCTCATTGTCACTAGACTGCAGAGTCAGGGAACTTAACATATCAGAAATATTAATCTGAATAAAACACGCCTTAATCTGCCGCCCCTGAAATGAGATCCCGTCAACAGGCATAGCGAGGATAACCTGCTTCTTCGCTCCATAAAGATTCGTTGTGCTGATTACAGGCGCTGTCAGTTCCTCCGACAGAAAGCTGTAGCGGCTAAGGCCTGACGTTGTGCTGTGCTGTGCATAGACAATGCCATCCTCATCCACCATGGCAAACTTATCCACGCCAAAAAGCCTCCTGGTTCTTCCGAGAAAGCTGCGCAGTGATTCCTGGGATTTAAGATCAGACTCATCAAGTATGCTCAGGGCGTTTTCCAGGTGTCTGAAATGGTTGTTCAGTTCCTCGGAAACCACCCGCGACCTTCTTCCGGCCAGCTCCTCCATATAGAATTCAGTGACCCTGCCTACAGCCTGATCTGTACCATTTCCTGCTCTTGCGGCAACCCACAATGTTGTGATGATCAGAACCGCGGCAATTGCAACGCCGCCCCATATGGCAAATGCGATGATGTGCTTTTTCTGCTGTTCATTTATGTTAAGTTGTTTTGAATATTTCATTTTCTGCTCCTTATAATTCACATTAATACAAAGTCCTGTATGAACAGTAACTAATCGTAACTACTCAACAGGTCTGAGGGTGCCGGGCAGCTACAACTAATCAATTACGCCGTATAATGTTTGCAGCATTGCTGACGCATCGTTTTTATAAATAATTGTTGTTATCTCCTCTGTCTTTTCAGGATAAGCCTCCCCCGGGACACAGCCGTCCGCTATCTTAACGGCCACTTGAACGGTGTCAAAACCGATGGAGCAGCAATCCTGGACTCCAAGAGCATAGATGATACCGTCTCTGAGATACCGGAGCGCTTCCCGGTCATGGTCCATTCCGACAATCACAGTCTCCTGTTCTCTCCCTGCTTCGATGACCGCCCTTGCCGCACCCACCGGATTATTCATATTACAGCAGACAATCCCGGCCAGATCCTTGTGACGCGCAAGAAACTCCTTTGCGTACTGATAGGACTTCTCCACAGAATCTTCATCGTACTCGGTCTCCACTATTTCCATATCAGGATACTTAGCAATCACGTCATGGACGCCCTCTGCCCTTTCCTCGTGGCATGGCGCACCCTTTGTCCCCACCAGGACGGCAATCTTTCCCTTAAAACCAAGCTTCTTGCAGAGCGTTTCTGTAAGATCAGCCCCGTCTTCATAGTTATGGGTGTTCCCTACATAGGCAATGCGTCTGCAGCCGTCTTCTTTGGACGCATCAGAACTTGAAAATGTCATAACCTTCTGCCCGCTCTCCAAAAGCCTGTTGATTGCAGGGGTGACTGCGGCAACATCCGCAACATCTACTCCGATTACATCAAAATCCCTCTTTGATGCATCGGTTATACGCCGGATCTGATCCTGTGCGGATACGTCTTCAGGTGCAAGATATTCATAATTAATGATAATCCCGTCCTGCTCATACTGCTTCGCCGCATCCTCGATGCCGATTGCGACCGCATCCCACCAGGGATGAATTAACTTATATGTAAAATAGAAATTATATGTTTTCTTTAGGGGCTGATAACCGTCCAGCTCATGGTTAAAATTAACTGCGTGTGCCGCTTTCGTGCCAGAGGCATCACCCTCTCTGGCAGCGCTTCCGTCCGCCTTATGATCTGTCTGCCTGCTCCTGTCCGGAGTCTCTTCCCTTGAGGAACCGGAATCCTTCCCTGCCGTCTTTTTATTACATCCGCTTATTCCAAAACAGCAGCCGCAGACTGCCATAACAGATAGGAAATATATGAGAAATCTGCATTGATTTTTTTTCTGATTTGTAATCTTTCGCCTTTTGCAGGCGTTTCCGGGTATCTTTTCAGTCATTGCTGCATCATCTCCTTTCGTGCCGACTTAATATTTGCTGTCCGCTTTATTGAAAATATTATACCATATAGGATGAGTTATGTCCGCAACCTGAACGAAAAAAAACTAAATGCTTGCCATCTTTTTTGTTTTTGTCTATAATAAAAGAAGGAGACTGGGCGTGTATGGTGGAGGAGTGGTTATATGGACGGAAGGATTACAGGATATGAAGGTTAGTATTCGTAAGATTAGTGAGGTTACAGGGTTTTCGCCTGCTACGGTTTCGAATGCCCTGAATCATAAACGGGGCGTTAATAAGGAGACTGCAGAGCAGATTATTAAGGTTGCAGAGGAGATGGGATACCGGACAGGCGACCGGGTGAAAAAGATCAGATTTGTTATATTCAGGAGGAACGGGCTGATTATTGATGACAGTACTTTTCATCCTACGGTCATTGAAGGCGTCGAGCATCAGGCGAAACAGATGGGATACGAGACGGTGTTCTGCCATATGGATGTGACTGACCCGGCGTATGAGAACCGGCTTCAGGAGATTTTATCAGATACAGAGAGCGCAGTGGTGCTTTTGGGAACGGAGATGACAGAGGAGGATTTTGAACCCTATACACATGCGCAGAATAAGATTATTCTGCTTGATGGCTGGAGTGACAGATACTTTTTTGACAGTGTTCTGATAAGCAATACGGATTCTGCCGCAAAGGCGGTGGAATATCTTGTAGAGCGGGGGCACAGGAAGATTGGATATATACGGGGAGATTTCCGTATACAGGCATTTAAGTACAGGGAGATCGGTTATAAGCGTGTGATGGAAGAACATGGACTTGATATCATTGAAGAATTCCTGCCAACGGTCGGAACCCGTATTGAGACAGCGTATGAGGGGATGAAGCAGTACCTGAAGGAAGCGGAGAAGCTTCCGACAGCGTTCTTTGCGGATAATGACGTCATTGCAATTGGCGCTATGCAGGCACTCAGGGAGTCGGGGTATGATATTCCCGGGGATGTGTCCATCATAGGGTTTGATAATATTTCCTATGGAGCAATCTCGAATCCGCCGCTTACAACGATACATGTGTATAAGCATGAGATGGGGGAGACTGCTGTAAGGGAACTGCTCTATGCGGTGGAACATGTGAATAAGATTAAGAAGAAGATCCAGGTCTGCACGGATTTTGTGGAGCGGGGGAGTGTAAGGAGGATATAGAAAACATGAAGTAAAAAGAGGTTTGCTGCTTTTGCGGCAAACCTCTTTTCAAATTCACTTGTTTATTGCGCTATCTTATGCTATCCCCGCAGGGGAACAGGGTTAAGGCGCGGCTTCGTCCTCAGGGGTCTGCAGATCTTCCGGAATACCACTGCTGTCTGTTTGTGCGGATTTCTTATCCTGAGGCTCTGGATAGTCTGCCTGGTTTGCATCTTCGAAACC
Source organism: uncultured Dorea sp. (assembly GCA_948602995.1). Classification (GTDB taxonomy): domain Bacteria; phylum Bacillota; class Clostridia; order Lachnospirales; family Lachnospiraceae; genus CAPEBR01. The sequence continues at coordinate 84,321 of CAPEBR010000012.1, forward strand.
AACAGGCTGTTTCAAATCTCCGGTCTCAGTTGATGTCTGCTTTTCGCCTTTTGCGTCCTCTTCTGCAGGAGATGCTACGTCCTTAATCTGTGCGGTGTCCCCGGATGCTAACTGTTCAGAGCTTTTGGAGGATACAATGCCGGCCGGCTGGCCGGAGCCATTTTCACTGACGGTTATAATTACACGCTGATAATAGCTTAGGTTATGCTCGCCGTTATCTGTCGCCTTTGCAATCATATGGATGGTATCGCCCTTTTTGGCATCTTCAGGAACGACAAAGCTCATGCGTGCATGGCTGCCGCCTCCGCTGATTGCGATGGCAGACGGCTTGCTGGGATCTTCGTCCTGGGAAGATCTGTATGTGCCTGCTTCTATATAATTAAACCATTGTACAGATACCGTATCGCCATCCGGGTCTGATGTCTCTGCATTCAGATATATCCGATCCCCGGGTTTCGCATCCACTGTCAGGCCTTCTTTGATGGAAATGTCCGGGCGGTGGTTTGCGTCTTCGTATTTAGGCGTAATACCCCAGTCAGCCCGTGCCGCAAAATCTCTCATAATATATGACACCCATCTTGCGCCGGAATCATAGGAATCCAGGCCGTATCCCAAATCAACATAGTCATTCTGTGGGATATAATAATTTGTGATTGCCTCGCCTTTTTCGTTGGTCTTGTTCTCTGCCTTCTTGAACCTGCCGACAATGGAACCGTACTCATAGTGCTCCAGTGCCCCTAATCCAGTATCGAAGAAGGAGAGGTATGTAGGTGTGTCGCCTTCACCGCAGAAATCATAGCGGTTTCTTTTCTTCATTCCATTTACGAATGTTCCATCTAGAAATTTATCGTCTTCTCCAAACTGGAACATTGGATTCTCACCCTCTACATGGGTTCCGTCGCCAAACGTTACATACCAGTCCAGCAGAGCGCCATGACCTGAGTCAATGTTCTTTTGCAGCCATGCCCCGCTCAACTCTTCCGGGATTGCATGCTTTGCATTTGTATTAGCATCGTCCCAGCTCCAGCCAAGTGCCTGGGACTGGCTGACATCCATGCAGATTAATTCCGGATAATATGCAGCTACAACTTGCTCGTAGGTATCATCCTGGCCGCCCCACATATAAATGCGGACCTTGTTGTAAATCTTCTGGCGGATCGCCTCCCACTCCGACTTAGAACCATACTGCTCATATATGGACAGTAAAGCCTTGGAAGCTGTATTCAGGCCGCCCCATGCGGTAATAAACAAGGGGCCTTCTACATCATCCAGGATTAACTTCCTGATATGTTCAGAGCCTGCAGTATCGTTCTCCATATCGCCCTTGTAGCCGATATTTCCGATGCGAACAACGCTCTTGAGGTAATTCGGGGTCGGATAATTGGGGTCATGTACTCGTAGATTGGGATAAATCTCGGCATAGGAATCTATGAATTCATTCTGCCAGTCTGTACCAGGCCATGCCCACGGTTTTTTGCCACTCTGCCCCATGCTGTCTGCGCTGTCAGGTGCAGTAGGAGAACCGGCCCAATGCGCGAAGGAGCTTGTCTCCTCGCTGAAAGCGACTTTTAAATGGGCTGGATGCAATCATCGGAACAGATTTATTATCTGATTGATACACCGCAATAATCATTGCGGATAAAAATAGGAGGACTGCCGCTTTTGCGGCAGTCCTTTGAAACTGTTTATTATGTATTGCCCTGTTGATGTGGCTGATCTTAATCGTCTGACGCTGCATTATTCCCACTGCTGATGTCTTTCGGATCATCCTGCGTACCGGCATTCCCGTTCCCGGAATTGTCGTCAATCGGGTTGCCTCCGGTTTGAGAATCTTCTGCGGTCTGCATTCCTGCGGATGAGACTTCTGCTGTATCCTTTGCTTCGCTTATTGTTCCGGCAGATGTGCGCGTATCGGATAATGTCAGTTCGATTGTGATGCTCTTCCCGCTGCCGTCATTCGCAGTGGCTGTAATAGTAACTGTGCCGCTGCTTCCTGCCGGGGTTACCTGGCCAGAAGAATTTACTGTGGCAATTGACGTGTCAGAGCTTTCCCAGGTAAAGGTTTTAAATTCAGGTGTTTCGCTGCCATTGCTTAAAATGGTCAGCTGTTTTGCGTAACTTGAATAGGAAGGTCCTCCCCACCCCTGGGACGGTTCGCCGAACTCTATCGTATTGTCCTGAACGTCTTCCGGAAGGCTGAGGCTCAGAGTGCCCAGTTCTTCTCTTCCTGCTACTGTGATAATCACTCTTTGATAGTGCTTCATGTTATGGGCGCCGTCATCCCATACCTCGACAACCATATGAATTGTATCGCCGTTCTTTGCATCTTCCGGAACAGTGAAGCTTGCTCTGTCGGAGGACGCGCCCTTTATGGCAATATTTCCGTCAAGGGATCCGTTATAGGTGTCTGCTTCATAATACTGCCACCACTTATATTCAAGATCATCTCCGTCCGGATCTGTTGCTGTGGTGCTCATAGTTACAGTCTCTCCGGGTTTTGCTGTTACGTCCAGCCCTGTGGTTACTTCTGCTGTAGGCCTGTGATTAGCCTTTTCGTAACTGTCTGCCACACACCAGTCTGCTCTTGCGCCGAAATCGTTCTGAATATCATTGAACCATCTGGTCAGTGTGTAAGTCGAGTCTGTGCCGCCACTTCCGCTATTTGCATAGGGGCTGTAGTCACTTACGATATTGCGGAATGTCCCGTCTGTGTCAATGCCGAATCTTCCGCCCCAGCCGCCGTAGGTCGGGTCTTCCAGACTTCTAAGCCCGGTATCAAGCAGATAGAAGAAGGAAGGAGAATCACCCTCGGAAATAAAGTCATAACGGTCATATCCTGTAGTGCCGCCAATCCTGTTTTCCCAGCCTCTCTGCTCGTTGTCCAGCTCGCCTTCAAGTGTAGTGCCGTCGCCCATAGTTTTATAATTTGCCAGCAATGGCCCGTGATTTTTCAAAATATTCTTATAGAACCATTTTCCGCTTAATTTACTGGTCAGCTGTTCGGGAACGCTCTTCCACATATAGGCAAACCGCCAGAATGTTCCCTGGTCATGAATTGCCCGGATGCCCGGCCAGTTCTTCTGGATATAGTCGCTATAAGTACTGTCCTGGCTCAGGATAATGTAAATGACTGCCTTGTCACATACCTTTTTGTAGATTGCATCCCACTGGTCTGTACCCTTGTACTGTTCCTCTATGGACTTCAGCGCTCTTGCAGTGGTATTTGTGCCGCCCCATGTCTGAATGTAGGTTGTCCGTTCGTCATCATCTAAAAGAATATCTTTAATGAATTCAGAACCCTCGGTTACTTCTTCCATCTCTCCTACATTCTTGATATTTCCGACCTTCAGAATACTCTTTAAGTAGGAAGGTGTCGGATATCCGTCCGCATGGATCTTCAGGTTGTCGTATACTTCTGCATAGTCATCCAGTACATCATAAGCCCACTGAGTGCCTGTCCAGCGGTAAGGTGCGATGTCCTTCTCTGGATCTCCTGCGTAATGGTATGTAGAGCTTGACAGTACCAGTCCTGCAATATCCATCTCATTGGAATATAGCATCAGACGCATAAAGGAATCCATGTCATCTACCTCGCCGTCTGTCGTTACAATTGTACGGGTTTTGAGGTTGGCGGGATCGTTGGCATTCCTTGTTACAGTGACTTCCAGACTTCCGGATACATCCGGGCTGCTGTCTGATGTCGCACGGATTGTGGTCTTTCCTGCAGAAATACCATTGATCGTATAACCGCGCCGTCCGGAAGTTACTGTAGCAACTGTTTCATCGTCAGAACTCCAGGTGATTCTTGTATCTGTAGCGTTTTCCGGTGTTATATCTGCTGTAACAGATAAGGTTGAACCGGCTGTTACTGTTGTGCTGTCTGCGTTCACTTTAATTGCGGACACAGGGATGCGGGGAGTAGTATCCTCTTTTACAGTGAGGATTACTCTCTGATAATGCTTCATGTTATGCGCGCCGTCGTCACTGACTTCAACCACCATATGAATTGTATCTCCGGCTTTCGCGTCTTCCGGTACAACAAAACTTGCTTTGTCAGAGGAGGCTCCCTTGATCTCAATTTTGCCATCAAGAGATCCGTTATAGGTGTCTGCCTCGTAATACTGCCACCACTTATAATCCAGATTATCGCCATCGGGATCTGTGGCTTTTACATTCATCATTACTGATTCACCAGGTATTGCGGTTATATCCAGTCCTGTAGTCACTTCTGCGGCTGGCCTGTGATTGGCCTTTTCATAACGGTCTGCCACACACCAGTCTGCTCTTGCGCCAAAGTCGTTCTGGATATCATCGAACCATCTGGTCAGTGCGTAGTATGTGTCTTCTCCGCCGTTTCCGCCATTTGCATAGGGGCTGTAATCCTTTACGATATTGCGGAATGTCCCGTCTGTGTCAATGCCGAATCTTCCGCCCCAGCCGCCGTAGGTCGGGTCTTCCAGGCTCCTGAGTCCGGTATCCAGCAGATAGAAGAAGGACGGGGAATCCCCTTCAGAAATGAAGTCATAACGGTCATATCCTGTAGTGCCGCCAATCCTGCTCTCCACACCTCTCTGCTCGCTGTCCAGCTCGCCTTCAAGTATTGTGCCGTCACCCATGGTCTTGTAATTTGCCAGCAATGGTCCGTGATTCCTCAGAATATTCTTGGAGAACCACTGTCCGCTCAGCTTTGTGGTAAGCTCGGACGGAACGCTTTTCCACATATAAGCAAACCGCCAGAAAGTCCCCTGGTCATGGATTGCCTTGATATCTGGCCAGCTCTTCTGGATATAGTCGCTATAAGTGCTGTCCTGGCTCAGGATAATGTAAATGACTGCCTTATCACATACTTTTTTGTAGACTGCATCCCACTGGTCTGTATCCTTGTACTTTTCTTCAATGGACTTCAATGCTCTTGCGGTAGTATTGGTGCCGCCCCATGTCTGGATATAGACGGTTCTTTCGTCATTGTCTAACAGAATATCTTTGATAAACTCGGAACCCTCGGTTACCTCTTCCATTTCGCCCACGTTTTTAATGTTTCCGATTTTCAGGATGCTGTTTAAGTAGGCTGGCGTCGGGTAGCCGCCTGCATGGATTTTCAAGTTGTCATATACCTCTGCGTAATCCTCCATTACATCATAGGCCCACTGTGTGCCTGTCCAGCGGTAGGGCTCAATGTTCTTTTCAGGATCACCTGCGTAATGATATGTGGAGCTTGACAGTACCAGTCCTGCAATATCCATTTCATTGGAATACAGCATCAGGCGCATGAAGGAATCCATGTCATCCACTTCTCCGTCCGTTGTTACAATCGTGCGGGTCTTGTCTGTATTTACGACTGTCACATGTACGACTGTCTTTACACCGCTTCCGTCGGCGGCCTCGACTGTGATATCTGTACTGCCCTGTGCAAGCGCGGTAATTGTGCCGTCTGCACTTACGCTGGCTGCATTCGGATCAGAAAGCGTATATCTGAGCTGCTTATTCGCAGCGTTTGCCGGAGCAACCGTTGTCTCAAGCTTCTGCTTTGTACCGATGTTCAAGGTAAAATCGGACTGCTTTGCTGTGATTTTTGATACTTTTATCTGCTGTTGTGGTGCCGCCGCATTTACAGTAACCTGTATAGTGGCTTTTTTCCTGCTTCCATCAGTAGCACTTACAGTAATGACAGCAGAGCCTGCCTTCTTTGCCGTAATCTTACCTTTAGAGCTTACTGATGCAACAGCTGTATTGGAAGATTTGTACTTCAACTTCTTGATGCTTGCATTTTTTGGCGTAATAGTTGTTTTAACTGTCTTTGTACCACCTGCATTCAGGGTAACCCTTGCAGAGTCTGTTTTCAGGTTCTTGATCTTGCGGGGCTTCTTTACAGTCACTTTACAGCTGGAGCTTATATTACTCTGCCCCTTTACGCTTGCCGTAATGGTTGCTTTCCCGGCTTTGAGGCCTTTCACAACTCCCTTGCTGTTTACGGATGCGACCTTTTTGTCAGAACTCTTCCAGCTGATTTTTGCTGAGGCAGCCTTCGGAGCCTTTGTTACCTTAAGCGTCTTTTTAACACCTATGTAAACAGTTGCCTTTTTCGGAATCGTAATTTTTTTCACAGCCTTTGATGCTGCTTCTGCCTGCAGAGCATTTCCCGGGAGAGCAAGGGAGACGCCTACCATAGCTATGGTTAACAGTCCTGCTAAAAATTGTTTCCTTTTCATTGCTTTTCTCCTTTCTATGTTGTTTTTCATGATTGTTATGATTGAAACGACCTCAATCCCCTCCCCAACAAAGCAGGTGACTAAACTCGCGGGTCGTGTTTTTGCAAATTATAAAATATATGTCTTTTTCGACACCAGGGCCATTTTCTATAAAAAGGTCAAGGGAAATAAGACATAAATTCTTTGCATGTATAAACAAATCATGTAAACTGTTTTGAATCTGTGCCTTGCTGATAACGGATATTGAAAACATGTTTTGCAATGAGCTACATTGGTAGTAGTTATCTGCATTACCATTATATTATTATATTAAATGTTTGTCAATACGAACAAAATAGACAAAAAATATAGAAAAAAATATGAAATATGCACAAAATGATAAAGATAATAATAAAAAAAGAAAGAAAAATGGAACTTTTTTTAGATTTGGGCTGTAGATAATTGAGGAAAAAAGGGTTTGGCTTTTTGTCTGAAACATGCCGGGAATACGCGGTTTGGGCGAAATTTAAACGTTTATATTGTGATATGTATGACGAAAAATTATAGTGCAAGTTAAATATGAAGCAACTATGAATTTATGATAAATGAAATGTAAAGAATAGGCAATTTGGAAAGAAAAGAAATGCAAAAAATAAATGGAATATAAAAATAATAATATTTTAAGGAAAATATTATATGAATATTTTTTGGAGCTTGTTTAGTTGGGGACGGGGCATTTTTAAAAATGCCCCGTCCCCAACTGTATTAAATCATCGCTTCAATTAAAGTTTTTTCTCCGAAGTGAACTTCCTGAATGCCTGCCTCCTTTGCCTTATTGAAATTGAAGGTAATCAGATAACCGGTATCCTGGTGATAGTCATCCATATAACCGAGCAATTGTTTCTCGCCGTCCCGATGTTTCTTCGGACCATGCCATATCTTGGTTTCTAATATAAAAAATTCCTCGTGATAATATATAATCAGATCAGTACGATTTTCGCTGGTTGTTACTGCTTCCATCGAATAATGACCGGTTCCGTTAATGATGGGTCTAAGATAAAGCAGAAAATATTTCCGCCCTTCTTTTTCGATGAATTTCGTGTTTTTATGGCCGTAGAGATCTGCGAAATGTTCGGCAAATTTTTCGATAATCAGTCTCATATTTAGCTTTCCGTTTTTGGAAAATTGTGTTTTCTCTTGCCGGGAAGCTTTATAGATGTCCAGATCTTTTAATTCATCCAGGGACAGATAGTAGTCGGACAGCACTTTGGCGAATATTTTGTTGGAAGGGACTACCATGCCATCGGCATTTTTGACTATTCCGAACATCGAAGCCAGATCAATGGCGGGGTTGGTTGCCGTATATGGAATGGTCTGTCCATTAAAAATTTTATCCTGGAGAATATTATTCAGTTCGGGGTAATTTATTACTTTTCCTATAATGGATTCAAATAGTGTGTTTTTTTCGGAGGTCAGAATCCGGTATGCATCCATAAAGCCGTCAAGTGTCCATGCTGCTGACCGGCTGCCTTTTGCCGCGCTGATTTCTTCATCCAGTAACCAACAGAGTCTAGAGACAAGAAATGGATAGCCCGATGTTGTGTTGTATAGAAGTTCCGCCATTTCTGTTACATTCATGCCGGTATGATAGTCGGCTTCATATTCGCTGAGCATATGGGTAATTCCATCTTTTTCAAGACTCATCTCCACCCCGAAATCGGCGGCAATATTCCATGGGCTGTTCAATTGATGATCTTCATCCGGACGAAGTTTTCTGACAAAATTTTTTACATCATAAACACCTGCTAAAATGACAGATCTGAATGTGGGTTGTGTGTCCTTCCGGATATAATATGCCCGCAGCTGTGAAAGAAAATCAATAAAAACCTGATTGTTAGCAGCGCTGTCTGTCTCGTCGATCATTAAAACAATTGGCTTATCTGTCTTGGCGCATACATCGCTTATTTTCTCAAAAAGCTTCAATAATCGGAAACTTTTTCGCTCCTCCATTATAATTGTTTCCATCTGTTGGAGGATTTTTTCGAGGCTGTCCGTAATATTGTTTAATTCGGCCCTTATCCGTCTCAGAAATATTCCGGCAAAGGAAAGTGCAAAAGTATTTTCATTTTCAAATTCTTCCGAACCGAATATCTGAAAATCCAGTGACACAACGAGATAATCATTTTTCAGATACTGTTCTAATGCTATCAGAGTTGTGGTTTTGCCGTATTGCCTCGCTTTATTGATCGTGAAATACATACCATTGTCAACCAGCGCTTTGATTTTTGCAAGCCGGGTGTCGAGATTCACCATGTAATGTCTGTCAGGCAAACAGACTGCTGTCACATTGAATTTCCTGGGCATAGTTACTTCCTTTCTGTATTGCTGATACTTGAACAAGTTATTAATGAGTGTGTTTGCAAATAAATATGGAGCCTTTTTCTTATTATATCGTTAATTTTCCTTGCTGACAACAACGTATAAATCTAAATCAAAAAATGAGTGAAAAATAAAAGTTTGTCTGTAATAGCGGATGAGTTAGAAACAAATGTGGATAAATTGCTTCAAATATGCAGATATGAAAAAACTTGATGGAAAGGACAAGTGAATGGCTGTGCCGCGGAATCCGTGCAGTGTACTGGAAATAAGGAAAAGGGGACGGGGCATTTTTAAAAATGCCCCGTCCCCAACTGCCTAAGCGTCTTCTGCAGGTTCTGCTGTCTGGTCTTCTGTTTCCGTTGTTTCTGTTTCTGGAGTATCGGACTCTTCTGTTTCTGCCTCGCTGGTCTGTGGAGCTGCCTCATACGAAGCTGCTGCTGCATCGGTAAATACAAGTCTGATTACTCCGTATGCACCGCTTCCGTCAAGGGCTGTTGCCTTGATGATTACAGAGCCTTTCTTTAATGGAGTTACCACTCCTGCGTCTGTAACGGTTGCTACGTTTTCGTCATCTGATGACCACCGGACAGCGGATGGATCCAAAGGAGTGAGAACGGGCGGAGCGCCCCAGCTTCCGCCAGTTTTTTCAAATACGGATAATGTAACCGGAGTCAGAGGCATTGCACCTGGATTCGCTCCTTCGGGAACATCTAATGCGATATTTGACATTACCATCTTGACAGTGATGTCAACGGTTGCTTTCTTTCCGCTGCCATCATCTGCTGTCGCTGTAATAGTAGCTGTTCCGGCGCTCTTCGGAGTCACAGATGCAGCGGTTGTGTTCGTTGTACCCTTAACTGAGAGCACGTCCGGATTACTGCTTTCCCACGTTACGCCAAGACCAGGCATTGCCGGAGTGAACTCTACCCAGATGCTTTTCATGTCGCCAGGAGCGTTTGACATGAGAGTGTTGTTGTTTCCTGCGACTGCCGGACTCAGGGCGATCTTCATATCATAGTCTGTTCTGGGATCGCCTACTGTGACGATGACGCGCTGGTTGTAGCAAAGATTGTGTGCGCCATTATCTGTGGCTGTTGCTATAATGTGGAATGTATCGCCCTTCTTTGCGTCCTTTGGTATTGTGAATACTGCTTTTTTTGTATTTTTCGCATTGGCCTCACTTCCGTTAATAACCAGCGTTTTATCCTTATTCTCTGCGGAACCGTTAATATCTTTGCCGGCTTCGTAATAATGCCACCAGTTTACACTGACCTTGTCACCGTCTGGATCGGATGTTTTGGCATTTAATGTTACACGTTCTCCCGGAGCTGCTGTAATATCCAGCCCTTCCTTGATTGTAAGATCTGGTCTGTGGTTGGCTTTCTCGTATTTGTCTGCGATACACCAGTCCGCGCGGCCTGCAAAATCGTTCTGCAGCTGCTCTGTCCATCGGATCTGGGCATTTTCAACCTGTCCGTCTTTGTATTGCGGATCCGGATTTGCCCGTTCGGTTGTAACAAAATCTCTTGCGCTGGAGTATCTCTTTGTCAGTGCAGCGCCACTGGCATTAGTTGTGTTCTGCTTCGTATAGCGTCCGGCCCATCCGCCGTAATTATCTCCCTCCAGGGATCTTAAGCCTGTGTCAAGCAGATGGAAGTAGGTCGGAGAATCACCCTCGGATATAAAGTGATATCTTTCTTTTGAACCGCCAAATACGTTCGGATTATTTAACATATCGTCATTTGCGCCATACTGAAAACTGCTTGCTTCTCCGTGTAAATAGGTGCCGTCACCCATGGTAACATATTTGTCTAACAATGCGCCGTGATTGAACTCAATGTTTTCTGCATGCCATGCACCGGATAACCGCTCCTGCATTGCAGGTGTTCCCTGATTGGCGGTGCTGTATGCAAATACACCGAAGCCGATGTTTACTGCCTTCATATCCGGATATGAGAGGGCGATGTATTTATCGTAGGTATCATCCTGGAATCCGCAGACGTTCAGGACAACCTTATCGCAGATGCTGTTGTAAATCTCATTCCACTGTGGGGAGGTTTTGTATTCGTCCTCGATCTCTTTTAAAGCGCGTGCCGCTGTTACCGGACCGCCCCATGACTGAAGCGACAGCGATCTGGTGTCTCTGCCAAATGCGATATCAAGGATTGCTTCTTTGATCAGGCTGGAACCATCGCTTGACTTGGTCATATCGTTCGCCCAGTCAATGTTGCCGTCTACTGTGACGCTCTTTAAGTAATTCGGAGTCGGGTAATTCGGGTCATGGACGCGCAGATTTTCGTAAACCTCGCCATAAGCGGCTACAATCTCGTGCTTCCATTCTGTGCCCGGCCACCGGTATGAATTTTTCCCGGAATCATAGGGAGCGTCTGCGCTTCCCTTCCACCGGAGACTTGCGCTGGTCTGGATGATTCCTGCCAGGTCTACTTCGTTTGTGTACAGCAGCAGTCTGACCAGGGAGTCCATGTCGTCTACTTCCCCGTCTGTCATGACGATTGCCCGCGGCTTACTTGTATCTACAACTGTTACATGTGCTTTAGCCTTTGCGCCGCTTCCGTCCGCAGCCTCAATTGTAATATCCGTGCTGCCCTGTGCGAGAGCGGTGATTGTGCCGTCTGCGCTTACGCTTGCTGCATAAGGATCGGAAAGCGTATATTTCAGCTGCTTGTTCGTAGTGTTTGCCGGAGCGATGGCTGTCTCCAGTCTCTGCTTTGAGCCTGCCTCTAATGTAAATTCGGCCTGCTTAACGGTGATTTTTGATACCTTCACCTGGGGTGCGGCGGGCGTCTTTGCTGTAACCTGTATGGCAGCCTTTTTCTTACTTCCATCTGTAGCGCTTACTGTAATAACGGCTGACCCGGCCTTCTTTGCTGTGATTTTTCCCTTGGAGCTTACGGATGCAACTGCTGTATTGGAAGATTTGTAATTCAACTTCTTTATGCTTGCGTTCTTTGGTGTGATCGTTGTCTTGATCGTCCTGGCGCTGCCGACATCCAGGGTGATACTTGCAGCGTCAACGGTCAGTTTTTTGACTGGTTTTGTTTTCTTTACAGTTACTTTACAGGAAGCGGTCAGGACGTTATTGCTTTTGTCTTTTGCACTGGCTGTAATTGTGGCTTTTCCTGCCTTGATGCCTTTTACAACACCCTTTTTGCTTACGGAAGCGACTTTCTTATTAGAACTTTTCCAGGTAATCTTTGCGGAAGCTGCCTTTGGGGCTTTTGTTACCTTCAGGGTTTTCTTTGTGCCGGTGTAAATGGTTGCTTTCTTCGCGATGCTGATCTTCGTCAGAGGTTTTGACGCAGCCTCTGCCTGCAGGGCGGTTCCTGGGAGTGACAGGGAAGCGCTTACCATAGCTGCAGTGAGCAGTCCGGCCATGAATTGCTTTCTTTTCAACTTTTTCTCCTTTCTGAAAACCGTTTATGTAAACAGTTTTGTTTTGCCGATCTTGCTGATAACAAGAATATTGATAGGGTTTGAAATGATCTACCGCGGTAATGGTTATTTTCGGTTCCATTATAATATTACTAAAAGCGTTTGTCAATATAAATAAAATAAAAGAATTCAATGTAAAAAAATATAAAATATGCACAAAAGAATGAAAAATATAGAGAAAAGATACAAGATAAATATGTGTTTCTTCATTAAATGCGGCTGAAAATGAAAAAAGAAAGAAAAGCCCTCATTCTGTCTGGAGGGCGTGTTCCGGAGAAAACGGGAATGATTGACTGAAATTAAACATTTATATAATGATTTACATAAATGTTTATGTGAATTAAAAGACAAATGTTAACAAAATATGAATGTAGTGTAAATATATGATAAATATAATGTAAATAGTGCACAAAAACGAAGGTTAAAATTTGGGATATTTAAACAAAAGACGAATTTTAGGAAAAAAGTTACAAAAAACTATTGAATTTTTTATGTAAATGTTTATAATGGAACCATAGACAAGAGAACAAAAGAAAAGAGAAGGCGGTGACGGAGTGAAGGTCAGTATAAAACAAATTAGTGAAGAGACAGGCTTTTCTCCTGCAACTGTCTCAAATGCCCTGAATCGAAGAAAGGGCGTAAATGGAGAAACAGCCGAGAAGATACTAAAGGCAGCAGAACGGCTCGGATACCAGTCGGACAAAGCGATTACCAGTATCAGGTTTGTTACATACAGAAAGAACGGTCTGATTATTGATGACTGCCAGGTTTTCCCGTCAATGATCGAAGGAGTGGAGCAGCAGGCAAAGGAGCTGGGGTATGAGACTACCTTCAGCCGCCTGAATTATAAGGATGAAGATTTTGAAGAACGGCTGAATGAAGTTGTTGACGATACAGGCTCCATACTGATTCTTCTAGCCACAGAGATGATCGAAGAAGACTTTGAACCCTTTCGGAGGTATAAAGGCAGGATGGTTCTGCTTGATGGATGGTCAGAGCAGATGGATTTTGACGGGATCCTGATTAACAATACAGATGCAGCGTGCCACGCAGTGGAATACCTGATTGAGAAGGGGCACAAAAGAATTGGATATCTCCGGGGGGATTACAGGATCAAAGGATTCCAGTACAGGGAATATGGCTATAAGAGAGCCATGGAACGTGCCGGGATTATGCCGGATCCGAAGCAGATCATCACCATAGGGACAAAGCTTGAAAGCGCTTATGAAGGAATGAAGGAATACCTGGAGCAGGAACCGCCTCTTCCCACAGCATATTTTGCAGATAATGATGTTATTGCACTGGGAGCCATGAGAGCGATGAAGGAGAAGGGAATCCGGATTCCGGAGGATGTGTCGGTGGTGGGATTTGATGATTCGAAGTTCGGGCTGATCTCAGTGCCGGGTCTTACAACGGTTCACATCTATAAGCATGAGATGGGGGCCACGGCAGTAAGGAGGGCTTTGGACTATACTAAGAATCAGGACAAAGCGGAAAAAATGAAAATCCAGGTCTGCACCACATTTGTAGAGCGCGAGAGCGTAAGAGATCTTAAAGGAGCTTAACCGAATCTTAAAATAGATGAAATGGTAAAGAAGAAAGGATGGAGGAAAAAAGATGGCAACTATGAAACTGGGCTATGCACCAACAAGAAGAAGTATCTTCAGTGCACCTGACGCAATCAAGTACAGAGGCCTTACGGCAGACAGACTAAGAGAGCTTGGCATTGACTTCGTTGATATTGATGATATTAACGAAGAAGGACTTCTGTATGATGACAATGACATGAAGAAGATCGCCGCGAAGTTCAAGGCAGAGGGTGTGGACGGATTATTCCTGCCCCACTGCAACTTTGGCACAGAGTATCTTTGCGCAAGGCTTGCAAAGGAACTGGGAGTCCCGGTTCTTCTGTGGGGACCCCTTGACGAGAGGCCGGAGCCAAACGGCGAGAGACTTAGAGATACACAGTGCGGCCTGTTCGCTACAGGCAAGGTACTCAGGAGATTCCGTGTACCGTTTACTTATATGACGAACTGCAGACTGAATGATCCGGTATTTGAGAGAGGATTAAGAGATTTCCTGGCAGTATGTAATGTGGTAAAGACATTCCGCAGCATCCGGATCCTGCAGATTGCCCCCAGGCCGTTCGACTTCTGGACGACAATGTGTAATGAGGGCGAGCTCCTGGAGAGATTCAACATCCAGCTTTCCCCGATTCCGATGCCGGAGCTTACAGAAGAGATTAAGGCAGTGAAGGAAGAGGGAACGAAGCTTGCGCAGATGATCGCATACATCAATGAGAACATGGATGTAAAGATCAAGGAAAATGAAGTGGAGAATGTAGCGGCCCTGGCAGTTGCCATGGAGCAGCTTACAGAGAAGTACGGATGCAAGGCAGTTGCCATCCAGTGCTGGAACGCACTTCAGGGAGAGATCGGGATTATGCCCTGCGCGGCAAACGCCATTCTTAATGAGAAGGGAATCCCGGTTGTCTGCGAGACAGATATCCACGGAGCTATCACATCACTTCTTGTTGAGGCCGCAGGCATGGACGAGACGAGAAGCTTTTTCGCAGACTGGACCATCCGCCATCCGGATATTGAAAACGGTGAGCTCCTGCAGCACTGCGGACCATGGCCCATCTCCGTGGCACAGGAAAAGCCGCAGCTTACTTACCCGCTGGCATTCGACCACCCGGGAAGCCTTACGGCAGAAGCAAAGCACGGGGACGTAACCCTCTGCCGGTTTGACGGTGACAATGGGGAATACTCCATGCTGCTGGGACGTGCGAAGGGCGTGGAAGGACCAAAAGGAATGGGCACATACCTCTGGGTAGAGGTTGAGAATATTAAGCGTCTGGAAGCAAAGATTGTGGAAGGACCTTACATCCACCATTGTGTGGGAATCCATAAGGATGTTGTACCTGTACTGTATGAGGCATGTAAATACATCGGAATTAAACCAGATCTGTATGACCCGGTTGAGGAAGATGTAAAAGCATATTTAAGAGGAGAATGATAATGGAGAATTTGAAGGCATTAGCTTACGAGTTAAGGGAAAATGTAATCGACATGATCGTGGAAGGCAAGGCCGGACACATCGGCGGCGACATGAGTGTGATGGAGATTCTAACAGAGATTTACTTTGATCAGATGAACATCAGCCCGGAAAATATGGATGATCCGGACAGGGACAAGTTTATCATGAGCAAGGGGCATTCTGTGGAAGCATACTACGCGGTTCTGGCGAAGAAGGGCTTCTTTGACATCAAAGATGTGATCGCCGGGTTTAGCAAGTTCGGTTCCCAGTTTATCGGGCATCCGAATAACAAGCTTCCGGGAATTGAGATGAACTCCGGTTCCCTTGGACACGGACTTCCGGTAAGTGTGGGTATGGCTCTTGCCGGGAAGATGGATGAAAAGGACTACAGGGTGTATACTGTTATGGGAGACGGCGAGCTGGCAGAGGGTACTGTATGGGAAGGCGCTATGGCGGCGAGCCACTATAAGCTTGACAATCTCTGTGCAGTGGTAGACAGGAACCGTCTGCAGATCTCCGGGAACACCGAGGATGTTATGGCGCACGACGACCTGCACGAGAGATTCCGCTCCTTCGGATGGAACGTCATCGACGTGGCAGACGGAAATGACATTGACCAGCTTAAGACAGCATTTGACAGTGCGAAGGAGACGAAGGGAAAACCGACTGTACTCATTGCAAATACCGTGAAGGGCAAGGGCTCTTCCGTTATGGAGAATAAGGCAAACTGGCATCACAAGGTACCGAACGCAGAAGAGCTTGAGCAGATCAGAAAAGATCTGGCAGCAGGAAAGGAGGCGGCGCTTCATGGCTAAGATCGCAAACAAACAGGTAATATGTGACGTACTGCTTGAGGCAGCAAAAAAGGATAAGGATATCGTGGCGCTCTGCAGCGATTCAAGAGGAAGTGCATCCTTCACACCATTTGCAAATGAGCTTCCCGGCCAGTTTGTGGAGACCGGAATTGCGGAGCAGAACCTGGTAAGCATCTCCGCAGGACTTGCAAAATGCGGCAAGAAGCCTTATGCAGTATCTCCTGCATGTTTCCTGTCCACAAGAAGCTATGAGCAGTGTAAGGTGGATGCGGCATATTCCAATACGAATGTGAAGCTCATCGGAATCAGCGGCGGCGTCAGCTACGGCGCACTGGGAATGAGCCATCACTCCGCACAGGATATTGCAGCCATGGCAGCAGTACCGAATATGAGAGTGTACCTCCCAAGCGACAGGTTTCAGACAGAACGCCTGATGAAGGAACTGATTCAGGATGACAAGACAGCCTACATCCGCGTCGGAAGAAACGCAGTGGATGATGTGTACGAGGAAGGAAATGTTCCCTTCGAGATGGATAAAGCAACCTTTGTCACAGAGGGAACAGACGTGGCGATTATTGCCTGCGGCGAGATGGTGAAGCCGGCAGTGGATGCGGCGGCAATCTTAAAGGAACAGGGAATCAGTGCCACAGTGGTAGATATGTACTGTGTAAAGCCATTAGATAAGGAAGCAATTGTTAAGGCGGCTAAAGGAGCAAAGGCAGTCATTACAGTGGAAGAGCATGCTCCATATGGCGGACTTGGATCCATGGTCAGCCAGGTAGTCGCAGGCGAGTGCCCGAGAAAGGTCGTAAACCTGGCGCTTCCGGATGCGCCGGTAATCACAGGGACCTCAAAAGAGGTATTCAACCACTACGGATTAAATGCAGAGGGCGTTGCGAGAGCGGCCGCCGAAGCATTAAAATAAACAGGGATGGTTATAAATAATGACAACTGTAAGGATGAAACAGTTGCGGCAAGGTCATTACGTAAGATATTGGCAGGGAAAACCTGTTAATATAGAAAACCTATTAATACTTTTAAAAAGCATAAGGAGGAAAGGAAAGATGAAAGGTTTCAAAAAAGTATTAGCTATGCTTCTCGCAGTTGCAATGGTAGCAGCAATGGTAATGGGCTGCTCAGGCGGAGATGACGCGAAAGAGGAAGCGCCAAAGGATGATGCACAGACAGAAAGCACAGATGAGGGCGGCGAGGATGCTGCACCGGAAGATGACACTCAGGCAGAGGCATTAAAGGGCGGTGGCTCTAACATCATTTATATCATCACACCTTCTGTATCTAACCCGGCATTCAAGGCAGAGGCTGATACAGCTACAGCAAAGGCAAAAGAGCTTGGCTACGAGGTAAAGGCAGTATCCCATGATGATGACCCGACAAAGCAGACAGAGGCGTTTGATAATGCAATCGCAGACAAGGCAGCAGCTATTATCTGTGATAACGCAGGCGCTGACGCTACAATCGAGGCAGTTAAGAAGGCAAGAGACGCACAGATTCCTACATTCTTAATTGACCGTGAGATCAATGAAGAGGGCGTTGCTATTTCCCAGATCGTTGCAAACAACTACCAGGGCGCGAAGGCAATTGCAGAGGAATTCGTTGTAGCAATGGGTGAAAAAGGAAAATATGTTGAGCTTCTTGGTAAAGAGTCTGATACAAACGCAGGCGTTCGTTCATCCGCATTCCATGAGGTTATTGACCAGTATCCGGATATGGAGATGGTAGCACAGCAGACAGCAAACTGGGAGCAGACAGAGGCATTTGACAAGATGGAAGCAATCTTGCAGTCTAACCCGGACATTAACGGCGTAATCTGCGGAAATGATACGATGATGCAGGGTGCATGTGCAGCTCTTGAGGCAGCTAAGTTAAATCTTCCTGTTATTGGCGTTGACGGTTCTGATGAGGCAGCAGCTCTGATTAAAGAAGGGAAAGCTACAGGAACAGCTCTTCAGCAGTTCGCAGTGATCGCTTCCATGGCAGTAGAGCAGGCTGACAAGTACTTAAAGGAAGGCTCCACAGGCTTAGATGAGAAGCAGTTAGTTGACTGTATCGCAATTACAAAGGATAATGTAGATAAATTATCAGGATTTGTTTTCACAGAGTAGTTTTTGCAGACAAAAGTAAGAAGGGGCGGCGCAACGTTTTACGCGGGGCTCCGCCCTTTTTGAAAATGGCTGCTATAAGCGGACGAACAGTCCGCTCATAGTAACTGAAAATTCTTGTGCGGGAAAGTATTAAAGGGTAACGTTACAGCAAAGGAAGCGAAGGGTTATACGTTACATGAACAGGCATATGAGGCAGAGGAGGTTGCCATGAAAAGACGGATTTTAGCACTGGGGCTGGTACTGGCGGTGACAGTATCACTTTCAACCGGATGCATGAAGATAATTAAAATAGGAGAAGAAGGAAAATATACCGGCGTGACGGAATTTAATGCTGGTGATGACGTAAAAAGTGTGTGGGACAGCAACATCATGACTGAGATGGACGAGAAAGCAGTAGAGCTGTCCGATTTTCTCACGGAAGCAGGCGGAGACTTAAATTCACTGGCTGAGAAGTATGGGAAATATTCCATGGGGAGCAGCGGAGAGTTAAGCTATGTGGTGAAAGGAACGGGGACCGTGGAAGAGGTAAACCAGGAATCAAGGGCAGGCTACATGACAGTGAAGCTTGACGGCTATGACGGTCCGGAGGTCATCCAGATTCAGATTGGCTCTGTATACAAGGGCTCATCCATCAGGGATTCACTTGATTTTATTGATTTTAATGATTATACAAATCAGCAGGAGTGGGCTGCGATCTCCCAAAGCATTAACTCCATTGTGGACGAGGAGGTTGTACAGGCGGCGGATCCTGCAGGCTTAAGTGGAAAGACCGTCACCTTTGAAGGAGCATTTACGGTATCAGGAAATGAGTCAATACTGATTACACCGGTTCGCTTAGAGACAAACTAGGAGGTGCAGTATGGCAGAAAAGTATAAATGCAGGGAGGACGTATTCCTCCATGCAGAGAAGATCAGCAAGATTTATCCCGGAACAAAGGCGCTTGACGAGGTTTCCTTTGATCTTCTTAAGGGGAAGGTCAATGTCCTGATCGGCGAGAACGGCGCGGGTAAGTCTACGCTTATGAAGATGATTGCCGGTATTGAGCAGCCCAGCGAGGGCACTATGTATATCGGTGAGGAGGAAGTATATTTTAAGAATACAACGGAAGCCAGGAAGCACGGGATTGGAATTATCCACCAGGAGCTGAGCCTGTTCCCGAACCTGAATGTATATCAGAATATCTTCATGGGAAGCGAGAAGACGAAGGGCGCCCTGCTGGATAATAAGCAGCATATCGAGGCGGCGAAAAAGGTGCTGGAGCGCTTAGAGCACCCCATTGATCCGAATACACAGGTCGGGGAGCTCCGTGTAGGGCAGCAGCAGATGATTGAGATTGCGCGGAACCTGGTAGCAGATGACCTGAAGGTTCTGATCATGGATGAGCCGACTTCATCCTTAAGCCAGCAGGAGGTAAATGTCCTTTTTAAGATTATGAGGGAGCTTACCTCCCAGGGGATTTCCATTGTATATATCTCACACCGTCTGGAAGAGATTATGCAGATCGGGGATCATGTGACGATCTTACGTGATGGAAAATATGTGGCGGACGCGGATGTGAAGGATATTGACGTTCCGTGGATCGTGCATCAGATGACAGGAGACGCCAAGGCCTATCCGAAGCGTGACCGTGAGGTGGACTGGAATAAGGTGGAAAATGTGCTTGAGGTAAAGGATCTCTGTCTTCCCAAGGCAGGCGGCGGCTATCTGGTAGACCATGTGAATTTCGAACTGAAAAAAGGAGAGGTTCTGGGAATCTACGGTCTTATGGGCGCGGGACGTTCTGAGATCTTTGAGTGTATTATGGGACTTCACCCAGAGCACACCGGAGAGATTTACTTAGAGGGTGAGAAGCTTGACATCTCCACAATCTCGAAGCAGATCGACAAAGGCTTTGCGCTGATTCCTGAGGACCGCCAGGCACAGGGGCTGGTTCAGACACTGGATATTGAGAAGAACTGCTCCCTGTCAGCTATGAAGACATATAAGAAGGGGCCGCTTCTTGATTCGAAGCTGGAAGGCGAGAAGGTAGACCAGCAGATTAAGGATATCCATATTAAGGTGGCGGACAAGAAGCTGCCGATTCTCTCTCTGTCAGGAGGAAACCAGCAGAAGGTAGTTATTGGGAAGGGTATCCTTACGGAGCCGAAGATCCTTCTTATGGATGAGCCGAGCCGTGGTATTGATATCGGCGCTAAGACAGAGGTATTCGAGATTATTAACAAATATGCGGAGGAAGGTCTCTCTATTATCGTAATATCCTCAGAGCTCCAGGAGATTGTAGCGATTGCGGACAGGGTCATAGTCCTTTCAAATGGAATCAAGACCGGAGAATTTTACGGAGATGAGATACAGGAAGACACATTAGTACTGGCTTCGTACAAAGGCCATCATACGGAAAAGGAGAGTTAATTATGGCGGGAACAAAGAAATCAGGCAACAATAATCAGTTGCTGATGACCCTGTTGAAGGGAAGAACATTTATCGTATTAATAATATTATTTATATTTTTTAGTATCACTGCGAACAATTTCCTGACGGCGGGCGCGCTTCTTTCCATCGCAAAGCACGTTGCCCTCTACGGAATCCTGGCAGTGGGGATGACTTATGTCATCATTACCGGAGGCATTGACCTTTCGGTAGGCTCTGTTGCGGGTCTTGCAGGGATGATCGCCGGAGGATTTATTGAACAGGGACTGACCCTTAAGATGTTTGGCGTTACGGTGTATTTCAGCGTGCCGCTGTTAGTGCTGATCACGGTTCTGCTAGGCGGACTTATGGGTATGCTCAATGGTCTCATTATTACAAAGTTCAACGTGGCTCCGTTTATCGCTACACTGGGTACTATGTATATCTGGAGAGGTCTTGCAAATATCCGCTCCAATGGTGCTACATTCTCCCAGCTTGCAGGACACGAGGGACTCGGAAATACTGGATTTAATTTCTTCGGAAGCAATCTGGGCGGAACGAGTATTCCGGTAGGTGTTGTGATTATGGCAATTATCGCGATTTTCGCCGGTATTGTTCTTAAGAAGACGCCGTTTGGATGGCATGTTCTTTCTATTGGTGGAAATGAGAAGGCTTCTAAGCTTTCTGGTATTAAGGTTGACCGCGTGAAGATCTGGGTATATGCTTTTTCCGGATTCTGTGCGGCTGTGGTAGGTATTATCGCTACATCCCAGCTTGTGGCTGCTCACCCGGCGACTGGTGAATCCTGGGAAATGAATGCAATTGCATCTTCTGTTCTTGGAGGAACGTCTATGGCAGGAGGAGTCGGCAATATCGGCGGAACGATTGTTGGTGCGTTTGTAATCGGCGTGATTAATGATGGTATGACCATGTGCGGCGTAACGGAATTCTGGCAGCAGATTATCAGAGGACTTGTTATTATCGTGGCGGTAATCATTGACCAGTTCCAGAGAAACCTGCAGGCAAAAATGGCGCTGCAGGCAAGAAACGAAAATAAATAAATAATTGTTATATCGGCGGCTGGAGGAGTTGGAAATCTCCCTGCGGGCTGCCGTCCCAAAATAAAAACAAGTCCTGAGTGGCCCTGGGCAACGCTCTGGTGAACTAACCGTTAACTACAGCTAAGACGCTCAGGAGAGCCTTCGCGCCTAAGCTTCTGTAAGCGGTGGATTTCACCTTCGCTAAGAACGCCCCCTGAATGGGCCTTCAGAACTTGTTTTATTTTGTGCCGTCAGCCCACAGAGAGATTTCCCGGTTACGCGGATAGTAACAGGAGGGCGGAAGGGATGAGTGAGGGGCTGCTATTCACGGCTCAGGAATGTGTTGAATTGCGTATTTCGTGAGAACATGATGCAGGAGTGAGCAAATCCCATTTACGAAGCGAAGTTTAGATGGATTTGCGAATGTTACGTGAACGGGATTTGAAATTATGGGAAGAGGTGTATTATAATATGAAGAAACAAGGGATTATGAATAGGCAGCTGGCGGGGCTGATTGCCGGGCTGGGGCATATGGATGAGTTTATGATTGCGGATGGCGGGATGCCGGTTCCGAAGGGGGTAGAGATTGTGGATCTGGCGCTTTGTGGAGGGGTTCCGACGTTTCGGCAGGTGATGGATGCAGTGCTGGATGAGGCTGTGGTGGAGTTTTATACGCTGGCGGATGAGATTGTGGAGAAGAATCCTGAGCTGCTTTCTTATATGGAAGGAAAGCTTGAGGGGATTCCGTGTAAGATGGTGAGCCATGTGGAGCTTAAGAGGATGACGAGGGATGTGAAGTTTGTTATCAGGACGGGAGAGTTTACCCCGTATCCGAATGTAATTCTCCGGGCGGGTGTTGCGTTTCTGGTATAACTACGGCAGTTATGAAGGGTGATAATGAAACAGGAGGTGGATGGGTAAGTGAAGGTTTTGAATTTTGGGTCGTTGAATCTGGATTATGTGTATTCGGTTGATCATATGGTGAGGCCGGGGGAGACGCTGGCCTCTTCGGGGATGAATGTGTTTTGCGGCGGTAAGGGGCTGAATCAGTCTATTGCGCTGGCGAAGGCAGGTGTGCCGGTGTATCATGCAGGGATGATTGGAGAGGAGGGCAGCGTCCTTCTTGAGGCATGTAAGGAAGGCGGAGTGAATGCGGAATTTATCCGTACAATTCCGGGGAAGTCCGGGCATACGATTATCCAGGTGGATAAGGACGGGCAGAACTGTATCCTGCTTTACGGCGGGGCGAACCGGAGTATTACGAAGGAGTATGTAGATGAGGTTTTGGGGAGTTTTGAGGAAGGAGATATTCTTCTGCTTCAGAATGAGGTGAATCTGCTTGACTATATGATTGACAGTGCGTATGAGAGGGGGATGACGGTGATCCTGAATCCTTCGCCTTATGACAGTGCGCTGGATGCGTGTGATTTTGGTAAGGTGTCCATGTTCCTGTTAAATGAGGTGGAGGGCGCCCAGGTGACTGGTGAAGAGGATCCGGAAAAGATTCTGGAGAAACTTAAAACGCTCTATCCAGATACAAAGGTTGTTTTGACCCTGGGCGGAAATGGGTCTGTTTATCAGTATAAGGATGAGCAGTACCGTCAGGGGATCTATAAGGTGAAGGCAGTGGATACGACGGCGGCGGGGGACACATTTACCGGATATTTTATTTCCTCTGTGATTGAAGGCCTGCCGGTGCCGGAGGGGCTTAAGCTGGCAGCGAAGGCTTCTGCGATTGCTGTGTCAAGAGAGGGGGCGACAGCTTCCATTCCGCTTCGGGAGGAAGTGATGGGATGGAAGGAGTAGAGTGATGGAGAAAAAATATATTATTAGTATAGACCAAAGTACGCAGGGGACCAAGGCGCTGCTTTTTGATGAGAGTGGGAGTCTGATCCGGCGTACGGATAAGGCCCATGAGCAGATGATTAATGAAAAGGGATGGGTGTCACATAATCCGGCTGAGATATATGAGAATGTGGTTGAGGTGGTAAGGAAGCTTACGGAGGATATTGACAGGACGCTGGTGGCGGGTATCGGGATCAGTAATCAGCGGGAGACATCTCTTGCGTGGGACAGGAAGACGGGAGAGGCTGTTGGAAATGCGATTGTGTGGCAGTGTGCCCGTGCGGCGGGTGTCTGTGAGCGGATTGAGAAGTTGGGAGAAGCGGAAAAAATCAGGAGGAAGACCGGGATGAACCTTTCGCCCTATTTTCCGGCATCCAAGATCGCATGGATTCTGGAAAATGTGGAGGGAGCAAAAGAGAAGGCGGACAGAGGGGAACTCTGCCACGGAACCGTGGACAGCTGGCTTGTGTTCCGGCTCACAAAGGGAAGGTCCTATAAGACCGATTATTCCAATGCTTCGAGAACACAGCTTTTCAATATCTTTGAATTGAAGTGGGATGATCAAATCTGCCGCATGTTCGGTATTGACCCGGCAAATATGGCAGAGGTGTGTGATTCGGATTCGAATTTCGGAGAGACGGATATAGAGGGCGTGCTGCCCCACCCGGTGCCGATACACGGCGTTCTTGGGGATTCCCATGGTTCCCTCTTCGGACAGGGCTGTCTGAAGGAGGGTATGACAAAGGCGACCTTCGGGACAGGATCCTCCATTATGATGAATATTGGCGAAAAACCGGTGCTGAGCACCCACGGCGTGGTGACATCCCTGGCATGGAGCATGAACGGGAAGGTGAACTATGTACTAGAAGGGAATCTGAACTATACGGGCGCGGTGATCACATGGCTTAAGGATGATCTGAAGCTGATCAGCTCTCCGGGAGAGACGGAAGGGCTGGCCAGGGAAGCGCTTAAGGACGATGCGCTGTATCTTGTCCCGGCATTTTCCGGACTGGGCGCGCCATACTGGAACAGCCATGCATCCGCCGCGATCATTGGCATGACGCGGACAACCGGAAAGGCAGAGGTCGTGAGGGCAGGCGTGGAGTGCATTGCCTATCAGATCACGGACATTCTCAAGGCCATGAGTGAGGATGCAGGCGTAAAGGTTGAAGAACTCAGGGTTGACGGCGGTCCGACAAGGAACGCATACCTGATGCAGTTCCAGAGCGATATTGCAGAGACGGTTGTTCAGGTTCCAGATTCTGAGGAACTGTCCGGAATCGGGCCGGCATATGCCGCAGGCCTGAAGCTTGGCATCTGGGATGAAAGTATCTTTGAAAAACTGAACCGCAGGAAATATACTCCTGAAATGGATGGAGAACGCCGCGAGGAAAAATACGCGGGGTGGAAAGCCGCTGTGGGCAGGATTTTATAAAGTTGGGGACGGGGTATTTTTAAAAATACCCCGTCCCCAACTATTTGGAAAAGCTTCCATTCGTGCAAATCATATTATTTTGGAAAATTTTCATTCTAAAATGGATGTCTATGACGGACGCAAAAGGGAGAAAGTAAGTACTATATTCATGAATGGCAACTATAATTCACGTCTGCTGAATCAAGGCCGCAGCAAGTGTGTGACTGGGTGTGGACGGTAATGTAAAGAAATCTTCATATGTGTAAAATTCTAAATCCAGGAAGAGAATTGGTAAAATATATTAATTTTTTTGTGGGAATTTCCGATATATAAAGTAGTTAATGTTTCTTCGAAACTGCATGCTAAAGACAATGGTGATATTGAAGCAGTGTTCATTTCGGCTGGCTGGGAGGAAAACTCCCAGCCTGACTGTGAAGGAGATCATACCGGGTAAAAGTAATGAGGAAAGTGTAGTGGTGAAATCATGTGGGAAAACAGTAAGGCGAATCACATATTGAAGGTTCAGATGTTCGGGACCTTCACCATGAGCTATGGCAATAAGCCCCTGGTGATGAAAAGATCGCGCCGTAATAATCAATTTACAAATCTGATGCAGGCCATGCTTTTTTACTCGGAGAAAGGTGTGGGGAGAGACTGGCTGGAAGACGTGGTATTTGAAGACAGGGATGTTGAGAACCGACATAATTCCCTGCGGGTGCTGATTTATAAGGCGATTAAGAAGCTAAAAGAGCTGGGGCTTCCGGAAGCGAAGTACATTTCTCTGGAAGACGGGATGTACCGCTGGACGCCGGAGATTAAGGTGGAGATTGACGCCCTTGAATTTGACCGGATCTATCAGAGAGCGAGGACGGAAGAGGATCCGGGGGAGAGACTGGAATTATATCTGCAGGCTTGCTTTATGTACAGGGGAGAGTTTTTGGCGGATTACCCGGGAATCGTCTGGATTGGCTATGAATCAAAACGCTATCGGCAGGAATTCCATGATGCAGTTACCCAGGCGGCGGCGCTTTTAAAAGAGCGGGGAGAGTGGCGGCGTCTGGAAAAGCTGGGGAAATTTGCCGCTGTGGCAGCGCCATTTTCAGACTGGGAAGTACTTACAATGGAAGCATACATGGAGACAGGACGGTTTGGAGAGGCCAGAAAGCTCTATGAGGATACGGCGGATTATTATCAGATGGAGCAGGGAATCTATCCCTCGGCGGAAATGATGCAGGCAGTGGAACGTCTGGGAAACCGTATGATGCATTCCTATGAACTGCTGGATACAATACAGAAAAAACTGACAGAGGAACCCGATGAGATGGGTCTGGGAGGCTACTACTGCAGCTTCCCGGTATTCCAGGGCATCTACCAGGTGGTAAGCCGTATTATGGAAAGAGGAGGCCAGGCAGTCTACCTGATGCTCTGTACACTGATAGATGGAAAGGGAAATCCGGTGGAAAAGGAAGAGAGGCTGGAGGAATTTGGAGATCAGCTCAGAGAAGCGATCTGTAAATCTGTCCGGCATGGAGATATCGTGAATCAGTTTGGACGGGGGCAGTATCTGGTTCTGCTTATCAATACTACCCGGGAAAACTGTGAAATAGTGCAAAACCGGATTAACCGGAATTTTAATACGGGCTATCAGCGGGTTGGCGTTGATTATCATGTCAACTGCGTGGAATGCGAATGGTAATCCAGACAAGAAATTTTTCTTCCTGCTGGAAGACGGGGAGACAAAGACTGTGTTCTATATTTATATAGAAGGAAAAGAGAAATTTTCTTTATGAAAGATGCATAGATCCCTAACGGGAGAAAGATGCGGTATATGAAATTGAATGAATATCAAGGACGTGTAAATAACAAAGCTCAACTTCTAGAAGTGGGGGAAGTAGTAAGGGGAGATACCGAACAGCATTATAGGCAGAAAAAGAACGATTCCCAGAAACCTTATAAAAAAAGTAAAAAAGGAAAAAATCAGTCCCAAAAACAGAAAGACCGGTCACAGGAGTCAGTCGGGACATCCTTTGGAGATTTGCTGAAAGGAATCAAATTGTAGAGAAATTGGGGACGGGGCATTTTTAAAAATGCCCCGTCCCCAATTGTCGTGGAAAAAGGCAGCTTGTATCAGAAATTCATAATCCGCTCAAATGTCTTATAGTTGCTGTCATCCCTGGGCGGACAGTAAACGGCAAATTCAATTGCCTTGAAATCGTACCTGCGCTGCTTTACTACGTTTTTCATTGCCCGGGCTACAATCCGAGGGGGATTTAAAAATGCCCCGCATCCAAATGCGCCGAGAATCACCACTTCATTGTCCTCTGCCGCCGCGATATCGAGGATTCTGCCAAGCCGTTTTTCGTGTATTGCCAGTAAATCCCTGTCAGTAAGGCGTGCCGGGGCATTTCCGTCTCCGGGATTCATGGAATTTGAGGGACGCTCCCGCAGGTTGGGAGCCGCGCAGGTAATCACGTTTACCTTGTACCAGTCTTCTTCAGGCAGCAGCTCTGGAGCAGCGGTATCTGACTTGAACACCACAACATCCGGTGTATAGATACAGTCATCATTGTGCAGAGGGTTCCTCCCGGCCCGGTGAGGCGAATAGAAGCCGTCCCACATAGCTTTCTCGTTTAAATTAAAATACAGGGTGGAGCAGCGGCAGAGCGCCTCCTCCTGTGCACTGGAGCCCTTGATAACACCGCCGCCCGGATTCGTGGCAGATGCAAAATTTAAGACAGCGGTTTTCTGTCCCTTATACTGGGAGGCCGCCTCAAAGGTGCGCCTTTTAGATACGGCCAGACAGGCCGGCGTCTTGTATTTCCTTTCAGAACTGTCAGATCGTATGAGTTCCTTTGAACCTAATATTAACTTCTGGTTTTCAGAAGAATACCTGACAGCCTGTACCAGCTGATCATTTGCTCTGCAGAGCTTTTCAGTATCCTGGAAAATACTTATATTTTCATTTCTTCCCACTTACAAATCGCCCCCTTCCCTTACCGCCAGATAGGATAGTGGCCCTTTTTTGCGTACACTGCCGGTAATTACTAAAATATCCATCTTACAATTCCTCCAATCTATTTTCGTCATATACGTTTCATATTCTTTATTATAACACGACGCAAATCTCAGAAAAAGGAGGATTTCAAGGTTTTCCAATTTGGTTACTATGAGCGGTAATATTAGGATAAGAGCAGACTTCGTGGTTTTTCTCTTTGTTTATATTACTAAGAGCAGACGATTAGCCCGTGAGTAGTAAGAAATTGGGACAGGGCATTTAAAAATGTCCTGTCCCCAAAATCTCTGATACCTCTTCTAGAGATATCATGCACTCCTGTGCAATCTGTTCATTTGTTAGTCCCTTAGCGTGTAATCCGTCTACTCTGCGCACCAATTTTATACCTGCATGCACTCCTTCCTTCATACCTTCTTTCCGGCCTTCTGCAATGCCTTCTTCCCACCCTTCTAAATGTCCGCGTCTTTTTGCACTGTTCATCAATGCGTTATGATCCCTAAGTGCTTTTTCCCGTGCCTCATATTCAATTCGCTTTTGATCGTCAGCGCTCAGCTTCTGTAATGCTTCATATGCCGCTCCCAGATATTCGCTTGTCATAGCCATATTCTCAAACTCCTCCCTGCTTTTTCCATTGAAGAAACGCATCCAGCGAACGATATCCTCTTCTGTTTTAATCTCCGGCGGCAGCTTTCTCAATTCCAAAATCTGCAGTTCCAGTTTGTTACTATAGAGTTCCCCGGTATCATCATCCCGAAAATGAAGGGTACGAAAACATCTTTGATCTTCCGGGAAATGGACGAAGTCCAGAATACTGACATGAATGCACTTTTTTAGGTTTTCATAGTCTTCGCCTGATCTTAGCTGGCCGGTAAACATCTTGCCGAGATAAAACAGCGCCCGTTCATCCCAGAATTCAAAGTCTTTTACCTGCATTTCCAAATTTATCTGGCTCCCATCCGGCAGACATACCAGCACGTCAAGAACCCCCAGCTTGTCGTTGGCATAGTCCCGATGCAGGTGTGTGGGCAAAAGCTCCACATTTAGAATTTCATCCGGCGGGATACGGAGAACCGCTGCACAGAATCCCTTTCTTACAATCGGGTCCTCCATAAGTCCGCTGAAACAGACATCATTAGTCGGATGCATGATAAAATCGTTTTTCAATGCGTTTGTTATTTGCTTCATAAAAGTCTCCTTTCCTTTGTAAGGCTTACAGATAATGATCCAGAAGACTTTTGTATATGTAATCATAGCATGAAATAAAGATTTAGAAAAGTAAAAGCTATGATATTGCGTCCAAAACCATACCTGTAAATCCTGAATAAAATGATTGGGTAATCTGGTGACATACCAGTCAGAACGCAAAGAATGAACATCCTTTGGAATTCTTGATGAAATTATAACACAGAACAAAAGAATACACAACAATTAATTCCAACAGAGAGTGTGTGGCGGAGTGAACAGGGTTTCTGTTCACTCCGTTCACAGTAACATTCACAAATCCATTTAAAATTCGCTTCGCGAATGGGATTTGCTCATACCTGAATCAATTTCTTACGGACTTTGCAGTAAATGCAAAGTCCTGTGTAAATAGTAACTGAACAGATTAAGATGACTTGTCGAAATTTTCAAAAAACTCTATTAACTGCATTTCCGACAAAGGCTTTGAAAAAAAGAATCCCTGAATACGATCCATTTGGAGTTCATAAGCCTGTTCTGCCTGTTCTGCTGTCTCAATGCCCTCTGAGACAATAAGATAAGAATTTTCATGCATGATGTTACTTAAAAGTTCAATGGTTTTTAACCCTTTTTTAGATTCTTCCATCAGACGCATAAGAGACATATCAAATTTGATTACCTCAAATGGAAGCCGCAGCATACTTGAAAGATTAGAATATCCGGTTCCAAAATCATCAAGATAGAAGTGAATTCCTTTCTCCGACAAGTACTGCATGATCTTTTTTACTTTATTGAAATCATCCGTAACGGTTCTCTCTGTAATTTCAATTCGCAGCTTCGATCCTTCAATATGATTTTTTTCCAGATTCTCCTCAATCCGGCTGACAAATGTAGGATCAAGGATCTGCTGTCCAGTCATATTTACAGATACTGTCTTAAGAGGCAGTTCTTTATGTCTGCCCAGGAAATCACAAACCTTTTCCAGTACAATCCAGCTAATACTGTCTATCAGACTGCTTCCTTCTGCCAGTGGTATAAATTCTCCTGGGGAGATAAACGAGCCGTCCCTGGCAAACAATCGGATTAAGGACTCTGCCGATGTGAATACTTTATTACGGCAATCATAGATCGGCTGATAATAGATCTGGAAGGTTTTCTTCTCAATCGCGTACCTTACTTCATCCAAGACGTATGTTTTACGTTGAAGGGCCTCCTCAAGTTCTTCGCCAAAAAACAGAATATTATTTTGTGATTTTTCTAGATAAACCTTATCTGATGAACCATAATCGAGCCGGTCTGTCAGACTATTGTCCGATATATCAGGATTTAGAAACATATGGACAATCTGCGGCATAAGAAAAATGTCATATGTTTTATTGTCCGCTTTCACATGCCATACCTGTTTAAACCGTTCATGAAGCTTTTTCACAAAACTGTCAGCATCTGACCGGCTGCACTCCTTTCCAAGCAATATGAATCTGGCATTGGCAAATCGGTATGCTTTGTAATCTAGACTGAAGGAATCTAGAAAAGCGGACATATCCCTCAGAAACTGATCGCCGACTTGTATGTTGTATTTGTGATTGATTCCTGGAAGCGCGAATGTCTGCAGCATAACCAGATGCACATGCATTCCCATCCCGGCAGCAGTTTTTTTATCTGCGAAAAACGTCACCCTGTCTCTAAGATGCGTCAGTGAATCATAGGTTAACATGTTCTCCATTGTGTTTACGATCCTTTCCTGACCAGGTAAACATAAGGTTAATTAGTCTCCATGGCCTTGTTTTCTAAATATCTGGTATATTGTGCCGAAAATACGCAAAGTGGGAAAATCGAATTAAAACTGTATTATCGGAATTTTCAAACACCATTATAACGTATCGCGGATATTTCCACAATATATATTTAGAATATCCCGGACAACAACGGGGTGCTTTTCGGGGCATTGATTGCTGCTATCAAGCTAATTGAACGATTCAGAAGAAAGTAGCAGGATGGCAAATTGGGGACGGGGCATTTTTAAAAATGCCCCGTCCCCAATTTGCCCAATTTCAGGCCCATATAGCCATAACCAGCGTCCCAAGCACCATAAGCGCAAGCCCAACGGCTGCTTTTCTGGACAGCTTTTCCTTGAATACCACATAGGAAAACGCTACGGTAATGAGAATGCTCAGCTTGTCGATGGGGATGACCACGCTGACCACGCCGTTCTGAATGGCGTAATAATAACATAGCCAGGATGTGCCTGTGGCAAGACCGGAGAGAGAAATATAGAGCAGTTCCCTCCGGTTAATTTCCCGTACCTGTCCCAGCTTTCCCTTTAACAATACGATCAGCCAGGCCATTACGAGAACAACCACTGTGCGGATCGCTGTCCCCAGATTAGATTCCACACCGCTGATACCAATTTTTGCAAGAATTGCGGTGAGAGCGGCAAAGACCGCAGACGCGGCGGCATAAGGCATCCATATCCCCTTCCCCTTTGTGCCTTCTGTCTTCTTCTGCTCAACCATCAGGAAAACACCCAGGGCGAGAAGCATCGTTCCGCCCAGCTTTACAGCCAAATGTTCTGTTTCGCCTAACAGGAAAACTGCCATCAAAACAGAGAGAATGGTACTGGACTTGTCGATAGGGACTACTTTATTGACATCTCCGGCTGACAATGCCTTGAAATAGCATATCCAGGACGCTCCTGTAGACAGCCCCGACAGAACCAGGAAAGCTAAGGATTCCCCGCTTATCTGTGTTATCGTTCCGGCAGAGCCAACAATGAACACCATGATCCACGAAAACAGCAGCACCACTATAGTCCGCAATGCAGTCGCAACATCAGAATCCGTCTTTTTTATTCCGCACTTCGCAAGAATTGCCGTTAAGCCGGCAAAGAACGCGGAAAATACAGCCATAATAAGCCACATAACCCCCTCCTTCTCTTTTGGTATTCTTCAAAAACACTCATCTTCCAGAACCAGCGGCATTCGTATCTGAATTGCAATGAGCCCCTTGATATCTCCTGGAACTGCCAGGTCAGACACTGGTCATAGGTATTGACCATGACCATAGAGAATATATACTTTAGGGTTCCCGTTTTTGTCTAGACGATACTGCCCGTTATAACACATAATTAACCTCATCATTCTTTCGGACTTTCGCATAATACCTATCTGAGCGGATACATTGCCAGGGCTGTCATACATGGCGACTGGATGGAATGATTCATTACAGAACCGCAACTGCCAAATCTGTCCTGTCAAGTGAAATAACCGCTTTAAAACTGGAAAAAGACAAATCGGCTCTTCATAATTATAAGATAATACATTCTAACTGTTTTGTAACATCTTCTAATTTCTTTTCTAATTTTTCTTGAGCCTGTCTGTTATGTAGCTGCATTGCCAGCCGTATCTGCATGTTCAATGCACACTGCTGGTCTTTCAAACAAGTAAATTTGGTTTTTCTAATTCCTAATGAAGGACTCGTTATCTGATTGTCTTCCATAGTGCTCAACCCCTTTGATATATTAATTAATATGGACATGTATTACGGTATGTTCCTGGATATTATAAAAGGGAAAGATAAACTTAACTTAAACTTAGGCAGATAAAATGTGAAAAAAATGTTAATTCTTAATATAAATCAAATTTCTTTATATTCAGTTTAAATATCCATGGTACAATTTTTAAGAAAAGAATTGAAAAAATCAGGGAGGTATTTTTATGTTTCAGATTTTAGTCGTGGATGATGACAAAAATACCCGGCGTTTCCTGTCCACTGTCCTTTCCCACGCCGGATATAAAACTTTTAGTACAATTTCTGCCCGGGAAGCCCTTCACATCATGGAGAAACAAAAAATAGATTTAATCATTCTTGATATCATGCTGCCCGGCATGGACGGATATGCATTTGCAGAATTGCTGCGAGGCTGTGGTAATGACATTCCCATACTAATGCTGTCAGCAAAACAGCTGCCTCAGGATATCAGACAGGGCTTCTTATCAGGCACAGACGATTATATGACAAAACCTGTCGATGAAGAAGAAATGCTCCTGCGCATCAAAGCACTTCTCAGGCGGTCTAAGATTGTATCTGAGCGCAGACTTACCATTGGTAAGACTACATTAAATTATGACGCCTTATCTGTAAAATGTGATTCTGATGAATATATACTGCCGCAGAAAGAGTTCTATCTGCTATACAAGCTTTTATCATATCCCAACCAGATTTTTACCCGGATGCAGTTAATGGAAGATATATGGGGACCATCCTCCGATTCCTCAGACGCCACTGTCAGCGTACACATTAACCGCCTTAGAAACCGTTTTGAGGATTGTCCCGATTTCTCAATTATCACAATCCGGGGACTTGGATATAAAGCACAGGTTATGGAGGATACACTATGAAAAAAAGATTAGGATTTCCTGCCAATATTGTACTGCTTAGTACCGGCATTATTTTCATTCTTCTTACTGTAACAATGTTTATCAGCAATGCCATCGTCATCTTTTTATTAGAGCATGGAATTATGGACAGGCCGCCCCATCCTGGATCCCTGTTTCCATTTTTGCTCCAGACCGGTATCATCAGTATATTGATTGGAACCATTCTTACTTTATGTATAGGGCATCTTCCGCTGCGGCCGCTTTATACGTTCACGCAGGCCATTCATTCAGTATCTGATGGAAATTTTGATACTAAAATTTATCTGGAACATCCAAAGGAATTTAGGGAATTGTCCCGTTGTTTTAATCAAATGACAGAAGAATTAGCGGGGATAGAAATGCTGCGCTCGGATTTTATTAATAACTTCTCACACGAATTCAAAACTCCGATGGTTTCTATTCTTGGATTTGCCAGGTTATTGAAAAAAGGGAATCTGACCGCCAGTGAGCAGGCGGAATATCTGGATATCATCATTGATGAAGCTAGACGGCTTACTGCACTTTCTGCCAACATTCTCAACCTTTCTAAGGTGGAAAGCATGTCACTTTTAACTGACTCTGCAACCTTTAATGCAGGAGAGCAGATTCGCGAATGCGTCGTATTACTGGAAAAGAAATGGACAGAAAAAGATATTTCCTTTGACCTTCATCTGTTGGAACAAAAAATGGACGGCAATGTACAATTACTAAAACAGGTGTGGACAAATCTGATAGACAACGCCATAAAGTTTTCACCGTCCAAAAGTGAGATTATCCTGTCTATGGATAAGCACAGCGACACCTTTACTGTTACAATAACAGATTATGGCTGCGGAATGGATGAGAAAACACAGCATTATATCTTTGATAAATTTTATCAGGGTGATTCTTCTCACTCTTTGGAGGGTAATGGTCTCGGGCTTGCCCTTGTAAAGAGAATTATAGAATTGCATCATGGAACAATTGCAGTGAGGAGCCAGCCCTTACAGGGAAGCAGTTTTATGGTTACATTACCGGTGACATCTAATATAGCCACAGCAGAATGATTCTGTTGTCATAGTCGGCCACATTTTGGATAATTTTTACCTAACTAAAATGTATTCTAAAGGGAGTCCCTATATTGAAACGTAGAGACTCCCTTACACTGCTTTCAAATGCTCCCATACTCCTTTTCACACCATTTTGCAATGTATTTACTGCTTCCGGGCCGGGATACAGACCTATGTGCTTTTTAAAAGCAGCAAACTGTATCAGGTTATGTTTTTTCCAATAAGTCGGCATACTCCATGATATCTTTTCCAC
>CAPEBR010000013.1 GCA_948602995.1 uncultured Dorea sp.
CCCCACAATTTGTGACGCACATTTGGCAGAAAGCAATTTTCAAACACGCTCTAGCGCATTTTATTAAAGAAACATTTAATTTTTTTGTGTAATGCTGTATAATGGTAGGATAGTAAGCAGCACCCAGGAGCTGCAAGGAGGGAATTGTATGGAGCGCAAAAAACTGGAACTTCTGATTCAGAGAATCTTTCGTGAGACAGAGGGAAATCAGGTTATTCTGGAGAAAGAGGACGGAGAATTAAAAAAGCTGCAGATGTTTGAAACACCACTTGTTGGAATCCAGGATGCAGATGACCCGCTGTTTTCAGATTTAAAAAGACCGGAAGCAGCAGGCCCCTGGCACTGTTCTCCTAAGGAGTGGCTTTCTGACGCCGTGACGGTAATCTCATTATTTTTTCCAATCAGCGAGGAGGCGAAGAGGAGCAACCGGACTGAACCAGAAACTCCATCCCCTGAATGGCTCTATTGCAGGATAGAGGGGAATGAATTTTTGCGCGCTTTTATTGGAAATTTACGGGACTGTCTGATTGAAGAGGGATATCCCTCCTGCGCCCCGATGCTGAATGAGCGTTTTAAGACATTTATGAATCAGAAGCCGGATTCTGACGCCGGGACGCCGGTGTATGGAAGCATGTGGTCAGAGCGGCATGTGGCTTATCTGTGCGGGCTTGGTACATTCGGCCTGTCAAAAGGGATCATTACACGCAAGGGTATGGCAGGACGCTTCTGCAGCCTTGTTACAACACTTCACACAGAGACAGATATACGGCCATATAAGGGGCTGTATGATTACTGCATCCGGTGTGGAAAATGTATTGAGCGCTGCCCTGTACATGCAATTTCAGAGGATGGAAAGGAGCATGCTCCCTGCCATAACTGGCTTCTGCATGTAAAAGAGCAGTATGCTCCCCGCCTTGGCTGCGGAAAATGCCAGACTGCAGTGCCCTGTGAAAGTAAAATCCCGTTAGGAGGGTAAGGAAAATGAAGCTTGACCGGATGATTGGCATTTTATCAGTTCTATTGCAGCAGGAAAAGGTGACAGCACCATTTCTTGCAGAAAAATTCGAGGTTTCCAGGCGTACCATTAACCGGGATATTGAGACGCTATGTATGGCGGGAATACCACTGGTAACAGAGCCGGGGCGTGGAGGCGGTATTTCGATTATGGACGGATATAAGATAGACCGGACCCTTCTGTCCACATCGGATATGCAGGCAATCCTTGCAGGGTTAAAGAGCCTGGACAGTATCAGTGGGACGAACCGCTATGCCCTGCTGATGGAGAAGCTGTCCGCAGGAGCATCCAGCCTGCTTGCAGGAGATATGCATATATTAATTGATCTGTCTTCATGGTACAAGGACGCCCTTTCTCCGAAAATTGAACTTCTGCATAGTGCAATCCTTTCGGGAAACAGGGTTTCCTTTGCTTATTTTGCGCCGAAGGGGGAATCGAAGAGGGTCATAGAGCCTTATGATCTGATTTTCCGGTGGTCAAGCTGGTATGTGTGGGGATGGTGCGAAAGCCGGAAGGATTTCCGGCTTTTTAAGCTGGGGCGGATGACAGAACTTAGACAGGAAGACACTTTTGAAAAACGTTCTGTCCCGGTTCCGGATTTGTCCCAAGAGAGAATATTTCCTTATACCCACTGCATAAAGGCAATTATTCAGCCGGAATATAAGTGGCGGCTGGTGGAGGAATTTGGTCCTGAGAGCTTTACCGAGAGGCCGGACGGAACTTTGCTGTTTTCTTTTGATTTTACTGACAGACAGAGCATTGTGGGATGGGTGGCTTCCTTCGGGGACGGAGCCGAGCTTCTGGAACCTGAGGAAATCAGGAAGGATATACTGGCATTCGCAGAAGGGATCCGGAAAAATTATTTATAATAGCAGCTTCCAAAAAGGGGAAAATAAGATGGCCGCATAAGAAGACACCTGAGAGCTTATGCTATATATAAAAGGTTTTAAAATACGATTGAAGCAACAAAAAAATTATGATAAAATAAATTGTACTTTATTTTATCATAAAATGGAGGCTGAGTTATGAAGTATTTAGAGCGTGCATTAGAACGTAAATTCTTACACATGAGTTCTTTTTTTAAAGCGGTTCTTGTAACGGGTGCCAGACAGGTGGGAAAGACAACGATGTTGAAGCATTTAGCGGCAGAAGAAAACCGTAATTATGTTTCCATGGATAATACAATGGCACGGACACTTGCAAAGTCCGATCCGGTATTGTTCTTCCAAACCTATAAACCACCGATTATTATTGATGAAATACAGAAAGCGCCAGAGTTGTTTGAACAGATTAAGATTATGTGTGATGAAAGTGAAGAACGGGGATTGTTCTGGCTGACTGGATCGCAGCAGTACAAAATGATGAAAAACATCCGTGAAACACTGGCCGGCAGGATTGGGATCCTGGAGCTATATAGCTTTTCGAAGAATGAAGCAGAGGGGATGACATTTCCGAATGAGATGGATTTTTCTTTGTCTTGTTTGCTGGCAAGACAGCCGCTTGTCCCTAAAAACGACATTATCCAGGTATTTGAACATATATGGCGCGGAGGCATGCCAGAGGTGCAGGATGCAGATTCAGAGCAAAGGCAGGAATATTTTAATTCCTATATCGAAACCTATCTCATGCGGGATGTTGCGGAAGAAGGAGGAATTACCGATACGGTTCGCTTCTATAAATTCATGAAGGCTTGTGCAGCATTGGCTGCAGAGCAGGTAAATTATAAAACACTGGCAGAGGCAGCAGAAATATCCCAGCCGACGGCAAAAGAATGGATTCGTCTGTTGCAGGGCTTAGGCATTATTTATCTACTGCGGCCATATGCCAATAATGAACTGAAACGGCTTACCAAAACGCCAAAACTATATTTTTGCGATACGGGACTGTGCGCTTATCTGTCTATGTGGCTTACCCGGGATACGCTTATGAATGGGGCGGCAAGCGGACATTATTTTGAAAATCATGTGGTGATGGAACTGCTTAAAAATTTTGCCTATGCATCTTCAAAAGTAAACCTGACTTATTACCGGGATTCAAATGCAAAAGAAATTGATATATTTGTGGAAGAAAATGGCGTCATCCACCCTTTGGAAATAAAAAAATCAGCAAATCCAGACCGGCGTGAAGTTAAGAAATATGAATTACTGGATAAAGCAAAACTGAGGAGAGGAAGCGGCGGTATTGTTTGTATGTGTGAGGAAGTCGTTCCGATAGATGCCCAGAATTGTTTCATTCCCTGTAATTTGATATGATGTTACTATTTAATTGTGAAATATATACAAAAACCGAAAGGAAACCTATGAGAAAACTAGCCTTAAATGATGAAATATTACTGAAAATCGAGAAGCCTGCCCGCTATATCGGGAATGAAGTAAACAGTGTCATGAAAGACCCTGAAAAGGTGGACATCCGCTTCGCTATGTGTTTTCCCGACGTCTACGAAATCGGAATGTCCCATCTGGGCATTCAGATTCTCTACGACATGTTCAACCAGCGCGAAGATGTCTGGTGCGAGCGGGTCTATTCTCCATGGGTCGATCTGGATCAGATTATGCGTGAGAGGAAGATTCCTTTATTTGCCCTGGAGTCTCAGGATCCGGTAAAGCAGTTTGACTTCCTTGGAATTACCATCCAGTATGAGATGTGTTATACAAACATTCTCCAGGTACTGGAACTTAGCCAGATTCCTCTTTTTGCATCAAAGCGCGGGGAGACGGATCCCATTGTTATTGGAGGCGGCCCCTGTGCCTATAACCCGGAGCCGCTGGCAGATTTTTTTGATCTCTTCTACATTGGAGAAGGAGAGACTGTATACGGAGAACTTCTGGATGCTTATAAAGAGAATGCACATCATGGTGGTTCTAGAAAGGACTACCTTGAAAAAGCAGCAGAAATTGAAGGAATCTACGTTCCCTCTTTTTATGATGTAACCTACAGGGAGGACGGGACAATCGCATCTTTCCTGCCAAATAATCCCCATGCAAAGGAGAAGATCAAGAAGCAGTTTGTCATGGATATGACTGACACCTACTATCCAAAGGCTCCTGTAGTCCCTTTCATAAAGGTAACGCAGGACAGAGTGGTGCTGGAAATCCAAAGGGGCTGTATCCGTGGCTGCCGTTTCTGTCAGGCTGGAATGATTTACCGGCCTACAAGAGAAAGAAAGTTAGAAACACTTAAAAAATATGCTTATCAGATATTAAAAAATACGGGG
This sequence comes from uncultured Dorea sp., assembly GCA_948602995.1. GTDB lineage: Bacteria > Bacillota > Clostridia > Lachnospirales > Lachnospiraceae > CAPEBR01. Next base: position 4,230 of record CAPEBR010000013.1, read on the forward strand.
CACGAGGAAATTTCCCTAAGTTCTTTAAGCTCAAGTGACTATAGCGGCCTAAAAGAACTGGTGGCTTTCCTGATTGAAGAATTTAAAGGGAAGGGAATCAATATTTCGCTCCCTTCCCTCCGGATTGATGCTTTTTCTCTGGATGTAATGGAAAAAGTACAGGATATACGTAAGAGTAGTCTTACCTTTGCTCCAGAAGCAGGCTCCCAGAGAATGAGGAACGTTATTAACAAGGGGCTTACAGAGGAGGATATCCTGAACGGAGCCGGGCAGGCCTTTGAGGGGGGATGGAACAAGGTGAAACTTTATTTTATGCTGGGGCTTCCCACTGAGACGGAGGAAGACATGAAAGAGATTGCCATCCTGTCGGACAAGGTTGCCAGACGGTACTATGAGATTCCAAAAGAAAAACGCAGTGGAAAATGTCAGATTACTGCCAGCAGTTCTTTCTTTATTCCAAAGCCATTCACTCCCTTCCAGTGGGCGCCTATGTTTACCAACGAGGAATATATCGCGAGAGCTGCGGTAGTAAAGAATGCATTCCGGGAGCAGCTGAACCAGAAAAGCCTGAAATACAACTGGCACGATGCGGAAGTTACTGTTTTGGAGGGGGTTTTTGCAAGAGGCGACAGGAGGACAGGGGCGGTGCTTCTGGAGGCTTACCGCCTGGGCTGCCTGTATGATTCCTGGACAGATTTCTTTGATTATGGGAAATGGATTAAGGCCTTTGAAAATACGGGCGTCAGCATGGAATTTTATAATCTGAGGGAACGCTCCTTTGACGAGATTCTCCCCTGGGATTTCATTGATACTGGTGTGACAAAGCAGTTTCTTATTAAAGAGTGGGAGAGAGCGCTCCGGGCAGAGGTGACGCCGAACTGCAGACAGCAATGCTCTGGCTGCGGCGTCTTAAAATGGAAGGGAGGCGTCTGTATTGAAGGCAAGAATTAAATTCCGTAAATATGGAGTTCTGAAATTTATCGGGCATCTTGATGTCATGCGCTTTTTCCAGAAGGCCATGCGAAGGGCAGACATCCCCATCGCGTTTACCGGAGGATACAGCCCCCATATGATTATGTCCTTTGCCCAGCCGCTGGGAGTGGGAATTACCAGTGATGGGGAATATCTGGATATTGAGCTGACCGCGAGAATCAGCTCAGAAAGAGCTGTCAGACAGCTAAATGCCGTAATGGTGGAGGGAATTGATATTATTAGCTTTGTGGAAATTCCCGATGACAAGAAATCGGGCGGCATGACGATTACAGCTGCTGCGGATTACCGGGTTTTTCTGTTGGAATCAGCTGAATCATCAGATGCCAGACTTCCGGTTCCCGAAACATGGCGGGAGAATATAACGGCGTTTTTGGGGAAAACAGAGGTAAAAGTGTGGAAAAAAACGAAAAAAAGTGAAAAAGAGGTGGATATCTTACCTATGATATACGAAATGCGGGCGGATGATGACAGCATTTACCTTCTCCTGGCGGCAGGGAGCGAGCAAAACCTGAAGCCAGAACTCGTCATGGAAGCATTTCTTACGGATATAGGAAGACAGAGTAGTCCTCTTTGCTACCACCGTCTTGATCTTCGCGCAAGAAGAGCGGATGGCGCGCTTGTTCCACTTTCTGATATGGGCAAAGAAGTCAAAGGAGATGATGCGCTTTGAGCAAAAAAGAAGTAAAGACAAATGCGATGCGGATGCTGGACCGTATGAAGATTCCTTATCGCTGCGAGGAATATGAGTGTGATGAGTTTATAGACGGAATCCAGGTGGCGGACAGGCTCGGATATGACCATATGCTAGTGTATAAAACGTTAGTGACAACTGGAAAGAGCGGCGGACATTATGTATTCGTTATTCCTATAGAGGAGGAAATTGATTTCAAAAAGGCTGCAAGGGTTGTAGGAGAAAAATCACTGGAAATGCTGCCTTTAAAGGACCTCACAAGGGTGACCGGCTATGTGCGCGGCGGCTGCACCTCCATTGGCATGAAAAAACAGTTTCCAACCATTATTCAGGAGCATGCGGCCGGACTTTCCCACATGTATGTAAGCGGAGGGAAACTGGGAATGCAGCTTGAACTTCTGCCAGAGGATTTAAGAAAGGCGGCGAATGCAAAATTCGCAGATGTAATCCGAAGCCATTTTTAACGCCCAGACTGCGAGTTGCTGTTCACTCCGTTCACAGCAACTCGTGTTTCGTTTTTGGTAACTTTCCGATATTTTTTTCATTGCAGTCAGTGATGAAATGAGGTAATATAGTAAAGGGCATGTAACTGTTCAATACTTCAAAGTTATATGCGCTGTAGAGCAGCAGTCAAGAAATTTTCAATATTACTAAGAACGGCAGTTTGGAGGATTACATAATAAGATGAAAAAAGTAGTAAAATTCGGGGGGAGTTCCCTTGCCAGTGCAGAGCAGTTTGAGAAAGTAGGCCGTATTATACGGAAAGACAGTACACGGCGCTACGTGATTCCATCTGCACCGGGGAAACGTTTCCCTAAAGATACAAAGGTTACAGATATGCTGTACAGCTGTTATAAACAGGCTATTTTAGAGGAAGATGAGGATACAGAAGAGAGCTTTGAAGAACTTCTTGCCCAGATCAGGGAACGTTATGATTCCATTATCAGAGGTCTTTCTCTCTCTTTGTCTCTTGACAGGGAGTTTCAGGTTATCCGCGAGAATTTTAGTAAAAAAGTAGGAAGGGATTATGCGGCATCCAGAGGTGAATATTTGAACGGAATCATTATGGCTGCATATCTGGGATATGAATTTGTAGACGCGGCAGAGGTAATCTTTTTTGATGAAACCGGAAACTTTGACGCAAAGAAAACTCACCACATTCTGTCAGAAAGGCTTGCAGATGTAGAGAGAGCTGTCATCCCTGGATTTTACGGTTCAAAGCCTGACGGGAAGATTATGACCTTTTCACGGGGTGGTTCGGACATCACTGGTTCAATCGTAGCAAAAGCTGTTCATGCAGATATGTATGAAAACTGGACGGATGTCTCAGGATTCCTCGTGGCAGACCCAAGGATTATCAGTAATCCCAAAGCAATAGATACCATAACCTACCGTGAACTCAGGGAGTTGTCCTATATGGGGGCTACAGTGCTCCATGAGGATGCCATCTTTCCGGTTCGCAAAGAAGGAATTCCAATTAATATCCGCAATACGAACTCACCTGAGGATAAGGGAACCCTGATTGTGGAGGCTACATGCCAGAAGCCGAGATTTACGATTACCGGAATCGCAGGAAAGAAGGATTTCGCTTCTATTACAGTGGAAAAGGCGATGATGAACTCTGAGGTAGGCTTCTGCAAACGTGTTTTAGAAGTATTTGATAAGAATCATATCTCCATTGAGCATATGCCGTCAGGCATTGATACCATGACGATTTTTGTGCATCAGGACGAGTTCGAGGAAAAGGAACAGCAGGTAATTGCCGGAATCCACAGGGCAGTGGAGCCGGATTTTCTAGAGCTTGAATCAGACCTTGCGCTGATTGCAGTAGTGGGAAGGGGAATGAAAGCGACAAGGGGAACCTCCGGGCGTATTTTTTCAGCCCTTGCCCATGCGAATGTAAATGTTAAAATGATTGACCAGGGCTCCAGTGAGCTGAACATCATTATTGGTGTCAGGAATCATGACTTCGAAGCCGCAATTGAGGCCATTTACGATATTTTTGTTACTACACAGGTTTAGAGGAGGAGCCTTTTCATGAATATATTGTTTTTTTTGAAGCCCAAAAGGGATGTGGCCTACATCTATGATTATCATATGCTGCGTCAGGCGCTTGAGATCATGGAGTATCACCAGTATTCCTCGGTACCGATTCTGAATAAAGAAGGAAAATACATAGGCTCCATTACAGAGGGCGATCTTCTGTGGAACCTCAAACGGCTGAATCTTCTGAATCTTAAGGAAGCGGAGGATATCAGCATTATGAAAATTACAAGGCGGCTGGATTACCAGTGCGTCCGGGCGGATTCCGATATGGAAGATCTGATTGGCCGCGCCATGGAGCAGAATTTTATTCCCGTTGTGGATGATGACGAGCATTTTATCGGTATCATCACAAGGCGCGACATTATCGGATACTGCTATAATAAGATGAAGGATAGTGATAAGGAATGATCATAGATTTTCACACACATATGTTTCCGGATAAGATAGCGAAGGGAACCATAGATTTTCTCGCCAGTGTCTGTAAGACCAATCCGTACACAGACGGAACTTATGAGGGGCTTAAGAAGGAAACCTTGGCGTCAGGGGTGGATCTGTCTGTTGTCCTGCCCATTGTAACGAAGCCTTCACAGTTTGAATCTATCAATACATTTGCTTCTCATTATCAGGAAAGGCCGGTTCTTTCCTTTGGAAGTATTCATCCGGACTGTGAGAATTATAAAGAAAAGCTCCTGCAGATAAAGGAAATGGGATTTAAGGGAATCAAACTCCACCCTGATTATCAGGGGGTCTATTTTAACGACATTCGTTACAAAAGAATTATTTCCTTTGCTTCTGAACTTGATTTAATAATCAGCGTTCATGCCGGTGCGGACCCTAAATGTCCTGACGATATCCACTGTACGCCATTCATGTCTGCAGAGGTTATCCGGGATACCAAAGCGCCAAAGCTGGTACTTGCCCATATGGGAGGAAATGAACAATGGGATGAAGTAGAAAAGTATCTTGTGGGAAGACAGGTTTATTTCGATACGGGCGTTGTACTGGATAAAATGCCTATGGAGCAGTTCTTAAGGATTGTCCGTACACATGGAGCGGACAGGATTTTTTTTGCTACAGATTCGCCCTGGGGCGGGCAGAAAGAATTTCTTGAGATTATCAGAAGGATGCCCCTTGCGGATGATGAGAGGAAGAAAATTCTCGGTGAGAATGCCTGTAAGCTGTTGGGGTTTACTAGCTGCCGGTGAAATGAGGCAGGGTAGTAAAGAATAGATTTATTGAGCTAAAGCGAAGAAAGGATAATAATATAAGAGTGAATGAACAGGAGATTAATTCTTTACGGCTTGGGATAGAAGCGTATGACAGAGGAGATTATACACTTGCATTTCCCCTTTTGTTAAAGGCAGCAGAAGCCGGAGACAGGGAAGCACAGTTCAGGTGCGGTGATCTGTATCAGGATGAAGAAAAGAGCGGCCAGTTTGATAAGGAAAAAGCCATGTACTGGTACGAAAAGGCAGCAAAACAAGGACATGTGGAAGCCCAGCGCCGATATGGGCTGGCTTATTATATTGGCTGGGGAGAAGATGGGATAACGGATAAGGAAGAAGCCTTTTACTGGTATGGAAAGGCAGCCGAACAGGGACATGCTGAGGCACAGTATCATTATGGCAGCATGTATGAGTACGGAAATGGTACGGAGGAAGATCTTGAAAAAGCCGTGTATTGGTATAAAAAGGCCGCCAGACAGGGCAATACAGACGCAATGTGCCAGATTGGTTTTGTTTATGAAGTGGAGATGGAACCGGCTGATCTTAATAAGGCTCTGTACTGGTATGAAATGGCGGCTGCAGAGGGAAATGAAGAAGCATTATTTTCCTGCAGCCAGCTGCGTGACCAGATGGATATACCAGATCCAGAGAGTGAAGGAACCATCGGCCCGTGGGAGATATCCAAGATCAGACAGAGAGACCCGGAGACGATTCGTAAATGGGAGGATAAGGCAGGGCAGGGAGACCCAGAAGCTGCCTACCTGTGCGCCCTTTTTTATCTTTATGAAAAGAAGACTAAAAATAGATCTTAGAAGGGAGACAATATGGGCTTATTCGGAAGCAGTACAAAAAAGGAAGCCAAAAAGCTTTACAATGAAGCATTACCGCTTTACGAACAGGGTAAATACGAGGAAGCCTTAGAACCTATGGGACAGGCAGCTGAACTAGACCATAAAGAAGCAATGTATTTATGCGGGAATATGGAGGCATCCATGGAGTATCACTCACTGATCGCCGCAAAATGGTATGCAAAGGCTGCGGAAAAAGGGCACTCCGAAGCGAAAAAAAAGTTAAATGATCTGTGCGTGGATTCCTCTGTCCGAAAGAAATACCATCTAGAAAAGGAATTGATAAAAAGAGCAAAGAACGGGATGCCAGAGGCGCAATATGCATATGCGGATATGCTTTATCATGATGGTGTTGACAAAAATGATCCAGGCCGGGTGCTGCTTTCAGAGAAAGAACGCAAAAACAAAGATATAGAAGATGCATTAGTATGGGCATTAAAAGCAGCAGAACAGGGAAATATGGATGCCCAGCTTTTGTGCGCATTGATCTGTTCCGTAAATTTGAATGATAATGAAAGCGCTGCCAAATGGTATAAAACTGCCATAGGGCACGATAACCCCTGGGCATACCATTCCTATGGCACATTTCTCTCAAGTAATAAACAATATAAAGAGGCGGCGGAATTTTTTCTGAAATCGTGGAATATGGGAGATTTTAAATGGTCACCCATATCATGTATTGAAGCTTATAAAAATATTGGTACGAAAAAAAGCCGTGCAGAGGCGCTAAAGCTTTGCAGCAGAATAATCAGTGAACTAAGCAGGGCGAAACAGAAAAATGGGAATAAATCTGAATTCATAACGGAAATTGCCGCCGTTCTGTCTAATATGGGCCAGATTTACTATGAAGCGGGAGATAAAAATACTGCCCTTCAGTGGTTTCTGCGTTCCTACAATCTGAACGGCAGTATCAAAACTATACGCCGGTGTGCGAAGATGTATTACGAAGGAGACGGCATTAAGAAGGATTACAAAAAGGCTTATAAGATTTATTCTTCTATGGCAGAAGATAAGGAGTATAACCGGGATGCCCTATACCAGTGTGGTATTATGAATTTTTTCGGCGAAGGCGTACCAGCATCCCCCGGGCAGGCCCTTCAATATTTCTTAAAACTATGGGACAGGGGGGACACGATGGGGCGCTATCTCTGCGCTGCTATGTACCATGAAGGAATAGGGATTTCTCCAAACTCCGATGAGGCTTTTGAGCTGATACAAGGTTTTCCCCACGGTATCTTTGAAAGCAGGCAGGAAGAATGGATGCAGGAATGTATCAAACGGGGATATTATACATGGCCGCATTTAAGTCTGGAAACCCACACTGTTTATTTATAGTGTTACTGTTCACTCCGTTCACAGTAACATTCACAAATCCATTTAAAATTTGCAATTAAAAACCTCTTGATTTTTCCCTGCTTTCATGCTACACTTTATAAGTATGCCGCACAATGAGGTTTAAGTTTTGCATATAAGAAAAAATCTTTTTAAATGCAGACACCGTAATTGGCGAGTAATGATAATAGGAGGTGCCATATGTACGCAATTATAGCAACAGGTGGTAAACAGTACAAAGTAGCCGAAGGCGATATCATTAAAGTAGAAAAGCTTGGTGTGGAAGCCGGAGAGTCTTATACCTTTGACCAGGTGCTTGCAGTAAGCGGAGACGGATTAAAGGTTGGTAATCCGACCGTAGAAGGCGCAACTGTAGAGGCTTCTGTAGTTGAGAATGGAAAAGCGAGAAAAGTCATTGTTTACAAGTATAAGAGAAAAACTGGATACCATAAGAAGAATGGTCACAGACAGCAGTATACGGCAGTAAAGATTGACAAGATTAACGCTTAATATTGGTGACAATTCATGATTCATGCAGTCATATATCAGAACAGAGGAGAAGAATGTGTGGGATTTGCCCTTTCCGGGCATGCAGGATATGCGGATTCAGGAGAGGACATTGTGTGTGCGGCAGTCTCTGTGCTTGTCATTAATACACTAAATTCCCTGGAGCGTTTTACGGAGGATTGTTTTTCCCTTGATTCGGATGAAGAGAGAGGAATGATTGTCTGCAGATTTGAAAATCGTCCGTCCCATGACGCGAAGCTTCTGCTTGACACCATGATCCTTGGTCTTTCTGATATGACAGATGACGAGAACTATGACGAATACATTCAATTAACATTCGAGGAGGTGTAACAACCATGATGAAATTAAATCTTCAGTTTTTTGCTCATAAAAAGGGAGTTGGTTCCACAAAGAACGGCAGAGATTCCGAGTCCAAGAGACTTGGCGCCAAGAGAGCTGACGGACAGTTTGTAAAAGCTGGAAATATCCTTTACAGACAGCGCGGTACGAAGATCCATCCAGGTATCAACGTAGGACGCGGCGGTGATGATACATTGTTCGCTCTCGTTGACGGTGTCGTAAGGTTCGAGAGAAAGGGAAGGGATAGAAAGCAGGTTTCTATCTACCCTGCAGCTGAATAGGAACGAGGAAAAACGGGGTGTTGCATAAGGAGCAGCACCCTTTTTTGCCATAAGGTTAAGAAAGAGGTACAGGAATGTTTGCAGACAGAGCAAAAATATTTATACGCTCAGGAAAGGGCGGCGACGGACATGTGAGCTTCCGGAGAGAGCTTTATGTTCCAAACGGCGGACCTGACGGCGGCGACGGCGGAAGAGGCGGCGACGTGATCTTTGAGGTCGATGAGGGGCTGAATACTCTCCAGGATTTCAGGCATCGCAGAAAATATACTGCCAAAGACGGGGAACCGGGCGGGAAGCGCAGATGCCACGGCAAGGACGCAGAGGATATCGTTCTGCGGGTGCCGGAGGGAACTGTGGTCAAGGAAGCAGAATCCGGAAAGGTGATTGCAGACATGTCCGGGGAGAACCGCCGCCAGATTATACTGAAGGGCGGAAGAGGAGGACTTGGGAATCAGCACTTTGCTACAGCAACCATGCAGATTCCAAAATACGCACAGCCCGGCCGGCCTTCGCAGGAGCTGTGGGTAAGTCTAGAGCTTAAGGTGATTGCTGATGTAGGCCTTGTGGGATTTCCCAATGTAGGAAAATCTACCCTTCTTTCCCGTGTGACAAATGCACAGCCAAAGATTGCCAACTATCACTTTACGACACTGAACCCGAATCTAGGCGTTGTAGACCTGGAGGATGCAAACGGTTTTGTGATCGCCGATATTCCGGGACTGATTGAGGGAGCCTCTGAGGGTGTAGGACTTGGCCATGAATTCCTGCGGCACATTGAGCGTACCAGGCTTATCGTCCATGTGGTGGATGCCGCCGGAAGTGAAGGGCGCGATCCTGTTGAGGATATTCATAAGATCAATGCAGAGCTTATGGCCTACAATGAAGAAGTCGCCAGGCGGCCCCAGGTTATTGCAGCCAATAAGACAGATCTGATTTACAGTGGAGAGGAAGAAGATCCGGTTGACAGGCTGAGAGCAGAATTTGAGCCAGAGGGAATCCGCGTGTTTCCCATTTCCGGCGTTACCGGAGCCGGAATCACCGAACTTCTTTATTATGTATCGGATGAGCTGAAAAAGCTTCCAGACGAGCCCGTTGTATTTGAGCAGGAATATTTCCCGGAGGAGGAGCTGATCTATATGGATCTTCCCTATACAGTTGAAAAGGAAGACGGAGTCTATGTGGTGGAAGGTCCGAAGATTGAAAAGATGCTCGGCTATACGAATCTTGATTCGGAAAAGGGCTTTGCCTTCTTCCAGAAATTTTTAAAAGATACGGGCATCCTCGATGAGCTTGAGTCTGCCGGTATCCAGGAAGGGGATACGGTCAGAATGTACGGGCTGCAGTTTGACTATTACAAATAACATGATACAAGCGTCAAAAGGTCATGCAATTTCATGCTTGCATGAAAAAGCATGACTCCCAGACGCGTAAAATCCCGAAAAGCAGCCATTTTTCGTAGAAAAATGAAAGGAAGATAGAAATGACAACAAAGCAGAGAGCATATTTAAAAAGTCTTGCCATGACCATGGATCCGATCTTCCAGGCAGGAAAAAACAGCCTTACGCCTGAATTTGTAAAGGCAGTGTCAGAAGCCCTGGAAGCAAGGGAGCTTATTAAAGTCAGCGTGCTGAAAAACTGTGCGGACGACCCGAAGGAACTGGCGGCAGTTCTTGCGGAGCGGACACGTTCACAGGTTGTGCAGGTGATCGGGAAAAAGATCGTGCTGTACAGGGAAGGCAGGGACAAAAATAAAAAAATCCAGCTTCCATAAACCATAAAAAGAAGGCAGGAGAGCAGTATGAAAATTGGTATCATGGGCGGAACCTTTGATCCTGTTCACAACGGACACCTGATGCTGGGAAGGGCAGCGCTTGGGCAGTACCACCTGGATGAGGTATGGTTCATGCCAAACGGAAACCCTCCCCATAAAAAAAACGCTTCTATTGGTTCCTCTATCGATGCGCGCTGCGCAATGACGGAGCTTGCCATAGAGGATGTGGCAGAATTCCGGCTCGAATTATACGAAGCAAAACAGAAAAAAGTGTGCTATACCTACGAGACCCTGGAGCATTTTCATAAGACGACGGAGGGTGCACAGTTCTATTTTATTGTCGGGGCTGATTCACTCTTCATGATCGAATCCTGGGTAAAGCCGGAGCGTATCTTCCCCTTGTGCACACTACTTGCTGCTTGCAGGGATGAGGTGTCCACGCCCGAAAAAATGCAGAAGCAGATTGAATATCTTGGGGAAAAATACAATGCCAGAATTGAGATATTAAGAGCCCCGCTGATGCCGGTATCTTCCCATGAGCTGAGGGAACGGATCAGGGCCGGAACCCCTTTTTCTGCTTGTGTGCCTTCGAAGGTAGCAGACTATATTAAAAAGGAAGGATTATATGGAGCATAAGATCAGCAAGCTTCGCCGCAAGTTAAAGGGCGAACTGGACAGAGAACGATATGAGCATACATTAGGTGTCATGTATACTGCTGCATCCCTTGCCATGTGCCATGGTGCAGATATGGATCAGGCGCTTTTCGCAGGGCTTCTCCATGATTGTGCGAAGTGCATTCCCGCTAAAAAAAAGGTGAAGCTGTGCCGGAAATACCACCTGGGCATATCAGATGTGGAGTATCAGAATCCCAGTCTTCTTCACGCAAAGCTGGGTGCATTTTTTGCGGCGAAAAAGTACCATGTGAAGGATAAGGAAATTCTAGATGCAATCTCCAGCCATACGACAGGCCGCCCGCATATGAGCCTGCTGGAGAAGATCATCTATATTGCGGATTACATGGAGCCTGGAAGAGCAGAACTTCCCAATATGGCTGCCGTGCGGGGGCTTGCCTTTCAGAACCTTGATGAATGTCTGTACCGCATTCTGAAGGATTCGCTTGATTATCTGAAGACAAAGGATCTGACAATTGATACAATGACAGAAAAAACATATGAGTATTATAAAAGGAAACTAAAAAAGGAGGAAGAAGAATGGAACAGGCATTAAGTATGGCACGCATTGTATGCCGTGCACTGGAAGAGAAAAAGGGAGAGAAGGTCACTGTTTTAGACATCTCAAAAGTTTCTGTAATGGCAGACTATTTTGTCATTGCAAATGGAAACAATGACAGCCAGGTGCGCGCACTGGTGGAAAACGTGGACGAACAGATGCAGAAAGCGGGATATACGCTGAAGCAGCAGGAGGGGAAAGGCGGCGCATGGGTTCTGATGGACTACGGCGATGTTATTGTTCACATTTTTGACAAGGAAAACCGGCTGTTCTACAATCTTGAAAGGATTTGGAGCGACGGTGTTGTTGTGGAGAACCTGTAGTCCATGGAAAAAAAGCATAATGAAAAGAAACGATTCCCCTGGCGGAAACATATCATCACCATATTATCCCTTCTACTTGGGGGTATATGCGGATTTCTGATTGCCAGATATGCACTGCAGCCGTCAGAAAGCTCTGACGGAGTGTTTCAGAATATTGGTTTACATGACATGATACTGCCTTTTGCAGCCTTTCTTGTATCGTTCTACCTGCAGATTATACTTCATGAGACAGGACATCTGATTGGCGGGCTGTTAAGCGGATATTCCTTCAGTTCCTTCCGGATTAGCAGCTTTATGTGGATAAAGGAAAGGGGAGAAGTCCATTTCAGGCGTCTCTCTGTCGCTGGTACTGGTGGACAGTGTCTTATGGTTCCACCGGAAAATGATACAGATGACCGGGATATTCCAACCACGCTCTATAATATGGGCGGATCCGCTGTAAATCTAATAACAGGACTTCTGGCGCTGGGAATCTATCTGACATCCGGACGAACTTCCGTGATGTCCCTGTCTTTTCTCATGTTTGCTGTTGCGGGAATTGCATTTGCACTGATGAACGGCCTGCCTCTTCAGACGACACTGGTCAATAATGACGGATATAATGCGGTAACAATTTCCAAAAGCCCGTCTGCCAGGCAGGCATTTGCAGCACAGCTCAGACTGAACGCTTATCTTGCACAGGGCATCCGCATCAAGGATATGCCGTCAAAATATTTCCAGTTTCCTTCTGACGAGGAGATGAAGGACAGCCAGGTTGCTGTGGCCGGTATTCTGGCCTGCGGCCGTCTTCTTGACGAACACCGGTTTTCGGAAGCAAAAGAGTGGATTATACACTTTCTTGGACTGGAAAGCAGCATTGCAGGGCTGAACCGTAATATGTTGATCTGCGACCAGATTTACTGCAGCCTGCTCTGCAGAGAACCAGCACGGACTGTAGAGCAGCTTTTGACGAAACAGCAGAAAAAATTCATGAAAACCATGAAAAAATATCCATCCGTTCTCCGTACGGAATATACCTGCGCGCTTCTGATAGAAAACGACGGAAAAAAAGCGGAGAAGATAAAAGAGCAGTTTGAGAAAATATCCAGGACATACCCATATCCTGCGGATATACAGTGTGAGAGGGAACTTATGGAACTTGCATATGACTGCCATGTAGAACGCTGAATGTAAAACACACTAAAATGGTATCAAATAAACATATAAAAAGGGCGCTCCCGCAGAAGAGTACATGCTGAAAAGCACGGAATTCTGCGGGAGTGTCCTTTAACATTACTTCTGATTCTACTTAAAAAAACGAAATACACCGATTACTTTTCCCAGAATCTGGACATCCTGAACGATGATCGGATCCATCGTATCATTTTCCGGCTGCAGGCGGATTACGCCTTCTTCCTTATAAAAAGTCTTAACAGTAGCTCCATCCTCAATCAGTGCAACAACCATCTCTCCATTATGTGCTGTCTGTCTCTTCTCTACGAGAACCATGTCTCCATCAAGAATGCCCGCATTAATCATACTTTCGCCCTTTACAGTTAGCAGGAAGGTCTGATTGTTCGGCATGAATTCCATCGGAATCGGAAAGTAGCCCTCAATGTTCTGCTGGGCGAGAATCGGCTCTCCGGCGGCCACGCGTCCTACGATCGGAACATTCACCATCTCCCGGCGCATAAAATTAAAGGAATCATCTAAAATCTCAATTGCCCTCGGCTTCGTGGGATCTCTTCTGATATACCCGTTCTTCTCCAGCGTTTCAAGGTGGGAGTGGACAGAAGAGGTGGACTTCAAATGTACGGCTTCACAGATGTCACGCACCGCAGGCGGAAAGCCACGCTCCAGAATCTGGGATTTGATATATTCTAATATTTCCTGCTGTTTCTGACTGATCTTACCCTGTGCCATATAAGTACCTCCTGACGTGCTATGTCTTTAATATCATTTTACCACACCCCCAAAAGAAAAGCAAACGAATGTTTAGAAAATATGTTCGATGATTCCATAACGGATTATATCAGAGAACTAAAATCCATCAACAGTTTATCTTCTGACCAGATCCATGAGGGGCAGTACCTGACGGTACCGTATTATGATTATGATGCTTTGTAGAATACTGCCCATTTATAATTCGCTTCGTGAATGGAATTTGCTCACACCTGAATCATTTTCTTACGGACTTTGCATTTACTACAAAGTCCTGTATAAGCAGCACCATACATCTATACGACAAATCTCAATTTTTCCAAAAGATATAGACAAAAAAGACAGAATATGTTAATATGATGATACAAGCCATGCAGGCGGCGAATAAAAAGGGGGATTTTATAAATAATGTCAGAACCAAAAACATATCATGAACAGACAAAGATTGACCAGACACTGCGGCTAAGAGAGGTTTTAAAAACGCTGCCTCCATTTGCCAAAGACTATTTCCGTGCCATAGAGCCAAGGTCATCTGCAAGAACAAGAATTAATTATGCCTATGATATCCGTATATTTTTTCATTTTCTTATGGAGGTAAATCCGGTTTACCGCAGCTATACCATTAATCAGTTCCAGGTGCAGGATCTGGAGCGCATTGAGCCTGTAGATATTGAGGAATACATGGAATACCTGAAGGTTTATACACGGACCCAGGATGAAGAGCTGATTACAAATGGCGAACGGGGACTAAAGCGAAAAATGTCAGCGCTTCGGAGCTTTTACAATTATTACTTTACCCGTCAGGCAATTTCAAAAAATCCGACTCTGCTTGTAGACATGCCCAAACTTCACGATAAAGCAATCATCCGCCTGGATGCAGATGAGGTTGCCATGCTTCTTGATTTTGTAGAATCCGCCGGTGATAAGCTGACCGGACAGGCACTCACATATTATAAGAAAACAAAAGAACGTGACCTGGCAATTATGACGCTGCTTCTTGGAACCGGAATCCGTGTATCAGAATGTGTCGGACTGGATCTAAATGATGTAGATTTTAAGAATAATGGAATTACAGTAACAAGAAAAGGCGGCAATCAGATGATTGTGTACTTTGGAGATGAGGTTGCCGATGCACTGCTTGATTACATAGAAGGAAGCCGCAAGGCCATTACTCCCCTCTCCGGCCATGAAAATGCACTGTTCTTATCCACGCAGAGACGCCGTATGGGCGTACAGGCAGTGGAAAACATGGTAAAAAAATATGCCCGTCAGGTTACACCCAATAAAAAAATCACTCCCCATAAGCTTCGCAGTACCTATGGAACTTCCTTATATAAGGAAACCGGGGATATCTACCTTGTAGCGGATGTCTTAGGACATAAGGATGTTAATACAACCAAAAAACATTATGCCGCAATTGATGAAGACAGACGCCGGCTTGCGGCATCTGCTGTAAAGCTTCGGGAATCATCCTAGCTTTTAGTAATATTAACCAAATTTTTGCAACTTCTATAGGCATTGTTGTAATCTACAGGTAGATGTGATAGACTCTATTAAAAAATACTTATTAGACGCCCCACTTTACACCAGATTTTATGCTGAATTTAGTCAATGTAGCCCGCTACACCTCCTAAATCCAGCATAAAATCTGATGCAAACTGGGACGACATCTTGCAGAAAGCAATTTTCAAACACGCTCTAATATTATACTCACGGCCATGGAATCTGCCATTAGTCTACAGGATCATTCCATATTCCCCGGAAATTTCGGAATTCCATCGAATCCAGCCTTAAGGTCTTCATCTGTCGGAATATAGTCTGTCATCTCACCGTTATGGAATTTTTCATATGCGACCATGTCAAAATATCCTGTACCAGTCAGGCCAAATACAATTGTCTTCGCCTCTCCTGTCGCCTTGCATTTCTCTGCCTCGTCAATTGCCACCTTGATTGCATGACTGCTTTCCGGTGCTGGCAGGATTCCTTCCACTCGCGCAAATTTTTCGGCTGCCTCAAAGACGGCTGTCTGCTCCACCGATCTTGCCTCCATGTACCCGTCTGCATAGAGCTGGGACAGAATGGAGCTCATGCCATGATATCTCAGTCCTCCGGCATGATTTGCGGAAGGAATAAAACCGCTTCCTAATGTATACATCTTCGCTAACGGACATACCATACCTGTATCACAGAAGTCATATGCATAGACGCCTCTTGTCATACTGGGGCAGGATGCCGGTTCCACGGCAATAAAGTGATAATCCTTTTCACCCCTTAGCTTTTCTCCCATAAATGGAGAGATCAGCCCGCCAAGGTTTGATCCGCCTCCTGCACATCCGATGATAATATCCGGAGTAATCCCATATTTGTCCAGCGCAGTCTTTGTCTCCATACCAATAATTGACTGGTGCAGTAATACCTGATTCAGGACACTTCCAAGGACATACCGGTATCCTTCACTTCCAACGGCAACTTCAACTGCCTCGGAGATGGCACATCCGAGACTTCCGGTTGTACCTGGATGCTCTGCAAGAATCTTTCTTCCGACCTCGGTCTCTGCGGATGGGGACGGCGTTACACTCGCTCCGTAGGTACGCATTACTTCACGGCGGAAGGGCTTCTGTTCATAAGAACATTTTACCATAAATACCTTGCAGTCTAGATCCAGATAAGAGCATGCCATAGATAATGCGGTTCCCCACTGTCCTGCCCCGGTCTCTGTTGTAACGCCTTTCAGGCCCTGCTTCTTTGCGTAATATGCCTGCGCAATTGCTGAATTCAGCTTATGGCTTCCACTGGTATTATTTCCTTCAAATTTATAGTAGATTTTTGCAGGTGTCTGAAGCTTCTCCTCCAGGCAGTATGCACGTACCAGCGGCGCCGGACGATACATTTTATAGAAATCAATAATCTCCTGCGGAATATCAATATATCGGTTTTCATTATCAAGTTCCTGCTGTACAAGCTCTTCACAGAATACACCGGACAGTTCTTCGGCAGTCATTGGTTTTAAAGTACCCGGGTTCAAAAGAGGTGCCGGCTTATTCTTCATATCAGCACGTACATTATACCATTGCTTTGGCATCTCACTTTCCTCCAGGTAGATTTTGTAAGGGATTTTCTGCTCGCTCATTTTTTGTTCTCCTTTCATATTTTGGGGCTTTGCCCCCTTAAGGGACAGGGTATTAAAATATAGAACAAAAAATACCCTTATCCCATACAATAAATAATTGCTGGGACAAGAGTAATTGCCATCAACTCCTGCGGTGCCACCCGGCTTGGTATGTCTTTTATACCCACTCATGCGTACATTCATACGCGTACTTTTTTAACGGAGTACCCTCTCCGGCTTACCTACTGCCGTTCAATCCGAACTATAAATTCAATATGAACACTTCGACTCGCCCTCGGAAGTCCATTCCTGACAGTTCCGGTTACTGCATTCCACCATCCGCAGCTCTCTGTAAATCAGATATCTGACAGTACTCACTCTTCCTCATCGGTTTAATAGAACTTTACCACGACATCGTACCCATGTCAAGGACTTTTGCCATTTACTCATAAAATAATTTTACATAATCGTTACTGTTCACTCCGTACACAGTAACAAGTAACCAAACCAAATGACATTGTTCGGGTTACTATTTATAGAAAAAAATGAAATTATCTGCTACAATATAACTGGATAAGAAATAACATACCGGGAAAGGATGAATTATGACATTACAAAAACTTTTAAGCTATACAAGAAAAGCAGTTGATGAGTATTCCCTGATTCATGATGGCGACCGTATTGCGGTGGGCATTTCCGGCGGAAAGGACAGCCTTACTCTGCTATACGCCCTTCACGGCCTGAAAAGATTTTATCCCCGTCATTTTGAACTGGGGGCAGTAACCGTTGACCTGGGCTACTCTGAATGCGATTTTACCCCTGTGGCTGAGCTTACAGAGAAGCTGGGGGTTCCATACAGAATCATAAAGACAGATATTGCACGAATCCTGTTTGAAGAACGTAAGGAAAGCAATCCCTGTTCCCTTTGTGCAAAGATGAGAAAGGGGGCCCTGAACCAGGCGGTAAAAGATATGGGCTATAATAAGGTTGCCTATGCCCATCACAAGGATGATATCATAGAAACCATGCTGCTCTCTCTTCTGTTTGAAGGGCGGTTTTATTCCTTTTCACCAAAAACATACCTGGACCGTATGGATTTAACAGTCATACGTCCCATGATGTTTACAGAGGAAGCAGAGGTCATTGGATTTCAGAACAAATACAGCCTGCCTGTTGTCACAAGCAGATGTCCCATTGACGGATATACGAAAAGACAGTATGCCAAGGAACTGGTAAGAAGCCTGAATAAAGAGCATCCAGGTGCAAAGCAGCGGATGTTTACCGCGATTTTGAACGGAAAAATAGAGGGATGGCCTGAGCGCATCCCCCATATAAGATAACTTGTCTGCGGTAGTCTACAGCCTTCTGCTTTTCGTCTGTTCCTTCAGGTCAATCAGATGCTTGATTGCCTCCGCTGTCCCGTTAATGCCGAGAAGTGAACTGTCCAGACATATATGGTAGCTCTCGGCAGCACCCCACTTTTTATTGCTGTAATAATTATAATAGCTGGCACGCTTTTTATCG
Organism: uncultured Dorea sp.; assembly: GCA_948602995.1. Lineage (GTDB taxonomy): Bacteria > Bacillota > Clostridia > Lachnospirales > Lachnospiraceae > CAPEBR01. The sequence goes on from CAPEBR010000013.1 coordinate 22,392, forward strand.
GTCTTAATAATCAAATCCCTCGCTTTTGCATCCGTCAGATCATATATCCGGGCAATCCTGCGTACTCTTGCATCCAGATCTGCATGAATGAACAGACTCAGCAGATTATCATATTCCTCCAACGCATAATCTGCACAGCGACCAACCAGAATGCACGGCCCTTCATCCGCAATCTTCTTAATCGCATCAAATTGTGCCAGAAATACTTTATGATTAATCGGCATATCAGTATAACTTCCTGAGGTGTATCCGAGAGAATACGTGTCCATTACCAAAGAATATAAAAAGCTGCTTGTTGGTTTTTCATCGTGTGTCTCAAAAAGTTCCTGGCAGAGTCCGCTCTCTTTTGCCGCTCTGTCCAGCATCTCCTTATCATACAGTTTGATCCCCAGATCCTTTGCCACCTTGTATCCAATCTCCCGCCCGGCACTTCCGTACTGTCTTCCTATTGTTATAATTGTGTTTGTTTTTGCCATATTAATCACGCTCCTTTATAAATCTGTGCAGCTGCCTCATTATTTATTCACATGGCACATCACAGTTTTACAATCACATTGCCTGTAATATACCTGGAATTTTTGCAGACACTACTTTAAATATATCTATATTATATAACAAATCCAGGGAAATGTATATAATTTTTGCATTTCGCAGCCATTTTTCAGCTCACTTAGTGCTCTCACCTGAATCATTTTCTTACGGACTTTGCAGTAAATGCAAAGTCCTGTGTGAGCAGTACACTTCACTTACGAAGTCTGGCAAGCAGGCATGAAAAATATGTGGGAAGCGGTGCATGGATTTCTAGATATTCTCCTGTCCCCGGATGGATAATGCCGAGTGTTTCCGCATGAAGTGTCTGCCCGGTCAGCTGTGGGAACGGGCATCTCTCCGGGCCATATACCCGGTCTCCTACAATCGGATGCCCGATACTTGCCATATGGACGCGGATCTGGTGAGTTCTCCCTGTCTCTAACCGGCACCGGATGTGGGTATAATCTCCAAATCGCTCAATTACCTCATAATGTGTAATGGCTGGCCGGCCGTTTTTTGCATGTGTGCTCATTTTTTTCCGGTCCGCAGGATGACGTCCGATCGGCGCATTTACGCTTCCTGCATCCTCTTTTATATTACCATGTACAACTGCCTCGTAAAGACGGCGGATAGAGTGCTCCTTCAATTGCTCTGAAAGGCTCTGGTGAGCCATATCGTTTTTACAGACTACAAGGGAACCAGTAGTATCCATATCAATGCGGTGAACAATACCCGGGCGTCTGTCCCCGTTAATTCCGGACAAAGCATCCCCGCAGTGATTCATCAGTGCATTCACAAGTGTGCCTGAATAATGTCCTGGGGCAGGGTGCACAACCATCTGCTTTGGCTTATTTACGATAATCAGATCCTCATCCTCATAAAGTATATCAAGAGGAATATCTTCCGGAAGAATGTCCGGCTCTCTGATATCAGGAAACACCGCAGCTATGAGGTCACCAAAAATAAGCCTGTAATTCGGTTTCACAGGCCGGCCGTTCACTGTTATATTTCCCTCTTTGATCAGTTTTTGGAGATACGAACGGGAGCGGTCCGGCATCACCTCTGCAAGATAACGGTCAATCCGTTCTCCCTCTTCATTTTCCACCGTGAAGTATCCGTTCAAGCTCATCCTCCTTATAGTAAAAACAGATTAACAGGAATAACAGAATCGTTGTAACTGTCACATAGATATCTGCCACATTAAAAATGGGAAAATCAATCAATTTAAAATACAGAAAATCCACCACATAATTCAGTCTCACACGGTCGATAAAATTGCCCAGCGCCCCTGATGCAATAAAGACCGCACAGATCCGCAGCGGCATATAGTGCCGCTCCATGGGAACTTTTATATAAAACCAGATTACAACTATCAGTATGGCAGCTACACTCAGATAAAAAAAGAGCCTCTGGTTCTGAAATAATCCAAATGCCGCTCCCCGGTTTTCCAGGTATTCCAACTGGAAAACTCCCCTAATTATTACATAAGGATCCTGATCCTTTAATCTTGTAAGCGCATAATATTTTGTCACCTGGTCAAGCGCCACTCCGGAAAGTATTCCGGCTATGGCGATGATATAATGCATCACACGCCTGGACTCCTTCTCCATAATCCTCCTTACTGCCGCCAGAAAAAAGCATAATCGTCCAGATCCTCTGTCATGTCTCTGAACTGTCAGCAAAAGCGGCCGCTAAATATATTTTCTGACAGAGACCATATACCGGCCCTTTTTCGTCCCGGATAGTACGCCGTCATATACAATCCTTCCGGTTCCTCTGACAGATATAATATCGCCCTCTTTCAGATGATATCCGTTGCTTGTAACCAGCCTGCCATTTACAAATACTTTACCACCTTCGATCAGGGGAACCAGCCGGCTCCTGGAAAGCGGATATGCCACTGCAAGCACCGTGTCCAGCCGGACAGAAGGAACCGTTCCCTTCAATGTCTCATATCTAGGAGTATAATGAATCTTTGCCATATCCTGTACAGACGCTGCAACCTGTGTATGCCGGATGCGGAGAAGATTCTCAGCAATATAATCAGCAATCTCCTCTTTTACGAATACAGCAGCGGTCTCCCCGTCCGTAAGAATATCCCCGAATTTGCACCGTTCGATTCCAAGATTCATAAGTGAGCCAAGGTAATCCCGGTGCGTAAGCTCCTCAGAAAAGCGTTTGTTCACGGGTGTCACTCTCACAGCTTTAATGGGATATGCAAAACAAAGAGCATCAGGTAGAAATGCAGCCATCTGACGCTCTGACAGATCATATCCTCCCCAGGTTTCATACCTGGCCGGAAGCATATTCTTTGGTATTGTATGAAGTATATTTAACTCGTTCAGATTCAGAAAATCTGAAAACACGGCAATGTCCCGGTGATATGCCGTATTTGACAGCTCAACGAGACGTTTTTTCAACATGGTTTCTTCTTTATTCATCATCTCTTCCACCTAGAATCTGGAACGCATAGATGACGCATCGAACGACGTATTGAGCAGATCCTGAAGATCTCCGGATATATCCACATTCGTCGGTGTAACAAGGAATATGTAATTGGAAATCTTCTGCAGATTACCGCTGATTGCATAAGTCGCACCTGAAGTAAAGTCAATTATACGCTGTGCAATCTCAAGGTCAAGCCCCTCCAGATTCAGGATCACTGTCCTTCCATCTAGAAGTGTCTCTGTAATCTCTCTTGCATCCTCCACAGAGGTCGGCTTAATTACACAGACCTCCATACTTACACTTGCTCTTCTCGCAGGCTGGCGCATTGGCGTCACCTTGCTGTTATTTGAACGGGAATTCCGTGAAGTCTTTGCCGGAGGATTATATCCGTCATCAAAATCATCGTCATCATTATAGACCGGCGTCTCTTTGCGGAACAGGTTCCTCTTTGGTTTTTCTTCATAGCCATAGTCATCATATTCATCATCAAAGAAGTCATCATCATAATCTTCATCATCATTTAACTTCATGATGTCCATAAACCTGTCTAATAAACCCATTATTAATTTCTCCTATCTTGCATTTGTTTGAGCATAACTGCGCTCCCCAAATATACCTGTCCCCACTCGTACCATAGTTGCTCCCTCTTCGACAGCCACCTGGTAGTCGTTAGTCATACCCATCGACAGCACACTCATATTAGTATTATGTGCGTTTTTCTTTGCAATGTCAACAGATAATTTTCGTAAATAGGCGAAAATTGGTCTGTTCTCTTCCGGATCCTCTACAAAAGGAGCAATGGTCATGAGCCCCTCTACCCTTAAATGGGCAAATTCCGAAACCCTGTCCACAAATTCAGGAACCGCCTCCGGCATCAGCCCGAATTTGCTTTCCTCCCGTGCAACATTGACCTCAATCAATATCCTTGCAACCGTATTTTGCTTTGCAGCCTCTTTATCAATTGCTTCCGCAAGGCGTAAGGAATCTACGGAATGGATCAGCGCGGCCTTCCCGATTATATATTTTATCTTATTTCTCTGGAGATGCCCGATCATATGCCACTCAATATCCTCTGGAAGTGCATCATATTTTTCTACAAGCTCCTGAACCTTATTTTCCCCAAACACACGCACACCCAGGCCGTAGGCTTCTTCCAGCATGCTTACCGGTTTGGTCTTGCTGACTGCAATCAGGGTTACCTCCTCTCTGGAACGTCCGCTCCGCTCACAGGCTTTTCTAATCTCTTCTTCCACATGATCAAAATTTTCCTTTAACATCTTTCTTCCACTCCTTTTCTCAAAACAGTAACTGCAAAGGTACTGGGCAGTTACCTAAAACACAACATCATTTTCCCGGACATCATTTCCATCCAGCGCAATGTGATCATAATTTGCAAGCCCGTAATTACTTCCGGCTTCCACGATATAGTACTCGTCACTTTCACACAAAATGCTGACTTCCCGGAACACGGCATAGCCTTTATTGATATTATATACTCCCCTCAGGGACTTTTTTTCACGGAGTCTTAAGGTTTCATCCGAATCTGTCTTCTTAAGCAGGACATTCTCCGGGAACACACCTGGATCCAGGTAAACCAGTCCTTTTTCATTATCCCGGTAATAGATGTCTGTCTTTTTGAACTGGGCATCTCCATTGTCTTTTGCAACTAGAACGCCTGTTTCTTTGCTGTCTCCTCCCTGGGTCAGGTAAGCATCCGGAACAACATAAAAGTCCTTCTTTACAACAGAGGATTTGGGTATCTTCAGTCCTGATTCGTCCTCCAGGATGAGCTCTATATCCAAAAAACGATCCTCTGCATATCTGACCATGGAGGAAGTAAATGTGAGGAATCCAAGATTTCCATTCTCCGTATTATAGACGGCAAAGTCTGCAGTTCCTGTCTCATGATCCTTTAAGAATTGTACCCGTATCTGTTCTGTGCCGGTCAGCTGCTGCGCTGTCTCATCATCAAGCTCAATTGCAAGAGACCAGGTATCGTCTGTAATCACCTTGTAGACAGGATCCCCTGGCTTTACCATAGAATTATTTTCTGCATCAGACGGTTCATATTTCCGATTGGAGATCATCTCACAGGTCACATCGCTGGCAGTGATATTCTCATACCCGTCCGTAGAATAGATGACAACCCCGGGCTCCCCGGCCCGATATCCTTTTACATCCTTCTGATTTGAGGAAAGAAGCTCTTTCAGCCGTGTCTGGCGGCTCTGATTCGAACGGTTCTCCAGTATGAATTCCAGATTGTCCTTTAAGCTATACACATCGGAAAACCGCCCATACTGGAAATTCTCTGCAAAATCCTGCATCCTGATAAGAAGGGTCTCCTCTTCCTCTGGGGAAAGTTCTGCAGATGCTTCCCCTCCGCCTGACGAAAAATCAAGCTTTTGTGAAGAAAGAGAATAGACATATGTCTTTGCGCCCACCTTGCTGCCTTCGGGCGCAAAATAATTCACATAACCTTCCGCCTCTGCCAAAATGACTGTTTCACTGCGTATAATCAGGCCTGTATAGGCATTATCCTTTAAAATACTTCCTTCACGGACTTCATATGCCGTGACATGGGATCCAGTCAGATACAGAAGAACAGTAATCACAAGATAAATAAATACAACACCGAAGATCACAACACCAATATTAAGATTCCACTTTTTTCTTCGAAATGCGGTTACATTCGTCGTTTTTTTCTTAACCAACCTGCTTCTCCTTCTTCTGTCAGTCAGATACTCTGTCGTGTTCCTAAAAAGGAACACGGACTGTATCCTTAAAAATTAAAAACTTTTTAACGTATAATCTGCCTTCCTTAGGAAAATACTAGCACTAAAGGAGGGATGTACATGAAATGGTTCGATAATACTGCCCTGACCATTGTAATTATCGGCGCACTGAACTGGCTGCTGGTCGGAATATTCCGTTTTGACCTTGTTGCTTTTCTGCTTGGTAATCTGTCATGGGTCTCACGTATTATATATACACTTGTCGGATTATGCGGTCTGTATCTCATCAGCCTGTACGGCAGAATTGAAAACGTACCGGGCACCCAGTAAATAACAGGGGGTATCTCCAAATGGAGATACCCCCGCTTTGCCGGGGCAGATCCTGCTGAGTAGTTACATGGAATCAATCATTGCGGTCATCTCCTGATATAACAGCTCCTTTGTATCCGCCCCCATCACAATCGATATATAAGGATTTTCTGCTTTATCCCGATCCAGGAGAATCAGACAGTTTCCCGCTTCGCTGGTTGTTCCTGTCTTTCCTCCGATTACCGTTCCTCCCGTTGGAGGAGGTGCTTCACCGCTGGCATAATAATTCGTGGGCGCCAGATCCATTTCACTCATATTCCCATCTGCCTCTGTAATGTGTGCAGTATAGGAATCGGCACTGATCATGTCCATAAACTCCTGATTTTTAATGCATTCATTAAAAATCAGATATAAATCATAAGCTGTGGTATAATGATCTTCATTGTGCAGACCATTGGAATTTACAAAATGGCTGTTTGTTGCCATGAGCGCTGCTGCCTGTTCATTCATCATATCTGCAAAGGCTTCCATATTTCCGGCAATATGCTCTGCAATCGCAACCGCATTGTCATTGCCGGAATAAAGTATCAGACCGTACAGCAGATCCCTGAGTGTAAGCTGATCCCCCGTTTTCAGCCCACAGATCTGTTCATCTGCCGCAAAGCTTGATGCAGATGCATTCTCCGAAACCGTAACAATGTCATCAAGATTTCCCTGATTGATCGCAACCAGGGCTGTCAGAATCTTTGTAGTACTTGCCGGGTAGAGACGGTCATGGATGTTGTAGGAAAAGTCCACTTCTTTGTTATTCATATCAAACAGCGCCGCAGCATGAATTCCGGATATCCGTTCGATCTGGTCTGAGGAAATATCATTCGAAGCAACGCACAGCTCCTCTGCATAAAGGCTCCCCTCCCTGTAAAGGCTCCTGTTATATTCTGCTGCTTCGAATTCTTCTGCCAGATACTCCGGCTTCGCAGAGAACTGTTTGAAAAAGTATATTCCCGCTGATGCCAGGCATAGTATGATCAGAATACATGCCAGACAGCCTGTCTGCCTCTTTTTCCGCCTTTTCTTCCTTTTTGATAATCTCTGATTCTGGTATCTCGTATTACTGACTCTGTTTTTATTTGCAGTACTGTTCTTTTTTCTCGTTCTGCCACAGTTAACTCCTGGCTGTTTACCGGTACATTTCACGCCAATCAAGATCTCCTCTGTCAATTGCTAATATAACTAATTCTGCTGTGGCAAGGTTCGTTGCCATCGGGATGTTATATGTATCGCACAGGCGTATAACATCGTTTACTTCTGGTTCATGAGGCTTGGGATCCATCGGTTCGCGAAGGAAAATAAGCGCATCAATATCATTCTGTGCGATCTGTGCCCCAAGCTGCTGCTTTCCCCCAAGCGGCCCTGCCAGATATTTGTGAATGCTCAGGTTCGTCACCTCTTCAATGAGACGCCCTGTCGTTCCGGTTGCATACAATTCATGCTTGCTTAAAATCCCACGGTACGCAATACAAAAATTCTGCATCAATGTCTTCTTCGAGTCATGCGCAATCAGACCTATGTTCATATTTTTCACTCCTTATTGATATTTTTTCGGCTGCAGCCCAATATTTAATACAAATCCTATACCGATATAAAGACTCACGAGGGATGTAAGACCATAGCTTACAAATGGTAATGGAACACCTGTATTCGGGAGCATATTTGTGGCAACTCCAATATTAATAAAGCTTTGGAAGCCAATGAGTCCTCCAATCCCACAGCATATAATCCTTCCGGATATATCCTGCGATCGGACTCCTATTAATATACATTGTATCACAATCAGTAATAATAAAGCAATAACTATACAGCTTCCGATAAAGCCTAATTCTTCCCCGATAATTGCAAAGATAAAATCTGTCTGCGGCTCCAGTATAAAATTACCGTTCTTAACAGATGTTGTCGTATTATTATCAAGTCCCTTTCCCATAAGCTGCCCGGAACCGATCGCCATCTCCGAATTATTCTGCTGGTATGCAGCATCGCTCATATGCTCCTCCGGGTTTAGAAATGCCAGTATACGCGTCTGCTGGTAATCCTTAAGAAATGGTTGGTTTGGCTGTACTGCAATCACAAGAAAGATGAGTGCCGACGGAATCAGTACTAGTATTACGGTCACAATAAAACGATAGCTTAATCCTCCTACATAAATCAGAAGACAGATAACAAGCGCCGTCAGAATTGTCGTGGAAAGATTTGGCTCTGCCAGAATCAGGCTAAGTGGTATGGCCGCAAGTATGGCATACTTTATCAGAGTTGCAGGCTGGTTCACAGTATCCTTGTGTTCCAGAATAAATCTGGAAAAAAACAGAATCAGCAGAATCTTGGCAAGCTCGGAGGGCTGAAAGGTTGTGAAGCCCAGATTAATCCACCTGGTTGCACCATTCACCTCCTGCCCGATTACAAGCACAAGCCCAAGGCTTCCTACGGCTGCAATATACACCAGCCAGTACATGTCAAGAACCCAAACATAGTCAATCAGTGATACGACCAGCATAATCAGAATGCCGGCGACAACGCCGAAAGTCTGTTTATTCTGCAGACTTTCCTTGGCGCTTCCCACCACAAGAATCCCAATGAATGAAAGCACTGTCACCAGTATGACAAGGCTGAATCTGTAATCTCTTAATCTGTATGGTTTTGCTATAAATTTCGGTAATCTCACGTTTCATCTCCTGCAAATGTAATAAGTATATGGGTTCTGCATATCTCCACCCTGAAATTCTCTTCTGTAATCTCCATATATTTTGACAGGGAAGAAAATAGTTCTCTGCATATATTATCATAGTCACATGGTGCACAGCAGACCCGGTCTGATGTCACCAGTGTTTTCAGGCGGTTCTTTGCAACCGCGACCGAAGACGTTTTCAACATGGCGCGCCTCCTAATTTTTGCGGAAAGCATCGGTTAATCTTGCAAAGAAACCTCTGCCGGCATTCAAATCCGCAAAAGGCACCTCCGCCCCCATAATCCTTCGGCAGACATTCAGGTAAATCTTTCCGGCGCTGGAATCAAGCCCGATCACAGGCTCTCCCTGGTTTGTTCCGATTACTACCTGCTCATCATCTGGAATGGCGCCGATCAGCGGAATAGACAGGATTTCTGTCACATCATCCACTGTCATCATATCTCCCTTTCTCACCATGTCCATGCGGATCCGGTTGATAATCAGCGCCATATCACGGATATGATTACTCTCTAGAAGTCCGATGATCCGGTCCGCATCGCGGATCGCAGATACTTCCGGAGTCGTTACGATAATTGCACGGTCAGCGCCTGCAATGGCGTTCTGAAATCCCTGCTCAATGCCTGCCGGGCAGTCCAGAAGTATGTAATCAAATTCTTCCTTAAGCTCCGAGGTAAGCTTCTTCATCTGCCCCGGAGAGATTGCCGTCTTGTCTCTTGTCTGGGCTGACGGCAGAAGATACAGATTCTCATAACGCTTGTCCCTTATAAGAGCCTGCTTAAGGCGGCATGTCCCTTCTACTACATCAACCAGATTATATACAATCTGGTTTTCCAGTCCCATGACTACATCCAGGTTTCTAAGACCCAGATCAGTATCAATTACAATAACCTTTTTTTCGAGCTGCGATAGTCCTGCTCCAATATTTGCCGTTGTTGTGGTCTTTCCGACTCCGCCTTTTCCTGATGTAATTACAATAACCTCGCCCATGAATAACTTCCTCCTATAACTGGTTTTAACCTGATATCTCCGATTCGAAGTTGTTTCGGGCTCATGTGATGAGCCGCGATGACTGCCTCGTAATGTCCTCCTGCGCCTGCAATAACTGTACCGTAAACAGTTCCTGTTACTACCACATTCCCTTTGGAAACAACCATTGCACCTTCCTCAATATCTCCGACAATTACGATACTTGTCTCAGATTCAAGAATCTGTCTTCCTCTCAGTGTACCTCTATAGAACATACCGTCTTTTGCATGGTGCGCTTCTTTACTTTCTTCCAGAACTCTTTTCTGTATCTTTTCTGCGGAATCGCTTTTATCTATAATGCATAGTATGTGTACCCCCGCCGCCTCTTCAATCGTGTCAACAACCAGAAGCTCCTCTTCTTCCGTAAAAGTACGGCCGCAAAATTCAACCGTCATATCCGCATCTGCAAAAAAATGTGCAGATGCCTCAAATTTTTCCTTTACTGCAAGAAGCAGTTCCTGGTACGGCATATCTGCGTCAAGATAGATCGTAATACCATACCGGCTGCTCTTCATTCGAACAGGGTCCCTCACATAGCCTCTTCCTTTCTTAATCTCCGTGGGTCTCACTTGTACTGATCTTTGCTGCTTTTCCGGTAACAACCTCCTTTTCTGATGCCAGTTTATAATAATATTTCATTACATCCCTTGTAATCTCACAAGTATATACAGAGCTGTATCCATTTGCAATACGGGTAGCAAATGCAATCTCCGGATTGTCACTGGGCGCGTAGCCTACAAAAAGCGCATGATCCGAATGTGTCTTACTCTGCTGTGCAGTACCGGTCTTTCCAGACAGGGTAACCTCAGTGGAATTAATGTCAGAAAAGGTTGCTGCATTTGCAACGGTAACAACATTTCTCATTCCATTATGGATTGCCGTCCACACGGAAGAACTGACTGCATCAATCGTATTCTTTACCTTTGGCTTAAACTCTTTCAGGGTTTTCCCTTCTACATCTGTTGTTTTGTCAAGGAGAGACAGGTCATAGACCGTACCCTTATTGGCGACTGCAGTAACATACCTTGCCAGCTGACTGATTGTATAGTTGTTGGTTCCCTGGCCGATTGCCGACGGAACGGATGCCTCATCTGAAATCTGCGGTTCGGCCTCAGGCACCTCAATGCCGGAGGTCGTGTCAAACCCGAACATCTTCGCGTATTTTCCAATCGCGTCTGTTCCTTTTTTACTGTCATAATATGCAGCCGTGGTCTTTCCCTCCAGATTATCCTCTGATATCTTTGATATACCCTTTTCTTCCAGACTTAACCGGTATCCTACTTCATAGAAGAAATTGTTACAGGAGTTTTCAATTGCTCCCTCCACATTCAGGCTTCCGTGGGCATTGGGATAAATCCAGCATTTTGGATTTGGTTCCACCTTTTCATAAATTCCATGACAGGGGAGATATTCATCAAGCGTTATAATTCCCTCTGTCAGTGCGGCTGCCGCCACCAAAGGCTTATAAGTGGAACCCGGAGCCGTCTTCTCCTGGGTTGCACTGTTATAGAACGGGCGTGCCCCGTCATTGACAAGACGGTTGTAATAAGCAGAATCCATTGTGTTGGCAAGCCTGTTGTTGTCATATCCCGGATAAGATACGCAGGCAAGAACCTGTCCGCTCTTCGTATCCGTTACAACCATAGAACCGGTACATGGCTCAAGTGCGAGCTGTCCAGGTGTGATTTCCAGTTTCCTTAGCTTCTCCCGAAGGAAGTCATATGCCCCCATCCTTCCGGACATCAGTGCCTCGTACTGTTCGTCGTCCTTTGGAAGGACCTTTTGTTCATACAGCATCAGACAGATCTGTCTTCCCGTCAGGCTGCCGCTGCGGATCATATAACGGTATAAAAGCTTATCAAAAGCATTATCCTCATTCATGCAGTCTGTAATAAATGCAGACAGTCCCTCATATAATTCTTCAGAATCCGTATATTTTTCCCCTTCAGACACATGATTCTGAAGCTTTGATGTATCAATCCAGTTTTGAGAAATCGCATAATTCAGATACTGATAAATATTAATCGATTCCTTCTTTGTCCATGCCTGATAAGTCTTGTCACCTGTATCAATGGCATCTGACAGAAGAACCCCCTCTCTGACAAGCAGCTCGTCTACAATGTACAGCATATAGGCCTGTACCTCCCTGGACTGTTCTTTATAGACAGCCGCTTTTGGATTATTCAGCACCTTCGCAATGGTTTTCTGCTTCTTTTTCTTATAGGAGGCAAACGCCTGTGCAACTTCTTTTTCGGTTGCCTTTGCCGTATCCTCAGTGAAATGGTTCATATCAAGAATCTCATTGGAGATAAACGAATTGTACACATCCCCAATGGGTATAATTGCATCATTTCCATCTTCCATGTTCGTGCGGTCAAAGTCAAGGGTATTTTGTATCTTGGCAAGAAGAATTCCCGCAAGCTCCTGTTCGATCACATGGTAGATGACCTTCTGAAGCCCGGCGTCTATGGACAGATAAACATCTCCGCCTGCTACCGGATCCGCCTGTGGTACTGTCTCAATAATTTTCCCCACACTATTCACATAGAGCTTCACTCTTCCCTTCTTTCCCTTCAGGGTGGAATCCATCACCTGCTCGATTCCCGACTTGCCAATGGTATCGGTCTTCTCGTACTTTTTTTTGTCCTCCTTACTAAGCTTATTATACTCTTCCAGTGAAATCTGTCCGGTATAACCTATAATATTCGCAAAGCATTCGCTGTCATTATAGCGGCGCAGAGATTCTTCTTCAATGCTTACGCCCTGGAGTACATCCATATTTTCCATAACATCAGCCACAGTCTCATCACTTACATCCTCGGCAATGGTTGTGGAGATATATTTCTGATAGCTGTTAAGGGACATGGCGTAACGGACATTGACAAGCTTCAGAATCTCCTCTTTGCTGAGTTTTTCCTGATCCAGCCCATAGCCGTATATCTCGTCTGTACACAGATAATGGATAATCTGTGCTGCTGACTGGCTCTTCTGCTCCTTTGTCAGGTCATCGGTGTAACTCTCGCCGAATACATCCGCAACGAACCGGAGCCTCTGCACATCATTTTCCGCGACAAACATATAATTATTGTTATTATCAAGTATAATGCCAAAGTCACTGATTACCGTATCCCCGTTTGACTCCACCATCTCAATGACCGTAGAAACCACTTCGTTCAGCACCTGGTTTTTTTCTTTCGTACTGTCATACTCGCCGTTGTCTTCAATTGTAACGGAATATGCAAGCTCATTAAAGGCGAGGAGCCTGCCGTTACGGTCAAAAATATTTCCCCGGGTACCTTCTACCTCTTTCGTTTTCTGAATCTGAATCTCATACCTGTCGGCATAATCCTGCCCTTTTACGATCTGCAGATAAAAAACCCGCTGGACCAATACTGCTGATAACAGACAGAATACAACTGCTGTAATAAAAGCTCTTGAACCTACAATTTCCTTTATGCCTGTCTTAAGGCGTTCTAACAAATCAAACAAACTTACTTGCACTCCTTTGTTCTTCTGCTTCTAACTTCTTGTTAATGTACAGGATAATCTGATATAAAACCAGAGTCGCCAGTATCGTATAGACAAGCTCCGGCAAAATAATATGAAAAAGATGATTGTAAATCTCAAAATCTCCTCTCAGGACATAGATGCAGAAGCATGTAACCAGTCCGTACACTAATTCGCTGATCCCGATCAGCACAAGCGGAAGCTTGATATCCTCATCAAAAAACAGCCGGTGAAAATATCCGTTTATATAGCCGATCACGGCAAACAGCATCATATTAAATCCCAGAGATGTTCCCCAGAAAACATCTACAAAGATTCCGGCCGCAAATCCCACAAACATCCCTTCCTTCTTCCCCCGCATAAAGCCAAAGGAAGATGTGACGACTGTCATAAGGTTGGGCACTACCAGAACAGGAAAAATCCTTGGAAATACCGTGCTTTGTAGCAGGAAGGTAATAAGCAGGATAAAAAATATAGTGATCTTCCTTTTCATTCCTTCTCGCTGCCTCCTGTCATGTCTGCCTTTGTGGTGGTAATGACCAGAACCTCCTGAAGCTTGCTGAAGTCAACTGCCGGTGTAATATAACCGGACCGGGTCAGATTATTGGAATCCACCTCAATCTCGCTGATATAACCAATAAAAATACCTTGTACAAAGCGGTCGCTCACATGAGAGGTTACAATCTGTTCCCCGACTTCAATCACATTATCATTATTCTTCATCTTTTCAAAACGGATTCTTCCATCCGGTATAAGCTTCAGATCCCCCCTCACCATGCAGGTGTCTGAGGTGGATAAAACCATGCCGCTGACATTACTTGCATCATCAATAATCGACCGTACCCGGGAATAATCCGGCGCCACTTCTGTTACAATTCCAACCAGGCCGCTTCCTGACAGCACATTACAGTTTACCTTGATTCCGTCATTGCTGCCCTTGTCAATGGTAAAATCGCTGAACCAGTTGCTGCCATTGTTGGCAATTACATGTGCGCCGATTTTTTCATAATCCGAATAATTTTCGTCCAGCTTATAGAGCTCTCTTAAGCGGTCCAGCTCATACTGCTCCTGCCGGAGCCTTGTATTTTCGATGGTAAGCTCGTCCACCTTTGTCTGTAGCGCATTCTTTTCGTTTCTTACATCCTCTAGTGTATCAAAATTGTCAGAAATATCACTCAGATATCTTCCCACATAACTGATCCCCTTCTGCATGGGGACAACCGTATAATTTCCAATCAGGCGGAATACGCCGCCCCCGTCAGTAAATCTCTCAATTCCCAAAAGCAGTACGCACACTGCTACCAGAACCATAAGCCAGTATTTACTTGAAAGTGAAGATTGGTTTTTAATTTTCATATTAACTCATCCACCTATATCTGTCGTCCAGCATGGAAAATGCCAGCTGTCGTAATTCTTTTGACATGATAATCTTTTTCAGTCCGTTTACGGAGCAGAACTCCGGGTTAACCGCCGTCCTGGTTGTTATGCCCACATTCTTTTCAATATAGGCATCCAGTCCGTTTGTATTTGCGACGCCGCCTGTAAGAAATATGCCGTTCTTATGAATTGCCGCGCGTACTTCAGGCGGCGTCCTGTCAAGGAGCGACTGGATTGACTGGATACATTCCATCAGAGGATCCCTCACGGCTGCACGCACCAGGTTAATCGATATGGCCTTCTGCATGGGAACACCGGTAATCAGATCACGTCCCGCAACCATAAATGCAGCCTCAGAATCAGCTTTAAAAATATCAAATCTGCGCCGCAGCGCCTCTGCGGTGTGTCTTCCGATCAGGAAATCATGACTGTTGCGGATTATAGTGATGATTGCGTCATCATAGTTCCTTCCCCCAATTGGAAGCAGACGGTTGAGAACCATGCCTCCTCCTGCAAGGACAGAAAGCTCGGTTGTCTCTCCTCCGAAATTTGCAATAAAGGTTCCCCTCGTATTCCGGGCGTCAATATTCATGCCGATGGCATCTGCGATGGAGCGTTCTACAATATTTACCTCCTTCGCTTTTGCAGTAGAATGAATGACCAGATCAAAGAAGGCCTTTTTCTGGACCTTCGTCACATCTGTGGGGACCGCGACAACATACTCTGCCCCATGGGCAAACTGCCTCTCGCCCTTAATCAGGTTCTGCAGGAGAAACTGCATGTTCGTAAACCCGGTGATCATACCTGCCTTCATGGGAAATAATACCTCAATGGATTCAGGTGTTTTTTCATACATACAATAGGCATCATCACCCACCGCATAGATCTCTCTTTTATTCTTTACTGCAATGACACATTTTTCATTCCAGATTGTGTCGCGCTTTTTATCATAAACCTTAATGTCATAAGAGCCAAGATCCAGCCCGTATGTGTTCTTTGCCATATGGATCTTCCTTTCTACAAAAGCCCTTCCTTGCGAAAGCTGATAAAACAATTATTGCCAATAATAATATGATCTAACAGATCTATCCCAATTAAAGCTCCTGCTTCTTTAATCCGTCTTGTGGTCAGCTGATCCTCCCGGCTCGGGGTCGGGTCGCCGCTCGGGTGGTTATGCATAATAATAATGGATACAGCGTTCTTTTGCAATGCTTCTATAAAAAGCTCTCTCGGCGTGATCAGGGAAGCATTCACAGTTCCTTTGGAGATCTCGGTCTCGCCGATTAATTTCGATTTGGTATTCAGCATCAGAAGCTTCATGTGCTCCTGCTTTTCATGACGGAGGTCTTCCATATAATATTTTGCAATGGTATCCGGATTCTGAAAGCTTAGAAGATCCTGTGCGCTTGTCCTGGCAAGCCGTTTAGCAAGCTCTGATATACAGGAGATCTGAATTGCCTTCACCCTGCCGACACCCTTAATCTGCATCAGGCGCTCCCTGCTGAACTGATGGATGCTTAAGATACCGTGATCACCGGTATGATACAGAATCCGTTTGGAAAGCTCCAGTGCGTTTTCTCCCCGTGTACCTGTACGCAGAAGTACTGCAAGAAGCTCTGCGTCACTGAGACTTTCTGCGCCGCGGCTCTCACATTTCTCATAAGGCCGCTCCATGTCGGGTATCTCTTTCATGGTATTTTTCTGATTCATATGTTCCTTTAGATTCAACGATGCTCTTTTGTAGAATGAGAGTAGCAAAGACAGCCTGGCTGAATGTTTACGGGCTATAAGAAGCGGTAAATGATAATAGCAATAATAATTCCTATAATACTGGCAATTGTAATCTTAATCGTAAGCCCGAAGGTAATAACCAGCAGCCCCAGATTCAGTACGATCGGTTCGTGCAGTCCAAACATCTGCCCATAGCTTAACCACTTAAGGGCAGGCACGCCTTCAGACAGCATTCCGATAAAGCCGCCAAGAACAATTCCTGCCAGAATCAGCAGAAAAAGTGCCCAGGCATTCTTGCTTCCTGTTCCCTTCATTATGTACTCCTCCTCATACTTCTCTAAAAAACTCAATATATTCTATCATATTTTCCAAAAACTGTATAGACTTATCCTATTAAAAATTTCTTAATCCCTTTTAAGATTTGTCGAAAGACAGACAGATTCTGCGGATATACCGCCTCAGAAAGCCTTTTCAAATGGCCTGTAAATACGGCTGACAGCTTCTGCCACCTTAAGTCCGTCTGCAGCCGCTGATGTAATACCTCCTGCATATCCGGCGCCTTCCCCGCACGGATATAGTCCGCTGACACTGCTTTCCAATGTCTCACATCTTACAATCCTGACCGGAGATGAGGTTCTGCTCTCCACCCCGGAAAGTATTGCATCAGAAGCTGCAAATCCGGAAAGCTTCTGGTCAAATGCCTTGATACCTTCCTCCAGGGAGGCAGAAAGAAATTCCGGAAAAATCCCCCGGACATCTCCCCATGTATATCCGCCCTTTATATGAGGCATGACCATTCCCGGCCCTGCAGACGGCCTGTTTTTACAAAAATCTCCAAAAAGCTGTACCGGCACTTTTCCCTGTCCGGCAGAAAATGCCCGTTCTTCCAGATATCTTTGGAAATGCATACCCGAAAGAACGTCATCAGGCGTTTCCCCATACCTGGCAAAATCGTCAGGATGAACGGTTACGATTACCGCACTATTTGCATTCTCCCCATTCCGCCCGCTGTAGCTCATGCCATTTACTGCAAGACGTCCTGCCTCTGAGGAAGCGTTCACCACATATCCACCCGGACACATACAGAAGGTATAGACTCCTCTCCCGCTTCTGGTCTTAGCCGTAAGCTTGTAGGCAGCGGCTGGAAGCCTGCTGCTATGCCCTTTTCCATATTGCGCATCATTGACCAGCGCCTGTGGATGTTCCACCCGCACCCCTGCCGCAAAGGCCTTGGGCTCCATGTGGATGTTTCTCTGGCGAAGCATGGAAAAGGTATCCCGCGCGCTGTGGCCGATCGCAAGCACGGCAAGAGAGGTATTTAAAAATGACTCTTCCCCGGTTTTTGTATCACGCACCGTAAGACCAGACAGACAGCCGGATTCTTCCGATATATGAAGATCTGTAACCTTTGCGTGAAACCGCACGTCTCCGCCCATGCGTGTAATCGCATTCCGGATGTTCTTTACAACACCCGCCAGAATATCTGTTCCGATATGCGGCCTGCTCTCATATAGGATCTCTTCTGGCGCTCCGTGCAGGACAAACAGACGGAGCACCTCCCGGTTGCGGCCGCACGTGTCATGAGTAAGGGTATTCAGTTTACCATCCGAAAAGGTGCCTGCACCCCCTTCCCCGAACTGTACATTGGACTCTGGAAGGAGTTCGCCTCCTTCCCAGAAATCCTGCACATTCTTTACACGGGTATCCACATCTGCTCCCCTCTCCAGCAGGATGGGACAGTATCCCATCCTCGCAAGCTCATAGCCGCAGAAAAGTCCGGCAGGCCCGGTTCCGATAATGACTGGCTGTTCGTTCAGTGGGATTGTTCCGGAAGGCTCTATTCTATATGCAGGTTCTTTCTCCCGGACAGTAATGTTTTTATTTCTTAATCTTTTATAGATCTGCAGCTCATGCCTTACCTGGACATCTATGGTGTAAACATCATAGATCTGCGGCTTTTTTCTTGCATCCAGTGAGTGCCGTCTGATCTTATAGGACATAAGCTCCGTTTCTTTTGTAAGGAGCTCCTTTACGATTCTTTTTCTCAGCGCCTCCGGGCTGTGCCCGGCAGGAAGCTTTAGCTGTTGAATTCTAAGCATATTTACCTTCCTTTACAAGTGGGGAAATGCACGCATCCTGCTGTACGAAACGGCAGTTCCATCTGACCCCGGTATCATTTTGCAGCCGCGTTTCCGGCCAGCCAGCCGGTTGCCCATGCCCACTGCAGATTGTATCCGCCGCACATACCGTCCACATCCAGCAGCTCTCCGGTCAGATAAAGTCCTTCCACATAACGGGATTCCATCGTGTGGCAGCAAGCCTCCTGAAGGCGCACTCCTCCTGCACAGACCTGTGCATTGTCAAACCCATTGGTATCTTGTATCAGGAGCACCGTATGCCTGCACTGTCTGACAAACCGCCGGATTTCGTCCCCTGACAGCTCCTTCGCCTGTTTTTTCGGAGAAATTCCCGAAAGTGAAAGAAGACATAGGGTAAGTTTTTCATGAAAAATACCGGCTAGATATTCGGAGACCTTCCTCCTCTCTTTCATACTTCGTTTCTGCAGATATTCTGTCAGCTCTGATTCGCTCATTGCAGGAAGAAAGTCAATGACTGCCTCTGCCCTGCGCTTGTGGTACAGCGCTTTCGAAAGATAACGGCTGATCTGAAAAACCGGAATACCCGAAATGCCATAATTCGTAATCTGCAGCTCTCCTGTGTCCGCAGATACTTCTGTCCCGTCCACAAGAGCAGACACCGACGCCTCTGTACGTACTCCCGCGGCATTTTTTAATGGATGATCTTTTACCTTAAGCTGCACCAGAGCCGGAACAACTGGTACAAGGGAATGCCCAAGCGACTTTGCCAGTGTATACCCGCTTCCATCTGAGCCGAGCACACTCGCCGCACGTCCGCCGCAGGCCAGAATCACTTTATGGGCATAGTATCGTTCCTTCCTGCGGGAAGTTCCGTCTGCATGTTCTCCCTGGATCTGAAATCCCTTTTTCCCCGGAATGATCTCTGTTACATGGACGCCCATATGGATCCTGACCCCGGATTCCTCTGCCTCTCTGACAAGAAGCCCTCGAACCACAGAAGCCTGTTCACACCTTGGATAAATGTACCCGTTTCTGGAGCGCACCATAAGTCCAAGTTCTTCAAAAAAAGTAATTGCTTCATGAGATCCGAACTGTTTCAGAACTTCTTCTACATATCTCGTTTCCTCACTCCGAAAAAAGGAGGTGTCCATCTTCTCATTCGTAAGATTACATCTCCCATTTCCTGTAGAAAGAAGCTTCTTTCCCGCCTGCTCCTTATGCTCCAGTATAAAAACCTCTGTATTTTGCCGCCTGGCTGCCGAAATCGCAGCCATCAGTCCCGATGCGCCGCCGCCGATCACTCCGATTCTGTTCATTCTGTATCTCCTGTTAATAAGCCGTCATACCCCATTATATCGTGATCTGTAATCAGACCGTCCCGCATCATGTATTCCAGTGACATGAGGATTCCAAGCTTTGCGTGATGCCATGTAAGCCCCCCCTGGAAATATACTGCATAGGGCGGCCTGACCGGTCCGTCTGCACTTAATTCAATGGAGGAGCCCTGTACAAACGCCCCCGCTGCCATGATCACATCACTGTCATAGCCCGGCATTGCCCACGGCTCTGGTATGACATAGGAATCCACCGGAGCCGCAGCCTGGATTCCCCTGCAGAAGGCAATCACTCCTTCTGGCGTACCAAGTTCCACTGCCTGAATAATATCATGCCGGCTCTCCCTGCTGTCCGGAACCACCTTATACCCAAGTCTCTCATATATATTTGCGGCAAAGACAGCGCCTTTTAGGGCTCCGGCTGCCACCCCGGGAGCCAGAAACAGCCCCTGGTAAAAAGACTGCATCACGCCGAGAGATGCACCTACTTCTCTCCCGAGCCCCGGCGAGGTAAGACGGTATCCACACAGGTCAATCAGTTCTTTTCTGCCTGCAATATATCCACCGATAGGGGCGAGTCCGCCTCCTGGATTTTTAATGAGAGATCCAACTACCAGATCTGCTCCCACATCACTGGGTTCTAGTGTCTCAACAAATTCTCCGTAGCAGTTATCCACCATACAGATTACATCTGGTTTTATCTTTTTTACAAACGCAATCAGTTCCCCGATCTGGCTGACAGAAAAGGTTGGTCTTGTAAGATACCCTTTGGACCGCTGGATTGTGATCAGCTTCGTATTTGGACGGACCGCCTTTTCAATGGCATCATAATCAAAAGTTCCGTCAGGAAGGAGCTCCACCTGGGAATAGGTAATTCCATACTCTGCAAGAGACCCCTTTGACGGACGGATGCCGATTACCTCCTCAAGTGTATCATATGGCTTTCCTGCCGGAGATAAAAGCTCATCCCCTGGTCTTAAAACTGCGCCAAGCGCAAGTGCGAGCGCGTGTGTGCCGCAGGTAATCTGCGGTCTTACCAGTGCACTCTCTGTATGAAAAACAGATGCATAGACCTCTTCAAGTGTGTCTCTTCCCAGGTCATTGTAACCATACCCGCTGGCATAATAATGAAGGCAGTTCTCATTGACCTGGCTCTTCTGCATAGCCTGGATCACCTTTAGCTGATTGTATTCTGCAGTCTGGTCAATCTCCTCAAACCGCTCCCTCAGGCTGTCAAGAATTCTGTCCCCAAAATGAGATACCTCATCCCGGATTCCCAGTTCTTTATAAAGTTCCGTAAGCTTAGTTTTCTTCATTACATTGCCTCCATAACCTTTGTCTTCATCTGTGCACATTTTGCATCAAATTCCGGATTAAATAAAGGAATTTCAAGCAGGATATCTGCTGCCTCTCGGTAACGCTTCATATCATAGAGAAGCGCTGCCCGGTTCAGCTCATAAAAATAATACTCTCCTTCCTTTTTAATCAAAGGCTCCAGCCTCTCTAATTCCCTGTATGTCATCTCCGCATTCTGACTGGTGGAATAGACCTCCATCAGTGTATTCATCTTCTTTAGAAACTTTGATCTTCCGAAAAATCTCCTTCGTAACATAATACTCCCTCCAAATGCAACTGCTTAGTACAATCATTTTCTTACGGTCTGCGCAGTCAATTCCCTCGCTTCGCCGGGGCAGGCCCTGCGAAGATCTGCTGAATAGCTGCCAGCATTGTACTTAACAGCCTCTTCTCATCATAATCACAGTCCCGCCAGTCAATCCAGACAACGTCCTTCTCCCGCCTGAACCATGTAAGCTGTCTTTTGGCAAAATGCCTGGTATCCCGTTTGATTCTGTACACAGCCTCATCGAGGCTCATTTGCCCGTTAAGATATGCAAGTATCTCCTTATAACCCAGTCCCTGCATGGAGACATTCTCAGATGTATACCCCTTATTTTTCAGTGCCAGAACCTCATCTACAAGTCCCTGCTCCATCATCTGATCTACTCTCAGGTTAATTCTGTCATAGAGCCGTTCCCGCTCATCCGTTAATACAAAATATACAAACCGGTACGGCGGACTCTTTTGTTTCTCCTTTTCATTATGCTCGGAAATCCTCTGGCCGGTCTTGCCATAATATTCAAGCGCCCGGATGACCCTTTTCACATTATTTGCATGAATCTGTCCGGCAGATACAGGATCCACTGCCCGGAGTCTTTCATGCAGTGCCTCTGCTCCCCTCAGGTCTGCATATGCCGAAAGTTCTCTTCTAAGCTTCGTGTCCCCGTCATTGTCCGTAAAATCAATGTCATAGAGCAGCGCCTGTATATAGAAGCCTGTGCCGCCCACAACAATGGGGATGTGGCCGTTTGCATAGATCCGGTTCATCGCTTTTTTTGCCATCTGCTGGAAGCGTACCACATGAAATTCCTCAGAAGGCTCCAGTTCATCAATCAGATAGTGGGGAATGCCCTCCATCTCCTCTGGGCGTATCTTGGCCGAACCGATGTCCATATGCTTATAGATCTGCATGGAATCTGCAGATATAATCTCGCCGCCTACAGCCCTCGCAAGCCTGATCGAGGCTTTTGTCTTTCCAGAAGCCGTAGGTCCGGTCAGAATAATCAGTGGTTTTTTCATAATTATACAATCCTTTTAAACTTTTTTTCAAGCTCTTTTTTCGACATAGCAATAATGGTAGGTCTTCCATGTGGACAGTGGTAGGGATTGTCCAGTGTCAGAAGCTCTCCGATCAGCGTATCCACTTCTGCCGCCGAAAGTCTCATATTTCCCTTTACAGCCGCCTTGCAGGACATGGAAGCAATCCTTTCATCAATCAGATCTGCAGAAATATTCCGGCTGACATCCACAGACAGCTGATCCAGCATTTCCAGCAAAAGCTCTTTTTTTGCAATACTGAACAAATTGTCCGGCACAGCACGTACCGCATAGGAATCCTGTCCGAATTCCTCGAATTCAAAGCCAATACCAGTAAAGCGTTCCATGTAGTTATCAAGAAGCTCCCTTTCCTGCATCGTAAGCTCCAGCACAATGGGAGGACTGATCATCTGAGAGGTAAACTCTCTTGTCTTCATCCCTTTTAGTGTCTTTTCATAAAGTATGCGCTCATGTGCCGCATGCTGATCAATGATGTACAGACTATCATGATACTCCACAAGCCAGTAAGTGTCAAATATTTGTCCGATGATTTTATGTTCTGGTACTGCCCCGGGTTCTAACAGCTTATCCTCAAAAAGATTAAGCTGCTCTGGCTCTTTTACAGAATCCTCCTCTTCCCGGGACTTTTCTGTATGACTGGCTGAATAAACAACTGCTTCCCGAATCCGGTCTGCCTGTATCCCGGGGCGGTATAGTTCTGATCTTCCTCTCACTTCCGCCGACGAGTTCTGTTCATGATAAGACCGGACCCGCTTTTTCATCTTATCCATGAAGTAATCCAGGTCATGCTCCGCAGGCTGCTCTGGTTCTGGCGTACGAAGTCCCCCTTTTGCCTTTTTCAGCAATATCTTCTGCTTTCGGGAATCCTGCTCCTGTCTTTCATCCTTCCCTGGTCTTCCTCCTTTTTCCGGATTCTCTCTCTTTGCATTTTTTTCCGCCCGGCTTCCGCCTGAAACAGGATCCAGTGTAATATGAGGTATCAGCTCCTCTGCGTGAAGCCCTGTACTGACAGCTTCATACAGTACATTATAAACCTCCTGCTGGTTATGAAAGCGTACCTCCATCTTTGACGGATGGACATTTACGTCCACATGCTCCCCGTCAAGCCCGATATGAAGCACCACGAAAGGATATTTATGCTGCATGGAAAAATCCTTATAGGCATCCTCGACCGCCCTGGTGATTATATTGCTCTTAATATATCTTCCGCTGACAAAATAATTTTCAAAATTCCGGTTTCCCCTGGAGATTACCGGCTTTCCCAGGAATCCCGTAACATGGATTCCGTTTTTTTCAAAATCAAGCTCCAGAAGGTTTGCTGCCGCCTCTCGTCCATATACATGATAGATCACATCCCTGACACTTCCATTCCCGGATGTATGAAGCTTTGGCTGCCCATTATTAATAAAACGGAAGGATATTTCCGGATGGGACAGGGCAATCCGGGTCATCAGATCCCCTACATGACTGGCTTCTGTCATGGCTGTCTTTAAAAATTTTTTCCGCGCCGGTATATTATAAAAAAGCTGCCGGATCAGAAATGTGGTTCCCTCCGGCGCGCCCGTCTCCTCAATATCCTCTTCCTTCCCGCCTGCAATACGGTATCTTGTACCGAATTCTTCTTCCCGTGTCTTCGTGATCAGCTCCACCTGGGACACTGCCGCAATACTCGAAAGGGCCTCTCCACGGAAGCCCAGGGAAGCAATGCGAAACAGATCCTCCGCTGAACGGATCTTGCTGGTTGAATGTCTTAAGAATGCTGCCCTTACATCCTCCCCTGCAATCCCGCAGCCATTATCAGCGATTCTCATCAGGGAGATTCCGCCTTCCTTAATCTCCACAGTCACAGCCGTAGCACCTGCGTCAATTGCGTTCTCCGTCAGCTCCTTGATAACGGATGCCGGACGTTCAATCACCTCTCCTGCAGCGATCTTATCAATCGTTACCTGGTCCAGTACTTGTATTTTTCCCATCTCTACCACCTGTTTTTCAGCTTATTCTGAAGCTGGTATAATGTATTCAATGCATCAATCGGCGTCAGATTGCTGACATCAAGGTTCTTAATCTCCTCCAGTACATCATCATCCTTCACTGTATCAAACAACGACATCTGCGCCAGGTCTACCTCATCATATTTTTTCGTATTAAGTTTCGGAGTATGCCCCTGTACCGCAATGTCTTTAATCCGGCCCGTAATATCAGTCTGAACCAGTTCCTCCACGATCTCCTTTGCACGGCTGATTACCGTATCCGGGACGCCGGCAAGCCTTGCCACCTGAATTCCGTAGCTCTTATCAGCACCGCCTTTGACGATTTTTCTGAGGAAAATAATATCATCCCCCTTTTCTTTCACGGCGATGCAGTAGTTATTTACACCTTCAATCTTTCCTTCCAGCTCTGTAAGCTCATGATAATGAGTGGCAAATAAAGTCTTTGCCCCCAGAAGTCTGCTGTTGCTGATATGCTCAATTACTGCCCAGGCAATACTGAGACCGTCAAAGGTACTGGTACCCCGGCCGATCTCGTCAAGAATCAGAAGACTTTTATTCGTTGCATTCCGCAGAATATTGGCAACCTCCGTCATCTCTACCATAAAGGTACTCTGACCGCTTGCCAGGTCATCTGACGCACCTACTCTTGTAAAAATCCGGTCTACCAGTCCGATATCCGCTTTTCCTGCCGGAACAAAGGAACCGGTCTGCGCCATCAGGACAATCAGTGCTGTCTGTCTCATATAAGTTGATTTTCCCGCCATATTGGGACCTGTAATAATTGAGATCCGGTTTTTCCTGTCATTCAGATAGGTGTCATTCGAAATAAACATATCATTCGGAATCATCCGTTCCACAACCGGATGACGGCCGTCCTGGACATCAATAACCCCCTTCTCATTTAGCTTCGGACGGACATAGTTATTCTGCTCTGCCACCAGGGCAAGAGAGGCAAACGTGTCAATCTGTGCCACAGCCTTCGCCGTTTTCTGTATCCGCACAACATCCCTGGCAATACGGCTTCTGATCTCACAGTACAGCTCATATTCCAGGGAGTACAGCTTATCCTCAGCGCCAAGAATCGTATCCTCTAATTCCTTCAGCTCTGGAATAATATATCGCTCTGCGTTAGCCAGAGTCTGTTTCCTTGTATAATAATCCGGCACCATATTTTTGAAAGAATTAGTAACCTCCAGATAGTAACCGAATACCTTATTATATTTAATCCTGAGATTCTTTATCCCGGTTTTTTCCCGCTCCTCGTCCTCCAGCCTGGCAATCCAGTCTTTTCCGTTGGACTTTGCCATCCGGAGCTTATCGACCTCTTCATTATAGCCGTCCCTGATGATGCCGCCGTCCCTCATGGCAATAGGAGGCTCCTCCTTAATAGAGGTCTGCACCAGGCCGCAGAGATCATCCAGTGTGTCCAGTCCTTCATATATTTCCTTTAAAAGAGGGCTTTTCATCTCGCTTAATATGTACTTGATGTGGGGCAGCATGGAGAGTGAGCTCTGAAAGGCGATCAGATCTCTTGGATTTGCTGTCTGATATGTTATCCTGCTGACCAGACGTTCCAGATCATAGACCGGTGACAGATATTCCCGGATCTCCTCTCTTGATATGGCATTTTGCAGAAGTTCTTCAACCGCATCCAGTCTTCGCTCAATCTCTGACTTATGAATCAGGGGCTGCTCAATATTTTTCCTGAGATTCCTGGCCCCCATGGCTGTCTTTGTCTTATCCAGCACCCACAGAAGCGAACCTCTCTTCTGCTTCTCCCGAAGCGTCTCACAAAGCTCCAGATTCCGCCTTGTAGAACTGTCAAGCAGCATATACTTTCCCGTTGCATAGGGTGTAAGCCTTGACATATGGGAAAGAGAGGTCTTCTGTGTCTCCTTCAGGTATATCAGAAGCGCCCCTGATGCAATCACTCCGCAGTCATAATCCGAAATTCCAAGCCCTTCCATAGAGCTTACCTGAAAATGCTCTTTTAGTGTCTGTGTGCAGATGGCATCATCAAAATACCATGCATCCAGCGAGTAAATCGTAACTCCCAGCCTGTCCTTTAAATCATCAATGTCCATGCCGCTCATATAGAATGCTTCGTTACATATCAGCTCTGACGGCATAAACTTATAAATTTCATCAAAAAGCTTCCCGGCATTTTCAATCTCCGTTACAAAATAATCCCCTGTCGTGACATCCGCAACTGACATTCCGAAGCGGTCTGCAATATATGCCACACACATAATATAATTATTCCGTGATTCATCCAGGGCCTGCATATCAAGATTCGTCCCCGGTGTAGCCACACGGACTACCTCACGCCTTACAATCCCTCTTGCATTAGACGGCTCCTCCATCTGCTCACAGATTGCCACCTTGTATCCTTTGGAAACCAGCCGGTTCAGATATCCGTCCACAGAATGAAAAGGCACGCCGCACATGGGCGCCCTTTCCTCTAATCCACAATTTTTCCCGGTTAAAGTAATATCAAGCTCCTTTGATGCCGTAATCGCATCATCAAAGAACATCTCATAAAAATCACCCAGCCTGTAAAATAAAATGCAGTCCTTATATTCCTCTTTGGTCTTCATGTACTGCTGCATCATTGGTGTTAACTCAGCCACAGTTTTTCTCCTCTTTTCTAATAACGTCAGCCCGTCAGACTGATTCCATTATACCCATTCTTATTCCATATGACAATACCCTTATTTCATGCCTGCATGAAATGCATAAGCTTTTGAAGTTTGTATCATTTTACCAGCTTTCGGTGTATGGTCTGATACTTACTCTTTTTCATTTCCCTCTGGAGCTTCTTATAATCTTTCGTGTAGCGTCCGATTCCCTGGCCGTTCCTGCCGCGGTACAGCCATATATAATCACTTTTAATCTCCAGTGAGTATCCTTTTTTTGCGGACAGGACCCCTTTCATTTTTTTCAGATTTCTCTCATAATCCCGGATCAGCTTCGCATAACTGCTCTCAAGTTTCCGGTAGGCCTCACGGAATTTTTTATTATAAATGATTCCTCTGTACACATCTGGATAATGGGCTTTTGCATAGTACAGATAGTGCAGAATGTAATATTTGAATTCTGCATAGGCAAGCTTCCCGTTCTCGCACTCATTAATATAAATCTTCCACTCATCCCAGTCCGCCTTCTGCCTGACTAGATACGGGTACAGGGAAACATCCGTATTCATTCCTGCCCTGTAAGCCATAAATTCATTTAACAGGCCATATACTCCTTCTACATTCGATGAGAGATTCGAAACCGGCTTACCAATATAGGTATTAAAACGGAACGTCCTGTATTTCCCCGGAACAGACTTTGCCATCTCTTTGGTGTTATATACCTTTGTATGCGGCACATACACGGTTTTCTTCTTTCCCACAAAATAGGCCCGTCCCCTTGTGTTCATATAAGAATAAAGGTAGCCATGGGTTTCTTCGTGGACAGCCGTACCCAGTCCGTCAAGAATCCGTCCCTGGTTAAACCAGGTAAGGACATTATCTCCCTTTGCAATCTGCTTTTTTAAGATATAGGCGCCGTCCCTGTCATACTGGTTCAGAACCTTTAATACATTGCTTTTTGTAACCCGGGCATTCAGCCCCGGGGGCCTGGATGCTGCCTGTACCCTGGATGCCTCCCTGGGAGTTCCTGCAAAGATATGAAACAGCATAACAAAAATCAATAATCCTGCGATAACCTTATTCTTCTTCAGCCTCTTCGACATCATATACCACTCCTCTTTTCACGAAAACCATTTTCGCACCTGCTTGTTCCTATGCACTCTTTTGACCATGATTCGGCAGATCTGCGCAGAAAGTGCGCAGACATCAGAAATCACGTATCCTGGCTGCAAGGCTAAACGGAATAATCCCTCCCTGCACAGTCTCTTATCTCTGTTCACAGGTTACCGCTTCTCCCTTTACCATACAGTTGCTGTATGTCTTCTCTCTTCAACCTCATGAAGTCTGTTGCATAAAGGGCAGTCCACATGGATTTTCCTGACTAATTCCATCACTTCAGTCTCCTCTCCTTATGTATTAGAAATCCCGTAACGGTTCAGTCCCTTTACTTTTTATCCAACACATCCTATCAATTGATAGTATACCAATCAATTGATAGGATGTCAAGACGAATCATAAAAAATGGTAATGCGGCTTTTCCTCACCATAAATCCAGTAAAGCAGATATCCGCCCAGCAGTATCCCCACTGCACACAGCCCTGAAAAGATCACAGCAAACTGAAGGCTGATCTGCCCAAAAATCTGAAAAGGCAGGCCGCTGTAATCCCATACTCCCAGCCGCAGCCACTTATTCACGATAATCCCGGTGATAAACTCCATGCTTGTCACGAAGATACTGCACCGCAGGATCTGCCTCCACAGAGGATCCTCCCAGCGGACCATCCTTCCCTGTACAGTAAAGAATACCAGACAGAGTCCTCCCAGTAAAAACATTGTCCAGTGTGAAAATCCCCGAAATATAATTTCAAATCCATAATACAAAGCTCCCCCCAGAGTCCCTAGAAATAAATACTCACTTAATTTTTTCATCAAAAAATGTCCTCACCAGTGTTTTATACAGATAAGCTTATGCTGTAACCGTTCCCGGCCTCTTCAAAGCGATCTCTTATCTCACATCATAGTTTGGACATTTTTTCATATTTTGATACAGGCGTCCTAGAGCGTGTTTGAAAATTCATTCCTGCCATCTGCACGCCCCACTTTGCGGCTAATTTGCCCCGCATTCAGTCAGCGTAGCCCGCTACGCCTCCTTCATTTGGGGCAAATTCCCCACAATTTGTGACGCACATTTGGCAGAAAGCAATTTTCAAACACGCTCTAGGGTCATGTTTTTACATGCCTGACACTACTCACTTTTTTTCCCGATATAATAAAATCCTTTACATTCTTCCAGCAGTACTTTTACATAAGAACCTATAAGCTTGGCTTCTCCCGGAAAATGCACCAGCAGATTATTACTGAGTCTTCCGGTAACCATCGTCTTGTCATGCTCACTGAGTTCCTCCACCAGAACCTCCTGGACCGTTCCCTCATGCACAGAGCATGCGTGTGCGGCAATCTCCTGCACCTCCTTAAGGAGCCGGTCAAAGCGGTCCCGGATCACATTCTCCGGCACCTGATTCTCCATTACAGCCGCCGGGGTTCCCGTCCTTTTCGAATAGATAAAGGTAAAGGCACTGTCATATCTTACCTTCCTCACAACATCCAGTGTCTCCTGAAAATCCTCCTCAGTCTCCCCTGGGAATCCGACAATAATATCTGTTGTAAGAGAAATATCCGGCACTGCTTCCCGAAGTCTCCTGACCAGCATAAGATACTGCTCCTTTGTATACCGGCGGTTCATCTTTCCAAGAATCTTTGTGCTTCCTGACTGCACTGGAAGATGCAGATGCCTGCAGATCTTATCAGACTTTGCCATCACCTGAATCAGCTCCTCTGACAGATCCTTTGGATGGGAAGTCATAAACCGGATTCTCCTGATTCCCCTGATCTTCTCAATCTCCCGAAGAAGCTGTGCAAATGTCACCGGGACATCCAGCGTCTTCCCATAGGAGTTCACATTCTGCCCAAGCAGCATCACCTCACTTACACCATCCGCCGCAAGCCTTTCAATCTCCCGTATAATCGCATCCGGTTCCCGGCTTCTCTCCCGTCCCCTTACATAAGGCACAATACAATAACTGCAGAAGTTATTGCATCCAAACATAATATTAACGCCTGATTTAAACGGATATTTCCTTTTGTTCGGGAGATCCTCCACAATCTGGTCCGTATCCTTCCAGATATCAATCACCTGACGCCCGGAGTCCATCCTGGCCGCAACAAGCTCCGCAAATTTATATATATTATGTGTCCCGAAGACCAGATCCACAAACCGGTAGCTTTTCTTAAGCTTCTCCACCACCTCCGGCTCCTGCATCATACACCCGCAGAGCGCAATCATCATCCCGGGATTCTTAGTTTTACGCGGCTTTAGCTGTCCAAGCCTCCCATACACCCTTGTATTGGCATTCTCCCTTACGGTACATGTATTATAGATCACAAAATCCGCAGTCTCCTCACTGCCCTCATCATATCCAATCTCACGCAGCACTCCCCGCAGCTTCTCAGAATCCCTCGCATTCATCTGACAGCCAAACGTCGTAACACACGCAGCCGGACGCCGTCCATTTTCCTTCACAAACTCCTGAACCCATTCCCGGCATTTCATCATAAAATAATACTGCCTGGCAGGCTCCTCTGCGGGCGGCTCAACACTTACATCTATTTTATCTAAATCAATTTCCTGATACATTTCTCTTGACTTTCTCCCTTACCTGTCATATAAATACAACTTCTTTCGTATGTCATTTATTACCACGATCTGATTCCCGTTCATCCAATCTTTTATCCCTCTCAGACAAACTGATGCAGGGATTCATCATATTCATAGTCAATCTCCTTCAGAAGCATAACAATCGTCTCCCGGTCCGCCTGTATATCTTCACACAATGCATCAAGAGTATGATACTCATCCCGGATTTTCGTATTCACTACACTCAGCAGCATTACCGGATCTTTCGGTAAATAATCCATCATCAATACATTCCTTTCTCTGTTGCGAGCAGATCCACCCGCACATCTGTCTTTTCCGGCTTTATTCGATCCAAAATCTGGAATTCAAACGCAGCGCCGATCGTACGTATCTTCCCATGAGCCGCAAGATATCTGTCATAGCAGCCCTTCCCATACCCGATCCGGTTTCCCAGCCTGTCAAATGCAGCCCCCGGAAGAATCATCAGCCCCTTTTCATCAAAAATAGCCTTCCTTTCTCCCGTTGGCTCCATAATCCCAAAAGTCCCGGATCCAAGCTCTGAAAAAGAACTAATTTCATAAAAATCCATCCTCTCCCCGTCCATCCGCGGCACACAGACCCTCTTTCCAGCCCGCCACGCTTCCTCAATCAGTCCCCTCATTCCCACCTCGCCGCGAAAATCCACATAACAAAATATCATCCTGGCCTCAGCAAACCACGCATGCTCCCTGATCCGCTTCGCAATCGACTGCGTCCCACACTCCCATTCAGAGGCATCCAGATCCATCCGCAGCTTCAAAATCCTGCGCCTAATGTCCTCTTTTCTTTCCAAACTTCTCACCTAGATCCGTAATGCTCCCATCAGCCTCCACAATCGAAATGTTATCAAGCTGACTCCTCAGATTCTGCCGGAACGAATCAACATACTCCCTCCGCAGAATCTGCTGCTCCTTCAGTTCCTCCTCACTCAGGCCTTCCTTTTTAGACTTATGATACAACTCATTAATCCGGGCAATTTTCTTCTCATCCATATCGATAAACCTCCAAAATCACAGTAACACCATCTTACACCATCTCCACGCAGAAGTCAAAGTATAGTTGTTACTGTTCATACAGGTCTGTGCATTTACTGCACAGACCGTAAGAAAGTGATTCAGGAGTGAGCAAATCCCATTCGCGGAGCGAATTTTAGATGGATTTGCGAATGTTACTGGTCACGGAGTGAACAGTAACGTATAGTTAATATTCACTATGAACAATAATGAATAAAAAATAGAAAAAACGCTGATACTATAATCAAAAAAAAGGAGTTGTCCTTATGCAGAAAAACAAATATGCCATCTACTTCGCCGTACTTTCCGTCAGCGCAGTTCTCATAATCACCTGTGCCTACCAGCTCAGCTACTACCGCGCAAAAGAGCGCGCCCAGGAGGCCCGCCTGAAAAAAGAGACTGAAATTACCATAGAAACCGAACAAGAGCCCGCCCAGGAACCCGAGCAAACCGTTCCCACTGAAGGCGAAGCCCTAAAAGAGGACTGTTACTATCTCATGGAAGTAAACGGATACATTGTCGTCTACCAGAGCGACAAAAAAACCCCCTACGAATACACCGACATCCTCTACGACGAACTCCCCGAAAAAATCCGAAGCGAAATCCGAAACGGCAAATACATCCAGAACATCCAGGAACTCTACAGCTTCCTCGAAAACTACTCCAGCTAACACACAATCCCGGGCAAATTCCCTTATTCCCTGCACAGACACAAATCGAGCGCATTTGAAAATTCATTCAAGCCACCTGAACTCCCCTCCTCCCCACACAGCCCTCCTGCGAAAGCCACGGTGAGGAAACCGGGTGGGCGGCGGTGCGCGGGTATGCTTTCTCCGGCCTGCGTTTGGAGGGCGTGTTACAATCCGTTTATGAAAAGAGGCGGTTATCCGGGATCGCCCCCTGTACTTCAAGTACAGGAGGCGAGGACAGCTGAGACGAGAATTCATCAAGAATTCTTGTCTCAGCTGTCCGGTATCCCGAATAACCGCCTCTTTGAATGCTACGGATTGTTCACGCCCGGAAAAGCAGAGCGGAGAAAGCATACCCGCGCACCGCCGCCCGCCCGGTTTCTTCACCACCCAGGCATCCACCCATCACCTAAAGAGCCCCGCCTTCCTGCACACTCTTACCAGCAAGGCTCCTTTCGGCATCTCATACATCTCCTGCTCGCTCACTCCGCCAAGCATGACAAGCGCCATTGCATACACAACGACAGCCACCGGAAGCGCCACCAGTGTAGCCACCTGTGTACTGCTAAACAGTTCAAACAACAGATGGATTCCCAGTGCAGTCACCCCCATAATGACTGAGGCAACTGCCGGAATAATAAATGTCTTCTGCTGCTCCTGCACATAACCGATCTGCATTCTAAGGGAATGGGCATTGAGAATACTCGTAGACCCGGAAAATACAATCCTGCTTAACACAACTGCATAGATCCCCCACCGGAACACAACCAGCATTACAAAGAGGGAAATCGTGTACAGCACAAGAGAAATCGTTGCATTCTTTACTGGGGCCATCATATTATCAAGTCCCTGAAGCACCGCATTGGTAACCGTGGACAGACAATAAAATACAACCGACAAAGCCCCTAACTGCAGCATCAGCCCCCCCACCTTATTATCCTGTGTAAAAAACAAGAGATCAAGAATGGGTTCTGCCAGTACAATAAACCCTGCAGCACAGGGAATTGCAATCATCATATTAAACTTTGTTACTAGCTGGATCTTATTATGTACCTGTTTTCTGCTCCCGGTCTGGGCAGCAGTTACAATTGCCGGGATCAGGGAAGCACCCAGGGAATACGCGATGGAGATCGGAACATTAATCAGGGTATCATACTTCCCATTCAGAATGCCGATCAGGGAGGTATACTCTGTCGCCTTATGACCCTGTACAGACATAATCTTTGCAAACATGGCATTATCAATCACTCCGCACAGATTATATACTGTAGAGCTTAGGATTACCGGTGCAATGGTAATAAACAGAATCTTGTAGATTCTCCTGAAACTTTCCTTCCTGTGTCCCCGGTCTCTGCGCATCTTCCGTTTTAGAATAGTCTTATATACCGCATAGACAAACAACAGGAACAGCAGTGCAGACAACGCCCCTATGACCGTTCCGAGAGTACCGCCCGCCGCCGAATAGGCTGCGCCATAGGAATCGTTTCCCCGTATCTTTGCCACATCCATGCCCACCTGAAACAGCATATATGCCCCGGCGATGCTGACGCCTGCATTTACAATCTGCTCCAGCACCTGGGAAAATGCGGTTGGAATCATGGAACCATTTCCCTGGAAAAAACCGCGCATGACTCCCAGGATCGCTACAACCAGAATACAGGGAGCCAGTACCCTGAGCGCATAAGCGCTGAACTTTACCGACATAATCTGTTCCGCTATAAAACCTGCGCCAAAAAAAATAGCAGCGCCAACAAGACCGCTGACTATAATGGCAAATGTCATCGCACCGCGGAAGACCCTGTGTGAATTTTTATACTCTCCTCTTGCTACTCTTGCTGACACAAGCTTTGATACAGCCAGGGGGAGACTGTAGGATGTAAGGGTCAGTGCAATCGAATAAATCTGAAATGCAATACCATAATACCCCATTCCTTCATCCCCGATGATATTTACAAGCGGAACCCGGTAGACTGCCCCGATCAGCTTCGTGATCACACCGGCTATTGCAAGAATAGAACCCTGTAAAAGAAAACCTTTATCTTTATTATTTCTGTTTCCAGCCATACGTTATTTACTCCATCTCAAAAACAACCGCTTCCTCAGGCACTGCCATTTATTATACTCGCGCCAGATTATCTGACGCTCCATAAATTACAGTGTCTTGCGCGATGGTTTTTTATCGTAATATATTCAGCTTTTCTAAGATCTGTCTCTGAAGCGTCTCCATGACAGACCTCTCTTCTTCCTCCATATGATCATACCCTGATAAGTGTAACATAGAATGTGCAATTAAAAAAGCAAATTCTCTCCTGGGCGTATGTCCGAACTCCTCAGCCTGGGAAAGTACCTTCTCCTTGGAGATAACAATATCACCAAGAATCAGCTCTCCTGTCTCCGGATGAAAACAGTCATTCTGCTCTTCCAGGTGAGAAAAATCTCCCGGTGTCTCATATTCAGTCATCGGAAAGGACAATACGTCTGTAGCCCGGTCTATATGCCGGAATTCCCGGTTCATCTCCCGAATCTGCACGTCCTCGGTAAGAAGCAGGTTCACCTCCGCCTCATAGGGACACCCGAGTTCATCCAGCACTGCCTCCGCAACCTCTTCTGCCAGTTTCTGACATGCAAATGGAAGTCTGATACTCCCTTCCTCCTCATAGTAAAGCGTCATGACCTTCTGCTCCTTTTATTCCTGCCGCCTTTTTCCTTTACACGGCTCTTTGACTTCGTTTCATATTCCTCATATGCCTTTACAATCTTCTGTACAAGCGGATGCCGGACCACATCCCTGCTTGTCAGGCTGCAGATAGCAATGTCCTCAATATTTTTCACCACATTAACCGCCACGTCCAGGCCGGATGTCTGTCCAGGGGCAAGATCCTTCTGTGTGGCATCCCCGGTAATCACAACCTTTGAGCCAAAACCAATCCTGGTAAGGAACATCTTCATCTGCGCAGGCGTTGTATTCTGCGCCTCATCCAGAATGATAAACGCATGATCCAGCGTGCGCCCCCGCATATAAGCAAGAGGGGCCACCTCAATCAGCCCCTTTTCCGAGTTCTTTAAAAAGCTCTCCGCCCCCATAATCTGGTACAGGGCGTCATAAAGCGGCCTTAGATAAGGATCGATCTTGCTCTGAAGGTCTCCTGGAAGAAATCCAAGCTTCTCTCCTGCCTCGATGGCAGGCCTTGTAAGGATGATCCTGCCCACTTCATTATTTTTAAAGGCCGTAATCGCC
Source organism: uncultured Dorea sp. (assembly GCA_948602995.1). Lineage (GTDB taxonomy): Bacteria > Bacillota > Clostridia > Lachnospirales > Lachnospiraceae > CAPEBR01. Next base: position 58,202 of record CAPEBR010000013.1, read on the forward strand.
ATAGCCATGGCAAGATACGTCTTTCCTGTTCCGGCAGGACCAAGACCAAACACAATCATCTGTTTCCTGATCGCATCCACATACTTTTTCTGTCCGAAGGTCTTAGGCTTAATTGGCTTTCCCTGAAGCGTATGGCATATAATATCCCGGTCAATCTCAAGCACATCCTCGCTGCTGTCCTCCATCACAAGAGAAAGGATATAGTCCACATTCTGCTCCTGTATCGTATTTCCACGCATCGAAAGCTCCATAAGCTTTGCGAGCACAGTACGTGCCCGCTCTGTCCGTACCGGATCCCCCACGATCTTTACATTCTCTCCCCTTGCAATCAGAGAGACCTTAAGTGTTCTTTCAATCTTCTTCGCATATACGTCAAACTGTCCGAAAACATTCGCCTCATGTTCGGCCGGTATCTCAATCACTGTCTCCGCTATTCCCATTCAACTATTCTCCTGACTGTTCATTTTCCTCCTCCGGCGCCTTCACCTCCACCGGCTTTGACGGCTTCCTGGTTCCCACCGGCATAATTACAGTTAGAGTCCCCTTTGCCGTGGCTTCTTTGGACCCTGTGTATATTTTAACATTATTCCCAATAATTTCTACCCCTTTTTCACTTAAATCTTCGCAATATCGTGAAAATCTTTCTGTCAGAATCGTCTGGAGCTCCTTTTTCTTATATTTTTTCTCATCCAGGGTATAGGGAACCACCCTTTTCTCCCCGAAAAAGACAGGCAGATAAAAATTATCAAAAAGCTTTACCTGCTTTTCCGATGAATAATGTTCACAATGCTCATAATCATTCTTAAGCCAGCCCAGGCTCAGCCTGAACTCTCCGAGCCTTAGGAAATATTCCCGTCTCTCTACATATTCCGGCACCTTCAGCTTGTTCGCAATTCTTTTTTTCTTTTCATAAGTAAGGCTCTGTTTATCCTCATAGGCGATCTTTGTCTTTCCAAGAATATCCGCATCAGATTCCTGGTACTGATAAGAGACAGTCTCACCGGCATCATTGTTCACGGGAATCTGTCCTGATACAAGAATATCTCCTTTTTTTATCTTTTCACCTTCCCTGATCTTTGGAACTCCCCGCCTTGTAATAATACTTGTTACCGTGCAATTCCGGTCAGCCACAATATCTGTAGGCTGAACCTCCCTGCCGCTTTCTGTTTCCGCTTTTTTTTCTTCACGCTGGTCCCCAGTCTTTTCATTCTCTGGTATCACATCCTGATTTTCCTTTACCTGGATAATCAGCCTGGTCCCTTCAATGGATGCGGACACCCAGATAATATCGTCATATTCCCTGCGGATATCTTTTACAATTCTTCCGCAATTCACATCTGAAAGCAGCATTCCGTTTTTCACAGCCTTTGTTCCCAAAAATTCCAGAAGAGTCTCGTCTGTTCTTGTCAGGTTCCCGCGGATGTCAATACTCCAGACAAATTTCGACAGTGTATAGATTAAGAGAAAGAAAAGACCCGCTCCTGCAAAAAAAAGTTTTCGCCTGCGGTATCTATATAGGAAAAAGGGGAAACCCTCCCGGCGTATGATCACAACCTTTGCCCCTGTCTTACGCACAATGGGCCTGATCTGCCGGAATCCCCTGATACTGATATTCATCTCATATGCATTGGCCGCCGGGCTCATGTTCCACAGACGGATTCCTCTGTGCCGGCATGCATTGAGAAAGCGTTCCGCCGAGTAACCGACAACACGTATACGCAGATATCCCCGGATATACTGAAGAATCTTAAATATCACTTGTGCCGCCTCCTCTACTGCTGATATTCTATGGCTTCAATCCGTCCGGTAAGCTTCATATCGTCATTCGTATAGTAATCCACACTCAGATTCTTTCCTGTGATACGGATCTGTCCGGCCTTTGTCTGAACACGGATCAGTGTATCCGTATATTCGATAATTCCGCGATAATTCTCAATATTAAGCTCCATCCGCCCGAGAACAGTCACAACAGGCTGCCCCATAACAACGTCCTTCGGCAGTCCGGAGGCCTCCGCTATTTTATTTTTCAGGGATTGCTCCTGAACTCTATTTTTCATAACAGCGCCATTCATAAGGTTTATAGTAATCTATGAATGACGGGTACAGAATATGACTTTCAATCATTATTTAAAGCTCCGGCAATGATTTCTTCCGGGAATCCCATTGCACTGAGAAGACGTATGGCATTTCTCGTATCACTGATCCCAGGATACAGCTTATAATCAAACAGGACATCACCTTCCACCACCGACTCGCGGAAATAAAAATTCTCACAGGACTCTTTCAATATTTCCGCAAGTTCCAGGTCATGAGTAGCCACCATCAAAATACAGTTTCTCTGATTCAGATATCTCAGAACTGCAGCAGATGCCGCAATCCGTTCTTTCGTATTCGTACCGCGCAGAATCTCATCAATTCCGAAAAATGCCAGTCTGTCCTTTCCGCTCCTGTCAATCATCCGTTTCAGGTAACGGATTTCCCTTATATAATAGCTTTCCCCGGACAACACGTCGTCCCTGACAGCCATGGACGTAAGTACAGATACCTTTGGCATGGCCATGGTCTCTGCCGTACAGGTATGGATGCTCTGTCCCAGAATCAGATTCACTGCAACCGCCTTAATAAACGTAGATTTCCCTGATGCGTTCGATCCGGTTATGATCATGTTTCTGGTAATAAAGACGTCATTCGCTACCGCATGATCAATGAGCGGATGGCAGATTCCCGTCCCGCAAAGTATTCTGCCCTGACGGAATTCAGGAATACAATAGCCTGTAGTTCCAGACAGGCTTTTTCTGAACGAGGCAACAGCAATACTCATATCCACCTCACCCACAAACCGGTAGACTTCCCCGAAGCTCTCCTTTTTTTTACATAAAAGTCGCACCGCCTTGTCATAAAGAAGAAAATCCAGCATAAATGCACCCAGGAGATAATCTGACGCCATTGCAATCGCATCTCCTGAAAGCCGTGCCTGCTTTCTCTGGCCAAGAACGAGAATGATACGGGAAAGATTCTTTAAGTCTTTTGTCCTTTCGCCTTCTCTGGATATTTCCTCTGGACAGAGCTTCTGCACAGCCTCCCCAATCTTCACCGTACGGACAATTCCATAAAAAGCCTCTATCTCTACCTCATATTTTGCTTTTGCAATGGCATACACGGCAATATTTATCAGGAAATGAATCCCGGCTGTGGATGCAATCACAGGATTCGCTGTCAGCAGAGCCGCTGCAGTAAAGGCCAGCAGGGAAGTAAGCAGTATCCTGCAAAGCAGGGCGAAGGGCATCTTCTGAAATTCCAGCTGTTCTATATATTCCGGAATATAATAGTTAACTGACTCCTTTTTGAGTTCCCACAACAAAACCTGCGTTTCCACGCGCTCATCTGGATGGCTGTCAAAATAACCGACCTTGCGTTCCAGTCTTTCGAAAATCCTTCGATCCCCCGAGAGACGGTGCAGCCACGCAAAAAGAAGCTGCTCCCCTGCGCAGGATACGGTTGTGTTCAGACGCTGGAACACAGGATCCATCTCCAGGTCTGCCCATGTAATCTCATCCACACGCTCATCCTCTGGAATATTATCCCTGATCAGATTATAATAGTTTGCTGTTTCCTTATAATCTGGAAGTTCCACATCCGTGTTTGGCTTCTGTCCGTATTCTGTCCGCAGTTTCATCCGCAGCTTCTTTTTAAAATTCTTCTTTTCAAGGGAATAAGTAACAAGGACTGCAAGAATAATCAAAACTACAGCTGTCATACCGAATTCCATACTCTCACCTGATAAGCCCTTTCATTTCCTCAAAACTTCCTCGAAATACAGCTCCCGCTATCCCGGCTTTTTTTGCTCCCTCCACATTTGCCGCCATATCATCTATAAAAAAACACTCCTTTGGCTTTAGCCCGCAGGTCTTAAGCAGATGCTCATATATACGGATATCCGGCTTCACCACATGGACATCGCAGGACACCACGACCCCGTCAAAATAATCCAATGGAGCGAAGCCCGGAAAATAGTCATAAAAGGAAATACTTGCATTTGACAATACATAGATCCGGTATCCCGTTTCCTTCATATACTCTGTAAACTCCTTTGCCCCTGGAACCGGCTTCATACACATCATCCACTCCAGGGTACAGCTTCTAAGCGCCCCATGGAGACGCGGCGGAACCCGCCTGCTCACTCCATCAAAACGCTCGGCATCTGTAATTAGTCCTAAATCGCCTTCTACCCACTCAGGTCCTTCAAAAAGCTCTTTTCTTATGATTGCCCTGTCCTCTTCATTACGGACAAATCTGTTCAGGCAAACATCCGGATTATAGCTGAGAAGTACGTTTCCCATATCAAATATTATATTCTTAATCATAGCCGTATTCTCATCCTTCCTCACAGGCTGCAGTTATTTGTCCGGCTCCGTTATAAATCTTTCCTCGATCTTACTCTGCCACCATACAGCACCGCCTATACCAACAACACAGAATATTGCAAAGAAAAAGACAGAGAATGCCGGGTTCAACGCGATCAGAATCCCACCGGCGAATAATACACCGGAAAAGGCGCACCACATCTTTCCTACTTCCTTATTATAAGCAGGTATATCTGAGACCATATCCTCCGTAAGCCTGGAAACGAAAGAAAGCCGCATAGGTTCTTTTTTATTCACTGCATAGATTCCGACAACCAGATATACAATTGCTGCACCCCACATAATCATCAAGTATTTCATATGCATTTCCTTCCTCTCTCATTTTGCGTTTATTACTCTTTCTTTTAGTATACAAAACATTAGAATAAAGATCAAGTATAATAGTAATCGTTCCGCACTCCTGACCCGTGAATAATAACGAAAAGGATTTGAAAGTTTTTTGTATAGTAGTTCTTTTCGAAACTACCACAATATATAGCACAATATTTCTGTTATTATCTAAATATGTCATTTATTATGCATACACTTCATATCCTCGCTTATATAGAAATATAGTAAACGCTTTGTTTTTGTCTTTCTGCTTTTTAAATCCATGCCTTTCATCAAGTGGTTCTGAATAGGACTACTTGATGATTTTGCTGTCAGAATCAGGAATTTCCTTCTGCTTTTTGAGTTATGTGGCACTACAAAAACAGAGAGGGAACAGTGTCTGGTATCTGTTCCCTCTCTGTTTTTATAGTTATACTCACTTATTCTACCTTTCTGATCTTAGGAAAATATTGAAACATCGCTTTTGCAAGAATCTCATCGCTTTCCACAAACGGATCATCCCAGTATCTTGAATCACGGGAATTATTCCTGTTGTCTCCCATTACAAAGTAAGAATCCTCTGGTACTTCATAGGGACCGAATTCTCCTACGATCAGCTCTTTCAGATAGGGCTCATCCAGCGGAGTCTCCGAATCATTTATGTACACCTGGCCGCCCTCAATCCGGACTGTATCTCCAGGAAGTCCAATTACTCTTTTGATAAAGATCTGTGAAGGATCATCTGGATAATGGAATAATATAATATCCTTCCGCTCGGGTTCACTGCCAAGGTAAGCGAGACGGAAGCCGATAATCCGGTCGCCTGGGTGAATAGTGTTCTCCATAGAACCAGACGGAATATTAGCGTTTACAATCAGTACTTTACTGCAGAACAGGGCAAGAACTACCGCAATTACCAGTACCTGCACATATTCCCAGATTACTTTCGCCTTACTCTGCTCTTTTTTTATGTCTGGTTCTTTTGTCTCCTGTTGTTTTTTTCTAAATAATACCATAATCAGGCCCTCCTCTAAAACATATCTGCCAGTGCCTTTAGCAACACATTCATTTCCGTAACAGTATATCACATTTTCAGCATATTGTCCTGTTACATATATCTGTTAATATAACTGATCAGCCGTTTTGTGTCCTTTTGATATTGTACGATTCCAGGAGATCCTAAAACAATTGTGATATATGTCTTACCATTATATTTATAGGCTCCGGAAAAGCAGTTCTGCGCCTGATTCGTAAATCCTGTTTTTACCCCGCATATTCCCTCTGTCTCTCCAAGCAGTGCATTGGTAGAATAAAGAACATATTTATTTTTCTGTTTCTTTGTTCTGAATTTACAGAACCTGGTATTAACAATTTTCCGAAATGTCTTATTTCTCATGGCATAACGTGTAATGACAGCCAGATCCTTTGCTGATGTGTAATGTTTTTTTGCATGCAGTCCATGAGGATTTTTAAAAGAAGTATTCGTGCATCCCAGCTCTTTTGCCTTTTTGTTCATCATTTTTGAAAACTTTTTCACACTTCCTGCGGTATGTATTGCAAGTGCTGTAGCGGCTCCGTTATCCGAGGGAAGCAGTGTCATATACAGCATCTGCTTCATAGATGCCTTGTCATTCACTGCCCTTGCCCCAAGAGCAGAATACGGCGTGTTTACAGCTTCTGCCGTAATCTTCACTTTACTGTTCAGCTTTTTGTTTTCCAGTGCCAGAATAGAGGTCATAATCTTGGTAGTGCTTGCATTAGGCCGTCTGGTGTTCATTGATTTTCCATAAAAAATCTGTCCGGATTCCATTTCCATAATAACAGCGCTTTTTGCCTTTATTTTTAATTCCTTTCTGTTTCGTGTGGTGACTGTGATGGTCTCGCTGATATATCCGGTACAGTTATCATTAGCATCAATCACAATCCTCCATAAGGATGTATTGGCTTTCTTCCATGCCCTGGGATAAACCAGTGTCACCCTGCCATCCTCCATGCCAGTGGAAAACGAACTTTGTGTCTCCCACTTACCGCTTGAAGGCTGATACATCTGAAGGGAAATCATGCGCTTCTCACCTGGAGTGATTGTAATCGTATTGCGAATCTCAGAGCCGGGTGTCTTCTCATAGGCAGTCTTGATGCCATATACTGCAGTTTCTGTTACACGGCTGTCCTCATCTTCCCCATTTCCTGGTTCCTCTGGTTCTTCCGGCTTCTCCGGCTCCTCTGGTTTCTCCTCTTGCCCTGGTTCTTCCGGTTTGCCCGGCTCCTCTGACTTTTCTTCTTGCCCTGGTTCTTCCGGTTCGCCTGGCTGTCCCGGCTCTTCCCGCCCCACTATACTTTCTGACGGAGTCTCCTGTGCCCAGGCTATCTCGCCCATACACAGACATGAACACATCACCCATGCAATGAATAAAATAGTTTTTCTCTTTACGTCTCTTTTTTTCATCTTATTCTCCTGTAAAAAATAATACATACCTTACTTGTGATATGGTTCTCCTCTGTTAATCCGAAAGCTTCGGTATATCTGTTCCAACAGAATTACACGCATCAGCTGGTGGGGAAAGGTCATCCGCGAGAAGCTCAAGGCAAAATCGGACCTTTTCAGAATCTCTTCTCCCAGTCCCAGGGAACCTCCTATTATAAATACAACCACGCTTTCTCCCTGAATTCCGAGACCTTCTATCCTCCTGGCCAGTTCCTCTGAAGAAAGCTGCTTTCCCTGTATCTCCAATGTGATTACAAATGCATCCTCTTTTATATGACGGAAAATCCTCTCTGCTTCTTTTGCCCGTACTGCCTCTTCTTCCGTTTTGCCGGCATGCTCTGGAATCTTCTCATCTGCTACTTCTATGATCTCCAGCCTGCAATATCTGCTGAGGCGTTTCACATATTCTGCAATTGCGTCCTTTAAATATTTTTCTTTTATTTTTCCTACTGTTATTAACAAAATCTTCATCTTAATCTCTTTATTTTTATCCAAGCGCTACATCAAGCATCATCATCAGTACAAAGCCTGCTGCGAATCCAATCGTTCCTATATTGCTGTGTTCCCCTTCTGCTGACTCTGGAACAAGCTCTTCTACAACCACATAGATCATTGCCCCTGCTGCAAATGCCAGAAGATACGGAAGTACCGGTGTAATATATGCTGCGAGAAGCACCGTAATCCCTCCTGCAACCGGTTCAACAACTCCTGACAGGGTTCCATAGAGGAATGCCTTTCCCCGTCCACCGCCTTCACTACGTACAGGCAGTGATACGATGAAGCCCTCCGGAAGATTCTGCATGGCAATGCCCACTGCCAGTGCAAATGCCCCCGCTATTGTCACGTCCCCGCTGCCGGTCAGAAGTCCCGCAAATACGGCTCCACTTGAGATTCCCTCTGGTATATTATGAATGGTTACTGCCAATACGAGCATCGTAGATTTGTTTAACGTAGTCCCCGGACCCTCAGTCTCCTCTGAGCCGATATGCATATGGGGAATCGTTCTGTCAAGAACCAGCAGGAAGGCGATACCTAGCAGAAATCCCGCGGCGGCCGGAACAAAAGCAAATTTACCCATATGGGATGACATGTCCATGGCCGGAATGAGCAGAGACCATACAGATGCAGCAACCATAACGCCTGCCGCAAATCCCAGCAAAGACTTCTGAACCAGGGGTTTTAGTTCATTCCTCATAAACAGAACACATGCTGCTCCCATTGTGGTACCGATGAACGGAATCATAAGTCCTAGAAAAATTATCATAATTTCACTCCTTTACCGCTTTTCAGACACAAGTATAGCATAGTTTTTTCATGGGGTATAGGCATGTAAATGCGAAAAACAGTGCTGTGCAGATTTTTTGTTACTGTTCACTCCGCGACCAGTAACATTCGCAAATCCATCTAAAATTCGCTCCGCGAATGGGATTTGCTCACTCCTGAATCACTTTCTTACGGTCTGTGCAGTAAATGCACAGACCTGTGTGAACAGTAACAATTTTTTATGCACAGCACTATTTTTTCCTGTTCTTATGCTTTTATCAAAAAAATCTATTTGCCGGACAGAAGCTCATGGATTCCCTTTGCGCCTGCTTTTCCTGCTCCCATAGCAAGAATAACGGTTGCAGCGCCTGTCACTGCATCACCGCCTGCAAATACAGCAGCCTTTGATGTCTGTCCATTTTCTTCCTCTGCCACAATACATTTTCTTCTATTCGTCTCAAGCCCCTTTGTCGTGGACGCAATCAGCGGGTTCGGCGATGTTCCGAGAGACATGATGACTGTATCAAGCTCTATCTCATACTCAGAGCCAGGAATCTCAACCGGACGTCTCCTGCCGGAGGCATCTGGCTCGCCAAGTTCCATCTTCACAACAGACATACCCTTAACCCAGCCGTTCTCATCTACAAGAATTTCCTTCGGGTTTGTAAGAAGGTCAAAGATAACGCCCTCTTCTTTTGCATGATGCACTTCCTCTACTCTGGCCGGAAGCTCTGCCTCGCTCCGGCGGTATACAATGTGTACCTCTGCGCCAAGGCGGAGAGCTGTTCTTGCAGCATCCATTGCTACATTGCCGCCGCCAACTACTGCAACCTTCTTTCCAGCCGCGATCGGCGTATCATAGGAATCATCAAATGCCTTCATCAAGTTGCTTCTTGTCAGATACTCATTTGCAGAAAAGACACCGTTAGCCGTCTCTCCCGGAATACCCATGAACATCGGAAGTCCTGCACCTGATCCGATGAATACAGCCTCAAAATCCTCTTCCTCCATGAGCTGGTCAATGGTGGTGGATTTACCAATTACAACATTGGTCTCAAATTTAACGCCTAACTCTTTTACCTTTTCAATCTCTTTCTTTACTACTTTATGCTTCGGAAGACGGAACTCTGGAATTCCATATACAAGCACACCGCCAAGTTCATGCAGTGCCTCAAATACGGTTACCTCGTAGCCTAATTTTGCCAGATCTCCGGCACAGGTAAGACCGGACGGACCGGAACCGATTACTGCAACCTTGTGTCCGTTCGTCTTCTCAGCCTTTGCAGGCTTGATATCATGCTCTAATGCATAGTCAGCAACATATCTTTCCAGCTTACCGATGGATACCGGATCTCCCTTGATACCGCGGATACATTTGCATTCACACTGGGACTCCTGCGGACATACACGGCCGCAGATAGCCGGAAGCGCAGAGGACTCACCAATTACCTTATACGCTCCCTCAATGTCCCCTTCCTTTACTTTAGATATGAAGCCTGGAATATTAATTGCTACCGGACAGCCCTGAATACACTTTGCATTTTTACAGTTCAGGCAGCGGGATGCCTCCTCCATAGCCTCTTCCTTATTATATCCATAACATACTTCTTCGAAGTTTGCTGCTCTTTCCTTTGCATCCTGCTCTCTTACAGGAATTCTTTTTAACACATCAGCCATTAGTTGTCACCTCCGCAATTACCGCATCCACCGTGGTGGGTGTCTCCTTCTTGTACTTTCAGAATTGCACGACCTTCTTCTGTTTTATACATCATCTGTCTCTTCATTGCATTATCAAAGTCCACAAGATGTCCGTCGAACTCTGGTCCGTCTACACAGGCAAACTTTACTTCTCCGCCTACAATGACACGGCAGGCGCCGCACATACCGGTTCCGTCAACCATAATCGGATTCATGCTGACAATTGTAGGAATCTCCAGCTTCTTTGTAAGAAGACAGGTAAACTTCATCATAATCATAGGACCAATGGCAACGCAGACATCGTATTTCTTGCCCTCTTCTACAAGCTTTTCGATCTTAGTAGTAACCATACCTGAATGACCATATGTACCGTCATCTGTACATGGATAGTAATTGCCTGCAACCTCTTCCATCTCTTTTTCCAGTATAAGCATGTCCTTTGTCTTTGCACCAACAATGACATCTGCATCAATTCCATGTTCCTTAAGCCACTTTACCTGTGGATAAACAGGGGCTGCACCGACGCCTCCGGCTACGAACAGCATCTTCTTGTTTTTAAGACTTTCGATGTCTTCTTCTACAAATTCGGATGGACATCCGAGCGGTCCGATAAAATCGCGGAAGCTGTCTCCTGCCTTCAAGGCAGACATCTTCATGGTAGAAGCTCCTACCTCCTGGAATACGATTGTAATCGTTCCCGCTTCTCTGTCATAATCACAGATTGTCAGCGGGATTCTCTCGCCCTTCTCATCCATCTTAACGATAACAAACTGCCCCGGCTCACAGTGTCTTGCAACACGGGGAGCTTCAACATCCATAAGATAGATCTTATCAGCCAGTTTCTCAGCTTTTAATATCTTATACATCTTACGTTCCTCCTAATATTTTTACTTCTTATAATGATATAGTATATTTGCGAAAATATCAAGTATATTATGATACAAGCGTCAAAAGGTTATGCGTTTCATGCTTGCATGATTGAGATAAATTCCCATCTTTCGAGTCTCCTTCTAATAATATACTTATACTAAGGAGCAGAAAGATCTGCTCCTTAGTATAACTGATTATATCACATAAAATATTAGAAGACAAATATTTACCGCTTAAAAGTCAACCTCTGTTCCATAATATGTGCAATGAAACAGCTTCTCCATTGCAGCCGAATCAATTGCCCTTGGATTAGAGCCTGTACATGCGTCGCCTACTGCGCGCTCTGCGATTCCTGCAACCTTCTCCTTAAACTCATCTTCATTGATTCCGAATTCTTTCAGAGTCTTTGGAATATTGAGCTTTACATTGAACTCATCAATCTTTGCACACAGACTGTTGATCAGCGCCTTCTCAGATGTGCCCTCAAGACCCATTCTGCGTGCGATCTCTGCGTAACGTCCTGCTGCTGTCTTGTCATGTGCATTGTATTTAATGACATAAGGCAGATAGATTGCATTAGCACAGCCGTGCGGAATATGTCCAGTTGAGAATGCAGCTCCAGTCTTGTGCGCCATAGAATGTACAATACCAAGCAGTGCATTGGAGAATGCCATACCTGCCAGACACTGTGCGTAGTGCATCTGCTCTCTTGCATCCATATCGCAGTTATAAGAAGCCGGGAGATAATCAAGTACCATCTCAATTGCCTGTAATGCCAGTGGATCTGTAAACGGACAGTTCAGTGTGGATACATATGCTTCAATGGCATGAGTCAGTGCATCCATACCTGTATATGCAACCTGCTTTACCGGAAGTCCTGATACGAGATCCGGATCAACGATTGCAACGTCTGGTGTAATATTGAAATCAGCAAGAGGATATTTTACGCCTGTCTGATAATTGGTAATAACGGAAAATGCCGTAACCTCTGTCGCTGTCCCGGATGTAGATGGAATAGCTGCAAACTTTGCCTTTGTACGAAGCTCCGGGAAATTAAATGGAATACATAAATCCTCAAAAGTGGTCTCCGGATATTCGTAAAATGCCCACATCGCTTTTGCTGCATCAATAGGAGAACCGCCGCCCATGGATACGATCCAGTCAGGTTCAAATTTACGCATAGCCTCAGCACCCTTCATAACAGTCTCAACAGACGGATCCGGCTCAACTCCTTCAAACAATTCAACTTCCATGCCTGCTTCCTTCAGATATCCGACTGCCCTTTCAAGAAAGCCCTGGCGCTTCATGGAACCGCCTCCGACTACAAGGATTGCTTTTTTCCCCTTTAAGTTCTTTAACTCCTCTAAGCATCCTTTTCCGTGGTAAATGTCTCTTGGTAGTGTAAATCTGCTCATTTTTCTATCTCCTTTACTTGTTAATTATTTAACTTGACTAAATTATACCTCTGTTAAATAATTAACGCAACCGTAGAAGAAAAAAAGATTGTACTAATTAACGTACAATCTTTTCCCTTTATTTTTCTAACATATAATTTCTGGTTGTAATTCCGCTTACGCGACCGCCTCCGCTTACAAGGATTGCCTTAAACAAGGTCTCCCCTTGAGGCATGTCAACCGGCCCGCTATACTTTGTGGAGGCTGTGGTCGGATCTTCGCCATCCATCGTATAGTAAGCCTCGTATCCATCCGGCACCTTAATTTCAATCGGATGTGCGCTTTCATACTGTCCGGTGGACGGGGATACTGCCGGGGCATCCTCCACAGGGAATTCGATCACATAGGTCTTTTCCACAGACATACCCGGGATTCCCCGTTTGTCAAGAGCTACTGCCCGGATAACGTTCTCTCCCTCCTCCAGCTGAATCGGACCGTCATAACTCTTTCCCGACTGCAGGGGATCGGTCTGATCCGTAGTATACTGGATGGTGTTTTTTCCGGCTGAAAGTTCCAGCTGCTGCACATCATCATACACTTCCTCGTCATCCAGATTAAACTCCGGTACCGCGATAATATAGTCGGACAATTTCTTCCTGATACTATCCTGCGCCTCATCCAGAACCAGCGGAATCAATGTCTTTCTGTCATTATTAACACAGAATTCCATATAAGCTTCATAAATATCCGCATTGTCCGGCTGCTTTGCAATCGTATCATTAAATAGATCTACTGCATCATCCACCCTGTCCTGTCGGATGTATACCTGGGATAATCCCACATAAGCTTCTGATTTTTTATCATTTTTTCCGATTGCCTGGTTAAAAAAGGATTCTGCACTGCTATATTCCTGATTTTTGATCGCCTGATATCCTTTATTTACAATTCCGTCATAAGAATTCTGATAAAGAGTATAACAGCCCGCACCGATTGCCAGGACAAGAATCACAAGAACGATCGTAATATACCGCCTTTTCTTTTTCTGATTTTCTCTTTTCTTTTCCATCTGACGACGGTACCGCTCGCGCTCAGACAGCTCTCTTTTGGCTGTATTCTGTCTGATACCGTTATTTCTCATGGAACCTGTGTTTCTTCCGGTGCCCGTATTTCTCCTTGATGAAGAGTTCCTGCCAGTACCTGTATTTCTTCCGGAACCCATACTTCTGCCGGAACCAGTGCTTCTTCCTGGAGCAGTTTGCCGTCTGGGATCCATACTTCTGCCTGGACCAGTGTTTCTTCTTCCAGAGCCGGTGTTCCTTCGTGCAGCTGCATTCTGCGGATTTCCGGTACGTCTTACAGAGGTCCGGCCTCTGACATCGTCAGATAGATTATGGTTCAGATAATCTGTATCCCCCTCATTATTCACGCCGACCTTAATCTGTGCAGTAAGCATATCATCAAGCGGATTATAATCAGGAACAATGAATACTTCTTCCCCACATCTTGTACAGTATAATTCGCCTTCTGGTATCTCATATCCGCAATACCTGCACCTCATACTCTCACCAACCTCCTATTTAGCTGCTGCTATACAATTCTTCATCAGCATGGCAATGGTCATCGGTCCGACTCCTCCCGGAACCGGCGTGATAAAAGCTGTCTTCTCCTTTACATTGTCAAAATCAACATCACCGCACAGATGACCATCCTCATTCCTGTGGATCCCGACATCAATGACTGTCGCTCCCTCTTTTACATAATCGGCCGTAATAAAACGCGGCCTGCCGATGGCCACAATCAGAATATCTGCTCTCTGTGTAATTTTCTTCAGATCTGCTGTACGAGAGTGGGCAATTGTTACAGTTCCGTTCTCCCTCAAAAGGAGAAGCGCCATAGGCTTCCCGACAATATTACTTCTTCCCACAACCACACATTCCTTCCCCTGGATCTCAACCCCGCTGCGGCGAAGAAGTTCTATAATTCCTGCCGGGGTGCAGGAAAGAAATCCTTTCTCTCCGATACAGAGTCTTCCTACACTTTCTGGATGAAATCCATCCACATCCTTATCCGGGGAAATGGTCTGTATGACCTTATCCTCGCTAATGTGTTCCGGAAGCGGGAGCTGCACAAGAATCCCATTTACTGTATCATCCTCATTCAGCCGCCGGACAAGCTCCAGAAGCTCATCCTCCGCCGTATCCTTTGGGAGTTCAAAGGATGCTGATTTTATCCCCACATATTCACATGCTTTCTTTTTATTTCTCACATATACACTGGAGGCAGGGTCGTTCCCAACCTGTACCACTGCCAGACACATTTGTACTCCTGCCTGTTTCAGACATTCGGCCTCTTCCTTTACCTCTTCCTTAATCTGAGCTGCAATCCTTTTCCCATCTATTAACTGGAACATACTTCTCTCCTTAGAATAATCCTGTAATATTACCGTCCTCAGATACATCGATTCCGTTTGCAGCTGGAACCTTCGGAAGCCCCGGCATCGTCATGATCGCACCAGTGATGGCAACAATAAAGCCGGCTCCTGCACTCACATACACTTCCCGGATCTTCACGTCAAAATCTGCCGGCCGTCCAAGCTTCGCCGCGTCGTCAGACAGGGAATACTGAGTCTTTGCCATGCAGACCGGAAGCTTTCCAAATCCCATCGCCTCAATCTTCGCAAGCTGCTTTTCTGCCGCCGGCTCGTAGATGGCGCCTCTTGCCCCATAGATTTCCCTGGCAACTGTTTCAATCTTCTCCTTTAAGGAAAGTTCATCCTCATAGAGTGGATGGAAATGGCTCTCCTTTGTCTCCAGTGTCTCAAGAACCTTTTTTGCAAGAGACGTTCCGCCCTCTCCGCCTTTAGCCCAGACTTCGGCAAGCGCGAACTCACAGCCCTTCTCCTCACAGAATTTGCGGATGAATTCATACTCTGCCTCTGTGTCGGATACAAAGGAATTCAATGCGACAATAACCGGCACATCATATTTCTGTATATTTTCAATATGCTTTTCAAGATTTACGATTCCCCTCTTAAGAGCCTCGACATTCTCCTTTTCAAGCTCCCCGCGCGGTATGCCGCCATTATATTTCAAAGCCCGCACAGTTGCAACCAGAACGACTGCATCCGGAGCAAGTCCTGCCTTCCTGCACTTAATGTCAAAGAACTTTTCAGCCCCCAGATCTGCGCCGAAGCCAGCCTCTGTAATGGTAATATCACTCATCTTAAGAGCCATTCTGGTAGCGCGCACACTATTGCAGCCATGGGCAATATTTGCAAAAGGACCGCCATGTACGATTGCCGGTGTATGCTCTAATGTCTGAATAATATTCGGCTTGATGGCATCCTTAAGCAGCGCCGTCATGGCGCCGGTTGCCTGCAGATCATCTGCCGTAACAGGATCGCCGTTAAAATTATATGCCACAATAATTTTTCCAAGTCTGCGTTTTAGATCCTGAATATCATCAGCAAGGCAGAGAATCGCCATGATCTCAGAAGCAACCGTAATTACAAAGTGATCCTCCCTCACCATGCCGTCCATCTTATTTCCCAGTCCGACAACAATGTTTCTCAGATTTCTGTCATTCATATCAAGGCAGCGTTTCCATACCACCTGCCTTGGATCAATCTGAAGCGCGTTTCCCTGCTGGATATGATTGTCAAGCAGAGCTGCCAGCAGATTGTTTGCCGAGGTAATGGCATGAAAATCCCCGGTAAAGTGAAGGTTCAGATCCTCCATGGGTACTACCTGGGAATAGCCTCCGCCTGCTGCTCCACCCTTAATTCCGAAGCATGGTCCAAGGGAAGGCTCTCTGAGGGCAATGACTGCCTTCTGGCCCAGTTTTGCCATTGCCTGTCCAAGTCCCACTGTAACGGTTGTCTTACCTTCTCCCGCTGGTGTGGGATTAATTGCTGTGACAAGCACAAGCTTTCCGTCCGGGTTGTCCTTGATGCCTTCCCACAGCTCGTCAGACAGCTTTGCCTTGTACTTCCCGTAAAATTCCAGCTCTTCTTCCTTAATACCTAATTTTTCTGCTACATCCTTTATATGCAGCATACTTGCCTCCTGTGCAATCTGGATATCGGTCTTCATTTGTCCCTGAGATCTCCTTTCTTCGCTGCAGGGCCTTAAGCCCCTGCGTCATCTTCACTCGTTACCTGTTACATACTGCTCGAATTCCTCTGTGGTCATTAAAATCTTCCGGGGCTTTGTCCCCTCTTCTCCTCCGACTACCCCTGCCTCACAGAGCTGGTCCATAATTCTGGCCGCTCTGTTAAAGCCGATCTTAAATGCTCTCTGCAGCATCCCGATGGATGCCTTCTCCTTATCTATGATGAGGCGGCCTGCTTCTGCAAAGTACTGGTCGCGTTCATCCCCTTCTGCGGACGCCATGCCTGACACCCCTATATTTGCCGAATTTACATGGGTGGTGATCTCTTCATCGTAAACTGCATCGCCGTTATTATGTATCAGGTAGTCCACAACATCCTGGACCTCCTTATCTGATACAAAGGAGCCCTGGACTCTTGCCGGCTTCTGATAGCCCGCCGGATAAAAGAGCATGTCTCCCTTTCCAAGGAGCTTCTCTGCTCCGTTCATATCAATAATCGTCCTGGAGTCCACGCCCGAGGATACGGAAAATGCAATCCTTGACGGCATGTTTGCCTTGATCAGACCAGTAATGACATTCACGGACGGCCGCTGTGTTGCAAGAACAAGATGAATCCCTGCTGCCCTTGCAAGCTGGGCAAGACGGCAGATTGCCTCTTCTACTTCCCCGGAAGCCACCATCATCAGATCTGCCAGCTCATCTACAATAATGACAATCTGCGGCATGATTGCCGGCCGTTCCTCCTCAGGCACAGACATTTTCCTCACCTTGTCATTATAGCCCTTCATGTCCCTTACATTGTGCTCCGCAAATGCCTGGTATCTGCGGGTCATCTCAGCTACCCCCCAGTTAAGCGCTCCTGCAGCCTTCTTTGGATCTGTAACAACCGGAATCATAAGATGCGGGATGCCGTTATATACACTCAGCTCAACTACCTTGGGATCAATCATAATGAGCTTGACCTCCTCCGGCTTTGCCTTATAAAGAATACTCATAATCAGCGTGTTGATGCAGACTGATTTACCAGAGCCTGTTGCACCTGCAATCAGAACATGAGGCATTTTGGCAATATCTGTCACCACCGCCTTACCGCCGATATCCTTGCCGGCAGCAAAAGAAAGCTTTGATGTGCTGTTCTTAAATTCCTTTGATTCCAAAAGATCCCGGAGCATTACCGGAGAATTTTCTTTATTCGGAACCTCTATGCCTACAGCCGCCTTTCCCGGAATCGGAGCCTCGATCCGGATATCCGCTGCCGCAAGATTCAGTTTAATATCATCTGCAAGCCCCACAATCTTACTTACCTTTACCCCCATCTCGGGCTGAAGCTCATAGCGGGTAACCGACGGCCCGCAGCTAACATTCATCACTGTAACACTCACCCCGAAATTCTTCAGCGTCTGCTGAAGCTTGATCGCTGTCTCTCTGAGTGCAGCATCTGATTCTCCGCCGGTCCGGCTTCCTCTCTTAAGAAGAGAAATCGGCGGCAGATGATATTCTTTTTCCGGTTTCTCTGCTGCTTCTGCCACAGATGCAGCAACCTCCTTCATCTCATCCTCCACGGAAATCTGTGAGGCTTTCCCCTTTCTTTTGGAAGAACCAGACACTTTTTCCGAAGGTTCTGCCAAAATCTCACTTTCTTTCGTCTCCTGGAAGCCTCCAGGCATCACAGTGTCGCCGCGGTTAATGACAAACTGGGGTTCTGCCGGGGTACTCATCTCCTCTGTCTCTCTGGAAGATGGCATTTTCCTTCCTTTCGCTGCAGACGGTGTTTCATCCTCCGGCACAAGCAGTTCCTTCATCTCCGGGGACTTTTTGGAAATCTCTGTATCAAAAGATACTCCTTCCACATGCCGGTCCGTCCGTTTCCGGCCGTTCCCCTTCGTCTCACCCCTTACTGCCTTTCTTGCAACCATCCTGGCAGATGCCGCTTCATGCCTTTTGGCAGCATCTTCTTTTGCACGGCTGTATGCCCTGCTCCCCTGGCTCTTTACTCCCTTAAGCGCAGATTTTCCTGTAATCCCCACCAGACAGATAATCATGCAGATAATCACAACCACATAGGTGCCGACTGCACCGATTGCCGGAACCAGAAGCCCGGCCAGGAGACTCCCGATGATTCCTCCTTCTTCCTGAATCAGTTCAAAAAAGATGCTGAAAAGAATCATTAGTAAAAGGCCTGCCACTGTCTTTGCATATGCGGTAAAATTATCCTTATTCGCAGTCAGAAAAGCAACAGCTCCGAATAAGGCAAAAGGCACTGCATAAACCGTCCAGCCAAATATATCTGTCAGAAAGGCTGACAGAAAGACGCCTGCCTTCCCGCCAAGCCCGAAATTACTGATTAGCAGAAGGATGCTGACGGCCAGCGCCGACCATATGACTATCTCATCGCCCAAAAAGCTGTTCTCAGACATATTTTTTTTTGTCTGCTTTGTACGTTTCTTCTTTTTTGCCTTTGAAGCCATACGCTTCCCCCTTCTTCATGATATTGTCAAAACACGCTTGTATCATATTATATCATTTTAAAGGGACACTGTCATTAATTAATTTCGCTCTTTTTTTCTTTGTATTCATCGATCATTTCGTGCAATTTACGAAGAGCGTCGCTCATTCCGCCTACTTTATCAATTAATCCTTCTGATACTGCCTCCTGTCCTTCTAAAAGAGTCCCCACATCCTTTACAAGCTCTGTCGGGTTAAGCATCAGCTCTTCTACCCGCTCTTTTTTCATTTTTGAATGTCTGGCGAGGAATCCTGTAATGCGGTCCTGGGTCCGCAGCATATTCTGCAGGCTCTGTCTTACCCCGATGAACATGCCGTTGGAACGAACTGGATGTATGATCATGGTTCCTGTCGGCACAATAAAGGAATACTGGGCCGCTACCGCAAGGGGTCCCCCGATAGAATGGCTCCCGCCCAGCACAAGTGATACGGTGGGCTTACTTAAGGATGCAATCATCTCCGCTATGGAAAGTCCTGCCTCTACATCTCCCCCCATGGTGTGAAGGAGAATTAATAGTCCCTCAATCTCTTCGCTGTCCTCCACCTCTGCAAGCATGGGAAGAAGATGCTCGTATTTTGTTGCCTTTGTGTTTCCGGACACCGCCTCATGCCCTTCAATCTCCCCGATAACTGTAAGAAGCTTTATTTTATGATGCCGCTTATTCTCTTCCAGATATACGCTTCCGGTTTCTTTAATCTCGTCCTTCTTTTCTGCTTCGCTCTGATTTTGTCCCTCTTTCATACAAAAACACCTCCATACTCCATTAGTATGGAAGTGTTTCCATATTTTTATACCTGTTCCAAAGCCTGTTGTAAATCTGCAATAATATCCTCACTGTTCTCAATACCAACACTGAATCTGATCAGATCCGGCTGCACGCCTGCTTCCTGAAGCTCCTGGTCATTCATCTGGCGGTGTGTATGGCTCGCGGGATGAAGCACACAGCTTCTTGCATCAGCCACATGTGTCACGATTGCAATCATCTTAAGGCTGTCCATCATGCGCACAGCCGCATCTCTCCCACCCTTCAGGCCAAAGGTAATGACGCCGCAGGTTCCCCCAGGCATATATTTCCTGGCCAGCTCATAATATCTGTCTCCCTCAAGAGACGGACAATTCACCCATGCCACCTTTTCATGGTTCTTAAGGTATACGGCTGCTTTCAGTGCATTCTCACAGTGCCTTTCCATACGAAGATGCAAGGTCTCCAGGCCAAGATTCAGGAGGAATGCATTCTGCGGGGACTGGATTGAGCCAAGATCTCTCATAAGCTGTGCAGTCGCTTTGGTTATGTATGCACCCTTCCCGAACTTTTCTGTATAAATGATCCCATGGTAGGTTTCATCTGGCGTCGTAAGCCCTGGGAATTTTTCCGCGTGTGCCTCCCAGTCAAAATTGCCGCTGTCCACAATTGCCCCTCCTACACAGGTGGCATGTCCATCCATATACTTTGTGGTAGAATGAGTGACGATGTCTGCGCCCCACTTGAAGGGACGGCAGTTGATCGGCGTTGCAAAGGTATTATCCACGATAAATGGAACTCCATGGGCATGTGCTGCCTCTGCAAATTTTTCAAAATCCAGCACAACCAAAGCCGGATTGGCGATCGTCTCCCCGAAAACTGCCTTTGTATTTTCCCGGAATGCTCCGCTAAGCTCTTCCTCTGTACAATCTGGATCCACAAATGTTGCATCCACACCCATCCTGCGGATGGTATGGGCATAGAGATTATACGTGCCTCCATAGAGCGCAGATGCACATATAATGTGATCCCCTGCCTGTACAATATTCATAATCGCATAGAAATTTGCCGCCTGTCCGGACGAAGTCAGCATGGCTGCCGCACCGCCTTCCAGATCGCAGATCTTTGCAGCTACCGCGTCATTAGTTGGGTTCTGAAGCCTTGTATAAAAATACCCGGCCTCTTCCAGATCAAAGAGTCTTCCCATCTGTTCACTGCTTGAATATTTAAAAGTTGTACTCTGATAGATGGGAAGCACTCTCGCCTCCCCGTTTTCCGGCGCATATCCGGACTGGATACATTTCGTCTCAATTTTATAGCTGCTCACACTGATTCCTCCTGTCATCTTTCATTTAAAGTAAATATTTTTTTTGAAGCCCCCGCACCATTTCTGTATAGAGATGTCTGCAGTCTTCATATCTTTTCTGCTCAATGTATCGGATACACGGAGACAGATAGTCCTCATAAAGTCTCTGATAGACTGCCGGAGCATCCGGCTGCATGTTCAGGATCCAGACAAGAGAAGGAGCCGTATCATAATACTCCTCCACAAGGGCTCTTCCCTCTGCATCCCTCATCATATAGCTGTCTCTATATGCACGCAGACTTGTAAGCTCATAACAGTCATCTTCTTTCCCCTGCCAGTCACACACCGCAGTCGTAATAAAGCACAGTCCTTTCTTAAACCCTCCGGCAATCTCCTCATAGGAAGACATACTCAGTGTCAGAGAGGTTACCTTTTTTTCGTTCCACAGCTCAACCATACGTTCTGCAAGCCTTCTGCAGTTTTCCTCCCTTGTATAAGTAAGGATCGGAATGACATAGACAGCCATATTCAGATTATAATTGATTGCCATGCGTTCCTTCTTTGCCTTTGGAATATACTGTATCTTCTCATATGCATACTCCGGCACAACGCCCGCAAGCTCTTCTGTCATCTGTTCCCTTTCCACATCATTCTTACCGCTTAAGAGCTCGCTGATGCTGGAGATCATCCCTTTATATTTTCCAAATCCTTCCTCAAACAGCCCCTGATAAGTCTTTCGTTTGAAAGAAGAAACCTTAGGAAGCATCTCTTCAAACAGATCTGTTAATTCCTTCTTAATCTTCTCCATGTTATGTAACCCTTATTCATCCCAGTTATGATATACGTTCTGCACATCATCATCGTCATCCAGCATATCCAGCGTCTTCTGGATGCCCGCAATATCCTTTTCATCTGTAAGTTCCACATAGGTCTGCGGAATCATCGTTACCTCCGCAGCCGCCATGGGGATCTTCGCTTCTTCAAGAGCCTGACGGACTGCGCTGAAGTCTTCTGGATCCGTCAGAATCTCATAGCTGTCCTCTTCCTCTGAAAAATCCTCTGCCCCTGCATCAAGCGCTGTCATCATAAGCTCATCCGCATCGCACTCATACTCTTCCTTGTCAATAACGATCTGCCCTTTTTTATCAAACATAAAGGACACACACCCAGGTGTGCCTACATTGCCCTTGCCCTTTGTAAATGCATTCTTTACATTCGTAGCAGTCCGGTTCCGGTTATCTGTGAGTGCCTCAACAATAATCGCCGTACCGTTTGGGCCGTACCCTTCATATGTAATATACTCATAGTTCGCAGCATTGGCATCGCCGTCCGCTTTCTTAATGTTCCTGTCAATGGTATCATTCGGCATATTATTGGCCTTCGCCTTTGCGATGACATCTCTTAGCCTGCTGTTATTTGCCGGGTCTGCACTTCCGCCCTCTTTAACAGCAACAGCAAGCTCTTTTCCGATCTTTGTAAATATTTTTCCCTTTGCAGCATCATTTTTTTCTTTTTTATGTTTGATGTTGGCAAATTTTGAATGTCCTGACATATCTTTCTTTTCCTCTCTTCATCTTTCTTTGTAAACAAATCACATTTTTTATTCTATCACGCTTTTTCCGGTTTTTCAATCCCGGCAGACTGCCGGTCTTCCCTGTTGATTTTAACCCTTTGTATGGTGTTGTCATTTACCTCAAGAACCGTGAACCGGTAACCCTCATACTCAACAATGCACTGCTCATCCTCCCCGGGAATCCGGTCAAGCTGGGCGATCAGAAAGCCGTTTAGTGTCCCATACTCGTCTTTTTCAAATGTAATGTCAATACGGTCCTCAAGTCTCTCCAGATCAAGGAACCCCCTGGCTATGTAGCCTCCGTCAGCCTGAAGCTTCAGTTCCTCTTCTTCCTCATCATACTCATCCAGGATATTTCCCACGATCTCCTCCAAAATATCCTCCAGAGCCACCAGACCCGCTGTCTGCCCATATTCATCAATTACGATCACGATATGGTTCTTCTCTGCCTGCATCTCTTTAAACAGCGTGTCAATACTTTTTGTTTCCGGTATAAATGCTACCGGACGTATGTAATCCACAAGCTCTTCAATGGGGGTATCCCTAAGTTCCTTATTGAGATAACAAGTCATTGCCTCCCTGAGATGCATAAATCCGATGATCTCATCGATCCCTTCCCTGAAGACCGGAAATCTTGAATACGTTTCCTCCAGCATGAACCTCAGGGCATCCTCCAGCTTTTCCCTGCCGTCAATTGCCACAATATTCCTTCTGTGTGTCATAATGTCCTTTGCATCTTTGTCAAGATAGCGGACGATATTACGGATCAGCCGGGCCGCTTCCCGCTGTAAACTGCCGTCTTCCTCTTCCTCAACCTGGAATATCTGTCTCATCCTCCCGAATAAACTGCCGTCTTCCATAATAATTTTTCTTATTCACTCCTTTTCTATGTATGAAGCTCGAAACTCACCTTCAGGGCTTCATCTACTCTGTACATAATCTCTTTATCCAGATGACAGACCAGATCCTTAAGCCTCTGCTTGTCAATGGTTCTGACCTGTTCCAGTAAAACGACTGAATTCTTCACGATCTGATAGCGTCTCGCATCAATCTCCACATGGGTCGGAAGCTTCGCCTTATTCATCCTTGAAGTAATTGCTGCACAGATCACAGTCGGGCTGTGTCTGTTGCCAACATCGTTCTGTATCACCAGCACCGGCCTGATTCCTCCCTGCTCAGAACCCACAACCGGGCTTAAATCTGCATAAAATATATCTCCGCGTCTTACCTGCACTCTATTCACACTCCGATTTTTTTAAGATAAAATTAGTATTTCCACCTTTTTCAGAAGTATTCCATAGAGTTTTAACAATATGATACAAATGTCCTTTTGACGCTTACATTACAATATTTATTCAAAATAATCCATCTGTCCTACCACCTTGCCGTGCCTAAGATAGGTTCTTGGAATTCTCTTTCCAAGATTACAGACAAATTCATAATTAAACCTTCCGGACAGGCTGCTCAATACCTCCACCGGAAGGAATTCACCGCCGTCATGCCCCACCAGGGTAACCTTGTCGCCAAAGCTTACATTCGGAATTTCCGTAACGTCCACCATAAACTGATCCATACAGACCCTGCCAAGAATCGGAGCCTTTTTTCCATGAATCAGGACATACCCTTTCCCGGAAAGCTTCCTTGGATAACCGTCGCCATATCCAACTGGAATCGTTGCAATCCTGGTGTCTCTCTGGGTGACAAAGATGCCGCCGTAGCTTACAGGCGTTCCTGGTCCCACCCACTTCACATGCGCCACATGACTAATCAGCTCCATGGCAGGCTTAAGGGGGACTCGCTCCTTCTTAACCTCCCCGGACGGATACATGCCGTAAGAAGCAATCCCTGCACGAACCAGGTTCATATTTGCCTCTTCCATATCAATGATTGCAGCACTGTTGGAACAGTGATACCAGGAAAAGAACACTTCCCGCTCTTCAAGCGCCCGCTTCATATACAGAAAATCCTCAAGCTGCCGTCTAGTAAAGCCCTTGTCCTCTTCATCCGACTTTGAAAAATGGGTATACAGCCCTTCCATAACCAGGTGGGGAAGCCTGCTGATCTCCTCTATGATTCCCACGCTTTCCCTGTTGGCAAGAAAACCAAGCCTGGACATCCCCGTATCCAGCTTCACATGAATATAGGCATCTTTTCCGGATTCCTCTGCAATTCTAGAAAGCTCCTCCGCCATTTCCTTTGTATAGACAGTCAGCCGGATCTCATGCCTGACCATCTCTTCCCTTTGTTCCGGGAATACACATCCCAGTACAAGAACCGGCTTTCTAATGCCCTGTTTCTTTAAGATCAGCGCTTCCTCCGGCGTTGCAACGGCACAGCCCCATATATATTCCTTTTCTTCAAGCATCTGTGCGATCTGCACGGCTCCGTGTCCGTATCCGTCCATCTTGACAACTGCCAGCATGGACGCATCACTGCTGATATTCTGCTTCATTCTTTCAATATTATATTCCACCGCGTCCAGATCTACTCTCGCACAGATTCTATTATACTCCTTCACAATCCTGATCCTCCAGTTCTTTGATTACATATCCGAGACTGTCTGCGATCTCTCGCGCCAGGAGACTGTAACGTCCCTTTTTCTCTGCCGCATATTCGCCGGCACGCCCATGAAGCCAGGCTCCCAGAACAGCGCCTTCTGCTGGCAGAACACCCTGCGCCAGAAGACCGGCTACGATTCCTGCCAGCACGTCTCCTGCCCCGGCCTTCGCCATGGCTGCACATCCTGACGGGTTGACATACATACGCCCTCCTCCTGAAAGAACCAGTGTGCTGGCATCCTTCAGAATGCAGGTCACCCCGGTCTCTTCTGTAAAGGTACGCAAGGCCCCTGCCCGGTCTTTTCTAAGCTCATCTACCGGGATGCCCGTCATGCGGGAGAATTCCTTCATATGTGGTGTAAGAACCATCTTCCTGTTCTCAGATGCCCTCATGTACCGGGGATTTTCCGAGATCAGATTCAGCGCGTCAGCATCAATCACGCAGGGCACTTCTGCATTTTCAAGGGTAGTTCTCACAATCTTCTGTGACTTTTCACTCCTTCCGATACCAGAACCGATACAGATAACGTCAGCCTGGTTAAGAAGCCTTAAAAGCTCCCTCTCATCATACAGATCATATGTCGTGACCACTGCCTCCGGAATCTGTCCCTGGAGAATCTCCCGGTTATCCTCTGTGGTATAGAGCCTCACAAGTCCTGCTCCCGCCCGGTATGCACCCAGGGCATTCAGATAAGCTGCCCCTGACATTCCCCTGCTTCCTGAGATCATAAGAAGCCTTCCGTAAGTTCCTTTGTTGGAATCCGGCATTCTTACTGGAAGCATTCTCCTGTAATCTGCAGGTGACAGCATACATGCGTTCTTCCCATCTTCTTCAAACATTCTTAAGGAAATCCCGATGTCCGCTATCGTAACCTTTCCTGCATATTCCTTTCCCGGGTAAAGCACAAGCCCCAGCTTTTCAGCCTGGAAGGTAACTGTCTCGTCCGCCCGGAAGGCAGTTCCCAGTATGGCGCCGGTATCTGCCGACACTCCGGAGGGAATATCCACAGCAAGCTTCCACGCAGGGCATGCATTCATCTTCCCGATCAGATCATAATAGCTCCCGGAAATCTCTCTTGCTAATCCAACGCCAAAAAGAGCATCTACTATGATACTATATTCCTCCTCTGAAAATCCGTCACACAGCCTGCCCCCTGCCTGCTCATACTTCTTTTTCTGAAACGCCGCCTCCTCTGTAAGGCGCTTTGGGTTCCCTGCCATAACGGCGGTTACAGAGAAGCCTTCCTCTGCCAGCATCCGTGCTATGGCAAAACCGTCTCCGCCGTTATTCCCAGACCCGCACACGACACAGACCGCAGAAGGGACGGACTCTCTTTTTTTAATCCTGTCCACGCAGGCCTGTGCCGCCCGCTCCATCAGTGTAAGCGACGGAACTGAAAGTGTCCGGATCGTATACTGATCCGCAGCCTTCATCTGCCCTGCTCCTGGTAAATATCTCATAGCCTTTCCACTCCTCCCGGAATTTTAAAAAGAAAGTGTGAAGGAAAGCCTCTTTTCCTGGCTGACTTCCCGTTCCACACTTTCCGCCTTATACGCTCTGGCTGCCGTCAGTGCGGCTGTGTTTTTCATTATAACGGCCTATGTTATAAGACAGTCTCATCAGGCTCTCTGACAGATGAACATTCTCCACAATAATATTCTCTGGAAGATTCAAGTCCGTATGGGCAAAATTCCAGATTGCGTGTACGCCGTTCTCTGCAAGCAGATTCGCCACCTCAACCGCCATCTCTTTAGGAATCGTAAGGGCGGCAATCTCAATCTCATTATGGGAAATAAATTCCTTAAACTCATCCATCATGCGGACTCTTACGCCGCGGATTACCGTGTCCTTAAGCTCCGGATTCACATCAAACAGCCCCTTCAGAACAAATCCAAGTCTGTCAAAGGTCGCATATTTCGCCAGCGCCTGTCCCAGGTTTCCGGCTCCGATAATGATCATATTATGATTTTCTCCAAGACCGAGGATCTTCCCGATCTCTGTATATAAATACTTCACATTATAACCGTACCCCTGCTGTCCGAAGCCTCCGAAATTATTCAGATCCTGACGGATCTGTGATGCTGTTACCTTCATCCTCTTACTTAAATCATTTGATGATATTCTCTCAACTCCATTTTCAAGCAGATCACCTAAATATCTGTAATATCTTGGCAGCCTTCGTATAACCGCCTGAGAAATCTCTCTGCCTTGCATTACATGTTCCACCTTTCCCCTCAAGTATATCTATACGCTATTATATAAAATTGTATCATTAAAGTCAAACTTTTAGTTGTTTTTTTAACAGTTTTCGTTATAATAATGATTAAAGTCGTACTTAAAGTCAAAATTTGGAGGGGAAGACACTATGATACTGGCATGCCATGGAATTAGCAAGTCATTTGGCGAGGAGGTCATCGTAAAGAATGGCTCCTTTCATATAGAAGAACATGAGAAGGCGGCACTGGTGGGGATTAACGGCGCCGGAAAGACTACCATTTTAAAAATGATCACAGGCGAGCTTCCACCTGACGAAGGCGGTGTGATCCTCACAAAAGGGAAGACACTGGGTTATCTGGCGCAGCATCAGGATATGACAGGAAGCGGCACTATCTATGAAGAAGTAAAGACTGCAAAGTCTGAACTGCTCGCCATGGAACAGCAGATCCGCGCAATCGAGCTTGAAATGAAGCAGCTGGACGGAGATGAGCTCAGCCGGCGTATGGATACCTACCACAGACTTATGACCGCTTTTGAAAACAACAACGGATATGCATACGAAAGTGAAATTACAGGGGTTCTGAAAGGACTTGGATTTGAGGACGCAGATTTCGGCAGGTATACAGATACCCTCTCCGGCGGGCAGAAGACCCGGGTATCCCTTGGAAAGCTTCTTCTCACAAAGCCGGACATCCTCCTTCTTGATGAGCCGACGAACCATCTGGATCTGAATTCCATCGCATGGCTTGAAACTTATCTTCTCAATTATCCGGGATCAGTGCTGATCGTATCCCATGACCGGTATTTTTTGAACCGGGTGGCAACAAAGATTGTTGAAATCGAAAGCGGCGGGCTTATGACTTACATAGGCAACTATAGCTCCTATGCCGAAAAGAAAAAACAGCTTAGGGATGCAAGACTTAAGGAATATCTGAACCAGCAGCAGGAAATTAGGCACCAGGAGGCTGTCATTGAGAAGCTGCGCTCCTTTAACCGGGAAAAATCCATCAGGCGTGCAGAGAGCCGGGAAAAGATGCTGGAAAAGATCAGGCCTGTGGAAAAACCAGTAGAGCTCCATACGGAGATCCATCTAAAGCTCACCCCGTCAAAGACGAGCGGAAACGACGTACTCTCTGTAGAACACTTAAGCAAAGCCTTTCCACCCCAGACCTTATTTACAGACGTGAATTTTGAGATAAAGCGCGGGGAGCATGTGGCAGTCATAGGTGACAACGGAACTGGAAAAACCACGCTCCTGAAAATATTAAATCAGGTAGTACCTGCCGATTCCGGTTCCTTTTGTCTTGGGACTAATGTACAGATCGGCTACTATGACCAGGAGCACCATGTCCTCCATATGGACAAGACCATATTCGACGAGATTTCAGATGATTACCCGTCCCTTACCGGTACTGAGATCCGCAACATGCTGGCAGCATTCCTCTTTACAGGGGATGACGTATTCAAGCTGATCGGGGACTTAAGCGGCGGCGAGAGGGGACGGGTATCCCTGGCTAAGCTTATGCTGTCGGAAGCGAATTTCCTCATTCTAGACGAGCCCACCAACCATTTGGACATTACCTCCAAGGAGATTTTGGAAAAGGCGCTCAATGATTACAGCGGTACTGTACTCTATGTATCCCATGACAGGTACTTTATCAATCAGACTGCCACAAGAATCCTGGATCTGGTTAACAGGACCTTCGTAAACTACATTGGAAACTACGATTACTATCTTGAAAAGAAAGACGAACTTACCCAGACCTATACCGGCAGCAGCCAGACTGCTTCTGGCGGAAAGCATTCATACGACAGCTCTTCCATTACCTCTTCCGCCCCGTCTTCTTCCCGGCTAAGCTGGCAGGAGCAAAAAGAGGCCCAGGCAAAAGAACGGAAACGGCTGAATGACCTGAAAAAAACCGAAGAACGGATTGCAGCCCTGGAACAGCGCAGCACAGAAATAGATGTGGCTATGACACGGGAAGAGATCTACACAAGCTCCGTAAAATGCCAGGAACTCTCAAAAGAAAAAGCAGATATTGAAACAGAGCTGGAGACATTGTATGAAACGTGGGAGGCTTTGGCCGAATAAAACAAAGTTGGGGACGGGGCATTTTTAAAAATGCCCCGTCCCCAAATCAGAACTTCAAATTACCTATAACGTATTCTTACTTTTCTAGAAGCCATTCCGCAATATTACATATCTCAATGCCTTCATATGTGTATCTCGGATGTTTAGTTCTGGCAATTACTTTTTTGGGATACGCATCCCGTATGCTTAAAAGCGGTGCAACCTCCCTTTTAAACGTGTCCCCGCCGGTAATATTATCGCTGACCTGAACATATATTTTTTCACTTCCACACTGTGCCACAAAATCAATTTCTTTTTGATACAGTTTTCCCACATAGACATCAAAGCCTCTTCGGAGAAGCTCCATACAGACAATATTTTCATATATCCGTCCATAGTCCATATTCCTGCTGCCCAGAACCGCATAGCGAATGCCTGTGTCGCACAGATAAAATTTATCCAGGGACTCCAGATACCTCTTTCCCCGGATATCATATCTCTTAATGTCATAAAAGACAAAGGCATTACACAGATATTTAATATACTTTCCGATTGTCATATGGTTGGTAATAATCTTGTTTTCAGATAAGATATTGCTCACCTTATTGGGGGAAGTCAAATTGCTTACATTATCCATCAGAAATTCACTGAGCCGCTGTAGTACCGTAGTATCGGAAAGATTATACTTCTGTACAAGATCTCTGGTTACAATTGTTTCATAAACTTCTTTAATGTAATTTGTTCTATCCTTTTCGGTTCGATATACATAAGAACCCGCCAGGCCGCCGTTTACGGAATAATCCTCAAAAAGCTGTTCTCTGTCTTTGATATCACTGTAATATTCACAATATTCCTCAAAGCTAAAAGGAAATACAGGAATCTCAACATATCTTCCTGTAAAAAGCGTTGCCAGATCCGCACTTAATAAAAAGGCGTTTGAGCCCGTAAGATAAATGTCATACTTTCTTTTTGCATACAGGCTGTTAATGGCAAGTTCAAATCCGGGACACATTTGCACCTCATCAACAAAGACATAATTTGCCTTTCCTGCCTGATGCTGCTCTTCCACGTAATGATGAAGCGCATGATACTCTTTGATTTTCTCAAATTCCAGATCCATATAATCTATATAAATAATATTGACATTGTCAAAATTATTCTGCAGATATTCTACAAAAGCCTGCATCATCTGAGATTTTCCAGAACGCCTAATTCCCGTAATGATTTTTATATCCGGAGTATCTTTCAAATCAATCATTCTGTCTAAATATCGTTTCCTCAAAATGGTCTTCATTAATTCACTCACTTTCAAAAATCAATTTTTTTTGTTTTTTTGAAATTAGTATATCATGATTGCAGAAAATATGCAATGAGCTTACTTTCAAAAATCAAATTACTTTTGTTTTTTGAAAGCACTTATTTGTATTCCTATTGCGTAAGATCTAATTATAATAAAACAGAAGCGCAGCAATACAGGGAGAATTTTAAACACTCTCCCTGTATTATTTCTTACGATAAGATCTTTTATTATTGGACGGTAATAATGACTCTTTGGTAATGTGACATATAGTTTTCTCTTTCGTCTCTTACCTTTACAATCATATGAATGGTATCGCCGCTCTTTGCATCCTTTGGAATAGTAATTGTGGCAATATGCTTTGAACTATTTTCTTCTGGAAGAAGCTTTCCATCAGAATCCCCGCTGTAGCTATCCGCCTCATAATACTGCCACCATTCATAGCTTATCCTGTCCCCATCCGGATCAGTTGCCGCTGCATGCAGTGTAACCCTCTCACCAGGTGCCGCTGTCAAGTCAGTGCCCTCGCTGACACTTACAGTCGGTCTATGGTTCGCCTTGCCGTAATCAGATGCCACACACCAGTCTGCTCTTGATGCAAAATCATTTTGGATATCATCAAACCATCTTGTAAAAGTATATGCCGAGCTCATACCGCCTGCAATATTGCCCGCTTCGTCCCTCAGATATGGATTATAGTCAAAGGCACATCCGTTTGCTCTGTAAACATTATCCGTATCTTTTACAAATCTTCCGTTCCATCCTCCATAAGCAGGATCCTCCAGGTTGCGGAGCCCTGTATCCAACAGATAGAAATATGCCGGGGAATCCCCTTCTGAAAGGAATCCGTCATCCGATGAATTCAAGTGGTAATTTGCCAGTAACGGACCGTGACCATTCTTAATGTTACCAAACATCCAGTCTCCGGAAAAGGTGGTCGTCAACTCCGGTTCTCTCGTGTTCCCGGCAATATTGGCCATCCATGGATAAGCAAATGTCCAGAAAATTCCATCAAGTCCTTTATTTTGCGTTCCGTCCACAATCGCACGAATCTCTGGCCACTCTTTGGAAATGTACTCGGAATAAGTTTCATCCTGTTCTCCAATAAGGTACAAAAAGGCTTTCCTGTTTATTTTCTCGCAGATTGCATTCCACTCTGAGGAATTAGCATATTCTTCCTGAATGGATTTTAATGCCATGGCAATCGTATTGGATCCTCCCCATGCCTGGAGGTATAAAGTTCTTTCATCATCATCTAACAGAGCCTCTTTAACTAGACGGGATCCCTCTGTCTCCCCTGTCATATCGCCTTTGAATTTGATGTTTCCTTCCTTAACAATACTCTGAAGGTAATTTGGTGCGGGATACCCATCGGCATGTACTTTCAGGTTCTCATATACCTTTGCGTAATCATCTAAAAGTCCTTTTGCCCAGTCTGTTCCTGCCCAGGAGTTCATCTCCACCCCTGTTTCAGGGTCGCCTGCCCAATGGAACTGGGAACTCGTGAACACCAGACCCTCCAAATCTATTTCATTTGCATACAGCATCAGGCGCATAAAGGAATTTTGATCATCCGCCTCCGCATCAGATGTTACGATAGTGCGTATTTTACTTTCCTGTACGACTGCCACGGCAGTATCTTGAAAAGTCCCGAAAAAGCCTGTAAAATCAATGATTCCACGGCTCAAGCAGGCATTTACTACACCACTACTACACCATTTCTGAAAGAGCCTTGAAATGACATCCCCTATATAAAATGAGTTTTAAAAAGATATAGTATTTAAATTCAGCAAAAATTTGTTATAATAATTAACGAAGTAAATTGATGGTTTGATTTAGAAGGAGAATTGAAGATGAAAACAAAATTATCTCATACACAATTGATGGTTCCAGTATACATAAATGAAAAAATAGTTCTTGATATGCTGGCTATTATTGAAGACGGATTTTCAATGGTCAGTCAAGTTAATTCTTCGGAACAGAAAGAAAGTACTTCTGGGCAAATAGGAAGTGTTAATGCTACTACATCATTGTTGAATAAACTATTAAAGATTGATTTGAAAGGAGATATATCACATACAGGAAATGTTGGAGAATGCGAAAATATTTCAAAAGAAAAAGTACATACTAATGTTTCTTTGTTATCAAAATTTAGAACAACTTTGGAAAGCGAAAAACTTTTGGATACCACATCTGATATTTCAAATACTAAAATCGGCAGTTTTATAGAATTAGAGGGTGAATTGCAAAAAAATCCTTTAATTGATTATATGGATAAAATTATTGATATGTTTCGGATGGTTGATATTTTTTCTGACGAGCCAGATTTGGGAAATAAGAAAAATGCTTCTTTACAGAAGAAAAAAGAAAGTCAAATAATTAAACAAATCAAAGAATTTTCCGCAGAATTAAAACATAGTGGTACAATTGACTTTATATTATCTGGTTCAAATGGAACAATTGTGCTTTCGGCACAAGAACAATATTTAGCGAATGACAATATTTCTGAAATTATTGGCGGAAAATTCAAAATATTAGGAAAAGTAATTGCAATATGTAAAGATAGTTCAGAAAGTATTGATTTGTTACGAAAAACAACATTATCAGTTTTAACAGATGAAATATTAGCAGATTTTTTTGCTGTATTTAAAAATGATGATATGAAACAATTCAATCTCCCAGAACTTGTAACAAAAATCAAGGGACCAGCTATGATTGTTATCCCAATTGCAATTTATGCTTAATTTTGGAATTTGCTTATAAAAAATTTACAATTAAAATAGTATCATCATGTAATACACGAATAAAAAATATTAAGCGACAGCTTCCTTTTGTACCAAGGGCTGTCGCCATTTTTTGCAAAATTATCTATCTTGAAAAATGCTCATGCACGATAAAGAAGCAAGCAACCGAAAACAAGAGATAGACCGCCAGCACCACACTATTCC
>CAPEBR010000014.1 GCA_948602995.1 uncultured Dorea sp.
TGTCTTTAAATTACGTATGATTTCAAAACAAAAAATATTTAAGCGTCGGAGCTGATTTTTTAGAATCCATTCTCCAAAAGCGACTGTAAAATCATGATGTGGTACTCTTCATCCTGAATAATCCTCTTTAGGACAGCATTGACACAGTCATCCCGGATGGTACTGATATGCATCCGGTATTGCCGAATCGCATCTTTTTCTGCCTGCAGGTCTGCCTTCAGCATCTTCGGAATACAGCCTGGAAGCACCAGGCAGGACGGAGACCACAGGCCGCCCGGCTGATTCGTCTCATAGCATACATTTCCTCCAAGTAAATGGATCAGCTCCCCAAGCTTCTGCAGATGCATCATCTCTGCCATTGCAATCCCCAGGATTGTCCGGATTAGGGAACAGTGCTCGCCGGACATTCTGTTTTCATTATTAATGTACTGTAAAATTGCGGACAGCTCCGACACTGAACCGCAGTAATCAACCATTAATAGCTCTGCATATTTAGGATTTCTCTCTCTTACCTGAATCGGAGGATAGGGCAGGTCTGCCATGATTGGCCTGATTCCCTGCAGGCTGCATTCATTGACTAACGGATATCGATTTCTTTCCATTTTTAATTCGTCTCCTAAAATGTTTTCAGTACATAATATGCCGCCGACTTTGGTTTGTCACCTTCAAGATACATCTTTCCTTTTAATCTACCTCTAATTTTTAATTCTAAACCCTACTGTCAGCAGATCCTTTCCACTGCCAGGCACACCAGTAAGGGGACGGGGCATTTTTAAAAATGCCCCGTCCCCAGCCAGCTCACACTAAAATATGATACTGCTCCAACAACTTTCTCATTTTGGCAAGCTGTGCATCCTTATCGGCAAGTAAGGCATCCTTATCGGCAAGATCAGCCAAGAGGGCATTTTTATCTGCAAGTAAGGCATCGTTGTCTGCCATTAAGGCCTTATTCCTGGCTATTAGTTCATCGTTTTCTTCATACAGACGTTCTTGGAGAACACTGGGTAATTCAATGACTGGCTTTGTCATACGATCTACCTCCTTTCGAAAATGGTCATGTCTTTCAAATACTTTTTCTGCAGCACGCCGGAAGAGATTCACGTAATCATCGTATTCCTTTCTTGTCAGATATCCCTGCTCCAGTTCGCTTCCTAATATTATCATAACTTCGCCAATAAAATCTGTCAATTCCTTTCTTGTCAGTGGATTTTTTATTTTCTTTCTCAGCCTTGGGCGCAGACGGAGCAGCACATAAGGGATAAACAGATTGAGATGCTTTTCATGAATTTCTTCCAGAGAATAAGACTGGATTCTGACCGTAGGAATCTGATAAATGTGTTCGCTTCCATCCTGAAAAATAATACGGCAACGAAGGGATTCTGGAATCTTCCTGTTCTTTTCCGGGTAAATAACAGCGGAATGTGGAAACCGCATGACAACCTCTTTGTTCTCCGGCCCCGTCTCAGTCGTATGCTGCATGGCAAAATGCAGATCATAGGCAACCATGCGTATAACCATGTCCTGGTCATTATGCATCTGGCATTCGAGATGGTAGTAATCTGTCCCGTTTACCAAAAGTGCAATATCGGACAAACGGGAACTGGGCGGTGCATCTGGATTTTCCTGATAGGTAGAGGATTCCGTTGCAAGCAGAATAATCGGGGTTCCCTTTGGATACTCTTTTCCGAAAACTTCCTTGAAAAGAGGAAACAACTGCTCCGGCATGGCATCCACAATCGCTTTTAGGATCTCATCCCACAGCCTGGTACCGTTAGGTATGGTTTTTTCTGTCATAAGTTATAATTCCTTTCTGCTTTTGTAAAACATCTGTGACTGTAAAGATACAAAACAGTTGCAGACGTTCGTTAATAGGTTACAGATACTGTGAAATGTGGCGAAATGCCAGAATTGCCGAACTTCCAGAAGGACAATGTCCGATAAGATTTCACACAACAAGTATAGCAGACAAGGGAAAGAATGTAAATGACTTTTCATCAAAGCATCAAATCTCCAGAATAAACGCATGATTATGTGGGTAAAGTCTTCCTAAATCGAAAGCAGTACCCGGATATTTTCAACATCCTTTTCCTTCTCTGCTTCTGTAAGCTCTGAAAATGGCACCAGATCTTTGTGGATTTTCTTTATGGAATCCTTATTTTTTCCGTTCTGCGGAATTCCATATCTCCAGTTATTTATGTAATGATAACGATTCCACCGGATATGTTCAAGTTCTGCAAGCTCCATCATAAAAGATGCATCCGGTTCAGCTTTTCCGGTTTCCTGTTTCCAGTCCTCTATCATCTGGAGGCGCACCTCGTGGTAATCTGCGGAACTGATATTTGAATATCTGGTAAAGGTATTCAATTTCCCCCACTCATATTCCATATTCTCTTTTATTTCCGCTGCACCAGAATACAAATGCGCATAGCGGAGGTTGATCGCTTTTGCTCTTTCAAGCAGTTTTTCTTCCAGGATATTTGGGAGATGTTCTGCCTCCCTGCGCCAGAAAAAGATACGAAGACGCTCCTGGCTTTCATAATGGAGTACCTCCTTCTGGTTTACGGCAAGTACATCTATCCGCTTTTCTGGTATGGCAAACAGAATATGACCCAGAAGCTCTGACGTATCGCTTACAATAATGCGGTCTGCTTCCGCAAACAGGTCAAGGGCATCATACCAGGGCTCTTCATGAAAAACAACCGGATCATCTATCCTGGAAAGTTCATGATATACAGCCCGGAATCTTTCAGCCCTTCCAAAAACGTGGTATGTAATCTCCTGTTCCGGATGAAAAATATTATTTTGCAGCCCCCATAAAAGCAACTGTTCCTCCAGGAGCCCAAACCTGGTGAAAATAATCTTAAGGCAGAAATTCTTCTGTTTTGCCTCTCTGTACAAGTTCTGGCGCTTCCAGAAAAGCCTTGCCGCAATCTCCTCCTCAAAAAACAGATTCAGATTCGCACCGGTTGCCCGTTCCATCATGGAACTGCATTTTAAATAGACCAGCTTTCCTGCAAGCTGATCATAATATTTCTGATAGAACAGAAAGTTTTCATCCTCCTGGCCCATTAGAATATATCGCTCCGCCTTTGGAAACCGGCTCTCATCACCCACCTGGATTCCGTGCCCTCTAAGCTGTCCGAGCAAAATAGACGTCTCTTCCTGCGGACCAAAAATTGCAACACTTCCGCCCTTTAAATAAATGAAGCGGTTTTTGAATCTCCGCTTTAGCGATGACACCGCCATAACCAGCCCGCTGGCTGTCATAAGCGGCGCCGTCCATCTTGCAAGCTCAATCAATATATTTTCTGCCGGCTCTATATTATTGAGAGTGTAGAAGCCGATGGCATGAAACAACGCATCATGAAGCGCTTCTTCTCCAATCGCAAGATACCCGATTGTCCCCAAAATGAAGGGAACGAAAAAAATAACAGCCTTTATTATCCTTTTTATAATCTCACTATACATCTGATACCCTCCGTCTTATTATACTCACAGCCGATGAAATCTGCCATGAGTATCGCGCCAGCCGCAGCCGCAAAGCGACATAATTCCGCATGCGGCTGTGCGCATCCATTTATACTGAGCGGCAGATTTCATCGGCGCTCAGTATAATATATCAGGCGCTATTACTTCAAAATGAATACAATGTTGTACTGGCGCTCAGTATAAATAGTTTCCAATCTATTATTTTAATGCTGCAGACACAATGATTCACAGTACTAATCCGGACAGACCACTCCGCAATAGCCGAGAGAGACTCTCCATTCTTTGTGCCATACTCTCCAAAATGTCATCTGATACTGACGGTAGACCTCATATAAAGAGGATTGCTTTGGATCATTCCCGATCTCTTCAATATTTCCAAAGATATCCATTTCCCCGGCCATCCAGATGCGTTTTTCCTTTAGAATCCAATTCTTGAAGTCCTCTGCCCATTCTGCTGCGTTTTCCTTCAGAAGTTCCTCAAAAAAGTCTCTGATCTCCGGGTCTTCGCTCTTCTCCCTTTGCCGGCTTATTTCTTTAAGGAAAAGGCTCTTATCACCAGTCCGTCTGTAAATCTCTGCTTCTAAGGATGGAACCGGAATATAACTGAACACCCTTGTGTTTTTTATATCCTGAAGCATGCAGAAGTTTTTCGCAGATAGCCCTCCCATATGGATTTCTCTGTAATTCTTCCTCCAGAAATTCCATATTTCTCTTTCCGCATCCCCTTTCTCCTCTTTCCCGGACGCCTGTTCCCAGATGCACCGGCATAAATTGAAGATGTTTTCTTCCAGGTCAGCTCTGTCTATCTTCCAGATAATGCCTCCTTTTGTCAGACGCTTCAGCTCTGCCGCCTGTTCCTCCCAGGTAAACCGGCACTGGTCCGCTTTTGCATCCTTCTTATTCCCATTCACACAGGCATCCCATACTTCTGCAAGTCTTACAAAATAATATTTTCTTAACTGTTCATTCATAGAAAAATAGAGTTCCTGGTCTGCAATCATTTTCAAGATATGGAGGCTCCGGTACGCCTCTTCCTGTTCAGCTATACCTCTGCCGGTTTTCTCGTAATTCTCCAGGAAAGGCACCGGGTTTCCGGTTATTTCCTCATACAGATTATCAGAATACGGATCCTGTTCCGCTTCTGTACTTCCCGTATAAATGCATCTGATCTCTTCGATCGTCTTCTCCAACTGTTCTTCATCCTCCCAGTAAAGCAGGCACATGGCTCTGGCAAGCAGGCAGAGTCTGTGAGCCTCTTTATAACAAGGTTCATGCTCCTCGATCCTGGCCAGCCACAGACACGCTTCTTCAAAGCAGCCTAGCCTAATCCACATCTGACCAATTCCCAGTCTGTTGAAGGGCAGGATCGTATTTTCATAATCCGGATACTCCTTCAGGCAGGAATAAATGTAAGGCCACATATTCCAGAAAGAGCTAATCTGCACCATGGAATCACATAGATCGTAATACGACAGAGCACGTAAAAAATTCTCTATGCTTCGCTCCATCTTAATGTCCTTCTTCCTGCAAAGGGAAACTGCCTGACACAGTATCTCAAAAACCTCTCTGTCCTTCCACCCTTTTTGTTCAGCTAGACACAACACCTTTTCAAGAGCCTGAAACATATAAGTCTGTGCGAACGGAAGATAATCTTCGTCAGATACCTTCTCCATACACCGCTTAAATATAGCTTTATATTCTTCATAACATCTATAGTCCCCCATACCTTCTTCCAAAAGTTCTGCATTCTTCCAGGATGCATACAGAGCATAAAAATAGGTTTTTACATCCATTTTCCGTTCATTAATTCTCCGAACCAGTTTTCCGTCCTTTATTTCAGTAAGCCGGATTTCTTTTAATGTTCTCTTTACATCTGCTTTCTGGTACGCCCAGTAGTAAATCGCCCGGAGGTATAGTGTTTTAGCTCTCTCATAAGACTTTTCGCCGAATTGCAGATCACCCTCCAGAAGAAGCAGCTGTCCACTGATCCATGGATCCTGTTCTCTTCCTTTTCCCAGTTCCATGAGAATCTCCATATATGTGCGCGCCCGCTCATGCTCTCCCTTTTTCAGGAAAATCCGTGCCAGTATATATAGAAATTCTGATTTCGTGCCGAAGGCATCTACGTCTGTTTCCTCTTCGCGTCTTTCTAAAAGCTGCATTCCTTTTTGGACAACAACAAGCGCCTCCTCATCCTTTCCACTGTGATAAAGCCCTCTGCCCGCAATCTGAAGAGCTGACAGAAAAGTACTCTCTGACTCTCCCGAAGGGTTCTTTTCATACCACTCCTCTGACAGCTTCTGAAGATCATAAATATATGGAAGCGCCTCTCTGGCACACAGTTTATCATCCAGGTTTTCTGCCATCAGTGCACAGGCCTGTATATACCGGATCCAGTCTGCATCCTTCCCCGGCTTCCAGCCTTTTCTTTCATCCTCTTTCAGGCAGTCATACGCTTTTTTTGCATATTTTAATGACATATTGGTCTGGAATAGAAAGGCTTCCTCTTCTGCCTTCTTTAAAAGGCTCTCTTCATAATATTCTCTGTCCAGATAAGGATACTGCCGGTCTGACAATTCTTCAAAATAAGCAAACCCCAAATCCCATGCCTGCTTTTCTTTTTTGACCCAGTCATCCCTGGAATCGAACTGCAGGCGCTGAAACCTGGCGCTGATATTTCCCGCAAAATAAACCGCCTGGTCTGCCACCATATGCTGCCAGTAAGCATTATGCTTCAGCTGGTATGCGCGTTTGCATACGTCTAGTGCTTCATACCGGTACTGGTAACAGATTTCCGGTTCTACATTAGCTCCATAGAAATTCAGAATTCCATAGAGAACCTTTAGAGTCGCAACTTCTGGATATTCCTCACAAAGCTTTCTGGCAAGCTCTAACGCTGTCTTCACATACTGCCTTCCTTTATCCGGGTTTTCCCTTCTGCAGTGCAGGCTTCCCACTTCATACAGTTGTATTTCCTGAAGTCGAAATCTCTTTTCTCTGGTATATTCTGGAAACTTCTTATAAATCTCCAAAGCCGCCTCCGTATATGATGGAAGCAACTCCCCAAGATGGATACGGCTCTTTGCTAATAACAGATAGCTATAATGCGTAAAGCTGAAAACCATCTCTTTTCCAATAACCGGATGTGTAAAAAGACCTTCTACCTCCTTAAGAAGACTCTTAAGCAATGCGACAGCAGATTCATATTTTTCATCATCCAGCAGATTCCATACCTCCATAAAGGTTCCCTTAATCTTCCAGTGAGCCCTCTGGTCCGGTTCTTCCATCTGGGGTATTAGCAGACGCAACTCCCGGGTATACTCTGCCTGCATTTCTTTGTCTCTGTTCATGTTCCAGAGCTCCATAACGGCATCTGCCCTAAGCCCGGCCTTGAGCTTCCTGTTACCAGCAACACTTACGCAGATACTGTCAAAGAATTTTTTCGTTTTATTCGTGCCTTTGGTTTTATCAGCATCTCCCCAAAACTTGAAGAGCTTTTCTACCTCTCCCTCATCTCTTATCATATCGCGAAAATATTTTTCTGCATCCGCATCCTCTGAGACTAGCTTTACAGCAAGTTTTCTTACTTTCCCAAAGGAACTCCATTCCCTGCAGTTCATTAGGACCGTCTTTCCCTGTCTGTCTCTGCTCTTCAGGATATGAAGATAACCTTCCCGCTCCATGAATCCGGGGTTCGTTCTGCTGTAGTCTACAAAACAGCAGGTGATCCTGTCTTTTTCTGATCCCATGTTCTTTTTTACTGCTTCATAAAAAATCCGGTGGGAATAAATCCAACATCCGTCTTCCTTTTCTGTAAATACATCATATAGATAATATAAAATCTCCTGGAATCTGATCTGGGAAAACCTCTCGTCAAGACTCCCCATCATTGCTGCAATCTCACGCTCCGTAAGCCCTGTCTCTGACATCGCAATCAGATAAGTAACCTTTTTGAAAAAGGAACTGTCAAACATTTCCCCTACCCACTCAAACAGCTGGACGGCCTGTTCCTCCACCTCGCCGGGTGACTGCCTGATAATCTCCATCATATACTGGTGAAGTCCCTCCATACCCGGAGCCAGCCGCTCCGCCTGCTCAAATTCCTCTTTGCGCATGGCGAACAAACGCTGAAGGAGTAAAGATAAAAACAAAGGATTTCCCGAGCCTCTTTTCTGACAAATCTGATCCTCTAAAAAGGCATCTATTTTCTTCCCGCGACAGGCGCTTGTCTTTTGTATCAGTAATTTTTTATCCACATTGCTGAAGCTCTGCACCTTTATAAGCCGGATTTTTCTCGCGCGAAGAAGAGCCTTATCATAAGGAAACCCACTTAAGGCAGAAGTAATCACAAATAGATTGGGACATAAATCCAGGATATCCAGATATGCTTCCTCAGACTCTAGATACATCTGATCCAGTGCATCAATAAAACAATAGACCGGTTTCCTTTTCGCTTCTTCATCCAGTTTGTGCAGATATTGAGTGGGATCCTCCGGATTCCATACATGGGAGACGCCCAGGATCTCCTCTAGCCTGTAGATCAGAACAGACTTTAATACATCCGGATTCTGACAGCCCGGATTCCCACTGAAATACAGAATCACCGGCGCTCCAAGAAGTTCTGCTTCCCAGGATAACTTCGCCAAAAGCGCGCTTTTACCGCATCCAGCCTCCCCGTAAAAATGCATACACTGTTCTTTACCGTAGACATACTTTATCTCTTCGTCACTGGCCTTTCTAAAATATAGCCTTTCTTTATCGCCTGCCATAGACCACAGACCATTTATAGCCTCTTTTTCTTCATATAGCCTTGGAGTATAGGATGCCAGATACCGTTCCCTTATGTACCTTGCATCCAGGATGTACTGTTCTGTCGGATGAAGAGCCTGTCTTCCGGCAAGTTCCTCCTGCAGCAGCTCTTTAAGAAGCCTGCCGATCTCCTCACCCCAGCTTTCAAGGCCTGCTACAGCCTGTCTGTCACGATCCCACTGCACTTTGTAATCAATGATCTTTGCATTTTCCCTTGAACGGATCTGCTCTTTTAACTTCTTAAGCTTTTCTTTATGTACCGGACTCTCCCCAAGATAAATGGAACGCTGCTCTTCTGGAATCTGACTTATAAAATCCGGATCCCGGAAACAGAAAATGCATCTTTCCAGTGTCTCTTCCTCGCTCAGGGCGCCATACCTGATTTCCAGACTGGTGATGCTCATAGTAGCTTCGTAATGCTGTTTTAAACGTTCATCCCGCAGATTTTCCACCAGCTGTTTATCTGGAATCCATCCGTATCGCTCTCCCAGCAGAACAATAATATATGGCTTACACCGGTCAATGGCGTCAATGCATACACGCAAGACCTGATAGCCGCTCTCCTCCTCACTCATCTGGTAGGTATCTACACCCCACCGGAGATCCAGCTCCTGTACATCCTCTCCATACTTTCCCACCAGCCTCCGAATCCCCGGAAACACTTTTTCGTGCAGATAATCACGTTCTGCCTGCATATCTTTAAAAGTACTGGATATAAATATTGATTTCATTTTCCTTCTCCTGTTTATCTGCTGCCAGACTGAATCATAATTTTTCGATATATTGTTGTTTTTAGTATAAAGTATCAGTAAATAAAATGCAATAAGAGTAGTTGATATAGTGTTACTATTCACGGCCCAGGAATGCGCTGAACTGCGCATTCCGTAAGAACATGATGGGGTGTGAGGGGCGGTTTTTGCGTAGCAAAACTTGGAATGCCGCCCCGAATTGTTACTATGAGCGTCATTACGGGCCGTGAATAGTAACGATATTCCACAAACAGTCAAAACATGTGTCTTGTCATATGTAATAAATGGTGCTATAATAAGTTGAATTTTACAAAGGAAAGGATAAAGCTATGACCATTATAGAAAAAATTCAAAGATTAAAGAAGGAAAAGAACGCAGTCATTCTGGCCCATTATTATGTGCGTCCAGAAGTGCAGGAGATTGCTGACTATATCGGGGATTCTTTTTTTCTGAGCAAGGCTGCCGTAGGATTAAAGGCACAGACCAT
This sequence comes from uncultured Dorea sp., assembly GCA_948602995.1. Taxonomy (GTDB): domain Bacteria; phylum Bacillota; class Clostridia; order Lachnospirales; family Lachnospiraceae; genus CAPEBR01. The sequence goes on from CAPEBR010000014.1 coordinate 9,535, forward strand.
TGTATTTTGCGGGGTTTCCTTTATGGGAGAGAGCGCTAAGATTCTGAACCCGGAGAAAACCGTGCTGATGCCGGATCTGGCAGCGGATTGTCCCATGGCGCATATGGCGGACGCACAGACAGTCAAAAAGCTAAGAGACTCCTATGAGGATCTGGCGGTCGTGTGCTATATCAATTCGACAGCAGAACTCAAACGTTGTTCGGACGTATGTGTGACATCTGCCAATGCAGTAAAAATCGTGAAAGCGCTGCCAAATAAAAATATCTATTTTATTCCGGATAAGAATCTTGCACATTTTGCAGCGGATCAGATTCCGGAAAAGAACTTTATCTTTAATGAAGGCTATTGTCCTGTTCATGAAAGGATGCAGCTTGCCGAAATAAAAAGGGCGAAGGAGGAGCACCCCCAGGCAGAGGTACTGACCCATCCGGAATGTCCGGATACAGTCAGAAATATGTCTGATTACATAGGAAGTACTTCCGGCATTATTGCATATGCTGCAAAAAGTGCAGGGCAGGAATTCATTATCTGTACCGAGAACGGGGTCCGGTATGAACTGGAAAAGCAGAATCCTGGAAAGCATTTTTATTTTACAGAGACAGAGCCGGTCTGTCAGGGCATGAAGCTGATTACCCTGGAAAAGATTGCACATGTGCTGGAAACAGGAGAGAATGAAGTTCATGTATCCGAGGAGCTTCGGATGGAATCCATAAAACCGCTTCAGAATATGCTGAAGCTTTCCGAATAGAGTCGCGATGAGAGGGAAGGTCATATGAAGATAGATACAGATGTGGTAATTGTCGGCACTGGCGTAAGCGGGCTGTTTTCTGCGCTTAAGCTGCCTGCGGAGAAAAAAATCGTCCTAATTACAAAGTCTGATATAGAAAGCAGTGATTCTTTTCTCGCCCAGGGAGGCATCAGCGTGCTGAGGGACGAGAATGATTATGACAGCTACTTTGAGGATACCATGAAAGCCGGTCATTATGAAAACCGGAAGGAGTCGGTTGATCTTATGATCAGAAACTCCCGAAGTATTATTAATGAACTGGTAGGTTACGGCGTGGAGTTTAAAAGAAATGAAGAGAGCGGTGAATTCCTTTACACGAGAGAAGGCGCTCATTCAAGGCCGCGCATCCTTTTTCATGAGGATGTCACGGGCAGGGAGATTACAGAAAAACTTATCATGCGCGTGAAGGAGCTCCCCAATGTGCAGCTTTACGAGTATACAGCCATGACTGATCTTCTTGTAAAAAATGGCGTATGCAAGGGGATTCTTGCAGAAAATGAAAACGGGATCATGGAGATCCATGCAAAGGATACCATCCTTGCAACTGGCGGAATTGGCGGCAGATACCAGCATTCTACCAATTACCCGCATCTGACAGGGGATTCCATAACCCTTGCAAAGAAGTATGGCATAGAGCTTGAACATCTAGACTATATCCAGATCCATCCCACAACACTTTTTTCCCCGAAACCTGGGAGGCGGTTTCTAATATCGGAATCAGTGAGAGGGGAAGGGGCGCTGTTATATAACAAGAATAAAGAACGTTTTGTTGATGAGCTCCAGCCAAGAGATGTGGTTGCGAATGCAATCTTTAAGCAAATGGAAATAGAGGGGACTGAGCATGTATGGCTTTCCCTGGAGAAAATACCGGAAGAGACAATTCTGAATCATTTCCCTAATATATACCAGCGCTGTCTGGAGGAGGGATATGACATGCTGAAAGAATGCATTCCCGTAGTTCCGGCACAGCATTATTTTATGGGCGGGATCCGGGTGGATCAAGACAGCCGTACCTCAATGCCGCATCTTTATGCCGTAGGAGAGACAAGCTGTAATGGTGTACATGGCGCCAACCGGCTTGCAAGCAATTCATTGCTGGAAAGTCTAGTCTTTTCCAGACAGGCGGCAGATGATATAATAAGAAGATAACGGACGGCTGTGAAGGTGCTGAACCGTTACAATTCGATAAAAAAAGAAGAGGTGGAACATGAATAAGATTACACAGACGCTTCAGGCAGATCATCTGATTCTTGAAGCATTAAAAGAAGATATTTCCAGTGAAGATGTTACGACAAATGCTGTAATGAAAGAGGCTGTAAAAGGTGAAGTAACACTTTTGTGCAAGCAGGACGGAATTATTGCAGGATTAGATGTATTTGAAAGAGTTTTTAAGCTTCTTGACAGGCAGATTGAAACAGAATTCTACTGTAAGGATGGAGACACGGTAAAAAACGGACAAGTAATGGGAGTTATCACCGGAGATATTCGCGTATTGCTGTCAGGGGAGAGGGTTGCTCTTAACTACCTGCAGCGCATGAGCGGGATCGCCACATATACACACAGTATCGCAAGACTGCTTGAAGGGACAAAAACAAAGCTTCTGGATACCCGCAAAACGACTCCAAATATGCGGGTCTTCGAAAAATATGCCGTCCGTATTGGAGGTGGGTATAATCACCGTTACAATTTGTCAGACGGAGTGCTCTTAAAGGATAATCATATCGGCGCGGCAGGCAGCATCGGGAAAGCGGTCCGCATGGCAAAGGAATACGCACCTTTTGTACGCAAGATTGAAGTAGAGGTCGAAAATCTTGAGATGGTGAAGGAAGCAGTAGAAGCCGGCGCAGATATTATTATGCTGGATAACATGTCTCCAGAGGATATGAAAGCGGCAGTTTCCTACATTGACGGCCGGGCAGAAACAGAGTGTTCTGGAAATGTGACAAAGGAAAATATTGAACGTCTGGTATCTGTTGGCGTGGATTATATCTCCAGCGGGGCGCTCACGCATTCTGCGCCAATACTGGATATATCCCTGAAAAATCTTCATGCAGTGTAAAGCCATGGAACTGTCACGACATATTATTTTGCGGCAGTTCGTGAAAATGCCAGGAGGGAGTTTTTTATGACAGGTTCTGAAAGAAGAGATGCAATTATACGCACAATACAGAAGACACATATTCCTGTGTCTGGCAAATCGCTTGCGGCATCATATGATGTAAGCCGCCAGGTGATTGTGCAGGATATTGCACTTATAAGGGCAGCCGGCTACGACATCATTTCTACAAACAGAGGATATATTTTAAATACACCAGTAAAAGAGGAAAGGATTTTCAAGGTTCATCATACTGACGCGCAGCTGGAGGAGGAATTGAATGCCATCGTAGACCTGGGAGGATGCATAGAAAATGTTATGGTGAATCACCGGGTATATGGCCATATAGAAGCCAGGCTTGGGATCAGCTCCCGAAGAATGGTCTCAGAATTTCTTGAGGATATACAGAACGGGAAATCCAGTCCGCTCAAAAATATTACATCCAACTATCATTATCACACAATCAGTGCAGATAGTAAAAAAACTCTAGATATGATCGAACAGATGCTCACAGAAAAAGGGTTCCTGGTGGAGACAGGGCATTTTTCGCCCTAGAGCGTGTTTGAAAAATCATTCCTACAATCTGCCGCCTCACTTTACACCAGATTTTATGCAGAATTTAGTCAATGTAGCCCGCTGCGCCTCCTAAATCCAGCATAAAATCTGATGCAAACTGGGACGGCATCTTGCAGAAAGCAATTTTCAAACACGCTCCAGACAGCTAAAACTTCCTGAGTTTATCTTCTGAATCGTCCGTAGTCTTATCAATCTCCCGAATCACTACATAATACCCTTCATCGCCGCCTGTCCTGACCAGGATCCTGTCTCCGGTCTTATGCCCCAGGAGAGCCTTTCCCATAGGTGATTCTATGCTGATCAGCCCCTGCATGGAATTTCCCCGCACACTGGTTACAAGGCGATAGCTTTCTGTCTCGTCATCCTCCTCAAAATATACGGTCACCGTATTATTAATTCCTACTTCATCCTCTCGGGATTCGTCTGATACGATCCTGGCATTTTTCAGCATCCTCTCCAAATAGCGGATGCGGCTTTCGTTCCGGTTCTTGTCCTGCTTTGCTGCTTTGTACTCAAAATTTTCACTTAAGTCGCCCTGGGCTCTCGCCTCCTTAACGGCCTCCAGTTCCTTTTTGCGCACCACCAGCTTCCGGTATTCAATCTCTTCCTTTATCTTTTTTACATCGCTTCTGGTTAACTGCTCTCCCATATTCTTCCATCTCCTAAAAAATTATATATTAATATTGCTATAAGCGGCCTCCCGGACGTTACTGTTCACTCCGTGACCAGTAACATTCGCAAATCCATTTAAAATTCGCTCCGCGAATGGGATTTGCTCACTCCTGAATCACTTTCTTACGGTCTGTGCAGTAAATGCACAGACCTGTATGAACAGTAACCACAGGACTTTGTATTAACTGCAAAGTTACATAAACCCTATTGATTTTTTCCATGATATATCATATTATAAATATGGATCTGATGTCAACAGAAGAGAAAATAAATCCCCATTTATACCCCCTCACGGCGGTTTCCACCCCTCACATATCGGAGGCCGTCATCTGCTGGCACAGGTTTGGTTTTTTTTATTCTTTTTAGTTTGGGCAGCCTGTGCAATATACGGCTGCCCGTATTTTTATGATTCACCAGGCGTACCTTTACAGCCGAGCCTCTCTTTGAGCATGGTATTTCTTTTCGTAACAGTAAGGTTTTTCACCGCATAGGCAAGCGCCTTCCGGGTTCCCACGATAACCAGTATCTTCTTCGCCCGGGTAATGCCTGTATAGAGCAGATTCCGCTGCAGCATTACATAATGGTTCATCAATAACGGCATCACCACAATCGGATATTCGCTTCCCTGCGCCTTATGGATCGTGGTCGCATAGGCATGCACCAGCTCATCTAGATCCGTCACCTCATACTCCACGGTCCGCGTATCGAAGCGTACTGCAAGGGTTCTCCCCTCTAGATCTACGGTTTCAATCACTCCGATGTCGCCGTTAAAAATTTCTTTATCATAGTTATTCTTAATCTGCATCACTTTATCCCCGGGCCGGAAAACGGATCCGCTGCGGCGAAGTCCTTCTCCTGACGGATTTAGCGCCTCCTGCAGCGCCAGGTTCAGATTCGCGGCTCCCACCACCCCTCTTTGCATGGGCGTCAGTACCTGAATCTGTGCGGACGCAGTCCTGTAATACCGGGGCAGCTTCCTCTTCACCAGGCTGACAATCTCCCTAAGCGCCTGCTCCTGCTCTTCCCTCTCTATAAAGAAGAAATCTGTATCTCTTCCCCCTGAAATATCCGGAAGCTTTCCCTCGTTGATCCGGTGTGCATTTGTAACAATCCTGCTGGCCTGCGCCTGGCGGAAAATACGTGTCAGCCGGATAACCGGGAAGCGCCCGGAATCAATCATATCCCGCAGCACATTTCCAGCTCCCACGGCCGGAAGCTGGTCGATATCCCCTACCAGAATCAGACGCATTCCCTCAGGGACAGCCTTAAGCAAGGCATTCATCAGGATAATATCAATCATGGAACACTCGTCCACCACCAGCACATCACCCTCCAGGGGATTCTCATCATTTTTCTGATATCCATTTGGCGGCTTGAATTCTAACAGCCGGTGAATGGTTTTTGCCGGCAGCCCAGTCGCTTCGGTCATTCTCTGGGCAGCACGGCCTGTAGGCGCTGCCAAAAGGATCTTAAGCCCGCTGGCACGAAAAACGGCAATAATTCCCTGGGTTGTGGTTGTTTTCCCCGTCCCCGGTCCCCCGGTCAGGATCATAACCTTGGAAACCGCTGCCCTGCGGATGGCATCCACCTGCACCTCATCGTATTTCATATTTACCATCTGCTCAATTCTAGATACATCTACGGATAAGTTCTCATTTCCCGTCTGAAGCCTTGCCTCCATCAGACGCCGGAACAGCCGGTCAAAAGCAGGGGCAGACAACAGCTTCCGAAGCTTCCCCGCCGTCCCGATCTCTGCATAGAAAAAGGGCGGCAGATAGATGGCTTCCGTCTGTACCTCCTCCCCTGTCTCCTCCTCATAGCCCACCTTCATATCCCTGATCAGATCACGATCCTTAATCATCTGATCCAGAGTCATAATAACTGTGGTCTCCTCCGCCTCCAGAAGCTCTGCCGCGTGGCTTACAAGCTGGTCCTTTTCTCCATAAACATGCCCTTCCTCCGCAAGACTGCCAAGTGCATACATAATTCCGCTCCGAAGCCGGATAAATGCCTCCTTTGATATCCCCATCTTCTGTGCAATCTGATCCGCAGTGCGAAACCCGATACCCCAGATATCATCCGCCAGACGGAACGGATTTTCCTTCACAATCTTTATGCTCTCATTTCCATACTCTTTAAATATCCTTGCCGCATAAGAAGTATTCACGCCGTGATCCTGCAGAAACAGCATGACATTCTTAATCTCCTTCTGCCGCTCCCAGCTTTCCGCAATCTGATCCACCCGCTTTTTCCCGATACCCTCCACCTCCAGAAGACGGCTGATATCTGCCTCAATAATCTCCAGGGTGTCCGTGCCAAACTTCTGCACAATACGCTTCGCAAACTTCGGACCCACGCCCTTAATCAGACCGGACCCAAGATACTTTTCTATGCCATAGACCGTCGCGGGCATAGTCTCCTCCCAGGAATCCGCTATGAATTCCCGGCCATACTTTGCGTCTACCTTCCAGTTCCCTTCCACCAGTAAAACAGAACCTACATTCACATCAAACAGATTACCGATCAAAGGAACCAGATCTGTATAATTCTTGATACGCACTTTGAGGACAGAATATCCGTTTTCCATATTCTGATATGTAATCCGCTCAACCACACAACGAATCTTCATAATACCTCCTTTGGGGACGGGGCATTTTTAAAAATGCCCCGTCCCCAGTCACTTTTTTATTTCTTGATTTTGGTGCTCTTCACTCCGGTAAAAGAACTCCGGTATATTGTCCCTGCAGTTTTTTTCTAGGCGCGTATTTTATAGTAATATTTTCTTCCCTTCTTTAACTTGCCATTCGTATAGCTTGTTGATCTGACTGTTTTTATCTTCTTATACTTCCCGTATTTGGAAGTGCTTCTGTATATCTCGTAGCCACTGCGCCTCTTGCTTTTTTCCAAATAATTATTTTTGAAATGAAATTTTATCTAAGAGCCATAACATCAATATTTTCCTTTACAATATTGTATTATCCAAAAAATGCGCCATGTCAATACATTGTATATATCACTCTTGCTCCTTAATCAGCGGACACAGCAGCCTTTTGGGGGCTGCTGTATCCCGCAAAAAGAATCCATTGCCCAGGCAGTCCAGATACTGATTCTTGAGTCCAGAGACATAATATTTTTCTCCCTCGCAAAAATAGCAGGATAAATTCTGAACATATCCTACGTCACATTGCTATTTAATTCTCTAAATTTGTGTCAACAGTGTTATCACAAATCAACCTCTTAATCGGCTTTCGATGTCTGAAGCACTATACAATACATCTGTTACAATCACTTTGTCTCTCTGAATAACGTAAAAGACAGAATAGTTGTCTACCAACAATCTTCTCATCTCCCGGTGTCGTTCCGGCTCTGATTCCATAATGTGGTTTCTCTCGGCCAGCGTATCCAAAGTCAAAATGGCATCCGCAATTCGGTTGTATTGATTCATTGCGTTTTCCGGTGCCTGAAGCACATAAGCAATGTGATTGTATAGCTGCTCCATATCAGCCAACGCTTCATCTGTAATCTCAACCGCATACCGTTTCATATCAATGCTTCTCCCTGAATTTTGCAAATGCATCCGCTGCATTTTGTACTCTTCCTGTCTCTATGTCATTGTATCCTTTTCCCAGTTTCTGGTGGATTTCTTCCGTTGTCATAACATCCGCATGGATGGATACTGGTGCTTTTGGTAAAGAAACAGAAAATGGAATCCCACCTGTTAATGAAATCTGGTTCAGGTACATATCAATCGCTGTTGACATAGGAACACCTAACTGAGACAATACTTTTTCCGCACGTTCCTTGACAATAGGATTTACTCTTAAGTTCAATGTTGCTGTTTTCTCCATGATAACACCTCCTGTTTCTTATATTGTAACGCTTTTGTCATTACAATTCAAGCACTAATGATTTTCATTTTTTAATCATCCAAAGTCTTTGTTACTGTTCACTCCGTGACCAGTAACAAGTCTTTATCATACTTAACATCTTTCACGGACACATATATTCCCTCAACTATGCTTTCCTGCCGCAGGACAGCTTCCAGCGCCCCGTTGTCATTTGGCACATATTCAGAATATAAGAAATTACCGAATCGTTTATGAGCTTTCTTATGAATATATTTATCTCCGTCCTGGAAATACGCTCCTTCCTGCTTTTGTAAAATATCTGTGGCTGTAAAGATATGAAACAGATACAGACATTCATTAATAGGTTACAGATACTGTGAATGTGGCGAAATGCCAGAATTGCCGAACCTCTAGAAGGACGATGTCCGATAAGATTTCACACAACAAGTATAACAGACAAAGAAAAGAAAGTAAATTACTTTTTGACAGTCTAAACAGTGTTACTATTCACGGGTCAGGAATGCGCGTAAGCTGCGCATTCCGTAAGAACGTGATTCAAGGGTGAGGGGCGATTTTTGCGCAGCAAAACTTTAAATATCGCCCCGAATCGTTACTATGAGCGGCCTCCTGGGCCGTGAATAGTAACTAAACAGTAAATGCACAGACCTAGAGCGTGTTTGAAAATTGCTTTCTGCAAGATGTGCGTCACAAATTGTGGGGAATTCGCCCCAAATAAAGGAGGCGTAGCGGGCTACGCTGACTGAATGCGAGGCAAATTAGCCGCAAAGTGGGGCGTTCAGGTGACAGGAATGAATTTTCAAACACCCGTATTCCGATAGCACATGTGTAAAAGCCTCAGCGTAGCCCGCTACGCCTGCGTTTTTGCACATGCACTCTTGAGAAAGCATCCTCAGTGAAACAGAAAGGTATTTAAATTGGTTTATACTAGTTACTATTCATGATGCCGTGCACCCTGCTGCACGGCATCCGAGCCAGGAAAGTAGTGGTTTTCGGGATTCCAGGTTTTGCTGCGCAAAAGCCGCCTTTCACTCCTGTATCATATTCTTACGAAATGCGCGGCGAAATTTAAAATAATCTGAATTCAAATTCCTCATCTGCAAACCGTACTTTATCCCCATTTTTCATTTCAATATCTTCATTCTCCTGAATCCGTTCACTATTGAGAAACGTTCCGTTGGCTGACTCAAGATCCCGAACGAAATATTTCTGTTCTTTCCATACTATCTGTGCATGCACACGGCTTACTGCCGGATTACCCAAAATTGCTATATCAACTCTGCCTGCACTTTTCCCCACACTCATGACTGGCTGAGTAATCAAGCTTGATTTTGACCCATCTAGTTTTTCGAGCACTGCATTTTCCTCTCTCATTAAGAAACTCTCTTCATTCTTCAAAAACTCTGCTCTATCCGCACGCTTTCTATTCATGCCCAGAACGACCGTTTTATCTGAATCATCTTCCTCGTCATTCCATATCTCCTTAGATGTTCCTTTGTCAGAAATCACTTCTCCAAATTGTAATGTTGCTACGTCACTTTTTATCTCTACATCTCTCACAGATTCTAGATTTTCTTCCTTTTGTTTTCTTCTCGTATCCTTTATCTGATCTTTTTGTAAGCTTTCTCCGCGATATGCGAAAAACAACTTCAAAAAATAAACTAACAATATAAAATTGGTTATGCCAAGTGCAACCATTATCTTCGTTTTCACCGGCAATTTTTTCTGAAGTTTCTTATTCGCTTCCGCAAGATTTTCGGAAATCTCTTTTAACTCTTCCTCCGATACTTTTGGACGAGTCTTAAGTTCATCTGCCTGTTTCAAAGCATTTTCCAAATCAGCCAGAGAACTTTTTTTGTAGTTGCCGCTTTTGTAATTTTTCATACTATCCGCATACAAAGCCTCCAGACCCTTTACTGTATTCTCCCTCTCCAAACTGTCATATTCCACATCATAATTGTCCAGTACTTCCCTGATCTCATTAATTGGAAATGAAAAATATGCCCCTTCTGCCGGTTTGCTCTTCGCCGCATTGTTCATCCCTACAACATATCCCTCTTCATTTAAGAGCGGCCCCCCTGAATTTCCTGCAGTAATCATTGCGGAATGCTGCAGATAAATCGAGCCTCCCTGATTGGATTCCAGGTTCTGTACAGAGCCTTCTCTAACCGATACATCAACAACCGTATATTCTGCTCCCTTTGAGGCGGCATCGTCTTCGAATCCCATTGCATACACAGTCGTTCCAGTAGTAAGCTCTGTATTCTTTCCGAGTCTTAGTGCAGATTTTTCATTTATAACATTTGAAACACTTAATAAACAATAATCATTCTCAACACTCTGCGCTACAATATTTGCGTCTGATGTTACATCGCCTTTTACTACTACTTTTATTACATTCTGTGTACTTGCCACATCTATCTTCAGACTATTGCCAGTACAGTAAGCTGTCTTTTCCTCATCCGTCAGTAACACGCAGTGATTCGTTGTAAGAAGATATGTGTCACCGTCTGCATTACAGACTAAAAAACCGCTGCCTGTTTTGACACAGCGGAATGTTCCTTCTGGATCCATAAACCCAGATAAGATCTGTACTACTCCGTTTTTCGCTTCTGTCAGCCCATCCTCTGCCACTGCTGTAGTTATATCTAAAGCAAAAAAAGCAACAAGCCCAAACACTAATATCAAGTAAATACATTTCTTTATACATTCCCTCATATTTATTTCCTCACATTCTAAAAAAGCCCAGTACAACACAACCAATAATCAGAACCCCTCCCAGGGCTCCAAAGATTATCTGGATAAATTTTGTGCTGTCTGAAGGACAATAGATTTCTTCCGGATTATCCGGATTTATATACAGTTCTATTTTCTGGCCAGTTTTATATTTGTTCTCTTTACCGCCCGCCAAAGACTGAATACGGACAGTCCTCTGTCCTGTCCAGTATTCATACACCGGATACCACGAAACAGTCGGACTGTACATATCAAAATCTGTAGATTCCACCCTTACCAGATCTACTACTTCCGCTGTCACCATACTGGTACAGTTCTGCATTCTCTTCCTTTCAGACATTCCCATTCCAGCAGAAACGAAAAGAAAAGCAATCCCCGTAAGCCCTAAGATGAACCCAATAAACAGTATCATATATTTCTCTCCATCCCTTATTCAGCCGGTTCTTTCACTACAATCTGACCGTCTACAACTGCCAGCTCTCCTTTATCAATCTCTGCAAGTACGTTATCCCTGAACTTCAGCTCTTCCTGATCCTGGCAGCCAATAAAATACACGCCTTCAATCGCATCCTGGTCAAAAAAGAACAGTGTGTCAGAGTCAATCACTCCCTCGGGAAAATAGCATCCCACATAATCATAGATCCGTTCTTCATCCCCTCTGCAAGAAACACGGCCGCAAATCATAAGCCTCTTTTCTCCACCCTTTAATAGTACCACTGATCCAATCGGCAACAAATCTCTATACATTTTCATATCCTCCTTCTATTTTTTCCGAAATAGCTTAAAGCCTGACCAGTCTATTGAAAAATCAATACCTGCTCCTACTCCCAGTCCTGCGCTGATCTTTCCTGATGCCCCTCCGGTTCCCACATATCCTCCGATGCTGCCTCCTGCGCCTCCTGCTTTTCCTGATATACCAATATCAATTTTGACACCGCAGATTGTGAACCCACCAGAAACACGTCCTTCCGCCGCATAGGCCTCTGCTTTCGCCTCTGCCTTTACTCCTGTTATTGTTTTTGTTTCACCGGTATTTTCGTCCTTAACGGTAATCCGTCCGGCGCCAATGCCTGCAGCTGCTTTCGCGCTTCCTAATTTCCCTTCGGCCTTTCCATGTACATTATAATCCTCTGTTCCACCGGAAACCTTAGCCGAACCCTGGGCTGCAACTGCTGATGCTTCTACTCCTGCTTCTACCTGGGGAGTAAACTTCCCGCCCTTTATGAGACTGGCACCTATATGCCCACTTGCTACCACAGTGCCAACAGCTGCTTCCATTTCTCCTCCCAAAAGTCCGATATTTCCTTTTACAGCTCCTTTTGCCACATGTGCCTCTCCTGATATAGAAGCATCCACCAGGGACACGGAATCCAGTTTCTTCACCTTGTTCCCGTTTTCATCCTTCTCTATCTTCCATTTTACTCCTGAAGTAGCCTTTGTCTTATAAGAAGCCCCGAATAATTCTCCCGAAGCCTCTCCCCTGCTGTCAAATCCAAAAAGTTTACCGCTTTTTGCTACTGCACCGGCAATCCACGCTATACTGGTAACCGGTTTCTTCTGTGCACCGGCTATCTCTTTTTCTGTACTTTCATATGTAGATGCAATCTGCCCAAGGGCACTGCTCATTGCATCAAGCTTACTCTTTTCTGAACCAAGAGCCGTTCCGATTCTTCCAAGAGAACTTCTAATCTGTGCGAAGCTCCCTGAGAAGTATAATTGGTTTTTAAGACGATTAATTTCACTGGCTGTACGGTTTAATGTCCCTGCATGGTTCTTAAACAGAGCCGCGTTTCTCTTTAAGCTTTGTGTCTCTACAGTAAATTCAGGCACCCTCACCCCTCCTTTATTATACAAAGTAATCCCATTTTCAGCAACCGCTTCCTGTCATCCACTTCTCTTTAAGCCTGGCTCAGAAATGCGCATGGGCTGCGCATTTCTGAGCTATGAGTTCTAAATATCCTTAACCTCCTGTTAACTGATCACATTCGATGCCAGCGCCCCTGCTGCAGAAGCATTGCTTGCCTCTGCCTTTTCGAATTCCTGTGCCATCTGCTGAAGATCGGTGGCATGCTCATTCACCATACTGATGATCTTATTAATATCTGCCTGGAGCCCTTTGAGCTTTGCTGTATACGCCGTTGCCGCATCGCCGCTCCACACCTCTCCTGAAAGCGCGGAAGCAATGGATACCATCTGACTGGTTGTATTCTTAATCTGTGAGCCAGTGCTTGAAAAAGATGATGCTGTAGATGTTAGTTTACTTGTATTTACTTTAATTACTCCGTTCATTTTTTAATCCTTTCCTTCTCTGAGATCTGTTTTATTTTTTTGTTCATACAATCTCCCTGGTTCTTGCCGTAAACTACTACAATTCAAGGCTAACCAGGTCAGACACGTTTTAGTATAACCCCCACTAATTAACCGTACGTTTTACTTGTCTAAATTTCCATCTGCCGCGTTGTCGTCAATCGGCGTACCGCTACGCTTCGTTCCTCCGCCTTGCAGGCTGAAAATTTATCCTGCGTGAAACGTATCGGTTATTAGTGTGGATTATACTAGTAACTTCTTGTCGATGCTGTACTGACATTCGCATTTTCTGCTTTTTCATACATCTTAACGATTTCATCCAGACTGCTGATGTACTTTTCAATCGTGGAATAAAAGGTATTCATCTGTGTGATATCCTTTTGGAATTCCCTGTGGAAGGTTTCCCTCGACTCCCCCTCCCACATAGAGTTCAGGCTGCTCTCCGTTGACACCAGGTTCTCTACCTGTGACTTGAAGCTGCTATTCAGCGTCTTAAGCTCCGCCGCCTTACTTGTTACTGTTCCTGTGTTGACTGTAATGTTGTTTGCCATCTTTTTATTTCCTCCTTTGATTTGTTCTGGCGTAACTGTTTCCGATCTTCACAGCTACATTCTGGCTACCTGTTTCTCATCTCTGCAAGCCGGACGGCGTGCATCTCTGCATCGTACGTCCTTTTTGCAATCTTGCGTATACTTTCCGCCGCATTTTTTACATTGGATGCAGTGGTCCGGATGTCTCCCTGGACGACCTTCCCTTTGTTCACATATGCATTCGCATTCTCGCCCTTCCACTGCGACTGAAGCTGTGAGAAACACCCGTCTAACTGCTGGTCCGCTACATTTATCAATGTATCAGCAATCTCATCCAGCTTCTGTGCCTGCTTTTTGGCGGCATCATAATTTAGCTGTATGGTAACTCTTGATTTTGCCATAGCCCCCTCCTCTGAAATAGTTATGTGAAAGCTCTAACTGATAATATTCTGGGGAAGTGAGAATGCCCTGCTCTCAACAGCTTTCTCTGTCTCTATATAGACATCGGCCATTTTCAGCAGGTCATCAGGATGCTCCTTCAGCCTCCTTAAAAGCCTGTCCCCTGACTCCTCAATCTGCTGAAAGCTTTTCTGATGTGCCTCGCTTGCTTCTCCCTGCCAGTATATTTTGGTGTTCTTCACAAGATTCTTCATCTTGGTCCAGTTTCGCTCTACTGTAGTGATCTGGCCTGTGATTTCATTTGCCTTGCTGATCATTGTATCGGTAGAGACCTTTAATCGTATTGCCATAGCTACCTCCCTATACCCGGATACCGGAAATCAGGCTTCCCACCCTGCTTTCGCAGCTATCATATTTTTTCTTTGCATTCATCTCATCCTGCTGAAACTTCTCCAGTGTAGAAATAATCTGAGACATAGCCTCCATGTCCCCATTGAATGTATTTTTAAATGCCTCGCTGCTCTCGCCGTCCCACATAGTATCCAGCTGGCTTACGCTTGTCTTCATCTTAGCCATCTCTGTCTTCATTGCCTGGATGCATTCGCTGATTTGACTGCTGTCAGAATTCAGCCTTGATGTATTTACTTTAATCTTCTGCGCCATACTTCCCACCACCTCCTTTAAAGACCGGATATACGGATGAACCTGTATTTTTCAATGTTTTGTACTCCTGTCCTCTCTGCATATCGCTTCACAAGGGCTTCTGCACTCTGTGTCAGCTCTTCCTCACATTCTTCATACAGCCTGCCGGCCTGCGCAAGTCCAAGACAAAGCGCCTGCAGTCTGTCATGACTGTCTATCAGCTTCTCCTGATACCCTTTCATCCGGATCCGAAGCTCATAGCCGGGATCATCTTCCATCTCTCTTTCTAAGACTTTTAATACCTCTGCAAGTTCCTCCACACAGCTGCGGGTGATACGGCGGCAGCTATCAAGCTGCTCCTCTGCCTGCTGTAATGACTGCAGCCTTACCTCCAGCTCCATCCGTATCCCTCCTCTCTGAACAGAGCATATACGATATCTTTCCTCTTAGGGCAGCCTCTGCTGCAGAATGCACATTTTCCTGCCTAAAATGTACATCTCACAATCCTAAAACATCAAATCAACAATAACCGGGATCCGTCTGTCACCTGATTCATATACAAAGATCTGCCAGGATCCAAAAGCTTCTTTGTATTCATAGAATACAACTGAAAATCCATATGAAAGTCCTGGGATGCATCCCTTACCCTTTTGGAAATCATGCCGCTGATCTCGGTTATAATCTGCCGGACTGCCGTATTCTCATCCAGCATAAAGTCGTAATTATCATCCATCGCCGGAACATACACATCAACAAGAATCATCTGCCTCTTCCTCCTATCCTAAGAACCATCCCTCTATTATCTGCACACATTTGTCTTTTCTGAGGTACGGCCACCCTTCCTGCTGGCATTATTTTCTCGCAAGAGGTACGACCACCTTCCTTGCAGCTTTCTCATCCGGAGAGGATGGCAGGATTCCGATCCCCGGCTTTTCTGTCTTCCCTTGTTCTACAAATGACATGTAGTCAAAGTTCAGCGCCTGGTTATCAGAAACCTTTCCTCCAAAATGAATTCCTGTCTTGTATCCGGTAAATAGTTCATATACCTGATATCCGGTTGTCATATGTCGTTTTTCCATGTGCAGCGCCGCAATAAAGAATATATTGTGGTACTGTCCTTTTTCTATTATAGTTTCCAGGAATCCTCTCATATCCAGCTCTGCATTATAGATCAGGGGCACGAACCAGCTTAAATCAGAGATAAAGATAAAGTGCGGCTTCTTCTCTGCCATCCTGTCAAAGATCTCTTCTCCTTCCAGCCCCTGTGCCTCAAACTCATGCTTCTCTTTATTTCTTGCCACGAATTCGGGCGTAAGCTCCTGGAAATAATCAAAGATTCCCTGTTCGTCCGCCACATAACGGAGCCGTTCTGACTGTGAATACGGTGCAAAATCATGATCCGGTCCGTCAATGACGCAGATCCCGCTGTCCTTATCCAAAGCAGACTGCAGGCATACTCTCATGAAATTCGTCTTTCCGGAATGTGTCCCTCCATAAACCGTGTAACAATATGTCTCTCTTAGGTTAATACCGAAAATCTCTGCATTTGCCTCATTGTATCCAACCGGAAGGAGAGAGGATTTCCTGGAGGCCTGTTCATATCCCTCTAGCCGGATATACTCTGACCATACCGGCTTTTCAGGAATCTCCGGAACCTTCTTTGCGCACCGGCCTGTCCACGCTTCCTTCATCCTGCTGCAGATCTCCCGGATGCCCTCCATGCGCTGGTAATCATTCTCTGCTGGAAATGCAAGGGCGGTCTGATATTCCAAAACACGTTTTCCGTAAGCTGCAAGCCCCCGTCCTTTGACTCCTGCCTCCGGCATCATCTCAATCTGGACTGTATGAAGCAGGTCTCTGTAAGCGTATTTATCCTGCAGTGCAAGGCAGAGTATGGTATTGATATTCTCGCCTACACGGAGCGTAATATCATTCATGCCGAAGCCTGCCCCATTTACCACAAGGAAGATGCCGTGGCTTACGCCTTCTCTGGAAAGCTGGATTAAAAACTCTTCATATGCTTCCCCTGTTTTCTCTTTCATGGAAAAATAGTTATCAATAAAAAGAATGATTGCCGGAAGAGTCACTCCGTGCACCTTCACATATTCACTGTAGTTGCCACCCTGGAACAGTGCCTTTCTTTCCTCCAGGATTCCGGTAAGCATATTGAAAAATTTCCCTATCTTGTCCAGGTCATTCTCACACATGATCCCGCCCACATGGGGCGCATCTTCAAATGCGCGCATCATCTTGCTGCTAAAATCAAGGGCATAGATATTGACACGCTCCGGGCTGTATTTCTGAATGAGCACATATACCATGGTCTGCATCATGGTACTCTTACCAGATACAATATTTCCGCAGACAGCTATATGCCCCTCCTCTGAAAAATCCGCCACAAGCGGCATCTGATTCTGGTTCTCCGGGTCGTCCATCTTTCCGATTATGACTGACAGCTCCCAGGAGCCCTCCGGCTCATGCCATCTGCCGTCCGAGAACCGGTGCTCCCGGAACTCCTCAAACTCGTCCAGATAAATGTGATCCGGAATGACCGGCATCCACAGCTGCTGCTGGTAATCATAGCCGTTTGCCTTCGCCACCTCTGCCAGGTGCTCCTTAATGGCATCCAGCTGTGTCTTTTCCTTCCTCTGGGGAAGCTTCACCTTCTCCGCCGCCGCACGCTTCAGAAGCTCCTGTGCCATATGAGAGGAAATGCCTTCCTCCGCCAGCTTCCCATAAAGGCGGATAAAGTCCTTAAGCCGGTCGGTATTGTAACGGCTTACCCCGTAGTCGAGCCCCTTCTCTTCCATAACCGGGTACATGGCCTCTGCCAGTTCTTCCTCATCTGCCTTATATTCTGTGTCCTTCCATGCAACGGATACCGTACTCAGGCAGGTGAGCAGATCCGTGATCCATGCAGTCTCAGCCTTCTTTTTCTGTGACTGCTTCACGGAGTTTCCGGTCATATCCACCTTGCCGGACAGACTGATCATCTTTGCAATATCCGTCACCGATACTGCAAAGTCCCGGTCATAGACTGCCCCGCTGTAGCCGGACTGGAACAGCTCGTACACCTCATCATTCCCAACCTGCAGATAGCAGCGTCCCGCCTGGGTAATATAGGCGGCATCCGGCTTGTGGAGCATATCCGTACTGTCCTGCCGGTCCTGCACACGCAGGCACAGACGGAACTTGGAATTGCTCCAGATATTATCATCCACGGTACCGCTTGGCTTTTGGGTTGCCAGGATCAGATGCACTCCAAGGCTCCGTCCTACCTGGGCAACACTGATCAGCTCCCTCATGAACTCAGGTTCCTCCCGTTTCAGCTCTGCAAACTCATCAATGACAATAAACAGATGGGGGACGGGAACCTGTGCCTCGCCGTTTTTATACAGCTTTGTGTAGAGATTAATGTTATTCACACCATTTTCTGTAAAAATCCTCTGTCTCCTGCGGTTCTCACTCTTAATGGAGGTCATGGCTCTGCGGACCTGATTCCCCGACAGGTTGGAGATCTGACCAACCAGGTGGGGCAGCCCGTCAAAGAGATTGGCCATGCCGCCGCCCTTGTAGTCAATAACAAAGAACCCAATATCATCCGGGCTGTAGTTGACCGCCAGAGACAGCATATAGGTCTGCAGGGTCTCGCTCTTTCCGGATCCTGTCGTACCTGCCACCAGTCCATGGGGGCCGTGATATTTTTCATGGACATCCAGATAACAGGGAACCCCGCCTGCCTTCTGGCCGATCATCCCACGGATATTCTCATAGGTGCGGTTCTTCGCCCAGTACTCCTTCACTGGAAGATCAGAAGGCTTCTGGATCTTCAGCATATCAAAAAAGGGAAGGGCAGCCGGAATCTCTCCGCCCTCCTCCACCTCCAGGACGCGCAGGGTGGAAAGATACCTTGCAAATGTCTCCAGCCTTCCCTTCTCTACATAGTCAAAGGTAATCTTCTGCTTCTTACTGCTGCTTGCGAAGACATCATACATTCCCTGGAATTCGGCTGTATTTTCAATAATAAAGTCGCAGTTATTGGGAAGCTCCTCATACCGCTCTGTCAGAAGGATAGTGGTAAGCCCCAGTTCCTTTTCCCCGGAAAAAACATATTTTGCGAAGAGTTCTCCTTCCAGTGCGGATACATCTGAGATGAAGATTACATAATAGGGCTTCGGTATCTCGTTTCCCCGGGCAGCGGACAGAACCGACGCTTCCTCCGCGCGGGCGCGCAGGATATTGGCGAGTTCATAGAAGACATCGCTTGTCTGTTCCTTATTTGAGGCCACGAATCTCGTCTTCCTGTCCTCTGACCAGACATGGGGAAGCCATTTGGCAAATCCCCATTTTTCGTAATCGGATGCCATCTCTCCATTATATATGTAGCCCAGCTTTACATCTGTATAACAGTTCCCTGCTGCGATCTGCACGCTCAGCGCCGTTGCTGCATCGATAGCGCCGCTCTTTCCCTCCCCGCCGATGATACCAATGAGATTGTGCTCTAAAAGGTTAATGGTCACAGGAACGTCATAAAGAGTCTCATAATTTTTTTTAATAAAATCCGGCTTTTCCTCCAGCTCGTCCCTTGTAAGGGAGAAGCGTCTTTTCGGAGTCTCAATGGGTATCTGGAACGGAATGTTCCCCACACCCAGCCGGTGGATCAGGAAATCCTCATGGGTACGGTTCCGGTTCCAAAGGGTTCCTCCGCCCTCGTTGCTCTCATTGTATTCCAGGCACTGCGCTGCCGAGGGATAGCGGTCAGCGAGCATCCGGGATGTCTCGTCATATTTTTCCTTAATGTCCTCTGTCTTTTCCAGCAGGTACTGGCTGTAGGTCTGAAAACGGTAGTTCTCCTGCTCCTTTTCCTCCTTTTTCTGCTGGCGTATATTCGTTAACGCCCACAAAATACCGATCAGGGCGGAGGACAGGGACATGACAAGCCCTGAGTACATATAGAGTCCTGAGCCTCCCCCTGAGGAGTTTGTAGCATAGACCATCATCGCGCAGCCCAGCAGCATGGGAAGCGCCATGGTGACCGATGGGCCGATCACCATGTAAAGAGGCTGCTGCTTAATCTTGTTCAATGTGGGAGGCGCTTCAATCTCAATGCTCTCCGTGTCCGGCGTTTCATAGCTTCTCGGCGCGCGGTGATACAGGATCTTTCCTTCTGAGAGTTCCTGCTCCCGGTTCAGAAAGACAGTCTTTTCATCCTCTGACACCGGCTTCAGCTTTGAATTGCTCACGGATGCCCCGCTCCCCGCTGTATCCACAGCAAGAACATTTCCCAGGTAAACGATATGAAGCCCCATAATGTTGATGTAATCTCCAAGAGATAATGAAGCTTCGTCCTCTACCTTCATAGAATTTACATAAGTACCGTTTGGGCTTTTATTGATGATCCGGCAGACTTCCCCCTGTTTCATCAGCTGGGCATGGAGCTTGGATACCATCTTTTGGTAATCGTAGACAATATCGTTGGATCCATCCTTTCCGATCGTGATCCCGGCCTGGCTCTTTAGCTGGAATTTTTCATAGCTGTGGAAAACAGAGGTCATCTCCTTCACAATGACAGTGAGTTCTTCCCTGCTGGCCGTGGTAATGCCTAAAATGTCCTGATCTGCCAGCGCATGATTAAAGTAAGGCTGTCTGTTCTTTCTCACCTGATAGTGGCTGTCCGGGAGAAACTTCCATTTCTCGTCTATGACCTCCAGCCGGATTTTGACGTCACTTTTAATATGGAAGAAATTCTTGTGCAGCATGACAGCATAGTCTGCATTGTTCAGTGGGGGAAGCAGGTATTCTTTGAATGCGTTTCTGGAATAGACTGATATTACAAAACTCATATGCCTGTTACCTCCGCTTTTCATTCTTTAATTTATCGTTTGACAGCATATCATCCAGTGAACTCTTCTGCATCCGTTCCTGGTTCAGGGAGTTCTGCCGGCGCAGCTTTTTCAGCTTTCCTGAATAAAGGATGATACCGGTCAGCAGACCGGCGGCGGCAATGGCCTCGGCTGCCAGGATCGCTATGTCTATTCCTGATAATGTGTTCATGGGTGCTGTTCCTCTCTCTCATCTTCATTAGATGATACCTGGAGGCGGATTTATCCGCCTCCAGGTATCATGGTTTATTTCACTCTGGCTGACCTGACATTGCTCCATGCTCCATAATACTTTGTCTTCCCGATTTTTTTGTAAGCACGGACTCTTACATAATATTTCGTTTTGCTTTTCCAGCCGCTGATGGAACGCGAAGTTACCTTTTTATATTCACGGCTGAGTGTCTTTCTGTTAAATTTCTTTTTCGGCGAAGCCATGATCTCATATCCGGTAGCATCTTTATTCTTTTTCCATGAGATGACCATCGTTCTGGATGACGGTGATTTCACTGACTTTAATGTCACTTTTTGGGGTACGACTTTTACTATAACTGTTTTCGATGCTGACAGAAAGCTCTGTGTTGCTGCTGCCTTAATTGTAATTTTCGCAGTTCCGTATTTCTTTACAGATACCTTTCCCCCTGATGTCACGGCTGCCACCTTTTTATTGGATGAGGAATAAGTAAGCTTTCCGCCTCCGTTTGTTCTCGCACCGAGGGCGAATGCTTTTGAACCATATGCCTTTGTATAGCTGTAAGCAGAAGTTGTAATCGTCTGCGGCATCTTTACATTTGCCGTATTCGTCTTTCCCCAGACAGCATAGAGGGTGATGTCTTGATCAATCGTATATTCCCCTCCCACATTGTAGGACGGGGCCGTTGCCTTTCTGTCTGCAGACCAGCCTAAAAATGTATAGCCTGCTCTGACTGGTTTCTGAGCGCTTAGTGTTAAGGCAACTCCCTTCTGCTTCACCTGGGAGCCGGGAGCTTCGCTTCCTCCGTTGGCATTGTACGTTACTGTCAGGGTATCCCCGGGTACAGTGGCTTTCCAGACAGCGTACAGCTCCGCATCTTTTTCTTCGGTATATTCCCCTCCTGCTTCATAAGATGGGCTTGTCGCTTTACTATCTTCAGACCATCCCAGGAATGTATATCCCAGTCTGGTTGGTTTCTCGGTAGTCAGTGTCAGTGGGACACCGTATTCCTTTTTCTGTGAGGCCGGATCATTTTCTACTCCATTGGTATAATAGTCAATCCGGAACATATTACCCGGCTCCGTTGATTCAACCTGCACGACATCTGCTTTTGTGCACACCTTATTCAAAGATGAAAGATTTAAATTCAGGGCAGCACGCACACCCGTAGAATAATAGTCAACAGTTTTTCCGTCTCTATTAACCATACCATCATTATCCACATATGCAGCACTAAATTCTATGGAACCCGGCGAACGGAGCCACCACAAAGAGGCCTGACGATGTTTCATGAAAAACACCCCCATCGCCCATGCATACGTGCTGGCTCCACATATTCTTGCCTCATCACATACAATCGAAGATACTGCAAATCCATGAGACATTGCACTGCCTCTATATACTTCCTCCTCTGACAAAAGGAATACTTTATCTGTGGTGGGATTTCCTCCCGCTGTGCCTGATGTCAGATTGTCGTTATTTACTACGTTAGTATCTGAAATCGCGGCTTTCTCATCAGACGAAAAAGCTGTGTTAATAAAGTTTTTACTTTCGTAGCTAATACCCAGGTCATTTACTGTACTGCCATAACCATTCAGCCAGCTTCGTATGGTACTGGTCTCCCATGTTACACTCTCACAGCCTTCTGTCGTATCTGCATGGTAAAACTGGTTGTCCAGTACGATATCCGAAAGAAGCAGTATATTTCCTGTCGTATCTGAGTCTATATTCAGCACGCGCCATCTGATGGGCTCATATTTGAAATAATGATATGTATCCGCATCAGCCCATTGATAATAGGCTATCTTATTCTCTGGATATACATAGGTCGCATCACTTTGTTTTATCCTGCGGTATTTATCACCGTCGACAACGGCATCCCCGTTTTCATCCCATCCTGTTTCCGCCTCAAGGGCACTGTATACGGGATCTGTGCTCTTCACCTCGCTCTGGGGATAGCTTCCAAACCATACACTGTCCCAGCTGACGGTCCTGCCATTCTCATTTTCATTAGTGGTCTCAGGAGGATTCGGAGACCAGGAAGTCTCTTTCGTCTCACCCGCGTGCGCCGTTGTCTCCATTCCCGCAGGCGCTATACCTGATATTAACATAATCAGACAGACATACATTGCTATCATTCTTTTCTTCATTGTGTTTCCTCCCATATATTATTTTCTAACCGTTCACCTTTTTATTTCCACTGTCTTTCGACTGTTAATCATTGTCTTCATAACTGAATTCATACTCTTATTTGATTTTCACCTTCTTTACTTTGCCCCACTCCCCGTAATATTTTGTCTTGCCAACCTTTTTATAGGCGCGTACTTTTACATAATAGGTTTTTTTGCTCTCGCAGTTTCTCAATGTCTGGGACAAGATCCTTTTTTTGTAGGTGCGTCTGATTGTCCACTTCTTAAAGTCTCTTCTCTTTGACAGATAGACTTCGTATCCTGTGGCATCTTTGTTCTTTTTCCATGAAATCTTCATGAGCTTCGCGGAAGGTGATGAAACGGATTTGAGGGCTACTGCTTTAGGCACTACTTTTACGGTAACGGTTTTTACAGCTGCTTTGTAATCCTCTGTCTCTTTTGCACGGATTGTAATTTTTACTTTTCCGTATTTTTTCACGGTTACTTTTCCTGTGCCTGATACTCCAGCTATTTTGGCATTGGCTGATTTGTATGCCAGCTTCGCTCCGCCGCCTGCTTTGGCATCCAGCGAAAAGGCTTTGGAGCCGTATGCTTTGGTGTAGACCGAAGATGGCGTTGTAATCTTCTGTTGCTTTTTTATCTTTGTAGTGCTGTTGTTGCCTGCAGGTTTATCCGTAATACCGCCTGTCTGGTTACCTCCGGAATTTTCCGAGTCTGACGGGGG
This sequence comes from uncultured Dorea sp., assembly GCA_948602995.1. Taxonomy (GTDB): domain Bacteria; phylum Bacillota; class Clostridia; order Lachnospirales; family Lachnospiraceae; genus CAPEBR01. Next base: position 33,091 of record CAPEBR010000014.1, read on the forward strand.
ATTCACGACAGACTCGTTCTTTTTCCATACGGCATACAGAGTTGCTGATGTGTCATCTGTATATGTTCCACCTGCATCATATGTCGCGCTTTCCGCATTCCTGTCCGTAGACCAGCCTAAAAATGTGTAACCCGTGCGGGTTGGTTCTTTGTCGCTTAATTTCAGAGAAGAATCCGGCTGTTTTGTCTGCGGCTCAGGTGCCCCGTTTCCATTGTTTGCATCATATGTTATCTGAATCTTGTTTTCCGGCTCGTCTTTCTTCCAAGCGGCATATAATACTGTATTATCGTTTTCTTTATATTCGTCTCCCGGCTGATAATCTGCAGTTGCGGCTATGCTGTTTTTAGACCAGCCGAGGAATGTATAGCCTGAAAGTGCCGGAATTTCACTGCTTAGTATCAGTGGCTGACCATAGGTTTTTATCTGTGCCGACGGTGCTCCTGTTCCTCCATTTGCGTCATATGTTACGGTATATGTATTGATTTTCCATATAGCGTACAGAGTTGCTGATATATTATCCGTATATGACCCACCTGCATCATATACTGCGCTTTCCGCATTCCTGTCTGTAGACCAGCCCAAAAATGTATAGCCTGTACGGGTCGGTTCTTTGTCACTTAATGTTAACGTTGTTCCATAATATTTCGTTTGTGTTGATGGAGCTCCTGTTCCTTCATTAGCATTGTAATACACATCATATGTTTCTTTCTCCCATACTGCATATAATGTTGTTCCACTGTTTGCTGTATAACTTTCTCCAGGCAGATATGTTGCAACTGTTGCTGTACTGCTCGTTGACCAGCCTTTAAATTTATGTCCTGTCCTTGTTGGTTTTGTATTGCTTAATTCTAATGTGACTCCATATGGTTTTGTTTGACTTGATGGTTCTCCTATTCCTCCATTAGAATTATAATAAACATTATAATTTGGTCCAATTTCTACCGATATTGTTTTGGATGTAATAACTTTTCCCGTATTTTTTTCTTTAAAATTAACAGTTATTGTTGTATTACCGGCATTATTTCCTGTTATATTTAAGCTACATGCTCTATTTCCATTTGAGTCAGTATACCAATCCCCCCACCTACATGAAACATTAGAATTCGATTTTTCAAATTGTATAGAGTATTTATCTGGTTTAATTCCTGATACAGTAGATACAACACTTGTTGTGTATGTTCCTGTCATATTTAAATATACGCTACTCTTTGATAGATCTAAGTTCGTTCCGCACTGCGAAATATCATGTACAATCATTGTTCCTTCATCCCAATTTAAAGTTTCACCATCTAAAGTTGTCGCCCATTTTTCGACAGTATATGTACCAGCTTCTTCAAAATAAAAACTTATAGATGTCCAATTAAAATAATGACTATTATCGGATGAATAACTTGATTTTTCTGCCATAAGCGAACCATTTTTATATATTTTTACATGTGCAGAACGTAAATGAATATTTCCATTAGGATTCCAAAAATTAGCATAAAATGTACAATAGTTATATACTCCTTGTGCTTCACATCCCGAAGCCTGCGTTACATTTATATTTGAAAAATTGGTCCAACAGCTATTTGGATCTTCGTATGCATATATATCATTTACCCTATACAAGATTATAAAATTCATGATAATGAAAGTTTGAAGCACCATTTTTTTCAATGTAACAAATCTTCCTATTCTCTTTTTCGCTTTAACTTCTCTATTAAATATTATTCTATTCATTAATGTATCTCCTTCTCTTACTTTATCTTCATATTTTTCGCTTTACACCATGCTCCATAGTATTTCTTTCTTCCAACTTTTACATAAAAACGTATTCTTACATAATAGGTCACGGATGACGGAAGTAACACCAAGTTTATTCGTCCGGAGCATAAAGCCAATTGTAATAGTAACAAACCAAAGGAAGGAAGCCTTCCGGGAGAAGCAGGATTCAAAATTACATAAAAATGCTCTTATTTGATTTTCACTTTCTTGACTTTGCTCCATCCCCCGTAGTATTTTGTTTTTCCGACTTTCTTGTAAGCACGGATTTTTATATAATAAGTGCTTTTCGTTTCGCAATTGCTTATGGAATAAAAGCTCTTACTCTTGTTAATAGAACGTTTCACAGTCCATTTCTTGAAGTCTTTTCTCTTTGACAAATATACTTCATAACCTGATGCATCTTTGTTCCTTTTCCATGAGATCTCCATTTTTCTTGCATATGGAGATCTTACGGACTTCAAAGACACTGCTTTTGGCACTACTTTTACAGTAACTGTCCTTGCTGCAGACTGATATTCCTTCGTTGCTTCTGCACGGATTGTGATCTTTACGGTTCCGTATTTTTTCACAGTTACTTTGCCTGAGTCTGATACTTTGGCTACTTTGAAGTTCGATGATTTGTATGTCAGCTTTGCTCCGCCGCCTGCCTTTGCGCCAAGTGAAAAGGCTTTGGATCCGTATGCCTTTGTGAAAACAGATGCTTTTGTTGTTATCCTTTGGGGATTTTTTGTCTTTGTAACATTTTCTGCCGGGATGTTCACCGCATGATCCTTTTCCCAAACGGCATAGAGTACTGCATTGTCGTTTTCTTTATATTCGTCTCCTGCCTTATAATATGCTGTTGTAGCCGCATTGTTTTTGGACCAGCCTAAAAAGGTGTATCCATAACGCACTGGCTTCATACTGCTTAATGACAATGATAAGCCTGAATTCTTTAAATGTGGCCCGGGTGCTCTGCTTCCGCCATTTGCATTGTATGTTATCTGAAAAAATGTTTCTCCTTCTTCCGTGGCAACTGCTCCTGCATCTTTCCATACATTGGATGACAGATTAAGACGCAGGGCGGCGCGCACACCGAGACTGCGATAGTCAACAGCTCCGCCGTCATCACTGACGAAACCGTAGTAATGTGCAAATGCCGCATTTTCAGGACAATTGCCCGGCGAGCGCAACCACCACCAGCAATTACCCCCATATGTATCACTTGGGTCTATATAGCACCCCATTGCCTTTGTGTATGCACTGCTCTTACATCTCCGTGCTTCGTCATAGATCTCTTTTGATGATGCCAGACCATAAACCAATGCATCACTCCCATACATTTCTGCTTCTGATAAAAGGAACACTTGATCTCTTGTGTTGTTGCCGCCTGCTGTCCCATGGCTGATATTATCCAGGTTCATTACTTCCGTATCTGCAATTTCAGCCCTTTCCTCAGCCGTAAAAGCACTATTTATGAAATTTTTACTGCTATAATCAATCCCTTGTGCGTTAGCAGAACTTCCGTATCCATTGAGCCAGCTTCGTATAGTGCTGGTTTCCCATGTTATTTTCTCATTGGCCAGATTATACCTTTGGTCATCCAATGCTATATCTGACAGGAGGAGCGCCTGATTTCCTTCTACTTTTAATATTCTCCATTTAATTGGTTCATATTTGAAGTAGTGCCAGGTGTCCTCATCGGCCCAGTCATAATGTGAAGAATCTGATGTTGCAAAAGTCGCATCACCTTTCTTTATTCTGCGGTATCTGATGCCCTCCAGTGTAGTATCTCCAAGGTTGTCCCACTCTGTTACCCTCTGTAAGGTGCTATACAGGGGATCTGAGCCTGCCACCTCCTCCTGGGGATAACTCCCAAACCAGATACAGTCCCATGTTACCTTTTGCCCCGACATCATACTGTCATCCTTTATAATCCTGGGATTTGCCAGGGTTCTGCCCTCTGCAGTCTGGAAAGTGTTTGATACATCTGTTTTTTTCTCCGGTTCACTGGCCGATACTTGCAACGCTGTTGGCAATAACACGGCACTTATCATCAAGATTACTGAACTTATTATGATTGGCACTGTTTTCTTTTCCATGACTCCCCTCCTCTCGTTTTTTGCATCGCCTAATTCACCAAATCCCATGATTCGAGGCTGTCACCCTCATCTCCGCCACCGCTGCTGTTTCCTGACGAATTTCCTCCTCCGCTCCCATGGGACGGAGCAGCCGGCTGCTGAGGATACACAGGAGTTGTCTGCTGAGGCGTATCCTGCACGGTATCCATCGGTACCGGATCTGCCTTCGGAGCCGGTTTCTTTCCTTTACTGATTACCACCGTAACGGTACTATTCTTGTCTATTTTTTTTCCTGCCTTAATATCCTGCGAAATGACTTTTCCCTTTTTCACGGAATCACTGTAAGTACTCTTAGATTTCTTATACTTAAGCCGGGCTTCCTTTAATCTGCTCTTTGCCTCCTTTTCAGACAGATTTTTCAGTGACGGTACTTCTACCTTCTCAATCCCCTTGCTGACAACAATATAAACCTTGCTGTTTTCCTCTACCTTACTTCCTGCCGCGGGCTCCTGGCTGATTACCATGCCATTTGCCACCTGGTCGGAGTATACCTCCTCCTTCACCTCTGCGCTTAAGCCCTGGGCCTCTGCCTTTACCTTTGCATCTTCGCCTGATACACCTGCAAGCTCAGGAACAGCAGTAAGTGCGCCTTTGCTGATGACTGCCTTAATCTCCATACCCTTCTGCAATGTCTCGCCAGCCTTGTGGTCCTGCGAAATGATATGGCCTTTTTCTACTGTATCGGAGTAATCCTCTGAAAATACAAGAGTCAGCTCTTCCTTTTTCAATGCCTCCTTCGCCTCGCTTTCGGACATATTTACAATGTCAGGCATCTCACATTTTAATGATTCCTGCCGTTGCTTCATTCCTCCTGCAACGGCAGCTGCACCAATCACAAACACAGCAACACCGGCTGCTATTACTTTTTTATTTACTAGCCGGCTCTTTTTCTGTTCTCCTGCTTTTCGTTCTGATGGCTCCTTTGCTTTCTGTTCTGATCTTTCCTTCTCTTTATGCTTTGCTGCATCTTCTGCCTCATGCCTTCTAGCTTTTTCCTTTTCTGCTTCCTCTCGCTTCCCGGCTTCTTCTTTTTTTTCTGCTTCACGCTTTCTAGCTTCTTCTTTCTCTGCCGCCTTTCGTTTTGCCTTTTCTTCCCTTTCTAAGACTTTACGTTTTTTCTCTTCCTCTGCCTCACGTGCCGCCTTTTCTGCATCACGTTTTGCCGCTTCTTCTACTTCTTTTGCTTCATGCCTTGCTGCTTCCGCATCACGTTTTGCCTTTTCTTCCGCATCACGATGCGCTGCTTCTTCTGCATCACGTTTTGCCTTTTCCTCTACTTCACGCCTTGCTGCTTCCTCCGCATCACGTTTTGCCTTTTCTTCCACCTCACGATGTACTGCTTCTTCCGCTTTACGATGTGCTACTTTCTCTGTCTCTTGTCTCGCAGCCTCTTCTGCTTCGCACTTTGCTTCTTCTGCATCACGGTGCTCTGTTTCCTCTGCACCGTGCTTCGCCTGTTTCTCCTCACTTTTCTTCTCATTTTCCTGACGCGGTGTCCCAAACAGGTATACCGTTCCGGTGTCATCTATATCCTCAAGCCCTGCCTCGTCAAACCCCATCGCATCATCAAGCTCTGACTTTTCCTGCTTCACACTGCCAGTCAGATAGGTCAGACTTGTATTAGAGAGCTTATCTCCCTCCGGGTAAATAAGCCTGGCTTCCATCTCAGAATACGCAATTGACTTCAGTGCACGTTTCATATCTGCAGCGCTGTCATATCTGTCAGACGGGTTGTACGCACATGCCTTTAAAATAATCTCTGCAAGTCTCCCCTCCGCATTTGCCGGAGCAGGCATTTCCTTACCACTCAGACGAAGTATATTGGCATTCTCCTTATCTGAATACCGGATGGGGTCAGGAGCAGGCGGCATAAATGGCGTGCGGTTGTTATTCAAGAACCGGTATAGCACGATTCCAAGCGAATAGATATCCACTGTCGAATTGTAGGGAAATCCCTTGTAGACCTCTGGCGCCATATACATATAGGTTCCCTTTTTAGACAGACCAGACGAAGTCTTCTCCAACTGCCTGGCAATACCAAAATCGCCCAGCTTAAATTTCCCCAGATCCGATACGAAAATATTCTCTGGCTTAATATCCCGGTGAATGATATTGTATTTCTGGCACACTTCTAAAGCCTGGCACATATCAATGCCAAGCTGAATTACCTCTCGTATAGTCAGGGTGTGATCTTTCAGATATTTATAAAGCGGCGTCAGAAGCTCCATCCGGATATAAACCGTCCACCCGAATTCATTCGTCCTCGCAATAACCTGGTGATCTTCATAGCTGACAATGTTCGAGTTTCCCTTAAGCTTTGACATCAATGCAAATTCATTGACGAAATCTTCTACGATACTCTGAAAATAATATGTAATGCTCTCATCATTCATCCCTTCATTCTTAACAGATTCAACCTCTGACTGATTCTGTGGGATCTCAAGTATTTTCAGAGCTGCCTCATACGTATGGCCAAATTCCTCCCTCACAATACGATATACCTTTCCAAAAGTACCTTCACCTAAAAACCGGTCGATTTTCCAGCCGTTCCATACATCTCCTGTCTGCATCTTTTCATCCTCATCCTTTATATATAGCTGTTCAGTGTCTTCACAGTTATATGAAAAATCCATTTAAACCACCCTCCAGCGATGGATTTTTGCACACCTGAATCAATTTCTCACGTCCAGCGCAGTGCGCAGACCTATAGTTACCTTCACATTTTTATTAATACAACTGTAATGTTATCTCTACTTCCGTTTTTTAATGCCTCATCTATGAGTACTCGTTTCTTCTCCTCAAGCTTCTCTTCCCGGCATAAAATATCCCGAATCGCCTCATCCCCCAACACTCCTGTCAGCCCGTCGCTGCACAGGAGGAAGATATCCTCTTCCTGCACCTTAAGCAGCTCCGATTCAGCCGGTTCTAAAATAAATTCCTCTTCCTCGATTCCAAGGTGCTGCGTTAGTATATTTTTGCGCTTTGATGTACTAAGCTTCTCTGCCATACCAAGCTTTTTCTGAAGTTCAAGCATACTGTTCTCTTCTGTGTGGTCCACAGAGAGCTGACTAAGCCTCCCACCCCTGAACAGGTATCCTCTGCTGTCACCCAGATTACTGATGCGGACAAGACCGTCCTCACAGACCCAGAGAACAGCCGTGCTTCCCATTTTCTTTGAAATCCGGGCTGCCTCCTTACATATAGCCTCGTTCATTTGCGAAAATATAAAACCTGGCTGAAATGTGGATGCCTCTGCCCTGGCCAGTTCCATGTATCTTCCCAACATCCTGACAGCTATGCCAGACGCCGTCTCACCGTTGCTGAATCCGCCCATGCCGTCAAATACACCGGCAACATTCAGCACATCCGGCTGCAAACATCCATTATAGGAGAAATTACTTTCTTTCTTTTCTTTATAAAAACCATTGCAGAATACATTATCTTCATTATTGAATCTTGTATTTCCGATATTTGTCTCTGCGCTTATCTGATATTGTCTCATATCTATTCTCATCCTGCCAGTTATAATATCCCTCTCTATTTTACCCCCCCCCCTATGATTTTGTCAATATTTTCCAGGCCTGTTTTAAAACAATTGGGGACGGAGCATTTTTAAAAATGCCCCGTCCCCAATTCAGCAAACCATCTTGCTTCTTCATAAGTTATATTTTCCCCTGCAAACCGTATCCAAAAATCATCATGGATCATTACGCCATGCGTCTTTCTTACAATTAGCAGCGGATTATAAAATTCAATATCCAAATCACGTAATAATTTATCACAATCTGCTCTTCCCTCCTCAAAGCATCTGCTTTCAAGCAAATCATTTACATCATCTTCAGAAACAGACTTTCTATTGCCAAATGCCTTGCATACGGGCTCTGATGTCAGATTCCTAAAATGTACCACGCCTGTAATCGGATTGAATCTAATACTGGTCATCACCTTATCTTCCAACATATAATCAAACTCTATCTCCTTACCCATGAGATTCCCTCCATTCTCTCTAGCTGACTTAACAAAACTCCTTTTGCCCTTTCATACATCTGCGACCTTCCGTCAAAAAATCTATACCAGCCAGCTTCCGCCTCTGTCAAATCTTTATAAAAAGCTTCTATATCTATCTTTAGAAGCCCGGCATCCTGAAACAACTCCACTTGTTGCTTAAATGAATCATCAAATGGCCTCGCCTTTACCATACCTACTTGAAAATTATATCCTATGCTTAAGGGATATCTTTTTATATCCGCTAACAGTGACATCCCATTATCGTATATAGGCATAACCTCAAAGCCCCCCTTTTCCATACGCCTTACAGATATATTATTTAAATGTCTGTCTTCATTCAGAGTAATACTATCCAACATGATTATCTTGGCAAGATACCCATGAATATTCAGACCTGTAAGCTGAAAAACTCTGTCCTCAATTAAATTCATGTACTCTTTTCCTGAGCAGGACATTTTCAATGCTGAAAAATCCTCAAAATAATTTAGCAGTCTGTATAGTGTAATCTCCTGGCATCCAGGAAGTTTAAAACTATTTGAATAGCATACTGGCTTATTATCAATACAGTCAAAATTATAATCTATATAATCAATGCCACATACAAAGGCTTCTAGTCTGCTTACCAATACCTCTGCTATGTCCTCATATCCAAAATGATTGAATTTATATATCCTGTCATTTTTGAAAATCTTTTGCTGAGTACCTCTTGATGTTGTTTCCGAAATCATTGCATACACTCCAAATATTGTTTAGTCTGTTATCGTCTATAGCCTGCCATCATTGTTTCTCCTTAAGAATTATAGCATGAGATATAAAGGAATAGCAATTGGGGACGGGGCATTTTTAAAAATGCCCCGTCCCAAGTCACCTTATGCATCTACCCTGCTACTTATTGCAGATACCACTTCCCCCAGCTTCACACTGTTTAATTTACCGCAGTTTTGGAAGGTTCCTTCCTGAATCGTATGCTGCAGTACAACTTCTGTGATGTCCTCACTTCCGGCAAATACATTCGGAGCAATCGCCACGGCCTCACTTTCTCCGAAGTCAACTCCAAGCCCGCCTAATTCTTCATGCTGATTCAGATCAAGGGATGCCGGAATCTCCAGTATGCAAAATCAGCAGGATATCATATCTTTCCCGATACCCTGCTGATTTTATATGTTATGCTATTTTATTTTGATTGTCACGGATTTCTTTTTACCGCTTCCATCCGTTGCCATAGCAGTAATCTTTACTTTTTTGCCTTTTCCTGCTTTCAGCGCTTTTACTTTGCCGGAACTGCTTACGGTCGCGTATTTTTTATTGCTGGTCGTCCACTTAAGCTTTTTATTCGCTTTCTTTGTGGCTGTGACTTTCGCTTTTAGTTTCAGCGTCTTTTTTGCCTTCACGGACTTGCTTCCGGATATAGTTATCTTCTTTACCACGCCTTTCATGGACTTTATCTTATAGGTAGCTTTCACTTTGCTGCCGTCTTTGGCTGTTGCTGTGATCGTCACCGACTTTCCGCCGGTTTTTTTCTTTATAGTGACAACGCCGGCGCTGTTTACAGTTGCAACTTTTTTGTTGCTTGACTTCCATGTAACTGCTTTGTTGGCTGCATTGGAAGGCGTAATCTTAGCGGTGAGCTTTATCTTCTTTCCGGCAGCGATTTGTTTTGAGATTCCGGAAAGTGTAATCTTAGAGACCTTCACCGGCGGCTTTTCCGTAACCGTACCTGTATCTGTTGTTCCCGAATTGCCGGGTTTGCCGCTGTTTGTATCGTTATCCATCTTACCGGAACTTACTGTACCCGCAGACGTATAGCAATTAGATGATATTATTAGATTCAAGGCAGGACGTACGGCCTTGTATCCGCTCATAGTACTGCCGTCCATGTGGTCAGGCTCTCCCTCTATGAGACTGCCGATGACGTCTCCTTCTCTGCATACATATGCGACACGGTTCGGACGGTCTCCCGGCGAACGCAGCCACCAGGTGCTAATGCCTTCACTTTTCTCCATGCATATTCCCAACGCCTTTGCGTAGATACTGCCCTGACTTGTGCGCCCTTCGTCTTTTATTCTGGCCGATGATGTGAACCCATAAGCTTTTGCACTGTCCCCATATACTTCCGATTCTGACAGGAGGAATATCTTATCTGTCGTGTCATTTCCTCCCTCGGTTTTATTCTGGATATTGTCAGCGTTTACTACAGTAGTGTCTTCTATCGCTGACCTTTCAGCCTTAGTAAATGCAGTGTTAATAAAATTGCGGCTGTCTATGCTTGTTCCTCCGTAATACCTTCCCGCTTGATTGGATGTTTTCCCATAGCCATTCAGCCAGCTTCGCATCATACTTGTTTCCCATGTTACAGAATCACATGGGTAATTATAATACTGATTGTCTAACCCCTGTTCAGCCAGAAGGAGCGCCCGATTCCCGTCTACTCTCAGTACCCGCCATTTAATCGGCTCGTATTTGAAATAGTGATATGGTTCATTTTCTGACCAATTATAATAACCATATCCGCTATTCACTCCGCCATGCGCTTCACTCCGCTCCAACCTGCGGTATTTCTCTCCGTCAATTGTAATATCATTGATCGCATTCCACTGAGATTCCGGCGCATTTTTAAGCTTATTATACAGGCTGCTGTCTCCTATGATATCTCCGCTTCTTATCAGGCTTTTATATACAGAGGTATAATTATCTGCGGACGGCACAACTTCCGCCTGCGGATAGCTCCCGAACCAGACACAGTCCCAGGTTACCTTCTGCCCTGCTTTCATACCGGAATCCGTTACAATCTTTGGATTGTTCAGGCTGATTCCGCCATTGCCGCCTCCATCATCTCCGCCGTCCCCGTCGTCCCCGCTGTCCGGAGCGCTCTCTGTTCCATCTGAACATATTTTCCCGGCATAGGTGTAATGATTAGATGACAATTCAAGGTTCAGGCCGACACGTACACCCACGCCCAGAATCGCTACGTTTTCACCTCTTTCTGAACTAATCAAACCTGCACTGGCAGTGCAACCTGCCGGCGTACGCAGCCACCAACTGCTCCCTCCTACATCAAACCCACCGTCAGACTTATCTGTACAAAAATATAATCCCATTGCCTTTGCATAGGTGCTGCTTTTGCTCAAACGTGTCTCAGACTGGTACTGTTCGCGCGGTTCAAATCCTTCACTGCTGTCTGTTACTTCTTCCTTTGACAGCAGGAATATCTTGTCTGCCGTATTGTTTCCTCCGTCAGTGCTTGTTACGTTAGTATCGATTACTGCTGATTGTTCCTCCTGGGAAAATGCCCGGTTAAAAAACTCTCCGTTCAGCCAGCTCCGAATGGTACTGTTTTCCCATGTCACATTTTCTGTCACCTCGCTGTTATATTGCTGCGCGTCCAGCACTATATCCGACAACAGCTTCACCTGATTTCCATCTACTTTTAACACACGCCATTTCACAGGCTCATATTTGAAATAATGATATTTAGCGCCTTGTGTCGTCCATTGATAAAACGTTTCTTTTTCATGCGGAAGCTGTGGAGTGTCATACCATGACATCCTATGGTATGTCTCGTTGTACACTACGATATCATTATTCTCATCCCACTCTGAATTATCTCTCGTGCTTAGTTCCTGATACAACTGCGCATCTTCTATAATATCGCCGCTTTTCAGCGCGCTTTTATGTACTTCTGCATAGTCTTCCGCCGACTCAACAATCTCTGCCTGCGGATAACTTCCGAACCAGATGCAATCCCATGTCGTCCTGTATCCCCCGATTGCATTGGGGTCAACATCTCCATCCGGGTTTTTCAGACTGTGAGCTGCTCTCCCGGTAACTTCCTGTGCATTGACAGAGAAGCCCGGGCATAACCCTGCGCACATCATCACCGACATCAGCAAAGCGAGCATCTTATTAACTACACGTTTTTTCATTGCTTTCCCTCCGATCATGCTAATTAATCTTGATTGTTACCGACTTCTTTTTGCCGCTTCCGTCCGTTGCCATAACAGTAATCTTCACTTTTTTGCCTTTTCCTGCTTTCAGCGCTTTTACTTTGCCGGAGCTGCTTACGACTGCATACTTTTTATTGCTGCTTGACCACTTAACCTTCTTATTCGCCTGCTTTGCTGCCGTGACTTTGGCTTTCAGTTTCAGCGTCTTTCCTGCCTTCACAGACTTCTTTCCGGATATGGCTATCTTCTTTACCGCACCTTTCATGGACTTTATCTTATAAGCAGCTTTCACTCCGCTACCGTCCCTGGCCGTTGCTGTGATAGTCACTGACTTTCCGCCGGAGTTCTTCTTCATCGTGACGATACCGGCGCTGTTTACCGTTGCAACTTTTGTATTGCCGGACTTCCATGTGATTGCTTTGTTGGAAGCATTAGATGGTATAAACCTTGCAGTAAGCTTTATCTTCTTTCCGGCAGCAATCTGTTTTGAGATTCCGGAAAGCGTAATCCTGGAAACTTTTACCGGCTTGTTTGTTCCTGCCGGCGGATTTGTTGTATCGGATGAGCCGCTCCCCGGCGTGTCATCCGGTTTCCGACTTTCATCTTCTTTCCCATTGGAGTCCACCGTCCCCGCATAGGTATGGCGCTTGGCTGAAAGATCCAGATTCATAGCAACCCGCACTCCATTATTACAATAGCTGCTGTAGACATGGCTGCCATAAATATGAACGGCTCCCACGGGCAGTATGCATCCAGCATTATTATTAATATCACCACTGTTCAGCGGCGGGCACAACGAGCGCAGCCACCACCATCCACCGGTGTTATTGCCCTCATCCTTGTCCCAAAGCACCGTATACGTTCCCATCGCCCTTGCGTAGATGGTGCACTTACCTCTACGGGCTTTATTATTGATATTTAATCCATAGGCTGCTGCGCCGTCCCCATCAACTTCTGATTCTGACAGAAGGAACAACTTATCTGTCGTATCATTCCCTCCGTCTACTTCATATTTGTTATCACTGTTTACCACGGTCGTGTCTACAACCGCCGCCCTCTCCTCAAGAGAAAATGCGCTGCCGATAAAGCTTTTGCTGCTGTAATCAATCCCCGCTTTATTGGATGACACACCGTAGGCATTCAGCCAGCTCCGGATTGTGCTGGTCTCCCATGTTACTCCCTCAAACTTTGCATTATAGTTTTGGTTATCCAACACTTCATCAGAAAGGAGGAATGCCTTGCTGCCCTCCACCTTCAGCACCCGCCATTTAATCGGTTCATATTTGAAATAATGGTATGGGTCAGAATGTTCCCATTTATAATATGATTCGGTGTCCTCTTCCACATCAGGATTCCCCTCTATCGTTGTTGAGGATGTAGCATCTTCCTTTTTCAACCTGCGGTATTTGTTCCCGTCTATCTCAATATCATTATTGGCATCCCACCCAGAAGCCTCCTGCAGCTTCTCATACAGTGCGCTGTCTTCTATAAGGTCTCCCTTGACTAACATGCTCTTTACTACAGCCCTGTAACTATCCGCCGAAGCCACCACCTCCGCTTGGGGGTAGCTTCCGAACCAGACGCAGTCCCAGGTCACTTTCTTGTCATTTTCTGCGGAAGCATCACTTTCAATCTTTGGGTTGCTCAGCCCACTCCCGTCAGCTTCCTGTGCATTAACCGCGGGGGCTGTACATAAACTCATGCACACCGCCGCTGTAAGCAGCCGGGCTGTTATCTTACTGGTTACAAATCTTTTCATTACCTTTCCCCCAATACTATTTAATCTTGATTGTTACCGACTTCTTTTTGCCGCTTCCGTCCGTTGCCATAACAGTAATCTTCACTTTTTTGCCTTTTCCTGCTTTCAGCGCTTTTACTTTGCCGGAGCTGCTTACGACTGCATACTTTTTATTGCTGCTTGACCACTTAACCTTCTTATTCGCCTGCTTTGCTGCCGTGACTTTGGCTTTCAGTTTCAGCGTCTTTCCTGCCTTCACAGACTTCTTTCCGGATATGGCTATCTTCTTTACCGCACCTTTCATGGACTTTATCTTATAAGCAGCTTTCACTCCGCTACCGTCCCTGGCCGTTGCTGTGATAGTCACTGACTTTCCGCCGGAGTTCTTCTTCATCGTGACGATACCGGCGCTGTTTACCGTTGCAACTTTTGTATTGCCGGACTTCCATGTGATTGCTTTGTTGGAAGCATTAGATGGTATAAACCTTGCAGTAAGCTTTATCTTCTTTCCGGCAGCAATCTGTTTTGAGATTCCGGAAAGCGTAATCCTGGAAACTTTTACCGGCTTGTTTGTTCCTGCCGGCGGATTTGTTGTATCCGATGAACCGCTCCCCGGCGTATTGTTGTCTCCGCCATTTCCATTGCCGCCGTTGTTCCCATCATCTCCATTGCCACTGTTGTTTCCGTCATCTCCGCCGTTTCCATTATCTCCACCGTTTCCGTTGTCTCCGCCGTTTCCATCGTCCCCGCCGTTTCCGTCATCTCCGCCGTTTCCATCGTCTCCGCCGTTTCCGTTGTCTCCGCCGTTTCCATCGTCTCCACCGTTTCCGTCGTCTCCGCCGTTTCCGTCATCTCCACCGTTTCCATCGTCTCCGCCGTTTCCATCGTTTCCGTCGTCTCCGCCGTTTCCATCGTCTCCGTCATCCACACTTTCTCCGGGTCTTAGAAATTCTTTTTTGTCTTCGGCTGCCACCTCAATCTCTAGCCCATCTGAACTTACTCTCCCCGCATAATAAGCATGGTGTTCAGAAGTCAGATTAAGGTTCAGCGCACTGCGCACACTTGCATTTGTACCTGAAATCGGAAATGTAGAAAACATACCGGGGCTAGAGACATCCGACACTTTAGTATTTTCAACCGGCGTACGCAACCACCAATAGCAGGCGTCTTTACCCACCTCTTGTGAATCAAACATGGCTCCCATTGCCTTGGCATAAGTGCTGCTTTTACTCTTACGTACCGGTGTCAGAGCGTCTTTCTTAATTCCAAATCCATAAATTTTTGCGCTTTCCCCGCTCGCTTCCGATTCCGACAAGAAGAAAATCTGATCTTGCGTGTTATTTCCTCCCTCCAATTCAGAGCCAGAAGCAGGAGCGTTCACCACATCCGTAACCTCTACTACCGATTTTTCTTCCTCAGTAAATGCGCTCTCAATAAAACTTTTACTTTTGTAAAACGTTTTCTCAGGGTCACTCGTTAGCTCATGTCCATTCAGCCACTTTCGAATCCCGCTCGTTTCCCATTTAGAATTTTCCTGTGGAACATTATATACCTGCGTGTCCAGTGCAACATCCGCCAAAAGGAACGCCCGCTCCTCATCCACATTCAATACCCGCCACTTGATTGGTTCATATTTAAAATAGTGGTACGTAGCATCATCTTCCCATTTATAATGACTTCCACCGCGATACGTAGCATCATCTTTCTTTATCCTGCGGTATCTTTCCCCGTCTAATGTAATATCATTTCCTTCCCAGTCGTTATCTTGAGCATCTGTCAGTTTCTTATATAATCCGGCATCTTCTATAAGCTCAACAGCTTCCAGTCTCTCTTGAGCTATAGCGGTATAAGCGTCTGCGGATGCAACAACTTCTGCCTGCGGATAGCTACCGAACCAGACGCAGTCCCATATTGCCGTCTCCACTCCATTCAAACCCTCTTTTGTTATTGGAGCTTTTAATCTGGTTCCAATCTTCCCGGAAGCATACTGTGTCTTTGGATTGCCAAGATTGTCGATTGCTTCATTGTCTTCCGCCGTTGTCTCTTCCACTGTTCCGTCAGAACACACCTTTCCGGCATAACAGGCGCCGCTGTCAGAAGACAGATCAAGATTCAGCGCAGACCGTACACCAGTCGTCACATCTATCGTTCTGACATCACTGCCTACCTCTCCCGTCTCCATGCTCCTTGATGAATAAGCCTTGTAACCCGGCGTACGCAGCCACCACGGGCTGAAGCCCTTAGCTGTATCCGTCGCCTTGAACTGTATTCCCATCGCCTTTGCATAAGTGCTGCTCTTACTCTTGCGAGTTGCCGCAGATTCGCCCGCCGGTATCCCAAACCCATAAGCTCTTGCACTGTCCTCGCTTATCTCTGATTCTGACAAGAGAAAAATCTTATCTTTCGTATCACTTCCTCCACTGGTCAAGTATTCAGAATTAGGGGCATTCTCTACATCCGACTCTACAATGGCCGCTTTTTCCTTTTCATCAAATGCACTTTCAATAAAACTTTTTGTTACGTAGAGCTTGTCATTCTCGGTCGTATTTCCATTCAGCCACCTTCGGATACCACAGCCTTCCCATTGAACTGGTGTGCCATGTACCTGAGTATCCAGCGCGGTATCAGAAAGAAGGAACGCCTGATTCCCATCTACCTTTAATACCCGCCATTTCACAGGCTCATATTTAAAATAATGATACGAAGTATCATCACTCTCCCACTTATAATCCACAGTTCCGAGCCGAAGACCGACTACATCACTTGATTTTATCCTTCGGTATTTTTGTCCGTCTAATGTAATATCTCCCCCTTCCCATTGACCGTCTTCGGCATTCTTTAGACTCTGATACAGCCCGGCATCTTCTATGATGTCGCCGTCTTCCAAAATACTTTGCTCTACTGCGGCATAGCTCTCTGCGGATTCTACAATCTCCGCCTGTGGGTAACTCCCGAACCAAACACAGTCCCATGTTGCCTTCACATTAGGGATTGTACCGCTAATCTCCCCCACATTCGGATTATCTGTTTTCCCAGCCACTTCCTGCGCACCAGTAGTGAATCCTGAGCATAAGCTCATGCTCATCACGGCAGCAAGCAGCAATGCCGTCTTTCTGTAAGCTGTCATTTTCTTCATTGCTCTTCCTCCATAATCTATATTTACTTTTCGATTATACCCCCCCCCCCAACTATTTGTCAATCTTTAGGCAATGCTAAAATAGAGCTGTTTCACAAAGGATGTGTTACTGTTCACTCCGGACCAGTAACATTCGCAAATCCACTTAAAATTCGCTTTACAAATGGGATTTGCTCACACCTGAATCATTTTCTTACAGACTTTGCAGTAAATGCAAAGTCCAGTGTGAACAGTAACCGAAGGATTCCGATGTGATGTTATATATACGGATGAATTTAATGTTTCTTTAAAATAAAAAAAGGGGGGTTCAATGGAAATGCAGTCATGGGTATTATGCCCCATTTGCAATAATAAGACACGAACTAAAGTGCGAAAAGATACGGAACTGGTAAATTTCCCTTTGTTCTGTCCAAAGTGTAAGACGGAAACTTTAATCAATATAGAACATGGAAGAGTAACTTTTATCAAAAAGCCAGACGCTAAGACGCAGAGCCGATAATTTGTAGGTTATTGTAACTGATAGCATCCCGTTTGGGGACGGGGCATTTTTAAAAATGCCCCGTCCCCAATCACTTTTTCGTTTCTTCAAGCTGTCTCTTTGCGCTAATTTCTGCCCTCCTGCATCCTCCTCCTGACACCTCGTATACCTTTCCGTCCTTCAGAATAACATCCAGGTAGCACATATTACTGCAGCCGCTGCAGGTTATCTTTTTCACTTCCATACTCTTCCTCCCAACATTTGTTATGATGTAAGCGTCAAAAGGTGTTTTAACGCTTCTGATACACGGATTGTTCCGTGCTTACGCACTCTCACAATCCCAAAACACCTCGAATCCGTTCATTTTTCTACGAAAAATGGCTACTTCTCGGTGTTTTACGCGTCCCAAAGTCATGCTTTTTCATGCAAGTATGAAACGCGTGACCTTTTGACGCTTGTATCATATTATATCTTTCCTTTAGAACTCAATCATACCACACCGAATACGCTATTGACAAACAATTAACGGCTTGTTATATTGATTTTTGGGAAAATGTTCCGATTCACTACCATCCCCTCATATTAATGAAAAAAACAATGTAATGAAAGGACGAATATCACCATGAACCCATTTAGAAAAGTCTGGTGCAGAACGTTCCAGACAGCATTTAAGACTGCAATTCCATTTCTCCCTTACCGGAAGCCGCAGATTGTAGGGAGCGTAAGCGCCCTGCCCGAACTGCTGCATGCAAAGGGATGTGACCACGTTCTGATTATTACGGACGCAGGTATTATGAAGCTCGGCCTTACAAAGAGGCTTGAAAAAGCGCTGAAGGCAAATGGCATTGCATATAAGATCTATGACAAAACTGTTGCAAATCCGACGACTGCCAATGTTGCTGAAGCCCTGGAGCTTTATCTTTCCAGTGGATGCAATGCCATCATCGGCTTTGGGGGTGGATCCAGTATAGACTGCGCTAAAGCCGTTGGGGCAAGAGCGGCTAAGCCGAAGCAGTCCCTGGCGAAGATGAAGGGCATCTTGAAGGTACATAAAAGACTTCCTCTTCTCATTGCCATCCCGACCACGGCAGGAACCGGAAGCGAGACGACACTGGCCGCTGTCATTACAGACGCGGAAACAAGGCATAAATATACGATCAATGATTTCCCTCTGATTCCCCGCTATGCGGTGCTTGATCCGAAGGTGACCCTGAGCCTTCCTCCATTTATTACAGCGACTACCGGGATGGATGCCCTGACCCATGCGGTGGAGGCCTACATCGGGAATTCCACGACCTACCGGACCCGGAAGGACGCCCTGCTGGCAGTCAGGCTTATCTTTGAAAATATTGACACTGTCTACACTGACGGGAAAGACGTGAATGCAAGAAGAAATATGCTCCATGCCTCTTTTTATGCCGGATGTGCATTTACCAAATCCTATGTCGGTTATGTCCATGCCGTTGCCCACTCTCTTGGCGGAGAGTACAACGTACCCCATGGATATGCTAATGCGGTCCTGCTTCCTTTCGTACTGGAAGCCTACCGAGCATCCGGACACGGAAATTCCTCCTATGCCAAAAAGCTCCACCGGCTCGCCGTTGCTGCGGGCGTGGCGGAAAATGACACACCCCACGATGCTGCTGCCATGTCATTTATTGACGCCATCAAAAACATGAAGACACGTTTTGGGATTGGTGATACAATAGAAGAGATTAAGGAAGAAGACATCCCGAAGCTCTCCCACTATGCAGACAAGGAGGCGAACCCTCTCTATCCGGTTCCGGTGCTGATGGATGCCAGAGAACTTGAGCAATTTTACTATATGCTTATGGATACGGAGGAGGTTGACCATGACAGAAACAGAGATTAAGAAAATCGTAGGGGAACAGCGCTCTTATTTTCATACAGGCGCAACCCTTCCCGTCAGTGTACGGGTTCATGCACTGAATAAACTGAAAAGCTGCATTATTGAAAAAGAAGAAAAGATCAATAAAGCCATCCATCAGGATCTCGGGAAAAGCGCCTTCGAGACATACATGTGTGAGACCGGGCTGGTCTTAAGTGAGCTTAGCTATATGTTAAAGCACATTTATTCCTATGCAAAGGAGAAAAATGTACGCACGCCACTTGCCCAGTTTCATTCAAGAAGTTACAAGAAACCGTCACCCTATGGCGTTACCCTCATCATGAGTCCGTGGAACTATCCGTTTCTTCTGACCATTGATCCTCTGGTGGATGCCATCGCTGCCGGAAATACGGCTGTTGTAAAGCCCAGCGCCTATTCTCCCTGCACAAGTGAAATCATCCAGGAGATCATTTGTGAGTGCTTCGACAGAAAGTATGTAGCCGCCGTCACCGGAGGACGTGCAGAAAACACCTGCCTTCTCAATGAACATTTTGACTATATCTTTTTTACCGGAAGCCAGGCTGTCGGCAAAGAAGTCATGCGGTGTGCATCCAGACATCTTACCCCTGTTACCCTGGAGCTGGGCGGAAAGAGCCCCTGCATCATTGAAAGAAACGCGAATCTAAAGCTTGCAGCCAGACGGGTGGTATTTGGAAAATATCTGAACTGCGGGCAGACCTGCGTGGCGCCGGATTATATTTACTGCGACCGCAGTGTAAAGGAGCAATTCATAAAAGAAGTGAAAAAGCAGATTCAGAAGCAGTATGGAAAGCAGCCTCTTTCCTGTGAAAATTATGGAAAGATTATTAATGAAAAGCATTTTGACCGGATACGCGGGCTTATTGACCCGGAAAAGGTGGTCTGCGGAGGGCATACAAACCGCGCAAAGCTCCAGATCGACCCGACCGTCCTGGATAACGTGACGTTTGCAGACGCCATTATGCAGGAGGAAATCTTCGGGCCACTTATGCCGGTGCTGACATATGACTCCCTGGATGAAGTTATCCGTAATATTAATTCCATGCCGCACCCGCTTGCCCTCTATATTTTTACAAATGACCACGCTGCAGCAGAAAAGATTACCTCCCGGTGCGGTTTCGGGGGCGGATGTATTAATGATACAATCATCCACCTTGCCACCAGCGAGATGGGCTTCGGCGGATTCGGGGCAAGCGGAATGGGCTCTTATCATGGGAAAGCCGGATTTGATACCTTTACCCATTATAAGAGTATGGTGGATAAAAAAACATGGCTGGATCTGCCAATGAGATATCAGCCATATAAAAAACAAAATGAAAAGCTTTTACGGATGTTTTTGAAGTAGAAAGAATCTTGGTGACGCCCAAGAACATGCTGCCAGATTTCAACAGGATTAGTAATTATAGCATCAGTCTTTTATAGCGCCTCCAGGATCTTTACCAGACCAGCCAGCCCTTCTTTGTCTTCTTCATCGAACCTCGCAAAAGAAGGGCTGTCGATGTCCAGAACTCCTATAACTGTATCCCCCTTATGCATTGGAATAACAATCTCGGAATTGGACGCGCTGTCACAGGCAATATGGCCCGGGAATTCGTGGACATTCTTCACCAGCATAATCTCATCTCTCTCTACTGCAGTGCCGCAGACGCCCTTCCCAACTGGAATCTCTACACAGGCGGGCCTCCCCTGGAAAGGTCCTAAGACCAGGCGGTCTTCCTGCATGAGATAAAAGCCTGCCCAGTTGATATCTGTCAGAGCCTCCCAGAGAAGGGCGGATGTATTCGCAAGATTGGAAATCAGATACGGCACTCCGTCCGTAAGCCCCTTAAGCCGGACTCTCAGAAGCCGGTATAAGGCTTCTTTTTCGGTTGGGTATGCATTATTCATTGTTATCACTCCTTCCCTCATCAGAATTCTTTTGTGATCTCTGTTACACCATAGGTTTCCTTAAAGGATTGCAGATCCTTCTCATTCCGGATCAGCATGATGTCTGTAAACTTTCCGGTATGCAGATCCTTGAAGCCCGCGACCTGTTCGCCGGTACAGATGCTGCAGCGAATGACTGACTTCTGGGTGGATGGATCGTAGGATTGTTCTATGGCGTGTTTTTCCTGATTCTTTTTCTTAAATAGTTGGAACATGTGAAACCTCCGAAACTTAATTATAATTGTAACTGCTCAGCATCTTCGCAGTTGCATGCAAAAATCTATTTAAAATGTCTACGCTTCGATCCGCGCTAAGCGAACGTCCCCCGGACGTTCAGCGTTCTTCGGCAATGGGATTTTTGCACTCCTGCATCATTTTCTTGCGGTCTGTGTAGTAAATAACCCTCGCTTCGCTGGGGCAGACTCTGCACAGACACATTCTAACTATTAACTGCTTCTAAAAAAGTTTTTTCATCATAATATTGTTTCATTCCGTATAAAATACCATTTAAAAAAATTACTGTCTCGTTCTTTATTTTTTTTAAATCGTCAATTGTATAATACCTCCCACATTCAGCAAATGAAGATGTTCCATGCGCCAATTGATTTCTCTTATTTTTTACATCTTCCAGGACTATCCCACCTCTACATCCAGATTCAATTGTATATGTAATTCCATGGTCGCTACAAATCTGCCGTATCTTATCGGCATCCAAATTACCGCTAATATCTGTTGCTTTACGATTCATTTCTAATGGTTCATTTTTTAAAATGGCATTAATAATCTCCTCCGCTTTATCTCTATACGAGTTATAATGTGCTGTTTTATCATATACCTGGTTAAATTTAAATGAAATCCATATATCCTGTATTTCTTTTCTTACGTCTTTGTAGCTATACCCGCTCGTCTTTAACTCATCATATATTTCCAAAATGCCGCCCATTATTGAAGACTCAACCAAATTATAAAGCATAATTAATGCGTTCGCTTTTAAGATCTTCAAAAAATCATCATTATAAAATTCATACTCTCTTTCGTGTGACTGTGTTTGGTATAGGTCATACAAAGCCCTAAAGTATAATTCTATTTCATCAATTCTCTCTTGGTATATCTCAAGCGTTATTCTCATTACCATCACCTTTCAGAAGACTGTCTCTTACATATTCAATTCTACCTCTAACTCTTTTTGGAGAGTTGCTTGCATGCGTTGTAGTATGGATCTTAAATTGTTCCGAATTCAACCATTCCATGGAATCAGGCTTCAGACCTGGATTTTCCCGCAATGCTAAAGCAACACCTACTGAAACAGACTCAAAACGAACCCTGGGGGTTGATTTTGCGTTTTTACTCTTAGCAAAGCCATATGGAAAATATTTTTCTACAAAATCAAGCATATTTCTAAACTCTTTTTCATACAACACTTCATCAAACTCTTTCTCCCTTCCCCGTACAAAATCATTAAGAAAATCGTCTACAGCATGTTGAAAATTTTGATAATTATTCAAATAAGCAAAAAATCTTACAATTAACTCCGAATCTTCGTAGCGGTTTTTCATCGTTGCACTAATTGGACATAATCTGTTAAACTGCTCATCCTTAGCACACTTTTCCACAAATTTCATAAATGCTCCTGTATAAGATCCTCGCCTGATTTCACTCGGAATAGCTTTTGTACCCCCGGTATTAATTCTATTGAAAATATCCTGTCTAGTTTCAATCGTTGTCGTATCCGCTAAAACAATGATACGCAATGTACGCCCTTTGAACTTTCTCTGAAATATTTCCGGCAAGTCTGAAAAAGTAAAACCATTTAAAGATGTCAATTTTTCCAAACCATCCAGAATCAGATCATTATATAAAAAGGCTTCCAGCGTCTGTGTCCTTTGTGCCCCATCTATAATTTCACACCTGCCGTCCTCATTGTCGGAAAAAAACATAAAAGGAATGGGTAAGCCAAGCAGCACTGACTCTATAAATCGAACCTTTTTTGCATCATCCCATACAAATTTCCTCTGATATTCAGGAATATAAAAATCATCTTTACAAAATTTATCAACCAGTACTTCAATGGGATAATCCTTTGTATCAAAACTAATCTCCTTTTGTAGCTTTCTTATTTGTACTTCTGCAGTTTCTTTCATTTCAGCTGTAATTATCATATCTTTCATTGCTCCCCCCTTTGTATGTTTCTAAGTGATCTAAAATACTCTTTCCAATGGCCTCACCTAGCTTTACCGGAACGGCATTTCCAATATGTACCCCTATCTGACGATTGGTCTGTGGATGATTCACATCAATAAATCTATAATCAGGCGGAAATGATTGAAGAATTGCTCCTTCCCTCATAGATATAGCTCTATCTTGCTCTGGATGTCCAAATCTCCCATTACCATATCCATAAAACTGAGTTGTAATAGTAGGGGATGGTTTCTCCCATTCCATTCTTCCATACACGGCACGGTATCCTTTCCCAGTGCTTTTCTTATGACAAGGCAACTGGAGAGATTTATCCCAGTCCTTCCACGTTCCCCCCGGAACAGATCTTCTAATTCTTTTCTTATTAATCTCAGACAATTTACTCGCCCTATGCAGCGCATCAGTCCTGCATGCTTCACCGTCCCTGAGCTTTGGCATATTTCCAATCGCATCCTTTACCGTAATGTAGTTTTTCTCACTATATAAAGGTTCAATCAAACAAATATCTCCAAATTGAGATGCCAGTAAAACCAGCCTGTTTCTACTTTGCGGAACACCGTAATCAGCACAATTTACGATTTGCCAGCTTACATAATATCCCTGCTCCTCAAGTCCCTTTACAAAATCCTTAAACACCTCTTTTTTTACTAATTGCGGCACATTTTCCATTGATATGAGTTCTGGTCTGATTTCTTTAACCAAATCTATAAAGTAATACAGTAATCTCCATTTTTCATCTTTTGGTCCCTCTTTCGTATATCGTAAAGAATATGCCGAGAATGGCTGGCAGGGTGCGCATCCCATCAAAACCTTAATGCAACCTTTTGGATAATAACATTCAATTTCCTCCTTTTTAATTTGTTCTACTCCCTTATTGATAAAAACCGAATCATTATTTTCTTCATAAGCATATTTACATGTAGAATCAATATCTATACCTGCTGCAACTTCTATACCAGCCTTTCGAATTCCAAATGTCAGCCCGCCTATTCCGCAAAATAAATCAACTGCGACACAGTTCATTACATATCACCTGCCTTATTATATCATCCTATTCGCTATTACCAGCAAGATATCTTTATAAATATACTGCTTTAACGAGTTCCATTATTCTCTCTGTCAGCATGTCCAGGCTATTACCGCATACCATTAGTGACAACTCATCTCTGCTGTAAAAGCATTGCCGGAGAATTTCTTTGATATTTACCTCATTTTCTAGATCCTGATCTGAAAGCTTTTTTATACACTGCTCTATATCAATTGCCACTTCTGCAATTTGCTCACACTTTTGTGATGAATCATCCTTGCCTTCGGCTGCAATATTGCCTGGTTCATTGTCATATGGATAAAACCCATAAAAATATTTCATTGCCATGGGACATATGATATCATAAATCATCTTTGCCCCAAACTCCCTTTTTATGCATTGGGGATAAATAAGTAGCTTTTGTTCTCTTTCCAGTTCATCTTCTATTGCCCCCACTTTGCTTATCCTCTGCAAATAATGCGACATACGGTCTGCAAATCTCTGGGTATGTAATATCTTTTGTGCCGTATCAGGAATATAATCTGTCATGTGCTCCACCGTAGAACTTGAAAGATACAGATCATACATCTCTTCCGCACACAGCTTTACTACCATAATATTATCTAAAGATGTGCCGCCAATAGCACGCAGCATCTTCATCTCAACATATCCATAATCCGGCTCCGCCGTCTCCTGGGGACACAGGAACATGTTCTGTACATAACCATATCCCTGTTTCTTGATAAAATCATCGTATGCCAGCTGATATAGATATTGCTTTGTTATATCCTCCACACCCGGCTGTCCAGTCACTTTATACCTTGTGCCCATACTTTTAAAGTTAATGCAGTAATACTTTGCGTCATATATTCCAAAGCAATATTCATTGCTGCCTTTATAGGGATAGATGCAGACTAAATCTGGAATCAGTGTTTTTACCCTTGTATCATCGGCTTCTGGATTATTTTTGTGCCACACAGGCCTGTCTATAATGCTGACCAAAGGCCTGCTGCCTTGATCAGCATATTCAGTGCATACCCCCAGCGGCAGATTCTCCAGCTTCTCATCTAATACACTTCCAAAATTTTCTGTACAAACTTTTTCCCATATACGATAAAAACTATTTGTTCCATAGAAGCCAAAACACATGTCCTCTTCACCTGACTTATTGTTGCTAACATATGTATAAAGAGTTTTTAATAATATTCTTTTTCTCGTTACAAACTGCGTCCTGATTTCTCTATCCAATCTGTATTTTATATAATCCATGTCCCCAAAATCGACAATCCTGGCATCTGTAAGCTCTGCCCCTTCCAGGTCAAACAATTCCAATACTCCCGCATTTCCAAGCTCCATTGTGCACTGTGACAGAATACATTCATGCAGTCTCCTGAAGTAATCCGTCTCATCATCCCTAAGATTCCGCGTCCTTAGCTCTACGTAATAAGGTTTATTATTCTGTATCAGTACATTTGCCTCATCAATCGTTCTGTCCCACAATATGTCACCCTCTCCATTCGTTTCAATCATTTCGTGCTGATTCGTGTACACTCCGTGTTGAAAATAATCATCAAGTAAATACAGAGATATTGTGAGACGATTATAAAACCCAGAAGGATTCTCTCCATTAGGCAGATATACAAACTGTTCCTTATCATTATATTTCTTAATAACCTTTAGAACTTTCTTTAATTGTCCCATTGGTTCTGTAGTGGAAACTATGTATTTTGGATAACACTTAATCACATGATTCTCCACCATGACAATACCTACAAAATCAAACACATATTTTGTATCTGCACTGTTCCCGGAAGTGTCTGTAAGTACTATATCCTGGTTCGTCAGATCCTCATACTCCGGTTTTGATGCTTTAACAGCCTTCATCATTCCATACCTTTTCAGAATGCCCACAACCTCCGTCGTTTCTTCAGCTGTTGTCTCTAATTCTCTTGAAATTTCAGATATTGTATAATGCTTCAATTCACGAAAGAAACCTTTCGCCATGTGAATTCTCCTCTTTCTATTTATTTCGGTTATACTCACGGCCGATGAAATCTGCCGCGAGCATGCAAAAGCCGCAGCCGCAAAGCGGCATACCTCCCTGTGCGGCTGTGCGCATCATGTCATGCTGTGCGGCAGATTTATCTGGCGCGCAGTATAACTACAGCTTCCCATGCACCGACGTTAAGGTTTTCTTTCATAAATCATGTCCGTAATCCCAAACACTCCCTCTCCGATATTTTCAAAGGTCCTGCAGATCTCCGAAAAAATCATCTTCCCACTATGCCCCTTAAAAATGTTAGCCGGCCGCATCTTCATGACATCCTCGAATAAATACATAAGCACTTTACTTTCAAATGATTCTACGAATCTATCTTCATCCTGCAGTGCCCGTTCCAGCATATATCTTGACAAAAAGAATGGTCCTAAGAGCTTATCTTCATTCGCCCTACATTCATCTGATAATAAAATATCATTAATTCGTGTACGCAATTCGTTCCATTTAACATACCGGCGACTGTCTCCCATACCAACAGGAATAATATACCTTTCGACTTCTAAAGCCCCGTCATCCACACCGATATATTCAAATTCCCATCTGCGTTTAAATGCTGTATCCATTGGAAATACACCCTGGTCTGCACTATTCATAGTTGCCCATATAAACATATTGTCAGGTATCTTAATCTCAGCGTAATCTTCAGAATTTCCTCCCAGCTTATCGGACAAATATTTTTTCATGTCTTCACTTGCGTGAATTGTATATTCACTAACATGATTGCCGTCTCTGTCTAAAAGCTGAAATATTTCTCCAAATGCTGCGGCAACATTGGCACGGTTAATTTCCTCTATCAGTAATAAATATGGTTTAAGACCATTCTTTCTATTTCTGATATTCTCCAGTGCTTTCACATACACACGCATAAATGGACCCGGGATATACTCATATTTAATAATGTTCTCTCCATCCTTGTTATCTTTGGATACAGGCTTATATGTACCAACAAAATTAGCATAAGAATAGCCTGGATGAAAGGTTACACGCTCATAACTTTCCTGCTCTGCGCCTAGTAAAATATCCTTTTCTATATTTAATTTATAGCTCTTCCCTGTACCCGGCGCGCCAAAAATGATTCTATTACGTGGAAACACGCTTTGATATCCTGTATGAAAATTAATTTTATTTTCTACGCGCCTCTTCTTTTTCAATTTTTCAAGATCCAGCTCTATCCCAAAAAAGGCACAATAATTATGAAATGAATATCTGTCGTAAAACTCCTTTCTGCTCTTCGGATTACCAATCGGCATCTCCTGTTCAATGTAATGCAGTTCCTTCTGCACTTTCTCCATATCGTCATCTTCGATATACAGAACATCCCCTTCGGAAACTCTTTTTACTTTCACAGGCTTTGCATAGTATTTTATTACATTTAACAGAATATCCTCACTCTTTCCTCCGATCCTCCTGTCAAAAAAATCCTGATATTCCACTTCATGGTCAGGCCTGGCAAGAATTTCTTTTATCATTTCAACGTAAATAATAAAAGGAGGATCATCTCCTTTGACATATGGATTCGGCGCATAATATGTTTTTATCCAAAACTCCATGTACCTCTCTAGATTTGCATCATCGAATGTAAACAAATAATCATGTATTCTGAAACAGGTACTCTCCCTGTCCTCAAGCCCAAACTGACAGGCCTGCTGATAGGAAGTTCTTTTATAACCCGCAGACACCTCCTCAATCTCATTAGCAGCTTCGTTCCATTCCATTGTTTTTGCCGCATCTGGATAAACATCCAGCAGCGCTTTTAAATTCTTTAGATTAAAATTTCTAAATCGTGCAAATGGTGAAAATGACATATTGGCATACCTCTACCTTTTATTTTTCTTTCGTTCTCTCTGCTTCCGAAAACACCAGACCGGGGTAACTTTTCAGCACAGACATCATAATATGAATCAGAACATCCACCACAATGGAATTTCCCGCCTGCTGATACGCAGAAGTATCTGACACAACAATTTTAAAGCTGTCACAGAATCCCATCAGCCTTAGACATTCCCTTGGCGTAAGCTTCCTCAGCCTCCCATCTGTTGTAACATAATTATCTACCCCTGCCCTATGCATCTTATGCATAGTAGTTAGAAGGGGTCTTGCAACCTCCAAATCGATCTGGGGCCTTGAATAAAAATTTTTCGTGCCTGTGGCCAGCACATATTTTCTCACCTTTTCAGAGAGAAAATACTTTTCCAGGTCTTCCATTGTCTTCTCTTTATCCGTGTTTTCTTCTTCAAACACAAAATCCCCATGCCAGTTAAACTGCTGGTTTTTCTTTTGACAAAGTTGTACCTTCCCATCAATTTGTGTATACTTCTTTTCTAAATTCTTTTCGCTGGTAACAAAATCCACACCTTTCCTCGGCAGATAATAACGTCCAGACACATTCTCCAGGAGGAAATCCTGCATCTTCTTTTCTAATTCAAAAGGCTCCGGGAATCTAAATTCCTCCTCCAAGATCAAATCATTTCGAAAACCCACCACAAAGACTCTCTCCCTGTTCTGGGGAATTCCATAATCACGTGCATTCAGAACTTCTTTCTTCCATGTATAATTTAGATCCGTGAAGGTCTGCGTAACAGTGTCCCATGTTCTTCCGTCATCATTACTAAGTAATGCCTTCACATTCTCATAGATAAAGACCTTAGGTTTAATCTCCCCTACCAGCCTTGCATACTCGTAAAATAATGTTCCCCTCGTATCTTCCAGTCCCCGCTGCTTGCCAACCAGACTAAAGGACTGGCAGGGGCTCCCTCCTACAAACAGATCCACTTTCCCTTCATATTGTCTTCCGTCCAAAAAAGAAACATTCCAGTGAAAGTTTTCCTCACTTATTTTATAATTTGCCATATAGCTGATTTTGACCTTATTCTGCAGCTCTTTTCCGCTGTAAAGCTTGTCAACATACTTTTTCTTTTCCGCATAATCACCGATCTGCGCCAGCTCATGCAAGATATGTAATGTATTTATTTTCTCATGGAGCATTCCCGTACGTTCACTAATGTCACGTACGCTTTTAATCAGTCTTTTCCCTTTGTTCTCTTCAAGAATATCATATGCCTTTTTCAGATCATCTGAGACTTCTGTCCATATAATCCTATCCGAGCTTTCATACTTCACACCCTCTTTTCCCAAATCAGCAAGGGCATTGTCCTTTTTAAAATCATTGGTGACTTCCAAAATACATTTGAATGTCTCCAGGATATCGGTCTCTCGGTTATGTTTCTTCTTTAATATAACTAAAAACTCCCCGTATTCTTTTATTCGTGGCTTTTTCACATCCTTCATCCTTAGTATTGGCTCAATTACATCTAATATTAATTCTTTCGCATCTTTTTCATCCGTCTTATTAATATTTTCTATGGTCTTTTTATATTCCTTTTTTGTTGCTGCCAGCATTGTATCCAGTTGGAATTTATATTCGTACTCCTCATCCGTCTTGGTCTCATGGCTTTTGATCAGTTTTTCCAAAGATGCCAGTTCTTCTTCGATCTCCTCCAGGTCAACATTTATTTTTTTTGATAAAATGTCGACATCTCCATTGTCACATGCAAATACTATCTCATGATCCAGCTCCATTCTCTCCAGCGCATGTTCAATTGCACCAATTCCGCTGAATACCGTTGCTAATCTGATCATTTTTAATAATCCTCCAGTTCTCCTCCCAATACAATATCCTGAATTGCTTCCTCTATTACACTTACACACTCATTTGTGTGTTTTTTAATATCCTCTCCCCAAAACCGTATTACGGTCCATCCCTCAAATAAGAGTCTTTTATTTATTTCATCATCTCTTTCTCTATTGCGAGATATTTTGCTAATCCAAAATTCACCATTATTTCCTTTTTCCAGTTTTGGTTTCAATACTTCCCAGTCCTTTCCATGGAAGAATTCACCATCGCAAAAAATAGCTATTTTATATTTCGTCAGAGCAATATCTGGTTTTCCGCAAATCTTATTATAATTCTTTCTATAGCGATATCCTTTTTTCCAAAGCGCTTTTCTCAAAATAATCTCAATCTTTGTATCTTTACTTCTGATATGCTGCATATTCTTTTTCCGCTGCTCTTTTGTCAGAACATCCATCATATCACTCCTTACTTATTCTAATTGATTGATATCTATCGGCCCGAATGCCGTGCAGCGGGGTTCACGGCACGGTGAATAGTAATTTCTTTTGTTACTCACACGGCAGCCTGAACCCCCACTGCCCCCGTATCTGGTCCATCAGCCTCATTACCCGAAGCGTCTCACTGTGCGGCATCTCCTCACACTCCAGCTTTTCTTCCTCAATTGCCCTGATACACGCCAGCACCTCATACTCATACCCATTAATCTGCTCCGGCACCTGACAGCATTCCTTCAGCATCCCGTCGCGGTCAAAGACACGTATTTCCTCCGGATTATTAATCTCCGTGATTTCCATATATCCCTCATCCCCGTTCACAATCGCCCTGCGGTCCGTGCGTGCAGTCATATTACTGTTAAGAACCGCCATCTTTCCGTCTGCAAAGGTAAGGGTAATGCTGTTCATCCAGTCCACCCCCTCTGGGGAAAATACTGCTGCAGACACTACATCCGTAATTTCCTCATGGAAAAG
The DNA here is from genome assembly GCA_948602995.1 of uncultured Dorea sp. GTDB lineage: Bacteria > Bacillota > Clostridia > Lachnospirales > Lachnospiraceae > CAPEBR01. The sequence continues at coordinate 63,980 of CAPEBR010000014.1, forward strand.
CATCAGCGCCATTGTAATGGAATATACCCCAAGGTCAAGAAGCGCCCCGCCTGCAAGCTCCGGCTGTACCAGGCGTGGGACGTCCATTAACGGATACCCAAGATTCGCGGTCATTGAACTGACCTTTCCAATGATACCGCTTTCCAGCAGGTCATTGATCATCCTCCGGCTGGGCATATATCTCGTCCAGATCGCCTCCGTAAGCAGCAGTTGCTTTTCCCTGGCAAGCTTCATAAGTTCCTCTGCCTGTGCCGCGTTTACTGTAAATGCCTTTTCCACCAGCACATGCTTTCCATGCTCCAGGCAGAGCTTCGCATGCTCGTAGTGGTGGGAATGGGGTGACGCCACATAGACAAGCTCCACCTCCGGATCCGCCGCAAGCTCCTCATAGGAGCCATAAGCCTTCTCAAAACCCCATTTTTTTGCAAATTCCTCTGCCCTGGAAATATCTCTTGATGCTACGGCATACTTCTGTATTCTGGCTGTTCCTGCCTTCTTTATTCCTGTTACAGCCTCTGCCATCTTATGGGCAATGCCGCCTGCCGCCAAAATTGCAAATTTCATTTTTTAATCTCCTTCCTTCCAAGCCTGACCTCTTCCATCTCTTCCGCCAGTTCCCGATCCATATGGTCAAACAGATAATTCTTCCCAGTGTCTCTCCTCTTCTCATATTCCTGGCGAATCTCGCGCCTTGTGATCTCCACTTCCTCCAGAAATTCCCTTGCAGATATCAGTGTTCCCCCCTGTCCCAGCGTCACCACCTGCTCCACTGCGTCGGAGGTTACAACCGTCACATGAAACTTCCGCCCAATCTCATGGACTACCTTTTCAATATACTGATCCGCCGTCTCTGCTTCCTTCGTGTAGACCACATGAATATTATGATATTTCTGTATTTCCAATGCATATCCCTCCACCTTATAGGCATCGAATACGAGGATCACCGTACATTTCTTAAAGCCCTGGTAATTGCACAGGATATCCATCAGCTTATTTCTCGCTGCCTCAATATTTACTTTCGCCAGCTCCCTTAGGTCTTCCCAGGCAAAAATAACATTGTAGCCGTCCACCAGCAGGTATTCCCGGAGTATTTCCTCCTTCTTATGGCGCCGTTCCTCTGGCTTTCCCATAACAGATGCTGCCCTGCCTGTTCTTCTCTCAATCTTCCCGTATGTCCGGATAAATATTTCCTCAAGCTCCTTTTCCTCTTCCAGGCTTAAAGAGACCGTTCCCTGGCCATACGCAGCTACCCCTGAGAAGCCGGGTGTACGGCCCGGAGTTTTTTTTCCCGGGACGCCTGCTCTGCTGCCGCAGCCATCTGCTTCCTGTCTCTTTCGTTTTTCCAGCTGATTCTCCAGGTGCATATGGGCAGGCACCTCATTCCAGGGGACATAAAACCCGGCTCCATGAGCACAGAATATAGAACCCGGCGGATTATCCACATCCCCCTCCGGGTCATACCCACTCTCCTCAATAATCTCTTCCGCATTGTGGCAGGGGGCGTATCCTTTAAAGGTACACGAAAGCCTTCCCCTGCCCTTCGTATACGCCGCCACCTCTAACTGATAATCCCGCATAGAAGCAACCGGGGCGCTGCCTGTCAGCACCGACATCTCTCCTTCTGTCTCCGGAGGGCCTGATTCCCCCTGCATCCGCTGAATATCCGTAAGAGCCCGTCCCACTGACGCAGCAGGAATCTCCAGCCGGAACTCATAATACGGCTCCAGAAGCTCACATTCCGCCTGCATCAGCCCCTGGCGCACCGCACGGTATGTTGCCTGTCGGAAATCACCTCCCTCCGTATGCTTCAGGTGGGCCCGGCCTGCCGCAAGCGTAATCTTAAGATCCGTTACCGCCGCCCCGGTAAGCACGCCCCGGTGGGGTTTTTCCATCAGATGGGTGAGAATGAGCCTCTGCCAGTTCTTATCAAGCACATCCTCGCTGCAGTCTGTATCCACCACAAGGCCGCTCCCGGGCTCTCCCGGCTCCAGGATCAGATGCACCTCCGCATAATGCCTGAGCGGTTCAAAATGCCCCACCCCCTCGGCCGTCCTCCGGATTGTTTCCTTATACACAATATTTCCGGTATCAAAGGAAACCTCTGTCCCGAACCGTTCCTTGATAAGGCTCTTTAATATCTCAATCTGCACCTCTCCCATGAGCCGGACATGTATCTCCTGAAGCTCTTCGTTCCATACAATCCGAAGCATAGGATCCTCCTCCTCAAGCTGCCTCAGATTCAGAAGCATTCTGTGGGCATCACACCCCTCCAGAAGCTCCACCCGGTAATTCAGAACAGGCTCCAGCACAGGCTTAACATCGCCCTTCTCGGTTCCAAGTCCCTCCCCGGGCCAGGTTTTTGTAAGCCCTGTCACCGCGCAGATCTCCCCCCTCGCTGCTTCCTTTACTGCCTCGAATTTTTCTCCAGAGTAAATGCGTATCTGGTTAATCTTCTCCTCCCGGCATGCATCCTCCCCGTCTTCCCATCGGATCATATCCTTCACCCGCAGTGTACCTGCCGTCACCTTCAGATGGGTAAGACGGTTTCCCTGGGCATCCCTGGAAATCTTATATACTCTCGCCCCAAAAGATGCCTTGCGGCCATCATCAGATGCACATCCGCCATCAGACGCTCGTCCATCATCAGACGCATGTCTGCCATCAGACGTACATCCGCCGGATATCTGTCCCGACTCCGACGTATACTGTCCGAGTCCGTCCAAAAGCTTTTGTACCCCCTGCACCTTAAGCGCAGAACCAAAATAACACGGAAAAACCTTTCGCTCCTCAATCAGCCTTATAATCGTCTCCTGCCTGAGGCTGCCTGTGTCCAGGTATTCCTCAAGCGCATTCTCCTCACAGACAGAGACAGCCTCCAGAAACTCCTCCTCATAGTCTCCCTCTCTGCCTGAACCGCCCGGAAGCTTCTCATGGCTTCTTGCTGTATCAAATGCAATACATCCCTCATCCAGCCCGCTTCTGAGCTCGCAGAGAATTTTCTCCCGGTCTGTACCATTCTGGTCCATCTTATTTATAAATAAAAATGCCGGAATCTCATACCGCTTCAGAAGATTCCATAATGTCCTCGTATGACCCTGCACCCCGTCTGCTCCGCTGATTACAAGAATCGCGTAGTCGAGCACCTGAAGCGTCCGCTCCATCTCCGCGGAAAAGTCGACATGCCCCGGCGTGTCAAGAAGCGTAACCTGCGTATTCCCAAGCCTAAGAACCGCCTGCTTGGAAAATATGGTGATGCCCCGGCTCCTCTCCATGGCATACGTATCCAGAAACGCATCCCCGTGATCCACACGTCCGGGCTTTCTAATATTTCCGCACAGATACAGGATGCTCTCTGATAGCGTTGTCTTGCCGGCATCAACATGGGCCAACAGACCCGCACAAATATGTTTTGTTGGCTTTTGGGACTTATTTTCCTCTGCCTGTTCGCCCATAAAAATCCTCCTCTCGTGAAAGTATACTTTATTTAGTATATCACAAGAGGAGGTCTTAGTCGAGATGCAGTATCAGAGAAGGGAGTGAACATTAACTTTTCAGTTACTATTCACAGGCAACTTATACTACATTTTCCCGTTTTTTTCTTGCATTCTGCCATATCTTTTTTCCCTTTTTTAATGGTAAAATATAGATAGTTATGGATAACAGCAGTCATCTATAGACAAATTAACTGAAACTGCCAAAACCATAAAGACAATCAGCAAAACAGGAGGTATAAACACAATTATGGGAATTGTTTTTAACAGCACTACAAAAACAATCACACTGCACACAAAAAATACATCCTATCAGATGAAAATCGGAAATCTGGACTACCTGCTTCATCTTTATTATGGGCCGTCCATCTCCGATGCAGACATGTCCTATCAGATCATGCAGTATGACCGCGGCTTTTCCGGCAATCCATACGAATCCCGGAATGCCAGAACCTTTTCACTGGATGCCCAGCCTCAGGAATTCAGCACCCAGCAACAGGGCGATTTCCGCACCACAAGCATCGAGGTGGTGAATAGCGACGGCAGCTATTCCTTCCACGGGAAGGTAACCGGGCATCAGATCACCGACGGAAAATACCGTCTTGACACACTGCCGGCCACATTTCAGACAGAGAAAGACACTGCCAGTACCCTGGAGGTAACGCTTCTTGACGCGGTATCGAATGTGGAGGTAACGCTTTTGTACAGCGTTTTTGAGGAGGCCGACATAATCACCCGTGCCGTGAGGGTGAAAAACCTGGGAAGCGAATCCATTCATCTGAAGAAAATCATGTCCCTGTGCCTCGACTTTTTAAATGGCGCGGACATGGATCTGGTGAGCCTCCCGGGACGCTACGGCCAGGAGCGCCAGGTCGAGCGCCAGCATATGACGCACCACATTCACACCATTGGAAGCGTGCGCGGCTCCTCCAGCCACCAGCAGAATCCTTTCCTGATCCTCTGCGGCAGGGACGCCACTGAGGATTACGGCAGATGCTACGGCTTCTCTCTTATGTACAGCGGCAATTTCCTTGCGGAAGCAGAGCTTGACCAGTATGACCAGCTCCGTCTCGTTATGGGAATCAACCCGAAGCAGTTCGTGTATGAGTTAAAGCCGCAGGAAGTCTTCGAAGGTCCCGAGGTCGTCATGGCCTTTACAGAGCACGGATTTACCGGACTTTCCCATCTGTATCACGACTTTTACCGCACGAACCTCTGTGCGAGCAAATTTGTGACAGAGGTACAGCGGCCTGTTCTCATTAACAGCTGGGAAGCGGCATTTATGGACTTCGATGACGTAAAGCTTGTAAATATTGCGAAAGCCGCCAAAAATATGGGCGTAGACCTTCTCGTTATGGATGACGGATGGTTCGGGAAACGCGATGACGACAACAGTGGGCTCGGAGACTGGTACGTAAATGAGGACAAGATCAAATGCGGGCTCCACCGGCTTGTAGAGCAGATCAGCGAGCTGGATATGAAGTTCGGCATCTGGTTTGAGCCAGAGATGGTATCAGAGGACAGCAACCTCTACCGCACACACCCCGAATGGGTGATGCAGATTCCCGGCCGCCATGCGGTAAGAAGCAGAAACCAGCTTGCCCTTGACATGAGCCGCAGGGACGTGCAGGACTACCTGATTGAAAGCATCAACTCCATACTGGACGATGCAGATATTTACTATGTAAAATGGGACATCAACCGTTCCCTTGCCGATATCTGGTCAAATGAACTGCCCGGAGAACGCCAGGGAGAGGTATACCACCGCTATATCTTAGGATTGTACCGCGTCATGGACAAAATCATCAAGACACATCCGGACATCCTGTTCGAGGGCTGCTCCGGCGGAGGCGGACGCTACGACCCGGGCATGCTCCACTACTACCCTCAGTACTGGGTAAGCGACAACAACAATCCCATCGACCGGCTGAAGCTCCACTACGGAACCTCCTTCGTGTACCCGACGTGCACCATGGGCGCACACATTTCCGACAGTGGAAAATTTATACCACTTGAGACAAAAGCGGTTGTCGCTATGTGCGGAACCTTTGGCTACGAGCTCGACGCGACACACCTTAATAAAAAACAACAGAAAATCTGCAGAAAGCAGAGCAATCTGTTCCGGAAATACTACCACATCATATTTAAGGGAGACTACTACCGCCTGACTAATCCGTTCGAGCCTGGAAATATGACCGCATGGCAGCATGTCACCAAAAACAAAAAGGAATCACTCATCAGCGTCGTTGTAACAAACCTCACCTGCAACGGACCGCAGGAATATATCCGGGCAAAGGGGCTTCTCCCGAATGCCCTCTACCGCGTAAACGGCACAGAGGAAGTACATTCCGGCGCCGCACTGATGAATGCAGGCCTTCCCATCCCGCGGGAGGTGCCTGAATATACCTCCTTCCAGTTCCACCTTACCAGAACGCGGGAATAAACCAGTTGGGGACGGGGCATTTTTAAAAATGCCCCGTCCCCAACTGCTTACCCGATCGGTTCAAAGTCCGCCACGCCATGCTTGCACAGGGGGCAGATAAAGTCATCCGGCAGTTCGTCGCCCTCATAGATATATCCGCATACCACGCACACATATCCCTTCTTGCCTTCCGTCTCCGGTTTTGGCTTTACGTTGCTCTGATAATAGTTGTAGGTCATGGTCTCCACATTGGAAATCACCCGTGCCTCTGTTACGGTACAGATAAACATGCCGTGGGTATCCAGGTCCACGTACTGCTCTACCTTAAGAGACATGAATGCATTGATGTATCTAGACAGGAATACCAGGCCGTTGTCGGAGCGTAAGGGGCTGCATCCCTCGAATTTATCTACATTTCTTCCGCTTTGGAAGCCGAAGTTCTGAAATACTTTAAATGGCGCTTCGGTGGACAGGCAGTTTACATTCATAATCCCCGTCTGCTTAATAATATGGTGGGAGTAGTTTGCCTTATTTATGCATACCGCCACCCGGTTCGGGCTGTCCGTCACCTGGGATACAGTATTTACTATGAGGCCGTTGTCCTTCTTGCCGTCATTGGATGTAACTACATACAGGCCGTAACCGATCTTAAAGAGGGCGGTCAGGTCATTTTTATTGGCAGTCTCATCGTGCTGCGCCAAGTAGTCCTTGCAGAATTCCTCTGCCATGGCTTCAAGCTGTGCACTGCTTTCCTCATTCAGGGCGGACCTGATGGTTACTGTTGTATCCGCAAAGGTCAGCTTTTTACAGCCTTCAAACATCTTCTTCATTACCTTGGCTGCAAGGGGAGCCCAGGATCCGTTTTCAATGAGGCCGATCTTCCGGTTCTGGAAATTACGCTCCGTCAGATGGTTAATAAATTCGCGCATGAACGGGAAAATCTCTGCATTATAAGTTGTAGTTGCGAGAATCAGCTTTCCATACCGGAAGGCATCCTCCACCGCCTCTGCCATATCACAGCGGGCAAGGTCATTTACAACAACCTTCGGGCAGCCCTTGGCGCGGAGCTTATCGGCAAGAAGTTCTACTGCCTTCTTCGTATTTCCATAGACAGATGTATATGCAATCACAATCCCTTCCGTCTCAATTCCGTAGGATGACCATGTATTATAAAGGCCGAGATAATATCCAAGATTCTCTGTAAGCACCGGCCCGTGGAGCGGGCAGATTACCTGGATATCAAGTCCGGCTGCCTTTTTTAAAAGGTTCTGTACCTGCGCGCCGTACTTTCCGACGATTCCGATATAATAGCGGCGTGCCTCGCATGCCCAGTCTTCTTCCACATCCAGCGCACCGAACTTTCCGAAACCGTCTGCTGAGAACAGCACCTTGTCACAGGAATCATAGGTCACGATAACCTCCGGCCAGTGCACCATAGGCGCCGCAACAAAAGCGAGTTCATGCTTCCCAAGAGACAGCGTGTCTCCTTCCTTCACGACAACCTGCCTGTCCACAAAGTCTGTTCCAAAGAACTGGTTCATCATGGCAAATGCTTTCGTGCTGGATACAATCTTTGTATCTGGATAAGCCTTCATAAAATTGGCAATGTTCGCGGAGTGATCCGGCTCCATGTGCTGGACGATCAGGTAATCCGGGGTTCTGCCGCCTGTCGCATTCTGGATATTATCCAGCCACTCATGGGTAAACCGCGCGTCAACCGTATCAAAAACAGCGATCTTCTCATCCATCACTACATAGGAATTGTATGCCATGCCATTAGGAACAACATACTGCCCCTCAAAAAGATCTACCTCATGATCATTCACACCTACATACTTAATGTCGTTAGTAATAGTCATTATCATCTGCTCCTTTATTTTTATAATTCTTTTATAAGCCGAACATATTATAACACACTGGAGCACGTTTGAAAAACATTTTCTGTCAGATGTGCGCTTCCCCCGCTAAAAATTTGTTACTATTCACGGACTAACCGTCCACTCATAGTAACGCATCCAGCCCATTTAAAGTCGCTTTCAGCGAGGGGCTGGATGCTGGAAACCACCACTTTATCGGCTCGGATGCCGTGCAGCGGAGTGCACGGCCCCCTGAATAGTAACTAAAAATTTGTTACTATTCACGATACTTTCTTACTTGACGAAGAAGCTGTTCATTGATAGAGTAATTACATCACTATTTTTAAGGAAAAATTAAGAAAGCAATAAGGGGGGCAGGTAATGAGCAGTAAAAAGGTTATGGATATGACAAAGGGGCCGGTATTAAGCCAGATGACGAGATTTGCGCTGCCGGTCCTGCTCGGGATGCTCTGCCAGCGGATCTACAACTTTGCGGACACCTACATTGTAGGGCATTTCCTCGGTGACGAAGCACTGGCAGCGGTAAGTATAGCGGGAACGGCTATGTATCTTTTATTTTCCGTCATGATGGGTGTAACGACCGGCGTCAGTGTCGTCATCTCCCAGTATTACGGCGCCCGCGAGGAACAGAATGTCCGCCGTACCTTCGTGGCGGGAGCCTGGGTGGCGGCAGGCATAACACTTCTTATTACTGCGGGAGGCATGCTGACAGTGAAGCCGCTCCTCAGGCTCCTTAAGACCTCTGATGCACTCCTGCCGGATGCGGGTTCCTACCTGCTCGTCATCTATGCAGGGTGTGCGGCAACCATGCTGTACAACTTCAGTGCCTCTGTATTAAGAGCTTTGGGAAATTCCGTGGTTCCCCTTGTCTTTCTTATCGTGTCCAGCGTATTAAATGTCGTACTGGACATTGTTTTTGTGGCATGGATACCCATGGGGACGGCAGGCGCAGCATTTGCAACTGTTCTGTCGCAGATCATTTCCGGCATCCTGTGTATGTGGTATGCACTTCGGATCCTGCCGTTTCTTAAGGTAAACCGGAAGGAATGGAAGCCGGATTCCTTCCTCGCCGGACAGGTGCTCCGCTACGGGCTCCCCACAGGCTTCCAGATGAGCATCATATCCATCTCTGATATGACACTCCAGGCAGTCATCAATACCTATGGCACAACCATGATTGTCGCATACGGTGTGTGCGTGAAGGTAGAGGGACTCGGCTTTCAGATGGCGGATGCCATCGGCTCTGCGGTGGCGACCTTCACCGGGCAGAATGTAGGGGCCAGGGATTATATCCGTGTGAGAAAGGGTGTACGCAGCGCCTATGTTATGAATATCATCTGCTACGGCATTTTCTGTCCCCTTGTTTTCCTGTTTGCAGAGCCGGTCATGAGGGCATTTACGCAGACGCCTGAAGCAATACGCCTTGGTACCGAGTACATGCGTATCTTTACATCATTTTTTATTGCAGGGGGCATACTGGTCGTTTACCACAATATTCTGCGTGCGTCAGGAGATGTATTCGTAACCGTGCTCATAGGATTAAGCGAGGTCGTAACCCGAATCGGATGCTCGCTCCTCTTTCCGGAAATCTTTGGATACCGGGGGCTTTGGTTCGTGTCCCCCATCACCTGGATCTGCGCTGCTCTGGTAGGCGCAATACGATACTACACCGGCTCCTGGGAAAAAAAGGAGGATCCATATGTCAAAGAAAAAAAAGCCAAAAATGGAATTTCGCTATTATAAAATGCCGGAAGGGAACTATATTCTTGCCCTCCTTGGACAGAAATGGGTGCAGTCCTACGGCAGAGATGTGGATTATCTCCATTTCCATAATTACCTGGAGATCGGATACTGCTATGACGGCGTCGGGGAACTGATACTCGGCGAACAAGATTACCGGTATGCAGGAAATGAATTCACCGTTATTCCCAAAAACTATCCACACACCACAAATAGCGACCCGGGCACCATCAGCAAATGGGAATATCTTTTCATTGATGTTGACGGAATTCTCAGCGACCTGTATCAGGGTATGGGAAACACAAAGCGCATGAACTATATGCTTGAGAAGGTGAACTCGAAGGCCATTTTTCAAAAAGCAAAAATCCGCCCGAAGCTTGCAGGTATCATAAGGAAACTGATCGAAATCATGCGGAATACCGAGGAATTTTACATGGAGGAGGCAAAGGGCGTGATGGTGGAACTTCTTGTAAATATTGCCCGGGAAAATAAATCTGACAGAAGACCGGCAGAACCTGGAAGCCGGATCACGATTCCCATCGTCCGGGCAATGGATTACATCACTCTCCACTACATGGAGCCCATCCGGATTGACGAGCTGTCAGCCTGGTGTCATATCAGCGAAACCCATTTCCGGCGGCTGTTCTCCGAATATATGAACATGAGCCCGCTGGAGTACATTAACCTGGTGAGGGTGCAGACCGCATGCAATTATCTGAAGAATACGGATGAGTCTATTATAGACATTGCAAATAAGTGCGGCTTTACCACGCCTTCCACCTTCAACCGTAATTTCCGGCAGGTAACCGGCGTCTCCCCCAGTGAATGGCGCAGACGTCCAGAAAATTATGAACAACAGCTCCTGAAATCCTGGATTCATTCCGAGCAGGGATGGTAACCTGTCTTGGGGACGGGGTAAAATGAATTTTACCCCGTCCCCAATTCTCAGACAACCACTTCCAGTATCATTTTCTTTTTTTAACTGTAAGGCTACATACGAATTTTATCTTCCCTGCCTTCACAGTAATCTTTGCTTTCCCTGCTTTTTTGCCTTTTACGACTCCCTTCTTAGATACAGACGCAACTTTTCGATTAGACGTTTTGTACGTAATCTTATCTCTGCTGGAGGATGGGACAAGTACAGGTTTTAATTTGATAGTTTTTCCTTTTTTTATTGTAAGCTTCTTCTTCAGACCTTTAATCTTTTTCGTGGTCTTTCCCTTTTCTATTTTTGTACCGCCTGTCTGTGATCCTTTTTGTACAGTGCCTGTCTGGGGATTTTTTATCGTTGTAGCAGGGAGCTTACTGCCGTAACTCTCTGTCTCTTTTTTTCCACAGTTCTTACAGCTTCTGGTACGCTTTGCAGGACGGCTGGTCGTTGCATTTGCTGTCTTTTTCCATTCTCCCCATGTATGTCCGGTTGCCGGAAGTACTTTTGTCTGTCCTTGTTCTCCGCAGACAGTACAGATGTACACAGATTCCCCCGCATCGTTGCAGGATGGCTTCTTTGTGACCTCTTCTGTTTCCCATCTGTGGGTATGAGGGGCTTCCACAGAAACCGTCATCTTCTTTGCCCTGCCTGCATAGACCTTCAGATAATAAGTCTCCCCTGCCCGGACCTTCATCCTAAGACACTGGGACTGTGCCCCGTTTCCATCTACAGATGCATCTTTCACGACTCTGAGATCCGTACCGCAGACCATTTTACACCCTTCTGCATCAGCCGACAGCCTCCAGTCAATTACCCGGTCCGACTCTGCTGTGTAGGAAAACATCTCATTCCAGACCAGACTGCAGTCCACGGTTTTACTCTGGTTATACTGGAGCGTTCTGTTCTCCACACTCATAGATGCCTCTGTTCCGACAGCTCCTGCTTCTATATAGTAAGTCTCATCTGCCGTGAGTTCCCCATAGATCTGATCTTCCATGTTTTTGTCCACATCATGAAAAAAAGAATCGGATGCGGCCACATTCCGCGCACTGTCTCTAAGTGTCATCCCATGCCACTTATTTGTCGCCGCCTCAAATCCAAACCGGCGGACAACATACAATCCGGAAGTCTCCGGGATAAAGCGTACTGGCCGATATCCATTTCCGAATCCACTTATACCATTATACACGTAGGTACACTGCTGATCCTGATAATTGAGTATTTCTCCCTCACCAATCAAAGTACATTCCTCAATCATAATAGCCGGAGAAGGGTTATCTCCATAATGAAACTCGCCATATAGTTCAAATGTTTCACCCTCCCTGCAATATATTGCCAATGGGTAATCACTGCTCAAAAGGCCTGCCGTCGTTGTATTTCCCTGAATCTGATCCACATAACTCCCTGTGTAGGTCATCCAGTAGTACCCCGTCTCCAGCGCATGTCCGAAAATTCATTCCTGCCAGGATAAGCTCTACTCTAGTGATGGAACAGCCGCAGCCCTGTGAATGACATAACCATCCCATATTTATTGCACGCTGCAATTACATTATCATCTCTTACAGACCCGCCTGGCTGTGCCACGTATTTCACGCCGCTCTTATGCGCCCGCTCAATATTGTCTCCAAAGGGGAAGAAGGCGTCTGAGCCAAGAGCCACGTCGCTCATCTTGTCAAGCCACTCTCTCTTTGCCTCTCTTGTAAATATCTCCGGCTTCTCCTTAAAGATATTCTGCCATGCGCCGTCAGCAAGCACATCCATATAATCCTCGCCGATGTACAGGTCAATGGCATTATCCCGGTCTGCACGGTGGATGGAATCTACAAATGGAAGGTTCATTACCTGCGGGGATTGTCTTAACCACCAGTTATCTGCCTTTTGTCCGGCAAGCCGTGTACAGTGGATTCTGGACTGCTGTCCCGCGCCGATTCCGATTGCCTGTCCGTCCTTTACATAGCATACCGAATTGGACTGTGTATATTTTAACGTAATCATGGAAATCGCCAGGTCAATCTTTGCCTGCTCTGTAAGCTCCTTGTTGTCTGTTACAATATTTGCAAAAAATTCCTCGTTGATATTCAACTCATTTCTTCCCTGTTCAAAGGTAATGCCAAATACATCCTTATGCTCCAGCGCCTCCGGCTTATAGTCCGGATTGATCTTAATTACATTGTAGCCGCCCTTTTTCTTCTGCTTCAGAATCTCCAGCGCCTCCTCTGTGTAGCCTGGCGCGATCACACCGTCAGAAACCTCTCTTTTAATGAGACGCGCCGTATCTGCGTCACACTCATCCGAAAGGGAGATAAAGTCTCCGAAGGAGGACATGCGGTCTGCTCCTCTTGCCCTTGCATAGGCACACGCAAGGGGTGACAGTTCCCCGAGATCATCCACCCAGTAGATCTTCGCCAATGTCTCACTTAAAGGAAGTCCCACTGCCGCACCCGCCGGGGACACATGTTTAAAGGATGTTGCCGCCGGAAGCCCGGTTGCTTTCTTAAGCTCACTTACAAGCTGCCATCCGTTAAATGCGTCCAGGAAATTAATGTACCCTGGTTTTCCATTCAGCACCTCAATGGGCAGGTCGCTTCCGTCCGCCATGTAGATCTTTGACGGCTTCTGATTTGGGTTACAGCCATATTTTAATTCTAACTCTTTCATTAAAGATTCCTCCTCACTATATTTTAGCCATGCTTTTTCATGCGGACATGAAACACATGACCTTTATTTGTTTTTATTCACAATCCTTGTCTCATAGGTTCCGTCCGCAATGTTAATATAGCGCACGAACAGGGAAACCTTGTTATCCTCATTCAGACTGTTCCACAAAAGCTCTGTAAAAGCTTCCATATCATCCGGGATCTCCACCAGCTTCGGCTCTCCTTCAAAGCTTGGAAGCGGGTTCCCGTCACATCTGTACGTATGGATGAAATGCCCCTCTCCTGCCGCGGGATTCTCATATGCGAAGGTATAACGATTACAGCTATCCGGATTACCATTACTGCTTTTCAAGATAGACATAGCATAATTATAGGTTCCATTTTCAATATGCATGATTCCTGAAATCCTTGGCGTATAGTTCGGACCGTCAGGCTCGAATTCCCTGCTCCTTAAGGACTGCTCGAAAGTAAGCTGCTTATCCATTCCGTCATAGATCGTATCTGTCTGGTCTCCATTCGTTACAATCGTCTTATTGCCAAGCACGCGCACAGGTGCATAGATGATGAGGCTGGGATCTGAAAGCTTCGCCGGGTCAAATGCCTGTGTACGGATTCCTTCTCCCTCTTCCACAAAAATACGGTTCCTGCTGTTCTCACTTCTTCCCATAATAAAATAAGCAGTTACAGCCTTTGTTCCGTCCGCGCTCTTACCTATAATAATACCACGGCCCGGATAAGCATTCTCCTTAAGTTCCTTCTCAAGATTCAACATTTCCATACATATTTCTCCTTTTGATGTATTGTGAGCGCATCTTACTGTTCACTCATGTTCTCCTGCGGTCATTCAGCAATTGAACGGAGTGAACAGTAACACTAGCACTTCATTCATTTTTATTATATATAAAATGAATCTGTTTTTCCAGTGGTTTTTATGATAAGATATAGGTATTATTAAAACCTATGGAGGAATTGGCCATGACGAAAAGAAGATTTTTACTGCCGTTTATACTTTTCCTGGTTTTTCTCATGACAGGATGCAAAGATAAAGACTCCGCCGGCAAGTGCCTCGGAGAACAGATTACGTCTATAAAAGAAAAAGATTCTGAAAAACTAGCCTTTCTTCTCGAAAAAGGCATCCAGGAAAGTGATCGCAAATATACTCTTAAATTTCCCGAAGAACTAAAAGACACCTATCTCACGTTTTTACAGGAAGCATTACAGACTGTCAGATTTCAGGTATCAGAGGCAAAAAGAAATGGAAATGATGAGTTCACTGTGCAGGTGCACTATACGCCAGTAGACATTTCATCCACGACCATGGATGTAAGCGAAGGCTTTGTATCTTCCCTGGCGTCCTCTGATCTGAATGCAGAAGTCAGTTCTCTTCTTGAGAAGTCAAAAGAAGCGCTTAAGGAATCTCCCTGCTTCACAAAAAAGACCTATACGATTCTCACCGTAAATAAAACGGATGACAGTTTTCAAGTCAGGGAAGAGGATCTGGAGAAGCTCCTGTCACGGGCAATCGACACATACATGGCGCCCTATGACAGAATCTGTGAGCTGCTGGACGCCCGGGATTTTCTGACCGCCTACCTGGACGCGTCCTTTAAAGGAGATGTAACAAGGTTTGCCCTGCATACAAAGCAGACAGAAGCAGAAGCCCTCGCATGGTACGACAGCGAAGCATTTCTTCCCGCCGCAGACCTGTCCTCCGATCATCAGAAACGCTATACCGCCGCAATGAAGGAACTGCTAAAGCAGTGTAAGTATTCCGTCGGAATCCCCAAAAAAGAAGATGGCGTCTATAATTACACGGTTGATGTAACCGTAACACCAAACAAGAGCCTGAAAGACCTTCTTTCCGAATGGAAAAAGGGTACATACGACAGCGAGGACGACGTAAATCAGGCGCTGGTAGAACTGTTAGAAAAGTACGCGGCCACACCCACTTACGGAAAAGAAACCGTTGTAACCATACAGCTTAACTCCACCTCCCTGGTGAACGCCGGACAGGACGGAGCCGAAATCACAAGACTGGCGCGCGAAATCCTGCCAATACCTTAATCAGCCAATTTGGGACGGGGCATTTTTAAAAATGCCCCGTCCCCAACTTTTGAATAAACCTCATGAATGCTTCGCGCCCTTCTGGCGTGCACTTATACACACCTGCGTCTTCGAGTACGTGGACAAATACATCCCCGACTTCTTTTTTCAGAATCTCCATTATGTTTTCTTTTGTGATACTGTCATATTGCGTCAGGAACTGTTCTACCCAGTCGGCATGTTTTTCGATGTCCGCATTGCTTCTTACGTCCTTCTTCTCAACTATATATTCTGCCAGAAGCTCAAGCTCCTTTTTTAGTCTTGACGGAAGTACGGCAAGACCCATAACCTCGATCAGGCCTATGTTCTCTTTTTTAATATGATGATACTGTGCATGGGGGTGGTATACGCCCAGGGGATGTTCTTCTGTAGTAATGTTGTTGCGCAGTGTCAGATCCAGCTCGTAGGTATCGCCGGTCTTTCTTGCAATCGGTGTGATGGTGTTATGGGGTTCACCGTCTGTCTCTGCAAAAACGAAAGCCTCCTCATCGGTGTAAGTCCGCCATTGGTTCAGTACGTGCTCTGCCAGGTCGATCAGCCGCTTTTCATCCTTGTGACGGATACGGAGTACGGAAAGGGGCCATTTTACAATGCCTGCCTCTACATCCTCGTATCCCGGAATTGTTACGGTCTTCTCAATCGGAGCCTTTGCCATGGCGAAGGTATAGTGTCCTCCCTGGAAATGGTCATGGCTCAGGATGGAGCCTCCTACAATCGGAAGATCTGCATTGGAGCCCAGGAAGTAGTGCGGGAACAGTTTTACAAAGTCAAACAGTTTCGTAAATGCCGCCCGGTCGATTTTCATGGGCGTATGCTGTCCGTTGAATACGATGCAGTGCTCATTATAGTATACATACGGTGAGTACTGGAAGCCCCATGCACTGTCATTAATTGTGATGGGGATAATACGGTGGTTCTCTCTTGCCGGGTGGTCTGCACGTCCGGCATAGCCTTCATTTTCCATACAGAGCTGGCACTTCGGATAGCTTCCTGCCTTTGCATTTTTTGCAGCGGCAATGGCTTTTGGATCCTTTTCTGGTTTGGAGAGATTCACCGTGATGTCAATTTCTCCGTATGGGGACGCAATCTTCCATTTCATGTCCTTTTTTACACGATATCGGCGGATATAGTCGCTGTCCTGGCTAAATTTGTAGTAATAGCGGGTAGCGTCCTCTGGTGATTTTTCGTACTGTTTGTTAAATTCTTCGTGAACCTGTGCCGGGCGGGGAAGCAGACAGTTCATAAGCTTTGTGTCAAATAAGTCACGATATACGATGCTGTCGGTAATAAGCCCACGCGTGACAGCTTCATCTAGGAGATCCTTCAGGATCAGCTCCAGCTCTTCTGTTACGGAAGAAGTATCAATATCTGTGTCCTCATAGTTATCCTCATGAAAAATTTCAAGAAGAAGATTCGTTGTGTAAATACGCTCGGATTCCGGTGTAAGCCCTGTCTGAATACCATATTCTACCAGTTTTTTTATATTTTCATATAACATATTCATACCTCCTCTTAGCCCAGTCTCCGCGCGCCGTCGCCGATGTCTACAACGTAGAATTCAGCCTCATGGCCGACCTTGTCAAGATATGCCTTTCCGATTTCCTGAATAAAGGTATCCACAGCATCATTTTTTACGATGCTGACCGTACACCCGCCGAAACCGCCGCCTGTAATACGGGATCCAATCACGCCCTCTGTCTTCCACGCAAGCTCCACAAGAATATCAATTTCCTTACAGGATACTTCATAATCGTCTCTTAAGGAAATGTGGGAAGCGTTCATCAGCTGCCCGAACAGGGTAATGTCATTCTTTTCCAGAGCCCTGACCGCACGGATGGTTCTCTGATTTTCATATACGGCATGGTGTGCCCGCTTCTGCCTTACCGGGTCCTTGATGGCGTCCTTATGCTCCTCAAACTGCTCCTCTGTCAGCTCGCCGAGAGCCTTGATATCCTTGACAGCCTTAAGTTCCTTAAGTGCAGTCTCACATTCATTTCTCCTGTCATTGTAGGCAGAGTCAACCAGGCTGTGCTTTACCTTGCTGTTCGTGATTACGATTCTGGCATCTGGAAGCTTTACCGGGGCATACTCATAATGAAGATCATTCGTATCCAGGAAGATCGCATGATCCTTCTTTCCCATGGCGCTTGCAAACTGATCCATAATTCCACAGTTGCATCCATTAAAATTATTCTCCGCGTCCTGCCCAATCAGTGCGATATCAATCATGGACGCCTCTTCAAAACCATAGATGTCCTTAAGGATTACACCGGTAAGTACCTCCAGTGAAGCTGAGGAAGAAAGTCCGGAGCCGTTGGGGATATCTCCGTAAATGGCAATATCAAAGCCATGGCCTAACTTCATGCCGCGTTTCTCAAATGCCCAGATCACGCCCTTCGGATAATTGGTCCAGGCAGCAGCCTGATTAGGAATCAGTTCATCAAGGCTTGTCTCTACAATACCAAAGGAGTCAAAGTTCATAGAGTAAAAACGAAGGACACGGTCCCCGCGGCTTCTTACAACTGCATAGGTTCCAAGTGTCAGTGCACATGGAAATACATGACCTCCATTGTAATCTGTGTGCTCGCCGATCAGATTCACACGGCCCGGTGCAAAGTAGGTTCGCAGCTCTCCATCTTCCCCGTAGAGTTCTTTAAATTTCTGCAATAACTTTTCTAACATTTTGCCATTCTCCTGTCTTTTTCATATTTTTCCTTGCGGAAATCTCTGCGTTACTTTATGATTATAATAATAATGAGAAATTGCAGAAATAGCAATAAGAATATTACACATTATTATAAGAATATTGAGGGTGTGTGTATAAAATGCAGATTACGATTACAAAAAACCAAAAAGAGATAAAAGAACACGGAAATTACGGTTTTCCGGTGGGAGTCAATTTAGAGGCAATTGAGGCATACGAGCAGGGGGCATTTCTATGGCACTGGCATCCTGAGATTGAACTTACCCGGATCATGTCCGGCCAGCTTGAGTATCACGTTAATAATAAGAAATATATTCTGACAGAAGGGGAAGGTATGTTCGGCAACAGCAATACCCTCCATGCGGGATATATGATCTCAGGCCAGGCATGCACCTACCTCTCCGTCACCTTTCACCCAAGGTTCCTGTACGGGTATGAAAACAGCATTCTTCAGACAAAGTATGTGGACTTCATCACCTCTAATGACGCATGGCATTCCCTGAAGCTTGAAAAAGAAACAGGCTGGCATCAGGAGGTACTCCATATCATGCAGGAGATCTACAGAATTTCCCTGGATCCGCCCCCGGATTATGAATTAGAAGTACATATGATGCTGATGAAGATATGGAAAAAATTCTACCAGTATTATCATACGCTGCCCGAAAAAGAACAAAAGCCCCAGAGACACCTGGAACGGCTGAGGGAGATTATATCCTATGTGCAGGAAAACTACCAGCAGGAAATCTCTTTGGACGATGTAGCACGGCATGTGAACATTTGCAAAAGTGAATGCTGCCGTTTTTTCAAAAAACATATGGGAATGACAATCTTTGAGTATGTCATGTTCCTACGGATACAAAGAAGCCTCCCCCTTCTGCGGGATGGTGAAAGCGTAACAAAGGCGGCAGGCATGGTTGGATTTTCAAGCCCTGCATATTATGGACAAATCTTCAAACGATATATGAAATGCACACCGGGAGAGTACCGGACAAGGCTGGGGACGGGGCATTTTTAAAAATGCCCCGTCCCCAGCCTTGCCGCTACCGGGTGACAATATCTACCGGTACATCAAATATTTTCGCAGCCTTCAAAATCGTGTCAATATGTCTGCCGGAAGCTGCCGTGCACGTTCTGTACTGAATCCGGATCTCCACGGATTACCGGATACCGGCGGAAGTATCAGCTCTTCACTGGTGTATGTCATTCTTCCCCCCTCTGAGGCAGATGCTTCAAAGGATGTACTGGCTTCCCAAATCTGCTGCTCTGCACGCGGGCATCTGCATCTGTTATTTCCGACATGGCAACCAGGCACATCTAGCCAACTGTAAAGTCTACCTGTACGCCATATTCCAGGCCTGCCTTCAGGATCCATTTCATTGTCTCATTCCAGGTGCTGTCATTTATGACACAACCCTGCATAAAAAGTTTTGCAGCTCCTTCGTAGAATGTGGAACGGTCTCTGATTTCCGTTGGTGCGCAGATTTTCCCTAAATTAACACAGGCATAGGTTGCCCTACAAATCATCCATCTTGTCCTAAGTATGTTTTCCATTTAATTTATGTATCCAAAATATGCAACAGCATCCATTATCATTTTCAGTATAGTTCCCTCGAAAATAACATCCTTAACCATATTCATCTCTGCACCGGCTCGTTCCTCTGTAACGTATATTGTATCGCCCTCCTTTCTTTCATACTCGCAGAGCTTGATATCCTCCGGAGGGCTGTTATACCCTCTGAAAATACAAGAGGAGTAAAGCCACCTTTCTCTATGGTTTCCCACAGAGGAAGTATATCACACATTTTCTTGTCATAGAATCATAAAAAACAGTGCAGCCCCTGGGCTACACTGAGTATCACACCATTCCTAACCGTTTATCATAAATGTAACCAGTCTGTCGATATCCTCTTTCTCATGTGCCACTAATTCCAACTCCGGAATCTCGCCGTTGGAAAAGATATTTGCCATGGAAACATATTGTGACAGCTTGGATTTCAAGTTCAGCCTGTCTCCTTCTCCCGTTACCAGTTCCACCTTTCCCTTGCACTGATCAATCACCTTGAAAAACTTTTCAATATCTGTAATATTATGCACCTTCATTCCAGTACTCTCCTTTCTCTGCCTGTAGCATCCAGGCAGGCTGCTCTGCGGACTTCAGCTATAAAATCTATATCCTCCGAAAATGAAAGAGGAGCAAAGCCGCCTTTGGCTCTATGGTTTCCCATAGAAGAAGTATATCACACATTTTCTTGTCGTACAATCATAAATCAACTATAAAATTGCCTCCACTGCTGCAACAGATTTTGCCCTTGCTATTGCTGCCTTCACTGCTAAGTCCATTTGTATATCCTCCGAAAAACAATAGCGGATTTTCCATGTCATTAATGGCTGTGGCATATGCAATATTAAGCAATCCGTTGACTGGCCGTGTCAAAACGGTATAATCTATCCGGTAAATTTCTCCTGTATTAACTATAATCTCCGCTGTATTCGGTGTAAACAAAAAATCGCCGGACTGATATGCGAGTAAAAATTTGACATTGCCTTCCAAAGCCACATCCTGAAACCCGCCCTGCATAACCGCATTAAAGCTAGAGCGTGTACTACACAGATCACGGGAAATGACAGGGTACAGAGCAGATGGTTGATTCTATTACTTTGTATAATACGGTCTTTGAAAAAGAAATGGCACGAAAATCAGAGAACGAATAGGCTGTCCAAAAGTTCAGTCGCCAGGAATTATCCCGCACAGACCTGGCAAAAGCGAGAGGGATGATCTAGAAAAATGCTCCTTCATCAAAAAATAAAAAAAGACTTACCAAACCTTGAAATAAGCCTTTTTACAAGTGCCGCAGACCGGAATCGAACCGGTACGGGTATCACTACCCACGGGATTTTAAGTCCGTAGAGGTCAATTAACCCCGTTAGTATAAATAGGACCTCACTGGAACTTAGAACCCTTAGAAAATGCAGGAAATTCAAGGTTTTTTACAGCGAAAAGCTGGTAATCCTTTTAAATACAAGATAAATTGAGAATTTGGTTTTGGCAAGACAAAAATCATATTGGAGGGATGTAGAAGGGATCCAGCCCGGATTTCATCTTCACTCTCATATAAAATATAATGTAACTGCCATAACTACTATTAGCAAAGACGGACGGTTTTTATCCATCCGTCTTTTTCAATTCAAAGAAAGGAACTATTATGGAAAATCAAACCTATCAATTAGAGCTGAAACAAATCGTAGAATTTCCACGCTGCAGAATTTACAGAGATTTCATACGGTCACTCATCACTAACAAGGGCATCCGGACAAACAGTGGCTCTTTTCTTTTTTATTACATAGTCCTTTGCTCTTATGCAAATTATCGGTCGTCTTATCGCCGTGCAGAAACTATGACTTATCTTGTCGGGCCTTAGACCAGCATGGATTTTCCGGGTTAGAAAAGGCTCTGCAGCTTTATTCAAATACACAGGCAGAATACATCTGCAAAACAAAAGCGGCCGTTACCAGAATTAAAATTGATAATATTTACTATCTGGAAATACATACACATACCATTACAATCTATACAGGACAGGGGATATACCAAAAATATGGCTCCCTGGCAGATGAACTGAAATTTCTGGCACCATATGGATTTATCAGATGTCGGCAAAACTGCCTTGTCTCTTTGGAGAAGATCCAAAGCATTTGCGATGATACTATTATTTTGGTTAATCATATACAGCTTCACATGAGCCAGCGCTATGCGCCAAAGGTTCTGGCAGCATTTGCACGCAGCCGTGTTTCAAGATAGAATCCATACTTTTTATGCTGTTTTTGTGCGAATTTCTTTCTAAATTTATGGAATATTTAGAATTGGCACAGAATTGACAGTCATTGGCACAGTCTTGCGATTGAACCGTATATCTGTACATGTTAAAATGGTATTGCTTAAAGTTTTCTCTTTTCACAGCGCCTTTACTGGGTGCTGTTTTTTACTTTTAGCACACGGGAGGAATTATCACAGAAACCTTCTATATGACAGCCCGGAAGCTTCTGATTCCCCGGATTACGGCATGATTGCAGCCGTCTGGGTTCTTCTGGACTTCAAAGAGGCAGTTGTCTATCACACCAGCGGAGAATTTCCGGTGAAACTCCATTTTTTCTCTAAAAGTGAAGCTTATGAGATCATCGATGTCGGCTTAGAGCAGGAAATTCTGATCAGCCATGTCCTGAATAGCCTTCCTGCGGATGATACAAACCGGCTGGTCATACTGGAATCCGAACAGCAGGTATCCCGTCTCTCTCTTGACGGGGTGACCGCTTACTGTCTGGTAAGCCCAGGTGTAACGAAGTTGCTCTGCTGAACAACACACTTTTTGCCTTGAAATCCACTGATATCGTGAAATACGGGGCTAATTACACGGAATTAAGCACAAATGCCACATTGCGGGCGGAGCGGATTGCCTGCCAGCTAAGAAACCTGGTGCTTTTCACAGATTTCAAAGGTAATTCCACTTATATGATACAGGCTGCAGATGCGCTGGGAATCAAAATCTCCTACGAAGACAGGATTTTTTCTGCAACGCTCCCCGGACTTCTCCCCAAACGTAGACTCCATACGAATATGGCGTTTTTACGGGATCCATTGCATGCCGCGTTAAAGGAATTTCTCAAAGGCCATGAAGTGGAGCCTTATAAAGAATGTGTCGTCTGCTTCTGTTTTGTTTATGACCGGAGCCTGCCGAAACGCCGGGTGAAAGACTATGATAATCTGGAGCTGAAAACGATACTGGATGTTATTTCAACTTATGTATTGTTTGATGACAGCGGCCTTTATTGCGACAGCCATTACACAACAGAGTTGGGGGAGACTGATCAGATCATTGTAACGATCATGGAGAAAAACCGGTTTCCCGAATGGCTTATGAACCGTGAAAAACATAAAATCACCATATCTGAAAATATGTGAATTTTCAAAATTTCATGTCGATACCGGTAAAATGCGGGGGAATCCATTCATTTCCCCGCATTTTGTTTTCAGAATGGACGAAATTCACCGAAGCAGATGTTGCCAAGGTAATACTATTTTAAAAAATCTATTTTGAGGTGACACATTTATGCTAAGACCAGATACACAGAAATATAAACTTTTGGAGATGATCGGGATAAGCGGGGAGTTCCCGGCTGACCAACTCCCCAGATTATTTGACACCCCGGCATACACAGAAAAACTGATCACAGAGTTAAAGGCTGATAAACTAATCAGGCTCCACTACAAAGACCGGCTTCGCGGCTACCGTCTGAAAAAGCAGGCTAAAGAATTGCTCCTCTCACACAACCTTCTCCGCTTCCACTGCTGTTTAACAGGAAATTCAGAGACCAACGCAGTCCGAAGCGAACCGCAAAGAAGAATCCGTCTTTATCAGAAGGCTGCCGGGGCGACACTCGGTTTGAATACGACGCTGTAACCCCGGACGGCGTTCCCACACTGCTCGCCTACGATTTTGCCTCTGAAGCCACACAGACAGAAAAGCGGTGCTGCTTCAGCTCCCCGTAAGTCGCTGGCAGCACCTACCTATGAAACCACAAAACACATTTATCAGGAACCACCATTTCCGGATTCTTCAGACAGACCGCCAGATAACTCATGGCCGGATGAACCGGAGATGGTTCCATTAGATAAAAATTCAATCATGTCATAGAAAAGGAGATCATTTATGCAAAACGAACAGAACACAATCACAAACGTACCTGTA
>CAPEBR010000015.1 GCA_948602995.1 uncultured Dorea sp.
TTGGACGATTGCAGCAAATAAACAAAACAGCAAGAGATGATTCTTCTTAAAGAGCATTTAAACCTTATGCAAATGCCATAGCAAAAATGTTAGATAGAAAGCGTTTAAAGAAATAATATTAAGAACAGCTGGAAAATTTATACAGCAAATAGTCAGCAAAAAGTCAAAAATTTGCGTATAAAAATTTTATGTTATACAATTAAAAAGTAAAACAATTTGATAAGGAGAAATACATATGAATAAAGAATTATTACAAAAACTTATAAATGCAGACAGAATCTGTAAACAGGCAAATGTACACTATCAGGAAGCTGTTAAGCTGGAGCAACAGGATATGGAACAGCAGGCGAGTACAAAAAAATCAGCTAAAATAAAAGGAATTATCGCTGGTGTTGCTGCTTGGTTTGTTATTGGCTCGATTGGAAATGTATTGGTTTCTTTATTGGGAAATATTGCAATTTTTGTCATGATGGTAAATAGTATAAGCCAATTTGGTGGACTAGCTTTAGGAATTATCCTTGGATATAGCATATACAAAAAAGGACAAGGTGAATTTAAGGCTGAATCAGCTAAAAGACAAAAAGCTATAGAAAAAGAAAAAGCTGCCGCACAGCAGATTTTTGACAACAATGTAAATGATCTTGCTTTTCTTCCTGTTGATTATTGGTATCCTCTTGCCACAGAGTACCTTGTAAAAGTAGTCCAAGCAGATAGGGCAAATAGCTTAGCAGAAGCCTTGTCAATGTTTGACGAGCAGTTACACCGCTGGAAGATTGAAGAAGCAAACGCTGAGATTGTCGCACAGCAAAAGGCTCAGACAGCAAACTTAAACAGCATCAGAAAGAGCAGTAAAGTAAGCGCTATTGCTAATACGGCAAATGCTATTGTAAATATTTCAAGCAAACTATAATTTATCAAAAAACAAAGGAGAATGATATATATGAAAAAACTATTATTGATGCTTGCAGTAGGAATTGTAAGCGTAGGATTATTAACGGGCTGTGGCGGTTCATCATCAATCAATTTAACAGATTATGCAACTGTAAATTTTGATGGGATAGATGGGAAAGGCACAGCAACTGTAAACTATGATTTGACACAGCTTGAAAAAGATTTTGTGGGTGATGACGATGGGAACATTTCCCAAGAAGAAGCACAGGAATTAGTGAATTTTGCATCTTTTGAAATGTCAATCAAATGGGAGCTGGATAAACAAGAAGCCCTCTCAAATGGAGATAAAGTAAAACTCACTGTTACATATAACGAGGATTCAGCAAAAGAACAGAAGATAAAGATTAAAGGCGGCACAACAAAAGAATTTGAAGTGTCTGGACTGAAAGAGCCTATTACTTTAGATGCATTTGATCCAGAAATTTTTGATACGGATACTGGTGTCAAAATAAGTTATGAAGGCATATCCCCTATGGCAAGTATAGTTATTGAAAATGGATGTGGGGATGGACAGGCGCAGCGTTTTGTGGAGTATGTGCCTGATAAAACATATGAAATAAGCAATGGAGATACTATCACTATTACAGCAAGCCTTACTGAACAAGCTATTAAAGAAGGGTATGTGCTTAAAGAGGAACAGACACAAATTACAGTAGAAGGATTAGAAAGCTATGTATTAAATCTTTCAGAATTAAATGAAGGAGATAGAAACAATGTCGAAACAAAATTAAATGATTTATTCAAAGATACAACAAGCGACTGGATTAGCTTTCTTGTAGAAGATCAGAATATAAGCCTTTCGCCTGACTCTGAGTGTTCTTATGGAGAAATAAAGTTTCTGAATGAAGAATCTAAATTTTATAAAGACAGGCAGGCATTAGTTATACCTTTTACTGTGGATATTAAAGACGCTAAATTTAATTGGTGGGGTACTGATTATTATGAAGAACCACTTGTAAAAAGCTTCAACGATGTAGCTGGATATTTTACAATTTATAATCTTAAAACTACTGCATCTGGAGAAGTTATTGATGACGAAATGACATCTGAAATAAGTGCACTCTATGCGAATAAAGAGGAGCTGGATAGAGAGATAAGGGAATCATTTGAGTAGGAAATCATTTCTTGTCAATAAAAATCTGATAATGTATATTTAGATGTGATGAAGCCATAGGACAGGTCTAAGAAATGACTTTTTCCTATGGCTTTTTGCTACATGAAATACATGATTGTATAAATCACACCTATGATAAAGCCAAGAATAAAGAAAAATAAAGGAAACAAGTATTTTTTTAATGATTGCCATAGCGAAGGCTTGGGAGCTGGTGAAGCAAGATTGCCTTGTGTTTCATGATTAGTGCTATCATGAACAGGCTTGCCAGAAATACCAATCGGCAAGCCCGTTGATGGATCTATTTTTCCTTTTTTGAGTTTTTCTTTCTTAGGTGGTCTGACAGGCTCCCTGCTATCAGGCGACCTGAGATCTTCACCTGTTATTGGGTCAAATGCCAGTTTAGATTGTTCAAAATATTCATAGACAGGCTTGGCGTTTGCGGTATCAAATCCTTGTAATCTTCTGCTTGCCCAAAGGTAAGCATCGTCATGGTGGTCTATGTATACTAAAAGCACAGTATTCCCCGATTGCGTGAATATTGCCCTGAAATCCTGAGTTACTCTGGCACTTTTAAAATCAAGTTTTGTATTGAGCTTTTCGACTTTCAGGCTGTCGCTTCTTAGGCTTCTTTGCATTAGTCTGATAGTTTCAAGTGATTTTTTCTGTATTTTCTTATCCAGTCTTGAAAATGCGTCTATATATGTATCGGAACAGACGATGTTCGTTGCCATGTATATCCTCCCTTTAATCTATGACGTTCATTAAAATATCTATCGTAATCTCTTCTTTAACTTTATCCGTAATGGTCAGCAGGTAAGCATCATCTTTTTTCTCTATAGTAACGCCATCAATAGGAGCAGCCAATTCAAAAGAAAAATATCTTGCAAATAGAGTATATGTACCCCAAATAATTCCTTTGATAGTATCTTCTCTAATGCCATTATAAAGTCTTTTGCCTTTAGATGTTGTTATGGAGTAAGACAGGAAGCCTCTATTCAAGCAGTTAGGAATAATATGTAATTTGATTTTTGGAATACTCTCTAAGTATTTTATTTTCTCTCGGCTGGTTCTGATTGCTCCTTTTAAACGATTGTTTTCTGTTTTAAGCAGTTGAAAAGAAATCATATAAGTTTCGTATAATTTTCTTTTTATTTCCTCGTATTGTAGGAGCATATCTTTGTGATGCATATGAGGATTGATGTCTAAATCAGTACGTTCCAGCGTATAAGAACTTATAGGAATGCGACTGGCTTTCTCTTCTGCCAGAGCTTTAGCTTCATTAAATAATTTCTTGGCTTTTTCATTATGATAGAGATAGCTTTTGCTTAGTCCAGAGAGTTCACAGACTCTGGGAGCAGTGATCAGTTCGTCATTATGTATCATATCCTCCAAGACAGTTTTTAAGGTGTTGTATTTTTCTTGAATGATCTTCTGTCTGGCTTCTAACATAGGAGAAGTATTTCTTTCGTGGTCTTTTGGCATGGGCGTTCCCTCTCTCTGTTCGTTGATATGTCTATTTTACATTAATTTTTAGATTGGGGAAAGATGTTTTCAGTCTATATGAGGCATGAATTTATTCTGGTGGAAATAGACTGGCAGAATGATTTAAGAAAGTGGGCTTGGAGGAGTGGTATTTTGGCTATTTAAAAAATGCCTTCATTCCTAGATATTTACTTACTTTATACAGAGTTCACAGGGTTTACCATATCTCTTTTTACAGCCATTTTGTACAGAATAAACAGAGTTTTATCACTAAAAAGTATTCCTTATATATCGTAGGAGAGGTCCGCGGTGCGGAGGCAATCGATATGCTGCAGGCATTTAACACAGGCCATGACGGGAGTCTTAGTACCGGACATGCCAACAGCCCCAGGGATATGTTGAGCAGGCTGGAGACAATGGTGCTTATGGGAATGTCACTTCCCCTTCCGGCTGTCCAGAGACAGATCTCATCTGGGATTGATATACTAATTCATCTGGGAAGACAGCGGGACAAGAGCAGAAAGGTGTTAGAGGTGACGGAGGTGCTTAATTACAGTGGAGGCGAAATCCATCTGAATCCACTCTATGTATATGAAGGAGAAGAATATGGGAAGACCGGCGGGAGCTGGAAAAGGGTTCATGCACTTGTGCATAAAGAGAAGCTTATGGCAGCAGGATATCAGGACAGGGGAACGGCTGGTAATGATACTTAAGTCTTTTGCTGTAACAGGCGTGACGGCATGGCTTTATTATCGCTCGGCAGTTGCTGTGCCGTTTTTAATACCAGTATGGATATGGTATTACGGAAATCTTGAAAAGGAATGCATTAGAAAAAAAGAAAGCCAGTTCCTCATGCAGTTTAAAGAAATGATACAGACCATATCCTCTGCACTAAATACAGGCTATTCCATCGAGAATGCAGTCCGGGAGTGTCAGAGGGAGCTGCGGCTTATGTATTCGGAAAGAGAGCCTGTGACCAGAGAGCTTAATATACTGGTGAGGCAGCTTCGGATGCGGATTCCCATAGAGCAGGCAATAGGTGAGATGGCCGAAAGGACAGGACTTGAAGATGTGGAAAACTTTGCGGCAGTGTTTATTACGGCGAAGAGAAGCGGCGGAGATATGATTGCGATCATCAGGAACACAACAGAGCAGATTAGCGGCCGGATTGATGTCTGCAGGGAGATTCAGACAATACTTGCGGCAAAACGGTATGAATTTAAAGTCATGTCAGTGATTCCTTATCTTATGATTGCCTATATGTCATTAAGTTTTCCGGAATTTATGGATTGTCTGTATGGAGGCGCAATCGGAACAGGAGTGATGACAGTATGTCTTATCATCTATATCGGCGCATATTATCTTGGTGCAAGGCTGATCGAAATCGAAGTATAATAGCTGCAGTATCCGTACTTTTTGCCATTGCCGGCATCACGGCAGCAGCTCTGGACTATGCTGTTTCGAGAACAGAGATTACTGGAGGTCTTACCCGCAATACATATGAAAAAGGGGCAAGGACAGAGGAACTTATGGCAGAGGCAGAAGGGCAGGAAGGAGCTGATACTATAGAGGCTTCGGTATCGCCAAGAGCATATACGGAAAAGGAGATACGGGAGGTATTTGACAAGAGTATAAAAAAGATGGAAGACTGGATACTTGGGGAAAATAAGAGTCCGGACCGGGTGGAATCAGACCTGAACCTTATTACGGAGATTCCGGGGGAACCAGTAGATGTATCCTGGGAGACCGACCGGTATGACGTGATCAGTGTCCGCGGGGAGCTTAACAGAGAGCAGATTGATGCACAGACAGAGGCTGACGGAGATGGGATCCTTGTAACGCTGGGTGCAGTGCTTACATACAGGGACAGGATGTCCAACCAGGCACGCTATGAATGTCTAGTCAGGGTGTATCCAGAGACACTGAGGGGAAGGGACGGTTTTATAAAAAGGATAAAAAAGAAAATAGAAGAAAATGATGTGGGTACAAGGACGGAGCCGGTGCTTATGCTTCCGGATTCAGTGGACGGACAAATAGTGCGTTTTTATCCGGTGATGGACAAAAGGGGAATTGTCCTTCTCGCAATGGCTGTATTGATGCCGGTTCTGCTTCTTGCACTTGACAGGCAGAATAAGGAAAAGGAGGCAGAAGACAGAAGGAGGCAGTTAAGGCTTCATTATCCTGAACTGGTGAATAAGCTGACATTGCTTCTTGGTGCAGGTATGACTGTAAAACGGGCATGGATAAAGATAACAGAGGATGCTTATAAAAGGGGAGATAAACAGATGCATTATATATATGAAGAGATGCGTTATACGTGCCGTGAGATGGAGAGTGGTGTGATGGAGTCAGAGAGCTATGAGCGTTTTGGGAGGCGCTGCGGGATACAGGAATATATCAGGCTCGGTGCATTGCTTTCGCAAAATCTCAGAAAGGGAACAAAAGGACTGAATGCGCTGCTGCGGGCAGAAGCGGTTCAGGCATTCGAAGAGAGAAAGGCAAGGGCGAAGAGACTTGGAGAGGAGGCGGGGACGAAGCTTCTTCTGCCTATGTTCCTGATGCTGGCGGTTGTGCTGGTTATTGTGGTGGTTCCGGCATTTCTTTCCATACAGCTGTAAGCCGCAGCAAACGATAGCCGCGGAGAATGTGCGGATCTGTCTGGACAGAGAGTCTAGTCACGAGTGAACAGCAGCATCGTATTAGATAAGGGCATGTTTTTCTTGCACGCCCGGGAAAGGGGAGTATATATGTGGAGTATAATAAGTAGAATCAGAAGTATTTTAACGGATGACAGGGGAATAGGGGTTGTAGAGATTATATTAATTCTTGTAGTTCTGATCGGACTCGTTATTATCTTTAAGTCACAGCTTACAAGTCTGGTGCAATCTATATTTTCAAAAATTACAAGTGAAAGTGCGGGAATATAAAGTCAGGGCGCTTCGGGACACTTCTGGAGAGCGGGGTGAGGTGACTGCCTCTCTAAGCCTTATATTTATTCTGCTGATGACATTTGCGGCATCTATGCTGGAAAGTACATCCATGCAGAATGCAAAAAACTATTGCAGAGCTGACATGAACCGTGCTGTGGAATGTCTCTTTGCAGAGTATCAAAAGGAGCTTTTGGAAGAATATGAGGTATTCGCTCTGGAAGGAACCTATGAGACGGGAACTTATGATGAGAAGCTGCTATTTGACAGACTTGCCTGGTATGGCGCCGGGAATATGAGTCATCAGATTATCAGAATCCAGTTTCTTACGGATTCCGGGGGACAGGCTTTTTATGAGCAGGCGGCGGCATATATGGAGCATAAGTACGGGATTGACCGCGCAAAAAAATATCTGGGGGAGACAGCTTCCTGGGATCAGCAGGAGGACGGGATTAGGGACTATGTCAGACAGGAACAGGAAAACGGGGAGAAGCTGAAAAGTCTTCTTGAGAAAAATGAAGGGGAAATTCCGAAAGAGGACAATCCTGTCGAACATGTGAACACATTGAAAAATACTCCGCTTCTTACACTGGTAACGCCAAAGGATATGCAGTTGTCGGAAAAGAGTCTTGCGGTGGCGGACACAGTGTCTCACAGGGAACGGAATACAGGCTTCGGTGATTTTTCAGATATGCCGGAAACGTCAGGCGCGGTCCAGGCATTGCTTTTCGGGGAGTATATTATGGAACATTTTGCGATGGCAGCTGACGGGAAGAGTACAGGGGTTCTGGATTATCAGGCAGAGTATATACTGGAGGGAAAACCCAGTGATAAAGAGAACCTGGAGGCTGTGGTGCGGAGGCTTTTACGATTACGCCTTGTTTCAAATTATGCCTGTATTCAGACAGACAGTGTAAAAAAGGCGGAGGCAACGGCTTTGGCAGCAACTCTTTGTTCACTGCTTGCAGTTCCGGCTATTACAGAGGCAACAGCGCAGGCATTGATTTTTGCATGGGCATATGGGGAGTCTGTGGTAGATATACGCTCCTTGCTGAAAGGATACCGGGTGCCTCTTGTGAAGACCAGGGACAGCTGGCAGCTCCAGCTCTCAGGGATTCTTAAGCTTGGAACAGAGGAGGATCAGAATGACGGGGCAGACACAGAAGGGGGACTGTGCTATAAGGACTATCTTAGAATCCTTTTATTCCTTGGGAATAAGAAGAAGGAGGGAATGCGTACGCTTGATCTGATCGAACAGAATCTGAGGACTGAAAAGGGGCAGAGCTATTTCCGGGCAGATTATTGTATCAGCAAAATAGAACTTAAGAGTACTCGAATATTCCGCAGGGGGATCAGCTATCAGTTTCCCACCTGCTTTGGATATCACTAGTAATTACAGACTGCAGGCAGGTGCAGGTGTCTTTCTGGAATTCCCAGACAGAGAAATAACCATAAAACAGAAAAAAAGAAAGGAGCAGGATTCGCGATGTCAGGTTATCAATATTCTAAAAACATTCTTCCTCATTTTTACAGAAAGGCATCTGCACCTGCCTGCAGGAACTGCAATAAAAATCTTAATAAGAATCAAAGCGGAAAAGGGGTAAAAGGGAGTATTACTGTGGAAGCAGCTTTGGCGGCGCCGTTTTTCTTCCTGGCGATTGTAAGCCTCTTGTATCTTATGGAGCTTTCCGCAGTCAGAACCTCTGTACGCCTGGGACTGCAGAGCGCCGGGAAACAGCTGATGCAGGATGCTTGTGAAGCAACAATAATAATACCTTCGAAACTAGAAAATAATATAATAAATGAAATAGGAGGAGACCGCCTGGACAGGAGTATAATAAAGGGAGGCAGAGGAGGGATTCACTGTGAGGAGTCCTGTCTGTCGGCAGTCACCGGGATCGGTACACTTAAGGCAAAGTATGAAGTGCATCTGCCGCTTCCTGTCTTTGCGGTTCCAGCCATTACCTGTGAGGAATCCATACGTATTAAAGCGTGGACGGGATATGAAAAAAGTTTCTTTGAAAATATAAAAGATGACACTGTATATATTACAGAAAATGGAATTGTCTATCATAAGGATTATCACTGTACCTATCTGGAGCTGTCCATTCGTATGGTGTCTGATACAGTGGTAAAGGCGCTGAGGAACAGTTCAGGCGGAAAATATTATCCATGCGAACATTGTGGAGGCGGCGCGGCGGGGGGAGTGTACATTACGGACAATGGAGACAGATACCACAGCACTTTGGCCTGCAGCGGCTTAAAGCGGACTGTATATGCTGTTCCGGTATCAGAGGCGGCAGGGAAGGGGGCGTGTTCAAGATGTGGCAGATAAAAGATGTGGTGGTGTTTGGTATCCTGTGCCTGTTCTCGTATATTGACATCAAAAAGAGGAGAGTTCCGGTGCTTCTGCTGGGTGTATGCGGGGCAGCAGTTTTTCTGTACCAGACTTTCCGGGGGTATCTCTTTGTATGGGAGACGGCAGGCGGGGCAGGAGTGGGAGCAGTATTTTTACTGATCAGCATGATAACGGATGAAAAGATGGGCTATGGGGACAGCTGGGGGATCTTAATCCTTGGGGGCTATCTGGGAATCCGCAGACTGGCGGAGGTGTTGAGTATCTCGTTTTTTCTGCTGGCTCTTACAGCAGTAGTGATATTAAGCATAAGGAAAATGGCAGGGGGGACAGGAATTCCATTTTTTCCGTTTCTGGCATGCGGCTATCTGATTATGCTTGTATGCCAGGAGACATGATATGGGAGGTTTGATATGAGAGGTGAGATATGAGTAGCATAATATGAGAGGTGAGATATGAGAGGATCTACGGTAGAAATGTCATTTCTGATGCCAGTAATTTTTCTGCTGATTATGAGCAGTATCTTTGGTATGTTTTATTACCATGACAAAAACGTGATCTGCGGCGCTGCATATGAAACAGTGGCAGTGGGGAGTACGAAGGCAAGGAACCAGGGCGGAACAGGGGAGGGAGAAATAAGAGCGCTGTTTGAGGAGAGGGTTCGCGGAAAATGTATCCTCTTTGACAGGATGGAAGTTACAGTATCCATGGAAGAGAATGAAATTGAGGTGGCAGTGACAGCATCAAAAAGGAGAATGAGGCTGTCTGTGCTGAAGCGGATGAGGATTACGGATCCGGAAACGAAAATTCGGAATATAAGGAGGTTGAAATAAAACTAGAATATGGAGCGGAAGATAACGATTGAAGAAAAAGAGGTCTATCACGAGGATTACCAGATGCGCATGCTGCAGGTAAATCATGTGGAGGGACTGATGG
Source organism: uncultured Dorea sp. (assembly GCA_948602995.1). GTDB lineage: Bacteria > Bacillota > Clostridia > Lachnospirales > Lachnospiraceae > CAPEBR01. The sequence continues at coordinate 9,767 of CAPEBR010000015.1, forward strand.
AAATAAAAGGGAGAGGGGCGGACGGGAAAAGTTACTATGATTATGATGTAAGTGGCAAGGTGTCGCTGGGAGTTTTATATGAGAGAAATGTAATCAGCGGAAATGATATCAGAAACTTTCTAAGAGGGCTTCTGAAAGTGGTCGGTGAGACAAAGAGATATCTTCTGGATATTAACCGCATACTGCTTAAACCAGAATACATCTATTATGAAAGCGGGGAATATTATTTTTGCTATTACCCGCCGGGAACGGAAAATCTTTGGGATGAATTCCATAATCTGACGGAATATTTTGTAAAGAGGGCTGATTATAAGGATCAGGAGTGTGTACAGATGGTGTTTTTTCTTCACAAGGAGACAATGGAGGAGAACTATAGTTTAGAAAAGATTGCCAGACACTGTCTGAAGGAGGGAGGGGAGGAAAAGGAGGCAGAAAAGACTGCGCCCGGGTCTGGAGCTCTTGAAGATAATTATGCAGATGAGGATATATATGAATATGACAAGACAGAGCATGACTGGATAGCAGAGCAGGAGACAGGGAGTTTAATTATGGAGGAGACAGAGAATATGTGGACTCCGGTAAAGCGCTTTTTGACAAAACACAGAAGGCCAAAATGGGGAAACTGGGACGGTCTTTACATAGAAGAGGAGGAATTGTAGTTCATAAAAGCAGGTTACTGTTCACTCCGTGACCAGTAACAAAAGCAGCACTTTGGTTGTATAGACAAAAAATATAGTTGACATCCTTTTGGATTAATGAGAAAATTTAAGCATGAAAAAACCAGTGATTACCATAATGATAGCAGCAGTCAATATAATAGTTTTTTTCGCCCTGTCATTTATAGGCATGACAGAGGATGCGTCCTTTATGGCAGAGCATGGAGCCATGTTTGTGCCATATGTGACAGAGCAGGGTGAGTACTACCGGATTTTTACATCTATGTTTCTGCATTTTGATTTTCAGCATCTCATGAATAATATGGTGATGCTGATTGCCATTGGATATACTTTGGAGCATGAGGTGGGAAAGTTCCGCTTCTTTATAATCTACTTGATAAGCGGCCTTGGAGGGACCTTTCTGTCCATGTGGCAGGATATCCATACAGGGCAGTATGCAGTCGCGGCGGGGGCGTCTGGCGCCATATTTGGTCTTCTTGGTGCGACACTTCTTATCGCCGCGCGCAACCGCGGCAGGGTAGGGGAGATCTCGGGGCGGGGGCTTCTCTTTACGGTGGGTATAAGTCTCTATTTTGGATATGCGAATGGCGGAGTGGATAACTTTGCACACATTGGCGGACTGCTGACAGGGATGATTCTGGCTGCTTTACTAATGATACTTGATCATTTTATCAGGAAAGAAGGAATGTAATTATGAAGGATGAAAACTGTATTTTTTGTAAACTTGCCAATGGCGAGATTCCAACATCAACGCTTTATGAGGATGAGGACTTTCGTGTGATTCTGGATGCGAACCCCGCGTCAAAGGGACATGCCCTGATTATTCCGAAGGAGCACTACGCGAATCTTTATGAGCTGGATGACGAACTGGCGTCAAAGGTGCTTGTTCTTGCGAAAAAGATGATTACAAAGCTTACAGATGTTCTTGGATGTGATGGCTATAATCTTGTCCAGAATAACGGAGAGACGGCAGGGCAGACGGTATTCCATTTTCACCTGCATCTGATACCAAGGTATAAGGGTGATACGGTAGGTATCGGCTGGAGACTTGGAAAGCTGACGGAGGGAGATAAAGAAGAGATCTTATCGAAGATATAGGAAAGAGAAGGGCAGATAAGTGGGGATAAAGGCTATGGATGAGGACGCCTTTGACGCAATTTATAAGAGTAGTGCAGACAGCATATACTATACGGCGCTGCGCTATTGCGGCAATCACCATGTAGCACAGGAAATTACACAAACTGTTTTCATGAAGCTGCTTGAAGATCTTGGAAGTGTAGAGGAGAAAGCAGTAGTTTCGTGGCTTTTGGTTAGCGCGAAGCATATGGCAATCAATTATAAAAGAGGAGTGGAGCGGGAGGTTCTGTACCGTGATCTCCTGTATGAAGAAAGTGAAGAATTTGTATCAGACTATGACCTGGAGGAAGATTTTATAAGACGGTTATACGAGGAAGAGTGTAGAGAACTGACGGAAAATATATTTGCAGATCTGTATCATCTGAATCCGAGATGGTACTATGCGCTTACGATTACATATTATCTTGGAAAACCTCAGAAGGAAGTGGCTGAGATCATGGGTATGAAAATAGGAACGTTACATAGTGTGTTGCACAGGGCGAAGAAATGGATAAGAAAAAATTATGAAGAGCAGTTCAACCACTTACATGAAAAATAAAAACAGGTGTCACGTTTCGGCACCTGTTTTCGATATTTGTGTTTTGAAGGGAGACATTAGTGTGGGTTGTATTAGCTGTGATATTAGCTGCTATGAGCGGCATCCCGGGCCGTGAACTGAAACAAATATTATGTCAACGATTCGATCAGCTCTATGATTGTGTCGATTGAGTTCTGCTGTGAGGAATTCTTCATGGCTGTTATGTAAGAATCCCGGTTTTTGTACAGATCCTGAATCGCATTCAGGAGAATGGTATGATCCAGTTCCTCTTCTTCCAGAACGACACTGAAGCCCTGGCGTTCAAAGGAACGGGCGTTGAGGATCTGGTCGCCGCGGCTCGCATTTGCAGAAAGCGGAATCAGAAGATTTGGTTTGTGCAGTGCCAGAAGCTCACAGATTGCATTTGCCCCGGCTCTTGAGATTACCAGGTCAGTAAGTGCAAAGAGGTGGCGCAGCTCTTCCTTAATATATTCAAATTGTGCATAACCCTCCAGACCACTAAGAGATGCATCGACCTTTCCTCTGCCGCACAGGTGGATAACCTGGAAGGACTTAAGAAGCTCTGGAAGGATCTGACGGACGGCCTCATTGACCGCTACGGCGCCAAGGCTTCCTCCGACAACCATGATTACGGGCTTATCAGAGGTAAAGTGAAGGAATTCTCTTGCTTTATATTTATCGCCGGTTAGCAATTCCTGGCGAATCGGTGAACCGGTCAGCACGGCTTTACCCTCGGGGAGGTGTTCCAGTGTCTCGGGGAAATTACAGCATACCTTAGTGGCAGCCGGAAGTGTAAGCTTATTGGCCAGCCCCGGGGTCATATCAGATTCATGTATGATGGCCGGGACGTGACGGCGCTTTGCCGCAAGTACCACGGGAACGGATACAAATCCTCCTTTGGAAAATATAATATCAGGTTTCAGGATTTTCACCAGTTTTTTGGCTTCATTCATTCCTTTTAACACGCGGAACGGGTCTGTGAAGTTCTGGACACTGAAGTAACGGCGAAGCTTCCCTGTTGAGATTCCGTGGTAAGGAACAGCGAACTGCTCAATTAGTTCCTTTTCGATTCCATTATAGGAGCCAATGTAATGGATGTCGTACTGTAATTCTTTTAGACGCGGCAGCAGGGCGATATTGGGTGTGACGTGTCCGGCTGTGCCGCCTCCGGTTAAGATTATGCGTTTCATAATGCCCTCCTTTGGGTTATACTGGGATTATATATTATATTATACGGTTCTTGGGGGTTTGGTCAAGAGGGAGGTGCACTTCTAGGGAATTAATGTTTTGGAGGGTGTGCAGATACGATTGTGGGGCGCAGATATGGATGTGGGGCGCAAGGTGTGGATGTGGGACGCAGTTAGTGACAATCATATATTCCATTCAAACGGGGCAATATTCCGGTGAACTAAGTGCTAACTTCGACTAAGACGTTCGGGAGAGCCCTCACGCCTAAGTCTCCGTAAGCACTGGATTTCACCTCCATAAAGGACGCCCCTGATCGTTTTCATCGGAATATATGATTGTCCCTGCCTGCTGAGTGTTGGCACCTGCTGAGTGCTGGTCTCTGTGCTGTATGGTGATATTTGCTGTGTAGTGGTATCTGCTGAGTGTTGGCATCTGCTTATGTTGGCATTTGCTGAGTGTTGGTATCTGCTGAGTGTTGATATCTGTTTGTGTTGACATTTGTTGTGTGTCGGTATCTGCTATGTGTTGGTAACTGTTGTGTGTCGGCAGACGTTGCTAATGTTGTGTTGTGGGACTTTGGTGACTGTATAGGCGGGGACTGGGGAATTTCCCCGGTCTTTTGGGAGTTGAAGAGAGAGTTGATTTGGGGGTGTGGGTGTACCGCAGAGTGCGAAGCAATCTGTATGTATCGTGGCGTCAGATACTTTTGGCGCCTTAATCATAAGCGCCAAGATACCTTTTGACGCTTTCAACATTATATAGGGGAGACGTGCATGGAAGGGAATAAAAGGGATATATTTGAAGTGTTTATAAGGGATGAGCTGGAAAGGGAGGCAGAGGAAATACGCCGGGAAAATGAAGCGGAAGGGAAGAAGATGCCGGAAGCATTAAAGGCTGAGATCCGAAGCAATCTTGATGAGCGGATTGAAATGTTGAAGTGGGAAAGGAAATATCCGAATCTGTCCGTGGATGAACTGCGTGCATTGCGGATCGGACAGGAAATTCTCGGCCGGGAGAAGGAAGAGGCCGCAGAGAGAATCGGAGATGTGGAAAATGGGAATGCTGGAAGTGGAGACATCAGTGGGATGGTGGATTCGGGATCTTCGATGGAGAGGAAGGGAAGAAGAGGTGCAAGAGGAAGAAAAAGAGGATTCCGCTTCTACGCAGGATTCGCGGCAGTGGTCGCATTGGTTGCGGCTATCAGTGTCACCAGTTTGGGCGGAGCGGAGAGAGTTGTGCGGTTTGTAGAGAGTATGGTTGGAGGGCGAGCAGTTGTAAAGGTCAATTCTAGTGATGAAAATATGGTGATTGTGAAGGAGGATGTGGAGAAGGCTTATCAGACACTCAGAGAGGAACTCGGAGTAGATCCTGTAAAAATTATTATGGGTTCGTTAGAAGGAATGAGTTTTAATAGTATGACATTTGATAAAATGTCCCAATTTGCAGAAATTTCATACTCTTATAATGAGGAGAATATTGCTTATTTTATAAGTGCATCCTACAAAGAATCCTCATGGGGCATGGATTTGGAAGAACATATTAAAGATAGGTATCAAATAAAAAATAGAGACTGTATTATAGAAGTAAGAGAATACGAATCAGCAGATGGAGATACTGATAGGTTCTTGGCAAATTTTAGCTATAGAGGGTTAGAATACTTTTTGGTGGGGACGATGGAAAAGGAGGAATTTGAAACAATAGTAAAAAATCTGTATTTTTGGAAGTAAATGCATAAGTTTTTTGTAAGTTATGTGTCTTTATATATGAGGGGTACAACTGCCGGGGAAACAAAAGATGAGAGGAGGTGATTTTGAGAGTGAAACGAAGGCTGTTGTCTTTTTGCTGTACTTTTGCATTGCTAGTGGGAATGATAATGATATCGACAGTCGATGGTCAGGCGGCTTCGGACTCAGAAGAGCTCAAGATCGACGGATCTTATTTGACTCATGACGATGAGTCAGTGGGTTACGACACAAAAATAACCAGAGGAGTGGATTTATTAACTGGTTATTCAAAATGTGTAAGAGTTGGACCGGGGAAATTCTATGGTGGCGGAAGTACAATTGCTGCACATACGGTGGAAGACATTGGCGTTGGTGTTAGTGTAGAAAGAGCTAAGAAGGGTGATGACCATTGGACCGGATATAGAGGCTGGCTGAAATTTAACCAGGATGCAGATCGGGTTGCCTCAAGCAAAATGCTTGATGTGGAAGGCGGATATTACTACAGAGTTAGCTGTACACATTCTGCAAACAGCGATGTAAGTAGCAGCTTTACAGATGGTATTTATATTGAGGAACCATAATAAATACAATGATGTAGAAAAAAGGAGAGGCAGACATTATTTCGAAAGAAGGAAAGTAATGGAGATGGATTAAATAAGAAAAAATCAATCAGTTTTATGTAACATTATTAGGCAACCGTCCCAAAGGGACAACCATTGTAACTTTATCAACCAAAAAGAGAATGAAAGAATAGACCATAAAACAAATGGGATACGAAGTTAGAGAAGGAGCTTTGTATCCTTTTGTATTGTTCTGAAGCTTGGAGGCAGATTAGGGTTATTCGTGGATGGCGCTGCTTTTTGCTATGGAAATTTATGCGATATGGTTCCACAATAAATACAAGCTTTGCGCACACTTTGTAAATAACTAGTTTTTGCGACAAAATACAAACTGTATATGGTCGTTATTGTGTCGTAACCGGGCGGTTTATATCTCCGCTCTTGACGATTACTGCCTTTTGATTATGGACGGCCTGGGAGTGGAATCCAATACTGAATATGCGTTGGAGCAGATGTTCCTTGACATTGACAGCGGTACAGGAGCAGAAAGCCGCTGATCGGCACGACCAACCTAAAACTGGAAGAGATTAAAAACTCGTCCGACCTATGGAGCGATAACAGCGGAATGTATCCACGGGTTAGGAATGCGTTGAACTGCGCATTCCGTAAGAATATGACTCAAGAGTGAGGCGCGGTCTTTTTGGATGATATCCTGCAAATTTTTGGGTATAATGGACTGGAACGCCTCTTGGCTGGGACGATGCGGAAGGATGAATTTTTCGAAATATTTTTACTTTATGTCGTAAACCGCGTAAGTTTTTTATGAGTTAAGTGTCTTTATATGTGAGGGGGTATAAAGGAGGGAGAGAGGAGGTGAAGGGAAGACTGTTGTCCTTTTGCTGTGTGATGACAATGTTTACAGGGATAGCGGCGCTATCAGCGGCCGATAGCCAGGCGGCTTCAAATGAATCCATGATTGACGGATCTTATTTGGCTCATGACGATGAGTCAGTGGATTATGACACAAAGATTACCAGAGGAGAAGGTTTGCTGGTTGGATATTTAAAATGTGTTGAGGACGAACCGGAAAGGCTCTATGGCGGTGGAAGAATGGTTGCGGTCCACACAGTAAACGAAGTCGGAGCTGGTGTCAGTGCAGAAAGTGCGCAAAAAAGGTGATGACCATTGGTTCGGATAGAATCCAGCCGGGATGCTGACAGGATATCTGCGGGCAAACTGCCGGAAGTGGAAAGCAGTTGTTATTACCGGATTAGTTGTGTACATTTTGCAGGCAATGACGTGAGCAGCAGCTTTACTAATGGTGTTTATATTGAGGAATCATAATAAATTTCATGATGTGAATAAGGAGAGGCAGTCTGCGTTTTGAAGGAAAGAGAGAAATAGAAGAAACATAAAATAAGAAAAAAACAATCAATCAGTTTTATGTAACTTTATTAAGCAACTGTCCCAAAGGGACAACCATTGTAACTTTATCAACAAAAAAAGAGAATAAAAATAATAGACCATAAAACAAAAGGGATGCAGGGCTGGAGAAGGAGCTTTGTATCCCTTTTGCAGTGTTTTGATTTTTGGAGGTGGATTTGCTATAAGGTGACATAACGGAAATGGCGGGGATGATTTATGATTAAACATAGGGATATTCGTTTTTGGTATCAAGGCTGTGTCAGCTTGCGCTATTTGAATTCCTGATTAATAAGCTTGAATTCCTCCTCCTTTTTGGTAACTACACTTATTAAACTTGTAAATAAAGCATTTTCTTAAATGTTATGTACAATCCGGACAATGATGTTATTGATACTGCCTTTATGTTTGGATTCGTCAAAAATGCAAATGTGGTTATGCGGATTTCAAATCATATTTTGAAATGTGTCTTTACAATTTGTTTTTGGCAGAAGAAGTTTCAAACACGCTTTAGGGAGAAATTTGAATTAAAATATAAATAATTTGTATTTCATTTAGTAAACTGCGTAAGTTTTTTCATAGTTAAGTGTCTTTATATATGAGGGGGTATAAAGGAGGGAGAGAGGAGGTGAAGGGAAGACTGTTGTCCTTTTGCTGTGTGATGACAATGTTTACAGGGATAGCGGCGCTATCAGCGGCCGATAGCCAGGCGGCTTCAAATGAATCCATGATTGACGGATCTTATTTGGCTCATGACGATGAGCCAGTGGATTATGACACAAAGATTACCAGATGAGAAGGTTTGCTGGTTGGATATTTAAAAATGTGTTGAGGTCGGACCGGAAAGGCTCTATGGCGGTGGAAGAATGGTTGCTGTCTGCATAGTAAACGAGGTCGGAGCTGGTGTTAGTGCAGAAGTGTACAAAAAAAGTGATGACCATTGGCCGGAATAGAATCCAGCCAGGAGACTGACAGGATATCTGCGGACAAGCTGCCGGAAGTGGAAAGCAGTTGCTGTTATTGGAATAATTGTATACATTTTGCAGACGATGACATGAGCAGCAGCTTTACTGATGGTGTTTATATTGAGGAATCATAATAAATATCATGATGTGAATAAGAAGAGGCAGTCTGCGTTTTGAAGGAAAGAGAGAAATAGAAGAAGCATAAAATAAGAAAAAAACAATCAATCAATTTTATGTAACTTTATTAAGCAACCGTCCCAAAGGGACAACCATTGTAACTTTATCAACAAAAAAGAGAATAAGACAATAGACCATAAAACAAAAGGGATGCAAAGTTGGAGAAGGAACTTTGTATCCCTTTTGCATTGCTTTGATTTTTGGAGGTGGTTTCCGGCATCCAGCCCCTCGCTAAAAGCGATTTTTAAATGGGCTGGATACTACAGTACTACATCTATTGGAAGTGGTGTCTGGATTTGAAAATGAGAAAGGGAGCGAAAATGGAGAGATATTTTAAACACAGGGAGTCAGCGCTGCAGATAATCAGGTTTTCCGCGATTTTCTGTCACTGCTGAGGGGATACTACATTCATAGAGCTAAGTATCCTTCTTTTCAGTCTGTAATTCTGCCAGGAGTGTATGACATCCGAAGATTAAAAGAAAAGATCCGTCCCCAACTATAGTATTTTGGGTCTAATTTTGTTATAATTTTTGTTGGGTTCTATTACAATTTAGTTGAAGGAGGTTTTACATATGGTATATACACCAAGGGGTGTCTGTTCTCGTTCGATTCATGTAGAACTTGATGGGGACACGATAAAAAACGTTGAGTTTGTTGGAGGCTGCAATGGAAATACCCAGGGGATTGCAAGCCTTGTGCGGGGAATGGATGTGGAGGATGCGATTTCACGTATGGAAGGCATTAAATGTGGGAATAAGTCAACATCCTGTCCGGACCAGCTGGCGAAGGCTCTTCGCCAGGCAAAGCTGGGGGCATAAAAAAGGGACAGGTCATTTTTAATTTGGGACGGGGCATTTTTAAAAATGCCCCGTCCCCCAAAAACTAGGAGGAGCTATGATTGGTATTATTGGTGCGATGGAGGAGGAAGTAAGTGCGCTTAAGGCTGCGATGGTGGATGTGGTGCAGTCGGAGTTTGCGTCTATGGTTTTTTGCAGAGGGATGCTGTGCGGGAAGGATGTGGTTGTGGTCCGCAGTGGGATTGGCAAGGTGAATGCCGGTATTTGTGCGCAGATTCTTGTGGACAGGTTCGGGGCGAATCTGTTGATTAATACGGGGATTGCGGGGTCTCTGGATGCGCGGATTGATATTGGGGATATGGTGATTTCGGCAGATGCGGTGCATCATGATATGGATGCCACTATATTTGGGGATCCGGCGGGACAGGTGCCGCGGATGGATACGTTTTCGTTTCCAGCGGATGAGCGGCTTGTGGAGCTTGCGCGTAAGGCGAATGAGAAGGCGAATCCGGATATTCATACTTTTGTTGGAAGGGTTGCGAGCGGGGATCAGTTTGTCTCTTCGCAGGAGGTGAAGGAGAGGATCTCGGGTACGTTCGGGGCGCTCTGTACGGAGATGGAGGGCGTGGGGATTGCCCATGCGGCTTACCTGAACAAAGTTTCGTATGTCATTATTCGGGCGATTTCGGATAAAGCTGACAATAGTGCAACGGTGGATTATCCGGAGTTTGAAAAGAAGGCAATTGTCCATAGTGTAAGGCTTGTGGAGGAACTTTTGGGGATGATCTAGGGGCAGTGACTGGAACTGGACGGAAGATCATATGACAACAGAATACGGGTTCTGACAGATGTGTGTCGGATTCTGGGGAACGCTTTTTGGCCCTCCTTCGTGAATTTCAGTTATAATTCATATTAGAAGGAGGGCTTTATTATGCTGAAAATGATGTTGGACAAGTATGTCATTTATGCGCTTATGGGGGGAGCTGCCGCATGCGGTATCATAAGCAAACTGATTGTCAGTGTTACGCTGAAGCGTCTGGTGAAGGCGTCCGGGAGTATGAATAAGAGTACACATCCATTGATGCGTCTCGTGCGTGCAAAATTTGAGCACGCATGTATGATCAGTGAGAAGGTGGAGAACGTAAGGGTGTTTGTGGACAAGTATCTTTATGAATATCGTGTGGCAGGTCTTAAGCTTCACAGCTTAAGGAGGCTGGAGCTTGCGGCATCGTGGGTGTGCCTGATTGCTGGTCTTGCAGGAGCGGCGTCTATGTATGCAAAAAGCGGTATGAGTGATGAGGTGCTCTGGATCTTTGCGGCCGGGGCGGGACTTGCGATTCTCGTTTTTCTTGTACATCTTTTGACAGATGAGAGATACCGGATGGAGGTAATACGCAATTATATGGTAGATTATCTGGAAAATATCTGTCTGCACCGCTATGAGAAGACGTACCAGAAGGAGCTTAAGGTTATGGCTCCGGAGGTCCCGGTTCCGGAGTTTGGCGAGGTGGCGGGAGATGATGAACTGTTTGATGAACTGCCAGAGGCTGATGATCCCATGAGACCGCATCCCGGAAGAGAGGTGCCGTCGCCGGAGACACCGCCGGAAATTACACCTCCAGTCATGCCAGAGCCCTATGATGTTCCGGAACCCACTCCACAGATTCGTGCTGTCAAGGGACGCAGAGAGAGGGTTCAGGCTGTTGGTGACAGAGGAATCAGGCCTGTTAGGGAGCAGGAAAAAATCCCTGACAGTGGGAGCCGGGATGCGGCAGATATACTTGCGGCAGCAGTGAAGGCCGCAGGGCCGGGTAAGGAGGAAAAGCCGCAGAAGCGCAAAGAAAAGGCACAGGAGCGTAAGGAGAAGGGACAGGATCCTGCTAAGGAGGTGCTGATCCGCCAGATTCTGGAAGAGTTTATGGCCTGACAACTTGATAAATACAGTTCAAAATGATAAAATATAGCTATTGAATTAAATATATCTCATCTTAAGAGGAAGGAAGGAACTACTATGGGAAGTAAAGTAACATTTGATTACTCAAAGGCAGGTGCATTTATCAATGCGCACGAGATGGAATCCATGAAGAAGATTACAGAGGCTGCAAAGGCAGAGCTGCTTGGAAGAGAAGGGGCGGGCAATGATTTCCTTGGCTGGATTGATCTTCCGGTAGATTATGACAAGGATGAATTTGCACGTATCAAGAAGGCGGCTGAGAAGATCAAGGGAGATTCCGAGGTGCTTGTTGTGATCGGTATCGGTGGTTCTTATCTGGGGGCACGGGCAGCAATCGAGTTCCTGCGTCATAGCTTTTATAATGTGGTTTCAAAAGAGATCAGAAAGACTCCGGAGATTTATTTTGCAGGAAACAGTATCAGCACTACATATTTAAAGCACTTGATTGATGTGATCGGTGACAGAGATTTTTCTGTAAATATTATCTCTAAGTCAGGAACAACAACAGAGCCTGCAATCGCATTCCGTGTCTTTAAGGAGATGCTGGAAAAGAAGTACGGAAAAGAGGAAGCGGCTAAGAGAATCTATGCAACGACTGACAAAGCAAGAGGAGCACTTAAGAAGCTTTCTGATGAGGAAGGCTATGAGGAGTTCGTTGTGCCGGACGATGTAGGCGGACGTTTCTCTGTACTTACAGCAGTAGGTCTTCTTCCAATTGCGGTCAGCGGGGCGGATATTGATAAGCTTATGGAGGGCGCAGCATCAGGGAGAGAGGCAGCGCTTCAGAATGCTTTTGAGGAGAATGATGCATTACTCTATGCTGCAGTCCGCAATATTTTGCATAGAAAGGGCAAGGGCGTAGAGATTCTTGCGAATTATGAGCCGAGCCTTCATTATGTATCTGAGTGGTGGAAGCAGCTTTACGGCGAGAGTGAAGGAAAGGATCAGAAAGGAATCCTGCCGGCATCTGTGGATCTTACAACAGACCTCCATTCCATGGGACAGTTTATCCAGGACGGAAGCCGCATCATGTATGAGACGGTTATGGAGGTAGAGGAGACAGCGGAAGAGATTCTGATCGGAGAGGAGCCGGTAGATCTTGACGGCCTGAATTATCTTGCAGGAAAGAGCGTTGATTTTGTAAATAAGAATGCCATGAATGGAACGATTCTTGCTCATACGGATGGAAATGTTCCAAATCTTCTGGTTAAGATTCCGAGACAGGACGAATTTTCACTGGGACAGCTGTTCTATTTCTTTGAATTTGCCTGTGGTGTAAGCGGATATATTCTCGGAGTGAATCCATTTAACCAGCCTGGAGTGGAGAGTTATAAGAAGAATATGTTTGCTTTACTTGGAAAGCCGGGATATGAAAAGGAAAGAGAAGAGTTAATGAAGAGATTATAATGATGACGCTATATGAGAAGCTGAAAATCTACAGTAGTTCCGATTATTATGGGTTTCACATGCCGGGGCATAAGCGTAACGAGGCATTTGCAGAGGCAGCGCCCTCCTGTGAAATAGATATTACAGAGATTGAGGGCTTTGATGACCTTCACCATGCAGATGGAGTGCTGAGGGAGGCGCAGGACCGTGCGGCAGCGCTTTACGGTGCGGAAGAAACACATTTTCTCATAAATGGAAGTACGGTAGGGATTCTCAGTGGGATTCTCGGTGTAACAGATAAGGGTGACAGCATACTTGTGGCAAGAAATTGCCACAAGTCTGTCTATCATGCAATTGACCTGAACGAGCTGGAGCCTGTATATCTCTATCCGGAATTCGACAGGGATACACAGCTGAATATGGAAATATCCGTACAGGATGTCAGGGAGTCCCTTGAGGCTTATCCGCAGATACGCGCGGTCGTCATCGTATCACCGACCTATGACGGGGTTGTGTCTGATGTGGCGGCAATTGCAGAGGCAGTGCATGAAAAAGGCCTGCCCCTAATTGTGGATGAAGCCCATGGGGCTCATTTTGGATTTCATCCCTATTTTCCGGAGAATTCCAACAGGGCCGGCGCGGACATTGTGATTCACAGTCTGCACAAAACACTTCCCTCCCTGACCCAGACCGCGCTGATTCACATAAACGGCAGCCTGGTAAGCAGGAGAAAGGTGAGAAAATATCTGCACATGCTGCAGTCTTCAAGTCCTTCTTACGTGCTGATGGCAAGTATTGATTCCTGCATCCATCTGCTGGAAGAGAAAAAGGAAGAGCTGTTTCTTCCATATATATGTGATCTTGACAGGACAAGAGCTGCACTGGGGAAGATGAAAAGTCTTCGTCTTATTCCGGCAGACACATCCGGCTCAGAAGCCGGCGCTTCGGACAGGTATGACTGTTCCAAAATTATCATTTCCACAAAGGAGGCCGGCATAAGCGGAAGAGAGCTGTACTACCTTCTTCTGGAGCGTTACCATCTTCAGATGGAAATGAAGGCAGGCACCTATGTAGTGGCTATGACTTCCCTTGCCGACCGGCCGGAGGGCTTCGAGAGGCTGATCCATGCTCTGACAGAGACTGACCAGAGGCTGTGCGCCCGTCCTCTGCAGTCTGGGTCTTCTCAGCCGTCCCCCGGCACAGATGCACCGCCGGTGCTTCCGAGGATTTATAGCACGGCTGCTATAGAACGCGTTAGAGAGCTGGCAGAAACAGGCCGAAGAGTTCAGGGCAGGCAAACTACATCTGCCGGGAAAAGGGGGAAGGAAGGACATGCGGGAGCAATACAAACAGAAGTGCAGGAACGGCCGGATATAAGAAAAATTCCACAGACAGAGGCTGCAGGATATATCTCTTTGGAATATGTATACCTGTACCCTCCGGGAATTCCTATTATAGTCCCTGGAGAGCTCATTACAGAAGCAGCTGTCCGTTTCCTGGACGGCTATGCCCGGGCGGGCTATACTTTGGAGGGTCCGGAGGAAGAAAACTATCTGGAGTGTTATCAGGACTTTGCATTTACTGCAAAGTCCGTAAGAAAGTGATTCAGGAGTGAGAAAATCCCATTTGCAAAGCGGATTTCAGATGGATTTGCGAATGTTACTGGTTGCGAAGTGAACAGTAACACAAAAAATCATTAGGAAATTATTGACAAGCCCGAAAGCTTTGTGTTATAGTAAAAAATGCGTTATTGTGGAAAGGTGTACCATAATATTGTATGAAAAACTGTAGCGCAATGCTTATTTCTTTAATTTTACAGGATTTATACGGTTTCGTGCCAGTCTGCGGAGCGCTTTGGAACAGGCATGGGCTGTACCGGGGAGTGGCGCTGCAAAAAAATAAATAAGGAGTGAAACGTCAATATGGAGAAAAACAGAATTCGCCCTATGAAAAGCGGAAAAAGTTCCCGCATGAGCTATTCCAGGCAAAAAGAAGTTCTTCAGATGCCGAATCTTATTGAGGTTCAGAAGGATTCGTACAACTGGTTTCTTGATGAAGGAATGAAGGAAGTATTTGATGATATTTCCCCGATTTCTGATTACAGCGGACACCTGAGCCTGGAATTTGTGGATTTCACCTTATGCGAGAATGACGTAAAGTACACAATTGAAGAGTGTAAAGAGCGAGATGCGACTTATGCTGCTCCACTCAAGGTGAAGGTAAGGCTCCACAACAAAGAGACTGAAGAGATCAATGAACATGAAATTTTCATGGGCGACCTGCCGCTGATGACGAGTACAGGAACTTTTGTCATTAATGGCGCAGAGCGTGTAATTGTAAGTCAGCTTGTCCGTTCACCAGGTATCTATTACGCGATTGCCCATGATAAGCTGGGCAAAAAGCTGTATTCTTCGACTGTTATTCCAAACCGCGGTGCGTGGCTGGAATATGAGACCGACTCCAATGACGTTTTTTATGTACGAGTAGATAGAACGAGGAAGGTGCCGATCACGGTTCTGATCCGTGCGCTTGGAATCGGTACGAATCCCGAGATTGTAGAACTGTTCGGCGAGGAGCCGAAGATTATGGCGAGCTTCGATAAGGATGCTGCCACTAATTATCAGGAAGGTCTTCTCGAATTATATAAGAAGATCCGTCCAGGCGAACCGCTTGCAGTGGACAGTGCGGAGAGCCTGATTATGAGCATGTTCTTTGATCCGAGGCGGTATGATCTTGCGAAGGTGGGACGGTATAAGTTTAATAAGAAGCTTCTTTTCAGGAACCGTATTGCAGGACAGATCCTTGCGGAGGATGTAGCCAGTGCAGTGACAGGCGAGGTGATCGCGGAAGCGGGCGCTAAGATAACAAGGGAGCTTGCGGATCAGATTCAGAATGCGGCGGTTCCGGCTGTCTGGATCAGCAGGCCGGATGAGGAGAGAGACATTAAGGTGCTCTCCAGTATGATGGTGGATCTTACCTCTATCGTGGATATTGACCCGAAGGAGGTAGGGGTTACGGAGCTCGTGTACTATCCGGTGCTTGCAGGTCTCTTAGAGGAGACGGCAGGTGACATCGATGAACTTAAAGACGCGATCAGGAGAGATATCCATGACCTGATTCCGAAGCATATAACAAAGGAAGATATTCTGGCATCCATTAACTATAATATTCATCTGGAATATGGCATGGGAAATGACGATGACATCGACCACCTTGGCAACAGGCGTATCCGTGCAGTGGGAGAGCTGCTGCAGAATCAGTACAGGATCGGTCTGTCAAGGTTGGAGAGAGTTGTCCGTGAGCGTATGACAACGCAGGACTTAGAGGGAATTTCCCCTCAGTCCCTGATTAATATTAAGCCAGTGACGGCTGCAGTGAAGGAGTTCTTTGGATCCTCCCAGTTGTCCCAGTTTATGGATCAGAACAATCCTCTTGGAGAGCTGACCCATAAGAGACGTCTGTCGGCTCTTGGTCCGGGAGGTCTGTCAAGAGACCGTGCCGGATTCGAGGTACGTGACGTGCACTATTCCCATTATGGAAGAATGTGCCCCATTGAGACTCCTGAGGGTCCGAACATCGGCCTGATCAACTCACTGGCATGCTATGCGAGAATTAACCAGTACGGCTTTGTAGAAGCGCCGTACCGCAAGATTGACCATTCGGATCCGACGAACCCCAGGGTTACGGATGAGGTTGTATATATGACTGCGGACGAAGAGGATAATTACCACGTTGCACAGGCGAATGAGGCGCTGGACGAAGAGGGACATTTTGTCCGTAAGAATGTATCCGGACGTTACCGCGAGGAGACTCAGGAGTATGAGAGAAAGATGTTCGACTATATGGACGTATCTCCGAAGATGGTGTTCTCGGTTGCAACGGCTCTGATCCCCTTCCTTGAAAATGATGACGCGAACCGTGCGCTGATGGGTTCCAACATGCAGCGGCAGGCAGTGCCCCTTCTGATGACAGAGGCTCCGGTTGTGGGCACGGGTATGGAGGAAAAATCTGCCGTTGACTCCGGCGTATGTATTGTTGCAAAAGAGGACGGCGTGGTAGAGCGTGCCACATCCAAGGAGATTACTGTTCGCCAGACCAATGGCAAATTAAGAAAATATAAGCTGACCAAGTTCCTCAGAAGTAATCAGAGCAACTGCTATAACCAGAGACCGATTGTTGTGAAAGGTGACAAGGTGCAGGCGGGAGATGTGATTGCAGACGGTCCGTCTACCTCAAACGGAGAGATGGCGCTTGGCAAGAATCCGCTGATCGGATTTATGACCTGGGAGGGTTATAACTATGAGGACGCGGTATTATTGAGTGAAAGACTGGTACAGGATGATGTATACACATCTGTACACATTGAAGAATATGAGGCTGAGGCCCGCGACACGAAGCTTGGACCAGAAGAGATTACCCGGGATATTCCGGGTGTGGGTGATGATGCCTTAAAAGACCTTGATGAGAGGGGAATTATCCGCATCGGCGCTGAAGTGCGTGCCGGGGATATTCTGGTAGGAAAGGTAACGCCCAAGGGAGAGACAGAGCTTACTGCAGAGGAGCGCCTGCTTCGTGCAATCTTCGGTGAGAAGGCCCGCGAGGTAAGGGATACGTCTCTTAAGGTGCCTCACGGCGAGTATGGTATTGTAGTAGACGCCAAGGTGTTTACAAGAGACAATGGAGATGAACTGTCTCCGGGAGTGAATCAGTCTGTCCGGATCTATATTGCCCAAAAGAGAAAGATCTCGGTGGGTGACAAGATGGCGGGACGTCACGGGAACAAGGGTGTTGTCTCCCGTGTGCTTCCGGTTGAGGATATGCCGTTCCTTCCAAACGGGCGGCCCCTTGACATTGTGCTGAATCCGCTCGGCGTGCCTTCCCGTATGAATATCGGGCAGGTGCTGGAGATTCATCTGTCACTTGCCGCAAAGGCGCTGGGCTTTAATATTGCTACGCCGGTATTTGACGGTGCAAACGAAGATGATATTATGGATACGCTTGATCTGGCAAATGATTATGTGAATTTAAGCTGGGAAGAGTTTGAAAGTAAGCACAGAGAGGAACTGCTTCCAGAGGTGCTTGCGTATCTGTCGGAGAACAGAGAGCACAGAAAGCTTTGGAAAGGCGTTCCCATCTCCAGAGACGGAAAAGTACGCCTCCGCGACGGGAGAACAGGAGAATATTTTGACAGTCCGGTAACGATCGGACATATGCATTATCTTAAGCTCCATCATCTAGTTGACGATAAGATTCATGCACGTTCCACAGGCCCTTATTCTCTGGTAACACAGCAGCCGCTAGGCGGTAAAGCGCAGTTCGGCGGCCAGCGTTTCGGTGAAATGGAAGTGTGGGCGCTGGAGGCTTATGGTGCTTCCTATACACTCCAGGAGATTCTGACAGTAAAATCGGACGATGTTGTTGGGCGTGTGAAAACCTATGAGGCGATCATCAAGGGTGAAAACGTACCGGAGCCGGGAATTCCGGAGTCCTTTAAGGTGCTTTTGAAGGAGCTTCAGTCACTGGGACTGGATGTGCGTGTTCTTCGCGATGATAATACAGAGGTCGAGATCATGGAGACTGTGGATATGGGTGAGACGGATTTCCGTTCGCTCATAGAGGGAGACAGGAAATATGAGGATGACAATTTCGGTGAGCAGGGCTACACAGAGCAGGAATTCCAGGGAGAGGAGCTTATTGATATTGAAGAGGAAGAAGAGCCTGATGAGGAGTATGAGATAGATTTTGAGGAAACGGAAGATTTTTCAGATGATTTATCAGACATTGATTATTAGGAAGGGGTGCCAGTATGCCAGAAAATAATAAGGAACAATCATATCAGCCAATGACCTTTGAGGCGATCAAGATCGGTTTGGCATCGCCCGATAAGATTCTGGAATGGTCCAGGGGAGAGGTTACGAAGCCGGAGACCATTAATTACAGGACCTTGAAGCCGGAAAAAGACGGTCTGTTCTGTGAGAGAATCTTCGGACCGAGCAAGGACTGGGAGTGCCACTGCGGGAAGTACAAGAAGATCCGTTATAAGGGGGTAGTGTGCGACCGGTGTGGTGTTGAGGTCACCAAGTCAAGCGTGCGGCGTGAGCGTATGGGGCATATTGCCCTGGCGGCTCCGGTGTCGCATATCTGGTATTTTAAGGGAATCCCAAGCCGTATGGGGCTGATTCTTGATCTGTCTCCAAGGACACTGGAGAAGGTACTGTATTTTGCGTCATATATTGTACTGGATCAGGGGCAGACGAATCTGCAGTATAAACAGGTGTTGTCTGAGCAGGAGTACCAGGACGCGTTAGAGTCCTGGGGCAGCGCATTTCGTGTAGGCATGGGCGCTGAGGCGATTCAGGAGCTTCTTGAGGCGATTGACCTTGATAAGGAATATGAGGAACTGCAGTCAGGCCTTAAAGGCTCGACAGGACAGAAGCGTGCAAGAATCGTGAAGCGTCTTGAGGTAATCGAGGCATTCCGAGAGTCCGGGAATAAGCCGGAGTGGATGATTATGAATAATATTCCGGTTATCCCGCCTGACCTGCGTCCTATGGTACAGCTGGACGGCGGACGCTTTGCCACATCTGATTTAAATGATCTGTACAGAAGAATTATTAATAGAAATAACCGTCTGAAACGCCTGCTTGAGCTGGGCGCGCCGGACATTATTGTAAGAAATGAGAAGAGAATGCTGCAGGAGGCTGTGGATGCGCTGATTGATAATGGCCGCCGCGGCCGTCCGGTAACGGGTCCCGGAAACCGGGCGCTTAAATCCCTGTCAGACATGCTGAAGGGTAAGTCCGGACGTTTCCGGCAGAATCTTCTCGGAAAACGTGTGGATTATTCCGGACGTTCCGTTATTGTTGTAGGGCCGGAGCTTAAGATCTACCAGTGCGGCCTCCCGAAGGAGATGGCGATTGAGCTCTTTAAGCCATTTGTTATGAAGGAGCTTGTGCATAACGGTTCTGCGCATAATATTAAGAATGCCAAGAAGATGGTGGAGAGACTCCAGCCGGAAGTATGGGATGTACTGGAGGAGGTTATCAAGGAGCATCCGGTTATGCTGAACCGCGCCCCCACGCTCCACAGACTGGGAATCCAGGCCTTTGAGCCGATTCTTGTAGAGGGTAAAGCGATCAAGCTGCATCCGCTCGTATGTACGGCATATAATGCTGACTTCGACGGAGACCAGATGGCGGTGCATCTGCCGTTGTCTGTAGAGGCCCAGGCAGAATGCCGTTTCCTGCTTCTGTCGCCTAATAACCTGCTGAAGCCGTCAGATGGCGGACCAGTTGCCGTTCCTTCCCAGGATATGGTACTTGGCATTTACTATCTGACTCAGGAAAGGCCGGGGGCTCTCGGCGAGGGCAAGGCATTCCGCAGTGTGAATGAGGCGATTCTTGCCTATGAGAATGAGGCGCTTACCCTGCACTCACGCATTAAGGTGCGAGTATCTAAGACCATGCCGGACGGAAGCGTGAAGACAGGCACCATTGAATCTACACTGGGACGTTTCCTGTTCAATGAAATCATTCCGCAGGATCTGGGGTTTGTTGACCGGGAGACAGAGGGCAATGAGCTTCTTCTTGAGGTGGATTTCCATGTGGGTAAGAAGCAGCTTAAGCAGATTCTTGAAAAAGTTATTAATACGCATGGTTCTACCGCTACGGCAGAGGTGCTTGACGCGGTAAAATCAATTGGATATAAATATTCCACAAGAGCGGCCATGACCGTATCTATCTCTGATATGACCGTGCCGCCTCAGAAGCCGGAGATGATTCAGCAGGCACAGGATACTGTGGATAAGATCACGAAGAACTTTAAGCGTGGTCTGATTACAGAGGAAGAGCGTTATAAGGAAGTAGTTGAGACCTGGAAGGCAACAGATGATGCTCTTACTGAGGCGCTGCTTACCGGTCTTGATAAATATAACAATATCTTCATGATGGCGGATTCAGGAGCCCGTGGTTCTGATAAGCAGATTAAGCAGCTTGCGGGTATGCGGGGACTGATGGCGGATACGACAGGACGTACTATTGAGCTCCCTATCAAGTCGAATTTCCGTGAGGGTCTTGACGTACTGGAGTACTTTATGTCTGCCCATGGAGCACGTAAAGGGCTGTCTGATACGGCTCTTCGTACAGCCGATTCTGGATACCTTACAAGGCGTCTGGTTGATGTATCGCAGGAGCTCATTATTCATGAGGTTGACTGTGCAGAAAAGGACGGGGAGATCCCGGGCATGTATGTACGTGCATTTCTGGATGGAAAGGAAGAGATCGAGAGCCTGCAGGAGCGTATTACAGGACGTTACCTCTGCGAGGATATCGTGGATAAGGACGGCAATGTTCTTGTGAAGGCAAATCATATGGTAACGCCGAAGCGGGCGGAGCTCGTTATGAAGAAGGGTGTTGACGAGAACGGTGAGCCGCTTACGAAGATTAAGATCCGTACCATTCTCACATGTCGTTCACACACCGGAATCTGCGCGAAGTGCTACGGAGCCAACATGGCAACCGGAGAGCCTGTGCAGGTTGGTGAAGCGGTTGGTATTATCGCGGCCCAGTCCATTGGAGAGCCAGGTACACAGCTTACTATGCGTACCTTCCATACAGGCGGTGTTGCCGGTGACGATATCACACAGGGTCTTCCCCGTGTCGAGGAGCTTTTTGAGGCAAGAAAGCCGAAAGGTCTTGCGATTATTACTGAGTTCGCAGGAAAAGCGAATATTAATGATACAAAGAAGAAGCGCGAGATTATTGTGACGAACAATGAGACGGGCGAGTCAAAGGCATACCTGATACCTTATGGCTCCAGAATTAAGGTACAGGACGGAGCTGTGCTTGAGGCCGGCGACGAGCTGACAGAGGGTAGTGTTAATCCTCATGATATTTTAAGAATCAAGGGGCTGCGGGCAGTACAGGATTATATGATCCAGGAGGTACAGCGTGTATACCGTCTCCAGGGTGTTGATATTAATGATAAGCATATTGAGGTGATTGTGCGTCAGATGCTTAAAAAGGTCCGCATCGAAGAGGCAGGAGATTCTGAGTTCCTTCCGGGAACTAATGTAGATATTCTGGAATTCGAAGACAGGAATAAGGAGCTGGAGGCAGAAGGCAAAGAGCCGGCAGCCGGAGAGCAGATTATGCTCGGTATTACAAAGGCATCTCTTGCTACCAATTCCTTCCTGTCAGCGGCATCCTTCCAGGAGACAACCAAGGTTCTCACAGAAGCTGCCATCAAGGGCAAGATTGACCCGCTTGTAGGTCTTAAGGAAAATGTTATCATCGGTAAGCATATTCCGGCAGGTACGGGTATGCACAAATACCGTGATGTCCAGATCGAGGGAGAGATTGACCTGGACGATGAGCTGGAGATCGAAGAGGAAGAAGACGACAGCTATGAGGAATATGAAAGCTATGAGGAGTATGATGACAGCGGGCAGTTAGAGCTGGAGGAATACGATGAGGAAGAGGCTGAGGAAGACTTCGAGTACGAAGAAGAGTTAGAAGAGGAACTGGCATCAGTTGAATAAAGCAGTTGGGGACGGGGCATTTTTAAAAATGCCCCGTCCCCAACTTTTTTTACTCGCGCGAAAATGTAGTATGTCGCAGGCGACCGCGCCCGGCGCGGGAATGTGCCGGGACACATTCTATATTATTGAGAAAATTTATCAATAAAGAATATTGACAATCATTATCATTAGGAATATAATACGTTATGTAAATGATAATCAATATCATTAATGCGTGAGGATACATATGAGTAAGGAAGAGGACCTGGAGAAGGCAATCAGTCAGTTGAAAAGTGAGGGATACCGTATTACGGGACAGAGAAAGCTTCTGTTAGGCCTGATCTTTGGGAATGAATATTCGTCCTGCAAGGAGATTTATTTTGCTGCAAAGCGCATGGACAGCAGGGTCGGAATGGCTACTGTGTACAGAACCGTGCAGCTTTTGGAGGATATGGGCCTGCTCCGGAAGAGATGGTCATATGAATTAAAAGAATCAGATGGAAAGGGGTAATTGTGATGCCATTGACTTTATTGGCAAACGGTGAAGCCGGTGAGATTAAACGTGTCGGCGGGCAGGATGAGGTGAGGAAATTTTTAGAGAACCTGGGGTTCGTAACAGGCGAACAGGTGAGAGTTGTGTCTTCGGGCGGAGGCAACATAATTGTCCAGGTTAAAGATTCCAGGGTTGCAGTCAGCAAAGGGATTGCAGTCAAGATCATGGTGTAGATTGCTTAAGGTAACAGTGAGGGTATCTGAACTGTTAGTAGGGAGGAGAAGAAAATGCGAACATTAAGGGATGTCAGATGTGATGAGACGGTATCTGTTGTAAAGCTTCACGGAGAAGGAGCTGTAAAAAGGAGAATTATGGATATGGGGATCACGAAGGGAACAGGTATTTATGTCCGTAAGGTGGCGCCGCTTGGCGATCCGGTAGAGGTTACCGTCCGCGGCTATGAGCTGTCACTGCGCAAGGCAGATGCAGAGATGATAGAGGTAGGATAAGCAGCAGGTCGTGAAGTGACAGGTCAGCCTGTCTGGACGGTTACAGCATAAAGTATAGGAGGATGTGTAAAAATGGGAGTGAAAATTGCACTTGCCGGAAACCCGAACAGCGGAAAGACGACTTTATTTAATGCATTGACGGGTTCTAATCAATTTGTAGGGAACTGGCCGGGAGTTACGGTTGAGAAGAAGGAGGGGAAGCTTAAGGAAGATAAAGAGGTAGTCATCATGGATCTTCCTGGAATCTATTCCCTGTCGCCATATACATTAGAGGAGGTTGTGGCAAGAAATTATTTGATTACAGAGCGCCCGGATGCTATTCTTAATATTGTAGACGGGACGAATCTGGAGAGGAACCTTTATCTTACTACGCAGCTGACGGAGCTGGGGATCCCGGTCGTCATGGCTGTGAACATGATGGATGTGGTGAGGAAATCCGGCGACATGATTGATACAAAGAAGCTGGGTGATAAGCTTGGCTGCGAGGTAGTATCAATCTCTGCGCTGAAGGGTGACGGCATCAGGGAAGCTGCTTCAAAGGCAGTTGCGGCGGCCAGACAAAAAAGCGTCTTTGTCCCGGTGCATGAATTTAGTACAAAGGTTGAAGGAGCGCTGTGTGATATTCAGAACCTGATCGGCGATATTCCAAAGGAACAGAAGCGTTTCTATGCGATTAAGCTTTTTGAGCGCGACAGCAGGATCAAAGAGATTATGGCAAATGTGCCTCCAGTGGAAGAGATTATCCAAAAGACGGAGAAAGAAATGGATGATGATTCCGAAAGCATTATTACGAATGAGAGATATTGCTACATTGGTTCTATTATAGGGGAATGTCTTACGAAGGCAGCAAAGGGGAAGCTTACAACGTCAGATAAGATTGACCGTGTTGTGACAAACCGCTGGCTGGCGCTTCCAATCTTTGCATTGGTTATGTGGCTTGTATACTATGTTTCTGTCTCAACGGTTGGGGATTATGTTACAGGCTGGACTAATGATGTTTTATTTGGTGAGATTATTCCGCCTGCAGTGGAAGGTTTCCTGGTGAGTATTGGCTGTGCAGACTGGCTTTTGGGGCTAATCCTTGATGGTATCATAGCCGGTGTGGGAGCTGTATTGGGATTCGTGCCACAGATGCTGGTATTATTCGTTTTCCTTGCATTTCTGGAAGGATGCGGATACATGGCGCGCGTAGCATTTATCATGGACCGTATTTTCCGCAAATTCGGGCTGTCAGGAAAGTCCTTTATTCCAATGCTCATAGGAACAGGCTGTGGCGTTCCTGGCATTATGGCGTCAAGAACCATTGAAAATGACCGCGACCGCAAGATGACAATCATGACAACCACATTTATTCCCTGTGGTGCGAAGCTTCCGATTATTGGTCTGATTGCAGGCGCGCTGTTTGGGGGAGCATCCTGGGTTGCACCAAGCGCGTATTTCATCGGAATCGCAGCGATTATCTGCTCGGGAATTATTTTAAAGAAAACAAGGATGTTCGCAGGAGATCCGGCTCCCTTTGTTATGGAGCTTCCGGCGTACCACCTTCCCACAGCAGGAAATGTTCTGCGCAGTATGTGGGAGCGCGGCTGGTCTTTCATCAAGAAGGCAGGTACAGTTATTCTGCTGTCAACCATCTTCATCTGGTTCACATCAAGCTTCGGCGTTGTGGATGGGAAATTTGGCATGGTAGAAGACTTGGGCGATGGACTTTTGTCAGGCATCGGCCAGGCATTTGCATGGATCTTCGCACCACTTGGCTGGGGCGACTGGAAATCGGCAGTTGCGGCAATCACAGGCCTTGTAGCAAAGGAAAATGTAGTAGGTACCTTTGGCGTCCTGTATGGTTTTGGCGAAGTGTCAGAAGAAGGAAACGAGATCTGGCAGGCTCTTGCAGGAAGTATGACGGCATTATCCGCATATTCCTTCCTTGTATTTAACCTCCTGTGCGCACCCTGCTTTGCAGCCATGGGAGCAATTAAACGCGAGATGAACAATATAAGATGGTTCTGGTTCGCAATCGGGTATCAGTGCGTGTTTGCCTATCTGGTTTCCCTGTGCATCTACCAGTTTGGAATGGTATTTTCAGGAGCAGGCATCGGCATCGGAACAATGGCGGCTCTGCTGGTATTGATCGGATTTTTATATCTTCTGTTCAGACCGTATAAAGAAAGCAATACATTCCATATGAACATATCAAGCGTACGTGCCGGAGCAAGAGGATAGACCGGGGATGTTTATATAAACTTCAGTTTGAGGTGAGACAGGAATATATGAACATAACAGAAGGGAGATGATGTGAATGGTAGTGGTAGCAGGAAGCAGTGTGCTGTCAACGGCTGTGGTCGGGGGAATTCTGCTGATCGTAGTCGTTCTGGTGATCAGAAGTATGTGGATAAAAAAGAAGAAGACAGGAAGCTGCGTTGGCTGCAGCTGCGGCTGCAGCGACTGTCCACACTCGGGGACGGGGCATTTTTAAAAATGCCCCGTCCCCTTTCTTTTCTTTTTTGACTTTTTTAGGATACAAAAATGATACTTTAGAATACAAACATTATATTTTTCTTAAAAAATATAATTATAATATTAGTTATGGGACAGAATTACGAAGTTTACAGAGAAAACTGAGAAATTCCAGGGTTTAATACAAAGAAGTAAGGAGGAGAGACTATGATTAGACCTAAAAGAGCAGCGATGCTGAAGAAAGTGTTCTTTGATTACAGTAAGGTGGAAGCAGAACACAGGGAAGTTGTTAATATCTATAATCTGTATAAGAAGATCTTGAATAATGGTCTGGATAATCAGGAAGAATGCCGGGAGAGGATGTTAAAGGAGATGGAGGAAAGCGGTCTCAGACTGCTGCTTAAAGAGGAGCAGACGCAGTATAAGGCATGGAAGCGCAGGAAGTTTTAAAAATAAGATAATCTAATGGAGGCATAAGAAAATGTAATGTTTTTGTTGACATGGCTTCTTCCAGGTGCTATAGTATACTCAACCCTCCAAGGGATGTGTATTGCAGCATAATAGCAGTATATTGATGTCCCAGTGCAGTATTTCTTAACAGACAGGCCAGCCTGGGCTGTTACATTTTAGCATCTTCCCAGAAGTGCTGCACTGGTGCTGCGATGCAGCATGGAACCAGAGGTATCTGAAAAAATGGAAGAAGAGGTGTGTTTTATGAGTGGTGTCAGTGTTATTATTTTGTGCACGATTCTCGCTTATATGTGCCTGCTGATTGGCGTAGGGGCTTATAATGCGAGAAAGAACAGCAGTAGTGAGGATTTTTATCTCGGCGGAAGGAAGATGGGCGCTCTGGTTGTTGCCATGAGTGCGGAGGCGAGCGATATGTCAAGCTGGCTTCTTATGGGTCTTCCGGGAGTTGCATATCTTACGGGTCTTGCAGATGCATTCTGGACTGCGGCAGGTCTTGCAATAGGTACATATCTGAACTGGCTCTTTACGTCAAGAAGACTGAGACGTTATTCAGAGAAAATCGGTGCGATTACAGTGCCTACATTCTTTGCAAAGAGATTCCACGATGACAGGAATATTATTACAGCAATTTCAGCGGTTATTATCGTAGTATTTTTTGTTCCGTATGTAGCATCGGGGTTTGCGGCATGCGGCAAGCTGTTTAATTCGCTGTTTGGGCTGGATTATATGACAGGAGCGATTCTGTTTGCCATTATTATTGTAGTCTACACGATTGCAGGAGGATTCACAACTGTAGCGACGAATGACCTGATTCAAAGCATCGTTATGTCCATTGCGCTTGTTTCCATCGTAACCTTTGGTGTGAGCAGCGCGGGCGGCATGGATGCAGTTATGGACAATGCGAAGTCACTGTCCGGGTATCTCTCCTTTTCCGCGATTCACGATGCGGTTGCGGGAACGGCAGTTCCGTATTCTGCGCTGTCAGCAGTATCACTTCTGGCATGGGGAATCGGTTACTTCGGTATGCCGCATATTCTCGTAAGATTTATGTCAATTGAGGACGAGAATAAGCTGGTACTTTCCAGACGTGTTGCTTCTGTATGGGTAACAATTGCCATGGGTGTTGCCATCTTCATTGGTATTGTAGGCCTGGCGGTGGTAAAAGCAGGGGCAATGGAGCCGCTTGAGGACAGCGAGCGAATTATTATTGCACTGACCAATCTGCTGAGCCAGCATGGCTTTCTGACAGCAGTTCTCGGCGGTGTGATTCTTGCTGGTATCCTTGCAGCAACCATGTCTACGGCAGACAGCCAGATGCTCGTTGCAGCGTCCGGCGTATCCGAGAACATTGTCCAGGATTTTATGGGAAAGAAGCTGACGGAAAAGCAGGGACTCCTTGTAGCCAGAGGTACAATTTTGGTCATTGCGCTTATTGCGTTATTCATGGCAAGAGACCCGAATTCCAGCGTATTTGGTATCGTATCCTTCGCATGGGCAGGTATGGGAGCAGCTTTTGCAGGAGTAATGATCTGCTCACTGTTCTGGAAGCGTACAACGCTGCAGGGAGCTCTTGCAGGC
Organism: uncultured Dorea sp.; assembly: GCA_948602995.1. GTDB lineage: Bacteria > Bacillota > Clostridia > Lachnospirales > Lachnospiraceae > CAPEBR01. The sequence continues at coordinate 37,317 of CAPEBR010000015.1, forward strand.
ATGATTTCCGGCGGAGCAATGGTATTTATCTGGAAATACATGGTTCGTCCGATGGGCGGAGTGCTTGATATCTATGAACTGCTTCCGGCATTCCTTGTGTCACTGGCTATGATTATAATTGTGAGCCTTGTGACAAAGGCGCCAGATCAGTCGATTATCGACGAATTTGAAAGTGTAACGATAAAAAAATAGGATGAGAGTCAATTGGGGACGGGGCATTTTTCACATCAGAAGCTCCACTGGAGCTTCTGATGCGCGCTATGGCGAAAAATGCCCCGTCCCCAATTAATTTGCAAAGAAACATTGTTACAGGGTATAAAAGTATGTTACAATAGATAAGAATATACTTGTAACTGCTCAGCAGGCCTGTGCTTTTACTGCGCTGGCCGTAAGGAAGTGATTCGGGAGTTACTTTAAGAAGAATGTAGAGGGGATACAACATGGGAAGCTTTAAAGATGTAGTTGGACATAAAGACATTATACGGTATATACAGAATGCGGCCAGGGAGGATAAGGTGACACATGCGTATATTATCAATGGCGCAAGGGGAGCTGGAAAGAAGATGCTCGCAAGGCTTTTTGCCATGACGCTTTTGTGTGAAAGAAGGGATGGGGATCCCTGCAGCAAATGCCATTCATGTATCCAGGCGGAAAGCGGTAACCATCCGGATATTATCACAGTAACCCATGAGAAGCCGAATTCTATTGGTGTAGACGACATAAGAGAACAGGTGAATAACACGATTCAAATCAAGCCCTACAGTGGACCATATAAGATCTATATCATTCCTCAGGCGGATCTGATGACTGCGCAGGCACAGAATGCACTTCTCAAGACGATAGAGGAGCCGCCGGAGTATGCCGTAATTCTTCTTCTGACGGAGAATGCGGACATGCTGCTTCCAACGATTAATTCCCGCTGTGTCATGCTTAAGCTGCGCAATATTAAGGAGACCCTGATCCGCAAATATCTGATGGAGAGACTGCAGGTGCCGGATTATAAGGCGGATATCTGTGCGGCATTTGCACAGGGGAATATGGGAAGAGCCATTATGCTGGCGAATTCTGATCATTTTAATGAGATCAGAGAGGAGGCGCTCCATCTTTTGCAGCATGTTCAGGATATGGAGATTAGCGAGATCGTGGAGGCAGTGAACCGTGTGTCTGCATATAAATTAGAAATTACGGATTTTCTGGATATCATTATGATATGGTATCGCGATGCTTTGCTCTATAAGGCAACAAGAGATACGGAGAGGGTTGTCTTAAAGGATCAGATGAATTATATGAAGGAACAGGCAAGAAGGAGTTCTTATGAAGGAATCGGACTGATTCTTGAGAGTTTGGAAAAGGCGAAGGCAAGGCTTCGGGCGAACGTGAATTTTGAGCTGGTGATGGAGCTTTTGTTCTTGACAATAAAGGAGAATTAGGCAATGGTAAGAGTAATAGGAGTAAGATTCCGCCCGGCGGGGAAGATTTATTTTTTTGCTCCGGGCAGACATAAAGTAAAGAACGGCGACAAGGTAATTGTGGAGACAGCTAGAGGCGTGGAGTTTGGTTCCGTAGTGACTGGACCGAAGGAAGTGGAGGATTCCCGTATTACCCAGCCTTTAAAGCCGGTTATCCGGATTGCGACGGAGGAGGATAAGAATAAGGAAGCCAGAAACAGGGAGAAGGAAAAGGAAGCCTTTGCGATCTGTCTGGAGAAGATCCGAAAGCATGGGCTTGAGATGAAGCTGATTAATGCAGAGTATACATTTGATAATAATAAGGTGCTGTTTTATTTCACGGCGGATGGAAGGATTGATTTCCGCGAGCTTGTGAAGGATCTGGCAAGTGTGTTCCGTACTAGAATTGAGCTTCGGCAGATCGGAGTGCGGGATGAGACGAAGATCCGCGGTGGTATTGGAATTTGCGGGCGCTCACTTTGCTGCCATACGTACCTTTCTGAATTTGCACCGGTTTCCATTAAGATGGCAAAGGAACAGAACCTGTCTCTGAATCCGACGAAGATCTCTGGCGTGTGCGGGCGCCTGATGTGCTGTCTGACCAATGAGGAGGAGACATATGAGCAGCTTAACAGCCGTCTTCCTGGGAATGGAGACCGTGTGACTACGCCGGAGGGGCTTAAGGGAGATGTGCAGTCGGTAAATGTACTCCGCCAGCTTGTGAAGGTAATCGTAACGCTGGATAATGACGAGAAGGAGATACGGGAATACAAGGCGAGTGAACTGCGCTTCAGGCCGAAGAGGAAGAAAAAGGATGTAAAGCTGACCAAGGAAGAGATGGCAGAGCTGAAAGCGCTGGAAGAAAAGAACGGAGCATCGAAGCTGGATGATGAATAAGGAGATAAGATTACTGGAAGGCGAGCGCCTGGATGACCTTATGATTAATGGTTATGAGATCATCCAGAATCCGGGGCGTTTCTGCTTTGGGATAGACGCAGTACTACTGTCTGATTTTGCGGTGGTGAAGAAGGGCGAGCATGTGCTGGATCTGGGAACAGGTACAGGGATTCTGCCTATACTACTTGAGGCGAAAAATGAAGGAGGAATCTATACCGGGCTGGAGCTTCAGGAGGAAAGCGCGGACATGGCGAGACGAAGTGTCGCCTATAACGGTCTTGAGGAGAGCATCAGAATTGTAACAGGAGATATTAAGGAGGCAGCAGAGATATTTGGCGCAGCCTCCTTTGAGGTTATTACAGTGAACCCTCCTTATATGATCGGAAAGCATGGATTGAAAAATGAAAATCAGGCATTGTATGTCGCCCGGCATGAGGTAATGTGTACACTAGAGGATGTCCTGAGGGAGAGCGAGAAGCTTCTGAACTGGAAGGGAAGGTTCTATATGGTTCACAGACCCTTCCGGCTGCCGGAGATCTTTATGAAGATGTGTGCACATAAGATTGAGCCGAAGAGGATACGCTTTGTGCATCCCTATGTGGATAAAGAGCCTAATATGGTGCTTATTGAGGGGCTGCGCGGAGGAAGACCCAGGCTTACAGTGGAGCCGCCGCTTGTGGTATACTAGAGCGTGTTTGAAAATTGCTTTCTGCAAACTGGGGCAGCAGATTGTAGGAATGAATTTTCAAACACGCTCTAATATTGTGTTTGTCATAAAAAAGAGAGCTTCGGAATCGAAACTCTCTTTTTTGCAGCTGCTATTCTTTTTAGTATTTGTCGTTGTTATTTACAAACGGTACGGTAGGAGCCGGCGTATAGGATGTCTTTTCTTCAGACACCGGGCTGCTGTCCGCAAGAGACAGGTCTACTTCTCCGACTGTGGAATAGATCGGCGAGGTGCTGTCAGTGTGGCTCTCCGAAGAAGATGCGGTGCTGCGGCTGAAATCCGTACTTGTGGCAGACACTACAGGCGCCGGGTCAGAGGACGGACTTGTAAAAGCTGAAGCCGACATCCCTTTCAAATGAAAACGGTTCACTAGATTCTTAAGCAGTGTAGACTGGCTGAAAAGCTCTTCGCTGGCAGCAGCGCTCTGCTGTGCGGTTGCGGAGTTCGTCTGGATAACAGAGGAGATCTGGTCGATTCCCAGAGTAACCTGCTGGAGTCCTTCTGCCTGCATGTCAGAGGCCTCTGTGATATGTGCCATGTTGCTCTCAATCTGCTGTGCACTTGTTACAACATTTAACAGGGACTTCTGTGTATCTGCTGCAATCTCATTTCCTTCAGCAACTGCGGTAAGGGAGTTGCTGATTAGTACAGTAGTATCCTTGGCAGCCTCTGCACTTCTTGAAGCCAGCGTTCTCACTTCATCAGCCACAACTGCGAAGCCCTTGCCGGATTCACCTGCGCGTGCAGCCTCGACAGCCGCATTCAGTGCAAGAATATTAGTCTGGAATGCAATGTCCTCAATTGTCTTAATAATCTTTTCGATCTCGCTTGAGCATTCGTTAATCTTAGTCATGGCAGTCATCATGGCTTCCATCTTGGAATTGCTGTTATTGACCTCTCCCGCAGTCTCAAGTATCAGGTTATTTACATCCCGTGAATTAGCAGCAGTCTGATTTACCTGCTCAGACAGAGTGCTTAATGTGGCAACTAATTCTTCTACAGAGCTTGCCTGCTCAGTTGCGCCCTGGCTTAATGCCTGCGCACCGCTTGATACCTGGTCTGAACCGCTTGATACCTGGTCGGCAGCTACATGAATCTGTCCGAGTGTATCGTTCAGGGAACGAATAATCTTGTTTCCTGAGTTCTTAATAGAAGCAAATTCCCCAAGATAATCCATATCCATCTCTACAGACAAATCGCCGTCTGCCAGTGAGTCCAGTCTGGAACAGATATGGGAGATGTATTCCGACAAAGTCTTTAACACAAAACGGAGATTCTCGGCGAGTACGCCGAGTTCATCCTTGGACTGGTATGTAACCTCTGAGTGCATATCGCCTTTGGCCATTGCTACAACGGCATGTTCAATCTCCGCAATCGGATATGTGATCCCTCTGATAATGCTGATGGAGAGGAAGAGGGTTAGTATCACGCTGACAATTGCCAGTCCATAAAGGATATAGGTACAATATTTTTTTGTGGCAGATCCGCTGGTGTAATATTCATCAGCCTTTGTCTGTGCGCTTTCGATGATTTCCTGAAGTTTGCTCTGCATATTGGCAGATGCTTCGGCATATTCGCCGGTTGTCAGTTCAACTGCGCCTTCTAGATCGTTATTCTCCAGACACTCGATCGTTTTAGACCGTGCTGTACTTGTGTCCTGTGCGGCAGCCTGCATGGACTGCAGAAGAGCTGCGTCTCCTTCATAACATTCCGCCAGGGAGTCAAGAGCATTGCCGAGCTGTGTGACTCCCTGATCGATCTCGGACAGACATGACTGGATCGTTGCGTCATCACCCGCGGCGCTGGCCCGGAATACGGTCAGCTGGACCTGCCTTGTTGTGGACTGTGCCTGCAATGCATATTTTACCATCGGGTATGGAACCTTATAAAAGTTTTCCAGTCCGCCGAAGACGCTCCTCAGTCCGATCGAAGACGCTATAATTGCAATAATATAAAAGAGTATCACAATGCTGAATGAAAAAAATAGCTTACTTCTTACTTTTAAATTTTTTAACACTTTTTAATCCCTCCCAGTATAATATTGATGGAGGCGAAAAGTGTCTGTCACCTCCTGTGTACGTTTGGATTGTGGCGTACCCCATGTAAGCTATATTTTATACCTCATTTTATAGATTGTAAATATATAGATGTCGAATTTTCAAAAAAATTTCAAAAAATTTCGAAAAGCTCTTTTCAACAGAAAAGAAAAATGGCATAATGATATATATTTGCATAATTTACACTTCTTGTACTATACATGCTATATATGATGTAAGTGTTAAAGGATTATGAAGCAACACATCCAGCCTGCTAAAATAAATAGCTGCTTTCAGCGAGGGGTGGATATTTGTACTGTAATAATAGAAGGAAATGAAAAGATAGGAGATGATGGCTATGACAGGCAATTATGCAGTATATGAGAATTTGTATAATTATATGAATTATCTTCTGAACCCGGATCAGGGCATCTCGGGGGCAAGTACCACACATGGGGGCAGGACGGCCGGAAGTTCTGAGGTTAGTAAGACGTCCGGCGGCAAAAGCTTTGTGGATACATTCAAGAAAACGGCAGGAGTAACGGGCGTGCCTGAGAGTATGGATTCCATTTTTGAGGAAGCGGCGAAGCTTTACAATGTACCGGTGCAGCTTCTGAAGGCTGTGGGTAAGGCAGAGTCTGGCTTTAATGCCAATGCAGTGTCTGCTGTGGGAGCACAGGGAGTGATGCAGCTTATGCCGGCAACTGCCCGCTATCTGGGAGTGGATAATCCGTTTGACGCCAGAAGCAATATTATGGGAGGAGCAAAATACATTGCGGAGAAGCTTAAGGAGTATGACGGCGATGTGGAGCTTGCCCTTGCGGCGTATAATGCAGGCAGCGGAAACGTGGCGAAGTATGGGGGCGTTCCGCCATTTACAGAGACGATTAATTACATAGACAGAATCATGGGATATATGGGTACAGATCTTTCGGCGGGCAGGACAGTGCAGACGGCTGGGGAACAGACAGGGATGTCTTATATGTCTGACAGTACAGAGAAGGGAACCGGCAAGATGAGCGTTTCAGATGCGATGTCACAGTATTATATGGCACAGATCCAGCTTAAGCTGCAGGAGCGGATGGATGACCTGGGACAGTCGCTTCAGGTTTCGGGCGACTATGAAAAGGAGCAGGAAGACGAAGAGAAGAGGTATTTTCTGTAACTCATAATTGTGAAATTCATGGAAATGATGAAAAACTATAGACTTTTTTTCCGGTTCGGTGTATGATAATGAATGGTACATTGTGTAAAAAAATGATGTATTCGGTAAAAACACTTAAGAACTGCAAGTATATATAATAATAAGGATGTGACAGACATGATATTTGGAAATACGATTTCAATGGCACAGAAGTCTCTGGACTGCTTGTGGAAAAAGCAGGAGGCGCTTTCGGATAATCTGGCGAATATTGACACTCCGGGATACAAGAGAAAGCAGGTGAGCTTCGAAGAGGCTTTTAGAAAACGTCTGATTGCTGCGGATGAGACGAAGAGCAGTGCGAAGATGAGAGAGGCCATAGAGGGAGCGGGGTATACGGTTTATACAAGAGATGACACGGCAAGAGTGGATGAGAATAATGTGAATGCGGATGTGGAAGAGACGGAGATGACCAGAACATGGCTTCATTATAATTACCTTCTGCAGTCAGTGACCAATGATATCAAGAGATATCAGTCGGCAATTAAAGGACAGTAGAGAAAGGATTGATACATAATTATGGAAGAGAAGTTCATTACACCCATTGAGCCTATGAGCTTTACCGCGATTCAGCCGATCACCTTAAACGGAGACGCACAGAAGAGCGCCCAGGTTAAGGGACAGGAAGGGATATCCACATTCAAGGGAATATTTGAAGAGGCGATCGGAAACGTGAGGACAACAGAGGATACCTTAGTTAAGGAACAGTACCGTCTGGCGACGGGACAGATAGAAGATCCGCATACGGTTATGATTGCATCTAATCAGGCGCAGCTTGCGGCAGATTTGCTGATAGCTCTCAGATCACAGGCGCTGCAATCTTATAATGAGATTATGCGTATCAGTTCATAAGAGGACTTATGAACTGATATTTCTTCGCCTTTGGGCGGAAGTTATTGCGGCACAAAAAACCAAAAAGAGATAAGAGAGTTTTGAATAATGAAAGAGAGAATCGATCAATTAAAAGAATTAGTTGAAAAACTAAACAGCAGGACTAAGAAGATAATCATTATCGGCGTAGCAGCATTGATCGTCGGAGCTGTCATCATAGCGCTTATTTTAAACAATCAGCCTTACGAGACTCTTTTTACCGGGCTTGGACAGGAGGAGGCACAGCAGATTACCCAGAAGCTGCAGGAGGACGGCGTTGACTTTAAGTATGATGGCAACTCGGAGATTCTGGTGAAGAAGGATGTGCTGGACCAGACGAAGGCGGCGCTTGTTCAGGAAGGCTATCCGAAGAACGGATTTACATATGACACCTTCATAGAAAATGCGGGCATGATGACTACGGATTCTGACAAGAATACGTATAAACTGTATCAGCTGCAGGATCGTATCGGAGCTACGGTCAGATGCTTTGAGGGCGTAAAGGATGCAAAAGTAACAATCGCCCTGGGCGAAGAGAGCAAATACGTACTGAGTGATGACGAGGGAGAAGGTCCCAGCGCCTCGGTATTTGTGACTATGGAGGGAGGCGGTTCTCCGACAGCTGAACAGGTGGCAGGTATACAGAGACTTGTTGCAAAGAGCGTTGCGGGAATGGAGCTTACTGAGGTAGTCGTTCTGGATGGAGAGGGAAATGACGTGTCTGTTGACGCGGACGGGAACAGTTCATCCGTGAATGGTTCAGATGTTGAGGAGATTGCCAGGGTAATTGAACGTCAGATTTCCAATAATGTGGTGAAGGTGCTTGGACCCATCTACGGGCGGGACAATGTAAAGGTATCCGCACGGGCAAAGATTAATATGGAGAATCTGGTACGCGAAACCATTACCTACAATACTCCGGAGAAGATAGACGAAGAGGATAAGACGGGAATTGTCAGCAAGGAGGATCTCTATACCGAACGTGCCGGAGGCGGAAACACAGCCGGAGGCGTTGCGGGAACAGAGACAAACGCGGACACGGCAGAATATAATACGGACAGTAATAATAACAATACAGGTGCATCCAGCGAAAGTGTTTCCAGAGAATATCTGGTGAATCAGATTAAGGAACAGGGGCAGGTGTCGCCGGGAGCGCTGGATGACCTTACTGTATCCGTTGCGATTAACGGAGAAGGGTACGGGAGCCTGAGAGAGAGTCAGCTTCTTGCCCTTGTGGGAAATGCGGCAGGTATTGCAGCGGCGGACCAGCGGGAGAAGATTACGGTTGTAAGTGCACCGTTCAGCGAAGGCTCTGATGATGAGGAGGAGACAAAGAACGGCTTTGTAAGATTCATCGAATCCGTTCCGCTCTGGGTATTCATTGTAGTGGCAGTTCTCCTTGTGCTTTTGCTTGCACTTCTTATCTTCCTGCTTATAAGACGCAGGCGCAGGGCAGAGGAGGAAGCGGAAGAGCTTGCGGCAGCGGAAGAGGCTGCGATGGAAGAAGGCGCTGTGGAAGGACTCCTGGGAGATCTGGATACCGGAGAAGAGGAAGTCTTCGATCTCAACAAGGAGCTGCAGGAGATCAAGAACGACAGAGGCATGGAACTGAAGAGAAGCGTCCGCGAATTTGCAGAGCAGAATCCGGAGATAGCTGCACAGTTGCTGAAAAACTGGCTGAATGGAGGCGGTGGAGATGGAAGCGGAGAATAAACTTTCACCCGAGCAGAGAGCGGCGGCAGTCATTGTTTCGCTTGGAGCTGATAAAGCGTCTAAGATTTATAAGCATCTGAGTGAGAGTGACATTGAAAAATTAACAATTGAAGTAGCGAAGCTGGGACATATTACTCCGGAACAGATGGAGGCTGTCCTGGATGAATTCTATAAGACTTGTCTGACGCAGAAGGTTGTGACAGACGGCGGCATGGAGTATGCGCGTGCCGTACTTGAAAAGGCATTTGGTGAGAGTACAGCGCAGACACTTCTTGAGAAGCTGTCCAAATCCATGAAGGTACGTCCGTTTGAATTTGTCAGAAAGAGTAATGTGAAGAATCTGATCTCTTTCCTACAGCACGAAAGAGCACAGACAATTGCCCTGGTATTATCTTATGCAGATGCAGATCAGGCATCTGCAGTGATCAGTGAGCTTCCGAAGGATAAGCGGATCAGGGTAGTAGAGGCAATCGCAAGGATGGAGAGTGCATCTCCTGATGCGATCAGGGTAGTGGAGACCTCTCTTAAGAAAAGATTCGAATCAATTCTTACAACACAAGACTTTACGAAGATTGGCGGTATCGACTACATAGCAGATGTTATGAATCATATGGATAGAACCAATGAGAAGTACATCTTCGATGAGCTCGGTAAAGAGAACGAAGAGCTTGCAGAAAACATCCGCAAGAAGATGTTTGTATTCGAGGATATCGTCTCTATGGACAACAGATCTATTCAGAGATTTATCCGTGAATGTGATGTTAAGGATATTGTATACGCACTTAAGGGATCTGATGATAACATCAAAGAGCTTATCTTCGCGAATGTATCCAGTCGTATGGCTGAGAGTATTGAGTCCGATCTTGAGGTTACGGTTAACGTACGTCTGAGAGATGTTGAAGAGGCTCAGAGCCGCATCGTAGGCGTAATCAGACGGCTTGAGGAAGCAGGAGAACTGATCATAGTTAAGAGCGGAAAGGATGAAATCATTGCCTAGGATTGTGAAGGGTCCGGCGAAGGAGAAGGAGGATATCAAACCCTTTGACTTCTTCGCGGGATTTATGCTGAATGAAGATGCAGGGGCAGAAGCGCCGGACGAAGAGCCTGAAGAGTCCGGCGGGGAAGAAGAGGAAGAAGAACGGATCAGGGATGAGGTTACGGCTGCTGAGAACGAGATACTGGAAGAGGCAAGAAAAAAGGCGGCCCAGATCATATCAGAGGCACGCGAACAGGCGAACCTGCTCCGTGAAAAGGGTTATAATGAAGGAAAAGAATCAGGACATGACGACGGTCTCAGAGAGGCGTATGAGGAGCAGAGAAGGCTTCTTGACCAGGAGCTTGCAAAGCTCAGGGCAGACATTACAGAGGTTATTAATGATGTGTCCGTTGAGAAGACGAAGCTTTTGGAGCAGTATATAGATGACCTGAAGAGGATATCCCTGGCGGTGGCGGAAAAGATTGTACAGACCAGTCTGAGATCCAGTGGAGATATTGTGAAACGGATGATTCTTGCAGCCACAGATAAGATCAGAAAAAAGCAGTGGGCGAAAATATATGTAACAAAAGCGGACACAGGCGTATCCATGGAGGTGGATACGGAGTTTCTGGAGGCAATGTCAAAGCTGTCTGATAATATTAAGATTATCACGATGGATAACGGGGAGGACGGAACCTGCATTATTGAACTCCCGGATGAGATTATTGACGCCAGTGTCGGCACACAGTTAGAGAACATCAAGGATATATTGAATAATGTAAGATCATAGTAACGAGGTGGGGAGTATGTTTTCAAAGCTGCCTGAATTAATTCAGAAGTCAGAGACAGTAAGTTACATAGGGAAAATTGAGAATGTCGTCGGCATGGCTATGGAATCCTCTGGGAACCGTGCCAGTATAGGCGATATTGCCATGATCTATAATGAGGAGAAGCACCGGCAGATTCCGGTGGAGGTAGTAGGTTTTCGCGGAGACCGGATGCAGCTCATGGCATATGAAAATATCAGCGGCGTTGCGGCGGGAAGCTTCGTGAGAAATACAAAGCGGCGTCTGAAGATACCAGTAGGAGAGTTTCTCCGGGGGCGTATCATAGATGCCACAGGTAACCCCATGGATGATCTGGGACCGTTTCCGTCCCCAAGATATTATTATGTAGAGAACACATATATTAATCCGTTAAAGCGTCCCCCGATTACAGATACACTGGAATTCGGGGTGAAAGCGATTGACGGGCTTAATACAATTGGAAAAGGACAGCGTATTGGAATCTTTGCAGGAAGTGGTGTTGGAAAGAGCACGCTGCTTGGAATGATTGCCAAGAATGTAAAGGCGGATATTAATGTCATTGCTCTTGTAGGAGAGCGTGGACGTGAGGTTCTGGAATTTGTCCAGAAGGATCTGGGACCTGAGGGCCTGAAAAGGAGCGTACTTGTGGTGGCAACATCTGATCAGCCTGCAATGCTGAGGATGAAATGTCCGCTTGTTGCAACCACAATTGCGGAATATTTTAAAGATCAGGGTAAGGACGTCCTTCTTATGATGGATTCACTCACAAGGTTTGCAATGGCGCAGCGTGAAATCGGGCTTGCAACGGGAGAGCCGCCTGTTGCAAGAGGATATACGCCATCTATATATGCTGAGTTTCCGAAACTTCTGGAGCGGAGTGGGAATTTTGAAAAGGGTTCCATTACCGGCGTCTACACGGTACTGGTAGAGGGAGATGATACGAATGAGCCGATTGCAGATACTGTCCGCGGTATCTTGGATGGTCATATTGTACTAACCAGAAAGCTTGCGAATGAAAATCATTTTCCGGCAATTGATGTAAATGCCAGTATTTCCCGTCTGATGACAAACATTGTGTCAGATGAGCATAAGGCTGCCGCCGCAAAGATGAGGGATATCTTAAGCATATATTCAAAGAACGAAGATCTGATATCGATTGGTGCATATAAATCAGGAACGAATCCAAGACTGGACGGAGCCATATCCAAGATTGACCAGGTCAATGAATTCCTGATGCAGAAGATAGATGAAAGCTATTCTTATGAAGAATCTCTAGAGATTATGAAGAGGATACTGCGATGAAGAAATTCTTTTTTCCGCTTGACAAGGTGCTTGATTATAAAGAACAGGTGCTGGACGGACTCAAGGCAGAGCATGCAAGAATATTGATGAAGGTAAGGGAATGCGAGCGGGCTATTGAGGAGCTGGAACAGCTTCACCGGGACTGCACGGCTGAGTTCAGAAAGAATAAATTAAATGGTATAAAAATCAGCGAGATACATACATATGAAAATTATCTGGAGGCCCTGGGAGTCAAGATCAGGATTAAGCAGGATCAGCTTGAAAAGCTGAAGCTTAGAGAGGAAGCCAAGAGAAATGAAGTGGTAGAGGCAAAGAAGGAGACTTCTACTCTGGATAAGTTAAAAGAAAAAAAGAGAGAAGAATACGATAAAGAAGTCCAAAAAGAAGAGGAAAGATTTATCGAGGAGTTTGTAACCACAAAAAGCGCCATGGTAAGGCTTGGCATGTAGGAGAAAGCAGTACCGGCAATGGGTAATACTGCGAGAGCAGATTACTATACAATCATGAAAGGAAAGGAGGAGATCAAGGTGGACAAAATAAGTGTAAAGATGGCGGATACAGGCTATCGTTCAGGCAGCGTGTCAAAGTCAGACAGCAGTGTGAAGGCAGTAACAGATGATTTCAGAAAGCTGCTGCAAGGACAGGAACAGCAGACAGACAGCAAAGAAGTATCTAAAAAAGATACCAAAGCAGAGGATAAGACGGAAAAGCCTGCAGAGACAAAGGATGAAAAGACCTCAAAAGAGTCCGGGAACAGCACAAAGGAAGTGGCAGAGGAAGAACCTGTTGTACAGGAGAAGACTACACAGACAGAAGTGCTTCTCGCTGCCTATCAGATGAATCTGAATATGTGCACGGAGGTTATTCAGGCTGAGCCGCAGATCCAGGAAGAGATACTGACGCCAGTGGTTCAGACAGAGGGCCTTTTAGAGACCGCAGCAGACGCAGCAGTTCCCCAGATCCAGGAAGCAGCCGGAATACAACAGTCCCAGCTTCCGACAGAGACAGCACAGCCCCAGAACGCCATACAGGACGTGACAGCAGAGGAAACAGATGAGCCTGCAGCAGAGATCATCAGCACAGTAACAGAGATAAAAGCTCCTGAGAGGAACAACAATTCATCAGGTGCAGAGGAACAGTACAATACACAGAGCGGCGGACACCCGGCGGAGCAGGCAGTCCAGGCACCGGCGGCCCAGCCCCATACAGAGGTTCAGGCAGTAAAGCCCCAGGAGCCGGTAAGGATGTATGTACCCCAGCCAGAGGCACTTCCAGAGAAAGTGACAGACCAGCTTCTTGCGAAGATATCAGAAGGCGTACAGGAATTCGAGATACATATCGAGCCCGCAAACCTTGGAAAGATCGCAGTAAAGATTTTGTATCAGGAAGGCCAGGCAACGGTTTCTATCTTCTGTTCCGAAAAGAGAGCGCTTGACGTACTGGGACGCAATGCCGGAGAGATCGGCCAGGTAATTGAAAAGAATCTCGGCGGTACAACAACGATTATTGTAGATAAGCAGGAAAATGACTATCTGAACCAGCAGAGAGATGAAAATCAGAAAAACGGCCAGAATCCGGATAATGAGCAGCAGAAAGACAACAGACAGGAAACAAGTGCAGAAGATGCAGACCAGTTCCTGCAGAAGCTAAGGCTCGGACTGACGGGCTAAAAAAGAGAAAGGGGACAAAAAAGAAATGGCAGTAGAATCAACCGCTTTCAAAAGCGATTCGGCATTTGCCTATAACGAATTACTGACAACACAGGCAGGAGCCACATCAGATAATGGCCTGACAACGGACGATTACTGGAAGCTCATGGCAGCACAGCTCCAGTATCAGGATATGTCGAATCCGATGGACAACAGCGAGATGATGAACCAGATGGTTCAGATGTCATCCTTAAGCTCCATGACAAAATTATCAGAGGCTATCGCTAACTTTTCAACTGTAACGAACAACCTCTCAACCGTAACACTGACAACTTATTCCACAGGTCTTCTTGGAAAAGAGGTTACAGTCGCAATTATGGAGAAGGACGAAGAGACGGGCGAGACAAAGATAAAGGAAAAGGTGAAAGGAACTGTAACAGGAGTAGACCTTACAGGCGCAACCTCCGTATATGTAAATGGAAAGAAATACGATTTGTCACAGGTTATGGCAGTCGGCGATGTTCCGGAGGAGAAGAAGGAAGAAGACACCACTACATCAGAGGATACAGAGAAAAACGATACAACAAAAACCAGAACGGTATAAAAAGGTCGGTGTTGAATGATGAGTAGAGTCAATCAAATTACAAGTGCCAATTCCTTAAGACTGCAGCATGCACAGGCAGGCCTGCCGGCAGGAGGGAGCACAGACAATAACGTCCAATTTGCAGAGCTTCTACGACAAGAGGTAAATAAGCCCAGGTCCGTTCAGTTTTCGAAGCATGCGGCACTCAGGGTACAGGAGAGGGGAATCGAGATGACAGACACTCTGCTAAGCGACCTGAACCAGGCAGTGCAAAAGGCACAGGCCAAGGGAGCAAAAGACGTAGTCGTAATCGGCAAGAGCGGTGCATTTATAGTAAATGTTCCGAATAACGTAGTCATAACGACCATGTCAGGAGCAGAGATGAAAGACAACATTTTTACAAACATTGACAGCGCTGTCTTAATATAAGCCGGACCATTTCATGGAGGTTTTCGCGTCTGTACGACTTACAGACGCAAGGACAGCAGAAGAAAAAAGAAAGGGAGTAATGAAATATGGTCAGATCAATGGTTGCAGCAGTCGCAGGACTGAAAACACACCAGTCAAAGATGGATGTAATAGGTAACAATATTGCAAATGTAAATACATGGGGCTTTAAATCCTATAGCTTTAACTTCCAGGATTCCATGTATGCAAACTCAATCAATGGTTCGGGCGGAGATGTATTATCGGGCGGAGCCGGCGGACGTAACGCATCCCAGGTAGGATACGGTTCCCAGCTATCCTCCATTACCAACGAATTTGGAACTGGAGCACCGTCGCCATCCTCCAACCCACTGGACTGTATGATTGACGGAACAGGCTTTTTCCTGGTAGGTAACATGGTAAACGGAACTTTCACAAACGTGGCAGATTCCGGCCTGTACCTGTCCCGTGTAGGAATCTTCCGCGTAGACAACAACGGCTATCTGGTAGATGACCAGAGAAGCTACGTATACGGCTACGCCGTAACCGAAGGAACCGGAATCCCTGAGATCCCGGCAGCAAAAAGTACTTACCTCGCAGAAGGAGCAACGATAACATACAGTGCGGGAACCGGAACAAACGGCCTGAATGTTGTCACAATCGGTGGTGTAAGAGTTGAAACAAGTCTCGAACTTGGACCAAACAGCCGTGACGCAGATTATAAAGATGTATTTGAACAATGGATCAGAGTAGCAGGCGCTGATACGAATCTTCAGGCTTATAATTTTAGTTTCGAAGGCGTTAATGAGACGATGACAAATGGAACCAGCGCAAGGATAAACATCAAGATAGAAGCTAAGGCAACGGGAAACAATGACAATGCAGTTTCTGCTTTGGCAACAAACACCTTTGGCGCTACAGCAGCAACCCAGAGAATCGCAGGAGCATCCTGGGTTCCCAGCGTTCCGGCAAAATATGAGAACGACCTGTCCGCTATCAAGATACCAAACGATCCGGACACAAACCAGCCCTACGAGATCCAGAGCTACAAGATCAACGAGGACGGAACCATCATCGGTGTTGACAAACAGAACCGGACCATAGCAATCGGACAGCTTGCTCTTGTAACCGTAGAGAACCCGAATGGCCTTGAGAAAACCAGCGGCTATTACTACACTCCAGGCGCCAACGCCGGAGACGTAGAAGCAATGAAGCCAAACGGCGGTCCGTCCGGCAAGATCCTCGGCGGCTACCTGGAGATGGCAAACGTAGACCTGGCAAACGAATTCTCCAACATGATCACTTGTCAGAGAGGATTCCAGGCCAACTCCAAGATCATCACCGTCACCGACGAGATGCTCTCAGAGCTGGTAAACATGAAGAGATAATGTAACCAGTAACTAGTAACTATTCAGCAGAACTGCGATTTATAGCAGACTGTAAAAAACTATTTATCAAACCAGTTACAAAAACCAACGCAAGAAATAAAAACCACATACAATGCAACCCACGGGAAAACGGGCGTCCGGCAAACCTAAGTCTGCAGCGCCCGCCCCCGCGGAATAAGAAGTTCCCCTTCCGGGCAGCCAACAAACCAAAACCGGCAGCGCCGCCCCACGGAATACATTACCGTACCGGGCAGCCATAAAAGAACCAGCAACACCCGCCCCGCGGAATATGTTGCCGTACCGGGCAGCCGGCAAACAGCAGCTTCGTGCAGAACTCTGTCCCTCCCCACGCCCCGGAACCCAACAAATTTATAGTTGCATTTGAAATGTAAAAGGAAGTGTGTTATGATAGTGCTGACGAAGCTCAATAATCAACAAGTTTTACTTAATTCCAGCCAGATCGAAGCCGTTGAGCTCATTCCCGAGTCCAAGGTTGTAATGATGAACGGCAAATTCTACCTGGTAAAGGAAAGTGCAGAAGAGATTATAGAGAAGACGATAGAGTACAATGGTAAGATCCATTGTTACCACGCAGAATAGATAAGAGATTAGGACGGTGAAGATAACATGGATATTACAACAATTTTAGGTTTAGTAATAGGAATTGTACTGATTGTAGTTGTTGGTATTACGCCTCCCAAGCTAGGAAACTTCTGGGACGCGGAAAGTGTCGCAATCGTACTCGGAGGTACTATATCAGCGCTGATTTCAAGTTATCCGGTCAGCATGCTGAAGACCTTACCAAAGCATTTTAAGATGGTTGTCCAGGGGAATAAGTATAATATTGGCGCGCTTGTAGATACATTAGAAGAGATGGCGCAGCTTGCAAGGAAGAATGGTCTGCTTGCCCTGGAAGAGAAAGCGAATGAGATAGAGGATCCATTTTTCAAGTCAGCTATTATGCTCATTGTGGATGCAACTGAGCCTGAAGAGGTACGGTCTCTCCTTGAGAATGAGATAGACGCCATGTCTGACAGGCACGGAGAGGGGATTGGATTTTACGAGAAGGGTTCGGCTGTTGCGCCGGCGTTTGGTATGATTGGAACGCTTGTCGGACTGGTTAACATGCTCAAAGCTATGAATATCGAAGAAGGAGGCGCCGGGGATCTGGGTCCTGCCATGGCAACAGCGCTTATCACGACATTTTATGGCTGTATACTAGCACATATGCTATTTTCACCGATTGCCAATAAGCTTAAGATTAGAAATGAAGACGAGTTACTGTATAAACAGGTTATGATAGAAGGTATTCTGGCTATTCAGGCAGGGGACAATCCGAAGTTCCTGAAAGAAAAGCTTGTTACATACGTTTCCCAAAAAGAGCGTGGTAAGATTCTTAACCAGGAATCAGGCGGGAAAAAAGAAAAAGAGGAGTAAAATATGGGTAAGAGAAAGAAAGATTCCGGTGGCGGTGGCGGCGCAAACTGGATGGACACATATGGCGACCTTGTAACATTGCTGCTGTGTTTCTTTGTGCTTCTTTATTCCATTTCTACCGTGGATCAGGCAAAATGGGTGCAGATTGTCAAAAGCTTTAATCCAGATGCGAGAGAGATCTCGCAGATTGCAGACGATCCGGATGTTGACGGAGTAGAAGAGATTCCCGGAGGCCTGGATAACAATCTAGAAAAGATAGATGAATTTGACGAATTATATGACAGCCTGAAGGAAGCAGTAGAACAGGCGGGGCTTGACGGAGAGGTAGAATTGTTTAAAGGAGACGGATATACATTTATTACCTTCCGTGATAATGTGTTCTTCGATGGAGACAGCTCCATTATTAAATCAGGTGGTGCGAAGATTTTAAAGCAGTTTTCTTCTATCATCGCAGCTGTCAGCACCACCGTAAAGGAAATTCAAGTGTTAGGGCATACGACCCAGGCTGATCCGAATGAGGTGAATGAGCCTGTGGGCGACCGTGTACTTTCGGCAGAGCGTGCTGCGAGGGTTGCAGCCTTTATTCAGACACGGTCAAAGGTTCCGCCAAAACATATTGTGTCGATTGGATACGGGCAGTTTCGCCCCATTGCTCCGTTCGATACAGAGGAAAACCGCTCGAAAAACCGAAGAGTTGAGTTATTGATTACGAAGTCCGATTCCGTAGAGCAGAGTCTTGAACAATACTATGAGGATATGGGCCGTTAAGAAAGAAATGAAAGTGGGAGTTTAGAATGGCAGATGTATTATCACAGAGTCAGATAGACGCTCTGCTGAATTCAATGCAAAATGGAGGAGATACACAGAGCAGTGCCCCCGAAGAGCCGAAGAAAGAGGAAAAAGAGTATCGGAAGTATGACTTCTTTAGTCCAAAAAAATATACAAAGGATAAGCTTAAGATGCTTCAGAGCATCTATGACAACTATTCCAGAATTGCAGCCTCACACATTAACGGACTATTCCGGGTGGCAAGCGAGGTGGAGGTTGTAGGAGTCGAGGAGCAGAGATTTTATGAATTCGGCAATGCATTAAATGAGACAGACGTCATCACCCTGGCGAACGTAGACCTTTTAGATCATTCTTCGAATCCTCCTATGGTGTTTCATATTGCGCCCACCCTTATGGGGGGCATGATAGACCGAATGCTTGGAGGAATGGGAACGGATATGTCAGTAGATATGTCTTATACCTATACGGATCTTGAATTGGATTTGTATGCAAAGATCATCCGGTATCTGGTAGCGATTACAGGGGATGTCTGGGCAAACTATACTGAGATGACAGCAGAGTTTGACCGTATAGAGGAGAACCCGAGCATGTTTCAGGGGATCAGCGTAGACGAGACGGTTGTTATTGTCATGCTGAGAATTCAGATGGGAGATATTGAAGGAGCCATGAATATATGTATTCCTGGAACATTGCTGAGCAATATATTTGAAATTATTGATAAGACGAAGCACCTGGCGAATAAGACAGGACAGATGCTTCGGAGCAACCGGGACGATATTCTGGAGAGTATCAGAGAATCCAAGATGGATGTTATGGCACAGCTTGGCGTTGCGCAGCTTAGTCTGGATGACGTCTACAACTTACATGTAGGAGATGTCATTGACCTGAATAAGCCGCAGAATTCGCTGATCTCTCTGTATGTAGAGGGACAGCCCTGGTTCAACGGCCAGCTTGGCGTACATAATAAGAATGTTGCGGTTAAGATCGAAAATCGTATACTGAAACCAAATGAAATTGATGTGGCAGCACTATTACCAGATCAATCCTAAAGATTGTCTGAGTATATAAATTACAATGAGAATAAAAAGTGAGGTAAAAGAAAATGGCGAAAATTCTATTAGTAGATGATGCAGCGTTTATGAGAATGATGTTAAAGACTACGTTAACACAGGCAGGCTATACGGATCTTATCGAAGCAGAGGACGGCGCAAAGGCTGTAGAGATATATACTGCCGAAAGACCGGATCTTGTATTCATGGATATTACAATGCCGAACAAGGATGGGCTGGAGACATTAAAGGAGATTAAAGCACTAGACCCGAATGCAACAATTGTTATGTGCTCTGCCATGGGTCAGGAGACAATGGTTATGGATTCCATCAAATCAGGAGCGAAGGACTTTATTGTAAAGCCGTTCAAACCGGAGCGTATTCTGTCTACAGTTAAGAAGATCCTTGGTTAATAAAATTAAGGAGGAGCAGATATGTCTTTTTTAGATTCATTTGATATCAGCGCGTCGGGACTGACGGCTGAGAGGCAGCGTCTGGATATTGCTGCCGAGAATCTTGCGAATACGAACACAACAAGAACGGAGAGCGGCGGGACGTACAGACGGAAGATGGTTGTACTTCAGGAGATCCCGCAGACCTCTTTCCGTTCGAGATTTAATAGCATTCTGAACAGGACAGCATCTAAGGGCGGCGTACAAGTGACAGAGATTGTGGAGGATCAGAGGGATCTTAACCCGGTCTACAATCCGGATCACCCGGATGCAGATGAAGACGGCTACGTTATGATGCCGAATGTAGACCCTGTAAAGGAGACGATAGACGGAATGTCTGCAACCCGCTCCTATGAGGCGAACATTACAGCATTTAATGCGATGAAGCTGATGGCTCAGAAAGCATTGGATATTGGAAAATAGAACTAGGGGTGGTTTTCCCGGAAGGAGAGAAAGGTTAGTATGGTTTCTGAGTGTTTTAGTAAATTGGAAATAGACGCTATAGGCGAAATACTCAATATAAGTCTGGGATCCTCTGCAACAGCGGTTTCCACGATGCTGAACGCCAGGGTAGACATTACGACGCCGGTTGTTAATGTCGTATCTAAAGAAGAATTTCAGATGGACAGGGTAGAACCCGCCGTAGGTGTCGAAATTACTTATGTAGCTGGTCTGGAAGGCGAGAATGTCATGCTTCTTAAAAGACATGACGTAAAAGTAATTGTCGAGATGCTTATGGGTATGGAGATACCAGACGAGGAATTTGAACTGAATGAGATTAATATTAGTGCAGTCTGTGAGGTTATGAACCAGATGATGGGCGCTTCTTCTACTGCATTGTCTGAATTTTTGGGCAGGATGGTAAACATTTCAACCCCCATTTCATTTGAGGTAAAGAATGAACAGGAATTTATCGACAAATATTTTGTGGATCAATATCCGAAGGTGGTCGTTGTATTTACGCTTAAGATTGCAGACAAACTGGAAAGTGAATTCTTCAATGTCATGCCTATGGAGCTGGCGAAGGGTCTTTTAAAAGGTTTCCTTCCGGATGATCAGATTATTGATGTAAGTACGATTGGTATGGATACTTCTGCCGCACCTGCAGCAGGAGTGCAGGAGGATAGTGCAGCTGCTGCATCAGGCGGCACACTCTCCCAGGAGGAGATAGAAAAGTTACTGGCAGACGGGGCGGATGCAGCGCCGGCGGCGTCAGAGCCGATGGTAAAAGCACAGCCGGCGTCAGAAGCGCAGAATAGTGCAGCTGCTGCATCAGGCGGCACACTCTCTCAGGAGGAGATAGAAAAGTTACTGGCAGGCGGGGCGGATGCAGCGCCACAGCCATCAGCAGTACAGCCATCAGCAGCGCCGCAGGTGTCACAGCCATCAGCAGTACAGCCGGCAGCTGCAGCAGTACAGCCATCAGCAGCGCCGCAGCCATCAGCAGTACAGCCGTCTGCAGCGCCACAGATGATGCAGCCTATGCCAATGGTAAGTCCTGATATGCAGATGATGCAGATGCAGATGATGCAGCAGATGATGCAGCAGATGCAGCAGATGCAGCAGTCCATACAGGAACCGCCGAAGAAGGCGGCGGAGCCGAAGATGATCCATGTGCAGCCTGCAAATCAGCCAAATCTGAAACCGGACGGCGATATTGTGCTTGAAGGAGAGCAAGAGGAGAATATGGAGCTGATCATGGGGGTTCCTCTTGAGATATCGGTTGAAATTGGAAGAACGAAGAGATTTGTTAAGGATATTCTTGACTTTACAAAAGGCTCCCTGGTTGTCCTGGACAAACTTGCGGGAGAGCAGGTAGATCTGTATGTCAATGGTCAATGCATTGCAAAAGGGGATGTTGTTGTCGTTGAGGATAATTTTGGTATCAGAATTACAGAGATTATGAAAATAAACTTGATTTCGTTAGAGCATTAAAGTAAGGAAGGAATTATATGTTAAGAGCGATTGGCAGCCTTATTGCTGTAGTATTGATTCTTGGCGGCAGTTATCTTGCAAGTAAATATATTGGCAGGGGAATGTCAAAAAGCAGCAGTTCCCTGTACATGCGTCTGCTCGACCAGATCACTCTTGGGCAGGACAGACACATAGCCATTATACAGGTCGGTGGGAAATATCTGCTTGTCGGGGTTACTGCAGGTCAGATCCAGGTGCTGTCTGAGCTCCATGACGATGATCTTATTCAGATTTCGCCTGAGGATACTGAGGGCAAAACGAATGTGCCGGACTTTAAGATGATCATGGATAAGCTCAGTGATCTGGGAAAAAGAGGAGGTAGAGGCTAGTGTACGATTCACTGATAAATGTCAACGGCAGCCAGGTTCCTACATTAGATATATTGTTGCTTCTGACGATTGTATCGCTTCTGCCATCGCTTCTTATTATGATGACCTCCTTTACGAGGACGATTATCATTCTTTCCTTTTTAAGAAATGCACTTGGAGTCCAGCAGACGCCGCCGAATATGGTATTGATTGGAATCTCCATATTTCTGACGCTTTTTATTATGGATCCTGTGATCGGAGAGATCAATACAGAGGCTTATACTCCATATAAGAATTCTGAGATTACACAAGAAGAGGCGATTGAGAGAGCGCAGATACCGCTAAAGAGATTCATGCTTAAGAATACAGAGAAGAGCTCGATGAACATGTTCATGGAGATTTCGAATGCAGAAGCTGTTGAGAATGAGGAGGATCTTCCTATGACGGTAGTGATTCCTTCTTTTATGACCAGCGAGCTTAAGAAGGCGTTTAGTGCGGGATTTTTATTGTATATTCCATTTTTGTTAATAGATATTGTAGTGTCGAGTACACTGATGTCCATGGGTATGATGATGCTTCCGCCGGCGATGATCTCGCTGCCGTTCAAGCTGCTTTTATTCATAACAGTAAATGGATGGGAGCTTTTGTTCTCGACAATTGCGAACAGCTTTAAGTGACAGTGAAGGAGGCATATAGATGACAAACGGTGAAGTCGCGGATTTAATGTATGATGTATTTGTACTGTCAATTGAGCTTGCAGGACCGTTGCTTATTATCAGTATGCTGGTAGGTGTTGTAATTGCGATTTTGCAGGCAGCAACACAGATTCATGAGCAGACAATTACCTTTGTACCGAAGCTTCTGGTGATCGGGATTATACTGGTATTTTCAGGCGAGACAATGCTTCGGACGCTTCAGGATTTTACGGTCAGAATCTTTGAGCTGATAGCAGGATGATGCGGGGAGTGATGGCATGGCGATTAATAATGTCGCACAGCTTACCTTGTTTTCTCTGATTATGATGAGGATGTCAGGGTTTATATTGCTGAATCCGGTACTTGGAAGAAGAAATATACCGATGATTGCGAAGGCAGGCTTTATATTCGGCCTCACAATCTTGATTTATTCCCTCTCCATGGAAGAGATCGTGGAGCCGGAGAATATGATTATATTTGGATTTCTTCTTATGAAGGAGTTTGTGGTAGGCTACATGATCGGTTATGTCATGGAATTATTCTTTTTTGCAATTACCTTTGGCGGCTATATTATAGATTTTCAGCTGGGTCTGTCTATGTCTACAGTGTATGATCCGCAGAGCAATAGTCAGGTTGCAGTAACAGGAAGCCTGCTTCAGACATGGTTTATGCTATTATTTTTTGCAGTAGACGCCCATCTTGCTTTGATGAAGATTATGGTTACCTCAGCCGAGATTGTTCCTTATGGAGGCGTCGTGATAACAACGAATCTAGGGAAACGTGCAATAGAACTTTTCCTGGAATGTGCAGAGCTGGGGGTAAGACTTTCCCTTCCAATTCTTGCAGCGGAGTTTCTGGTGCAGGTCGGAATTGGGATTATGAATAAGGTAGTGCCGCAGATTAGTATATTTGTAATTAATATTCAGCTTAAGCTGATTGTTGGTATGGGACTTCTAGTCATCCTCTTTTCACCGATCGGTGAACATCTGAACAGGATTTTAACTGAGATGATGAAGTCGGTGCAGGGGATATTAACTTTCTTATAATATAGGAAACTTTGTTCCCTATATTACAAAAACCCTCCGGGGGATGCGCACTCGCGCGAAGAGGAAGATGTCGCAAGCGACCGCGCTCGGCGCGGGAATGTGCCGGAGCACATTCTATTTTACAGGTTGGGAGTGAGTGGATTTGCCGTCAGGTTCAGGTGAGAAAACCGAAAAAGCCACGCCTAAGAAGCGAAGGGAGCAACGGAAGGAAGGTAATGTTGCAACAAGTAAGGACATCATAGTTGTCGCTTCGCTTTTCGCATGTTTTTATTGTCTGCAGGCGTTTTTTCCGACAATATACAAATCCCTGCGTGACATGATGGTGTATCTGATCTCTCTTGTGAGCGAAGTGGATGTGCTGTCACTTGGTACATTGCAGCATATTGGAATGAAATGCGTGGAGTCACTGGTGATATGCATAATTCCGATTGGCCTGATCAGTATGGCGGTCGGTGTCATTGCAACCGGGATACAGACACGCTTTCTTTTTACTATGAAGCCAGTTGGCTTCAAGCTTAAAAATCTCAATCCGCTTAATGGGATTAAAAAACTGTTTTCTGCAAAGAATGTGATAGAGCTTTTCAAAGCGGCTCTTAAGATACTTATTCTTACAGTAGTGCTTTATCAGATCCTGAAGGGTGAGATTACGGTCATTGGCCAGATGATGGATATGAATCCTACCTCAAGCTTTGTCTATGTGCTTAAGGAGATTATGGGAATGGTACTTCGTATCGGACTGGTCTTTGCAGCGATCGCGGGATTTGACCTTTTTTATCAGAGATGGTCTTATGAGAAAAACATGAAGATGACGAAGGAAGAAGTAAAGGAAGAATATAAACAGGTAGAGGGAAATCCCCAGATTAAAGGGAAGATCCGAAGCCTGCAGCAGAGTATGGCAAGAAGCAGAATGATGCAGGCAGTACCGGATGCAGACGTAATTATCCGTAACCCCACGCATTTTGCTGTTGCACTGAAATATGAAATCAATCATGATAATGCACCCGTCTTGATTGCAAAGGGACAGGATTATATGGCTCTAAAGATCGTAGAGGTTGCAGAGGAAAATCATGTTACAATTATAGAGAATAAACCACTTGCAAGAGGTATTTATGCCTCGACGCCGCTGAACCATGAGATACCTGCAGAGTATTACGGGGTAGTGGCGGAGATTCTTGTCAAGGTATTCCGTATGAATAAAAAGCTGGTGTAGAGTATGAAACGAATATTGAATAACGCGGTATCGCTGATTGTACTTATGATTGTACTGCTTCTGATTATACCGCTGAATACGTTCTTTCTGGACGTTATGATTATATTGAATATTGCTATATCGATGATTATACTTCTGATTAGTATGAACATTAAAGAGGCGTTGGAGTTTTCGATCTTTCCGTCCATGCTTCTTGTTACGACATTATTTCGTATCGGAATTAATATTTCCTCGACAAGAAGTATTTTGGGAAATTCTGGTACAGCCGGGGCAGTGATTCGCGCCATGGGTGATTTTGTACTTCAGGGAAATGTTGTTGTCGGTGTTATTATCTTCCTGATTATCGTATTAGTGCAGTTCCTGGTTATTACAAAGGGAGCAGAGCGTGTGTCAGAGGTTGCGGCAAGATTTACCCTGGATGCGATGCCTGGAAAACAGATGGCAATTGACGCTGACCTGGGAAGCGGCCTGATTAACGAGCAGGAGGCAAAGGAAAGACGGCACAAGATCCAAAAAGAAGCGGATTTCTTTGGCTCTATGGATGGTGCCACGAAAATTGTAAAAGGTGACGCTGTCATGTCGCTGATTATTACTGCAGTTAATTTTCTTGGAGGCTGTATTATCGGTATGGTGCAGGGCGGCATGGACTTTACAGAGGTGTTGTCTGTGTACTCCATCGCAACAGTTGGAGATGGTCTGGTATCCCAGATTCCATCTTTGCTAATCTCTACGGCGACAGGTATGATTGTAACCCGTGCTGTTGCGGAGGACAGTCTGAATATAGATGTTACAAGACAGTTTACTGCGCAGCCTAAGGCGATTATGATGGCGGGCGGAGTTCTTGCTATCTTGCTTGCAGTACCAGGTATGCCGAAATTTCAGATGGCAGTGATTGCACTTGTACTGATGCTTGGCGGGTGGAGGCTTACACGCCGTATGGAAGAGGCGGCTGTTCCCGCAGCTGACGCCGCGCTTCCCGGAGCCATGGGGCCCATGGGTGCTGAGCAGATGCAGGTTACAGAGGAAGAGAATTTCAAGGATATCAACAGTGTATATTCTCTTATTTCAGTAGAGCCTATTGAGATGGAATTTGGCTACAGCCTGATTCCGCTTGTAGATGAGGCCAGCGGCGGTAAGATGATTGACCGTATTGTCATATTCAGAAGGCAGTATGCCCAGGAGATGGGACTGGTTATTCCATCGATCAGACTGCGCGACAGTTCAAGCCTGAATACGAACCAGTATGTCATTAAGATTAAGGGCGAGGAAGTGGCAAGAGGTGAGATTCTTGTGGATTATTACCTTGCACTTGAACCGCCGAATCCTGAGAAAGAACTTGAGGGTATAGATACGATTGAGCCGGCATATGGTATTCCCAGTAAGTGGATTACAGTGGATAAGAAGGAGATGGCAGAGATCTACGGGTATACAGTTATTGACCCACTGTCTGTTATGCTTACTCATTTGTCCGAGACAGTACGCAGGCATGCCCATGAGCTTCTTAACAGACAGGAGGTTGTACGCCTGGTTGAGAATATGAAGAAGCAGTCACAGGAGCTGGTAGACGAACTGATTCCGGCGATTATCTCCTACGGAAACTTTCAGAAGATTCTTACGAATTTATTAAAGGAAGGCATACCGATCAAGGATATGGAGACGATCATGGAGACAATTGTAGATTCGTCCATGACTGTCAAGGATGTAGAGACAATTACAGAAAATATCCGTGTTGCATTAAAGCGTACCATTACGCGGAAGTTCTGCGAGGGCGGCAGCATGAAGGTAGTTACCCTGGATGCAGAACTGGAGAAGAATATTATCACGAGTCTGACCAATGGAGAACATGGCATGTATCTTGCGCTTAGCCCGGATGTGATGCAGAATGTGATAACGCAGCTCTCGGATGAGGTGAAGAAATTCCATGACTTTGGCCAGGCGCCGCTTGTGCTGACCAGCCAGGTTGTGAGAGTACATTTCTATCACCTGATTGAACAATTCTTCCCGGATGTGTATGTACTTTCCTTTAATGAGATTAATAATAATATCCAGATACAGGCAATCGGCAATATTACCCTGTAAAAGGATTACTTTGATGGAGCAGTAATATGAACACAGAGGAATTATACAAAGAGAAGTCCAATGAAGAGCTTTTACAATTGTATAAGGAAACGGGCAGTCTTGAGATCAAGCAGGAGATTGTCATGCGTTACATCTATCTGGTGAAGAGTATTGCACTGCAGATGAGGGATATCTATATGAGCTTTGTTCAGGTGGATGATGTAATCAATGAGGGAGTCATTGCCATTATGTCCGCCATTGATAAGTTTGATATGGATAAAAATGTAAAGTTTGAGACATATATTTCGAAACGGATCAAGGGAATGATCATTGACCTTGCCAGAAAACAGGACTGGGTGCCAAGAAGTACAAGAAAGAATACAAGAGATATTGAAGATGCGGTCACAACGTTATATAATAAACTTGGATACTATCCTTCTGTACAGGAGGTAACAGAGTATCTGGATATTACCACTGAGAAATACCACGATACGATGCGCAAAGCAGCGCTTTTTAATATCCTTTCCCTTGACATGGTACTTGCCGAGGCGCAGGGGAATGAGATTGGCGCCAGGATGACGGCTCAGCAGGATATGCAGGAGCAGCCGGAAGAGCATTTTCTTAAGAGGGAGCTTACAGAGGTCCTGGCAGACGGAATTAGCGCCCTGAAAGAGAATGAACAGATGGTGGTTTCGTTATATTATATAGAGGAGCTGAATATGAGGCAGATTGCGGAGGTGATGGAGGTAAGCGAGCCCCGTGTCTCCCAGATTCATGCGAATGCGATCAGGAAACTAAGAAAACATATGGAAAAATTCAATGAAGAAAAGGAGAGGTAGGATGTTTCAGGGATATTATGATCTGGCTTCTAACATGATTACACAGAACCGGAATTTGAATGTGATCAGTAATAACATGGCGAATGTATCCACTCCGGGATACAAGGCTGATAAGCTGATTGAGAGTACCTTCCGGGAGGAGATGATCTACCGCTATGACCAGCAGGGAAAGACCCAGGTGGGTACAGTTTCAAGAATGAACATTGCAGATGAGCGGGTGACAAATTATGCTGAGGGGGGCTTAAGAGAGACTGGCGGAGCGCTGGATGTAGGCCTCACCGGAGACGGTTTTTTTGCAGTACAGACCAATAATGGTGTTGTATATACAAGAAATGGATCCTTTAATCTGGATAATGAGCGCTATCTGGTTCTGCCTGGAATCGGGCGCGTATTAGGCACAGACGGAGCCCCCATCCAGCTTCCGACTGATGCTGTTGGAATTGATAAGCAGGGGAATATTACATCTGAGGATGGATATCAGAGATATGGTACACTCCGGGTTGTGGATTTTGCCGACTATGATCAGCTTACGAAGATTACCGGCGGAGTTTTCCGTGCCGCGGGACAGCCTCAGGCAGCAGCGGATGTCCAGGTAAACCAGAAATACACAGAGTATTCCAATACTTCTATGGCGGAAGAGATGACACGGATGATGAGCGGGCAGAGAGTGCTTCAGGGGTCTGCACAGATTCTGAAAATCTACGACCAGCTGATCGGAAAGATTGTAACTCTCGGCGGACAGTCGTAGTATAACCAGCACCGCGATCAGAACTAAAAGGAGCAGGAGAGGAGATAAATATATGTATACATCATTTTACACTGCCGCACGGGGCGCGATGGAGGAGCAGAAGAAGCTTGACGTTGTTGCGAATAACTTCGCAAATGTAAATAACTATGGATATAAGTCTAAGGCCGCCGTATTTTCCGATCTGATGTATTATAACCTGAATAACTACAGGGGAGATGATACTCCCATGAAGTCAGGCGTGGGTATTGTTGTGGAAAAGACGGACATAGATTTTGAACCGAAGGGCTTTGTTCCGTCAGAGGGAGATTATGACTACGCAATTGTTGAAAAAGGATTTTTCATGTTGAGAAGTCCCATTACAGGGGAGATTACTTATACAAGAAACGGGCATTTCAGCCTTTCCAAAAGAGGCACGGATTTTTACCTGGTGAATGACACCGGGAATTTTGTGCTTGACAAGAACCGGAATCCGATTCTGGTGACAGACGGAGAATTAAGCGGTGACATTGGAGTATTCGGCTTTGATGTGCTGGACGGTATGCTCAGCGTGGGCAACAATGAGTTCGAGCCGGTTCAGAAGAACGGAGCGCCGTATCTGATTCCGGGGGCACAGCTTAAGGATCATACACTGGAGATGTCTGGTGTAGACACAGCTGAGGAGATTACCCGCATGATTGAGGCGCAGAGGGCATACTCCCTGGCACTGCGTATGGTTACGACATCGGATGAGGTTATGGGTACGATTAATACATTGAGACAATAGTGAGGTGGGTTATGGCGATAAGCAGATATGAAGAGATGAATGATATGAAGCTGGATATTCTCAAGGAAATGGGGAGTATCGGCGGGGGCAATGCGGCGACTGCATTGTCCAGCATGCTGAATGCCAGGGTAAGCATGGCCCTTCCCAGGGCCGAGATCCTGGAATTTAATGAGGCGCTGGCGCGTCTTGGAGATCCGGAGATTGTAATTGCAGGAGTGCTTGTGGAGCTGACAGGAGAGATACAGGGAATTATGCTGTTTATTATTCCAGAGGTATTTTCCGATGAGGTTCTTTTCCGCATGCTTGGAAAGACCAGGACGGCGCTTTTGGAACTTGATGAGATTGAGTCCTCGGTTTTAACAGAGATCGGGAACATCGTGATCTCTTCGTATATTACCGCCCTGTCCTCTCTGGCGGGTGTAGAGGTTGAGCTGTCAGTTCCGCAGCTTGCAGTGAACATGCTGGGGGGTATCATGAGCCTTCCTATGGCCATGATGGGACAGCAGTCCGACAGAATTATGATGGTAACGGGAGAATTCAATATAGACGATAAGGCGCTGAACAGCGGAATGCTGCTTCTGCCTGACGTAGAATCATTAAATATTCTTATGAAGAAGCTGGGAGTTGATTGATGTATGACCAAGAAGATTTCGGTCGGAATTGCTGATATGAAGATAGCAAGACAGGAAGGAGAGCTGATTACATATGCATTGGGTTCCTGTATCGGAGTCGCCTTTTATGACCCTATGATAAAGCTTGGCGCACTGCTTCATATCATGCTTCCTGAGAAAAATATGTCAGAGAGCAATGTGTACAAATTTGCAGATTCTGGAATTAAGGAAACCCTTCGAAAGCTTTATGCATTCGGGGCAATGAAAGGAAGACTGGTAATCAAGATTGCAGGCGGTGCGAAGATGTTCGAGATGAAGGGGCCCGGAGGCCTGGGGAATATCGGCGAGCGTAATGCACAGAATGTAAAGCGGGTCCTGGCCGCAGAAGGGCTGCGCGTGGCCAAAGAAGACACCGGTGCGAATTATGCGAGAACCATGTCTCTTGACGTATCAACAGGACAGGTATATATCCGTTCGGCAGGAAAGACGGAACGCATGCTTTAGGATATGGAAGCTCTAAAATTATGATATAGCTTCCTTATGCTTAAAAGAAAAAGTGCCGATAAATATAGTATGATAGAATATAAAGGAGAAAGTGGTTATGGCTGATACAGAGATTTTATTGGAATCGGGAACAAATGAGATTGAAATTATGCAGTTTACCATATTCGGGGAGCTGTATGGTATCAATGTAGCGAAAGTACGGGAAATTATGATGGCGGATAAAGTGAAGCCAATACCGCATTCTCATGATGCGGTGGAAGGAATTTTCAAGCCGCGTGATATTCTCCTTACAGTAATCAACCTGCCGAAATATCTGACCGGACAGGAGGCGGAGGCGAAGGAGAGGGATTTATTTATTGTTACGAATTTTAATAAGACGAATATAGCTTTTCGCGTACATACAGTGGTAGGAATCAGCAGGATATCCTGGGAGGATATCCAGAAGCCTGATAAAACAATTACTCATGAGGACGACGGGGTGGCGACCGGTATTGCGCAGTGCGGCAGCAATCTTGTAACGATACTGGATTTTGAGAAGATTGTAGCCGACATTTCACCGGAAACGACGATTCAGGTGAATGAGATTGATAAGCTTGGGGATAGATTCAGGCGGGATGAGCATATCATACTTGCAGAAGACTCACTGCTGCTTACGAAGATGATTAAGGATTCTCTCTCCCGGGCAGGGTATGTCAATGTTACGAGCTTCAATAACGGAAGAGAAGCATGGGACTTTCTGCATGCGATCAGAGATGATAAGGACTTTGAGGAAAAGGCCGCGTTACTTATTACGGATATTGAGATGCCTGAGATGGACGGACACCGTCTGACGAAGCTTGTGAAGGATGACGAGAAGATGAAGGATCTTCCGGTAATTATCTTTTCATCTCTTATTAACAGGGAGATGCGTGTCAAGGGCAAACAGCTTGGTGCAGACGAACAGCTGTCGAAGCCGGAGATCGGACGCCTTGTACAGGTTATGGACAGATTGCTTGAGGAAAGGATGATGTAAGATGGATAATTGTGTAGTGAGGCAGGCAGTAAAGGATCTGCATACGGATGCAATTGTCGGATATGAGCTCATGGTACAGGAGGATAAGGATAGCTTATACAATCCGAGCTCAGACAGTGTTGCGGCAAATACAATGATGTCTTTTCTGTCGGAAAATTCTGAACGTATCTTTAAAGACCGCAAGACTTTTATGACTTTTACGCCGACACTGCTGTTTCGGAATACGCCAAAGATATTCGATAAGGATAGGATTGTTATTCAGATTGAGGATAACATAGTTGTTCATTCTCTTTCTTCGATTATTATCAGCAAGTATAAGGAAGATGGATATCATTTCGCAATTAATGATTTTCAATTTACGCCAAAGTATTTTAGTATGCTGGAATATGTAGATTATATAAAAGTTGATATTTCCAATAAGATGGGTGAGACAGAGAGGCGGTCTGTCGCGAATGTAGTTGAGATGGCACACGGATTTCAGAAGAGTTTCATTGCAACAGGGGTCAATACAAAAGAAGTCTACGAGTATGCCAAAGAGCTTCAGGTTGACTATGTAGAAGGAAACTATATTTCTATGGCTACCATGTCGAAGACAAGCAAGATGGAATTCATGCAGGGGAATCTGTATCAGCTGACTATTGAGCTTACCAGGGATGAGCCGAACATTGAGGCAATTGAGGAGATTGTAAGCAGAGATGCGTCCCTTACTTACGCACTTCTTAAGATGGCAAATTCTGCATACTTTGCGGTACATCATGAGACTACGTCAGTCCGTCAGGCTGTAGTCCGGGTGGGAATCAGCCAGATGAAGCAGTGGCTTTATCTATTGAGCTTTTCCTCGAATGATGAAGAGAATTCTTCAGAAGAACTTCTGAAGACATCTTTTATGCGTGCGAATTTTGCGTCAATGCTTGTGAAAAAGCTGAAAAATTTCCCAATCAATACAACGGATGCCTATCTTATGGGTATGTTTTCTACATTGGAATATATGATTGACGCCACGATAGAGGAGATTCTGATTGATATTCCGATTGTACAGGAGGTAAAGGATGCCCTGATCTCAAAGGAAGGCAAGGCTGGGCGGCTGTATGAGCTGATCCTGCGCTATGAGAGGGCAGAGTGGAGTGAGATAAAGCCGATTGCAGAAGAATTAGGCATTAAGACGAATGAGATGGCGCAGATGTATATGGAGTGCGTAGATGAGGTAAATGATATTTGGGAAAACGTTGTGGGAAATGTAGAAAAGCCATAGCAGCCGGATTGAAGAGTAAGATGGACAATCGCCAGATAGGAAGCGAATCTGACTTATAAGGAGGTGTGAGTATGACAGGAGCAATTTCCGGAATTAGTCCGTATATGAGCAGCTATAGATATCTAGGCGCTGTCAGGGGCTATGGGGGAACCGCTGGAATGCGGGTTCAGGCAGCCCAGGCTGCCAGGGCTGTCCAGGCGGCACAGAAGACGGGGACAGCGGCTGCGCCCGGACGTGTGCCTGATCCGGATAGTCCGGTTGAACCAGTCCGCCCGGTAACAGCAGTAGATGCAAATGGTACGAATGGAATCAGCTATGCTATTCCCTTCCTTAGAAAGGGGATGGATCCGGCAGAGCTTGCAGTCCGTATGCGGATCCAGTATGGTGACTCCGGCCAGACAGAGAGGGGAAGGAATGCCTTGCCAGATGATGGCTCTGATGCTGCCAGGGAAGGTGCGGCAGGTATAGAGAGTGTCAGAGAGGCCGTCCAGGAAACAGAATGCCAGACCTGCAAGGAGCGGAAATACCAGGACGGGTCAGACGATTCGGGAGTTTCCTATCAGACTCCCACTCATATAGCGCCGGAGCAGGCCGCACAGGCAGTCATGGGGCATGAGATGGAACACGTGGTCCGGGAGCAGACAAAGGCAGAGCGGGAGGACCGTAAGGTGATCAGCCAGTCTGTTACGATGCATACAGCGGTATGCCCGGAGTGCGGCAGAGTCTATGTCTCAGGCGGAACAACCAGAACAACAACTGCTGCAGGCACGGAGGCAGAGCTGCCGTCAGGAGAGCAGGGGAAAGGCGACAGCAGCCGGCCGCGTACACCGTTTGAAGCAGTTGCATAAAAGAGCCGGAGGACTGAGGGCTGTGCTCCGCGAATAATAATGAAGATACCTTGCCATCATACAAAAAAGAAAGAGGGGAGAAACCCATGCGAAAGAGCATCAAGACAATGGTCGGAATACGTGTGATTGCGGCACTGATCTCAGTGCTTCTCTACAGCATTCTGATTACGATCAATATTTATGTAATTAAGGATACACAGAAAAGCAGCATTGCAGCAAATGACCTGCTTACGAAGATTCAGGGTGCAGAGGTAGCACATTATAAGTGGTCCGCCGGACTTAGCAATGCACTGTATGCAAAAGCAGAATTTACCGGAAGCATTGACCCCACTACCTGCGTACTGGGAAAATGGCTTTATGGTGAGACAACAGATAACAAAGAAATAATGGCGCTCAGAGATCAGCTGGAGCCGCTTCATAAGGAGCTCCATGAGTCTGCAAGCGAAGTGCTTGAGATGTATAAGACAGACGAAAAGGGTGCACAGGAGTACTATCAGAATACGATTCAGTCAAATCTTACGACCCTGGTCGGTCTTATGGATGAAGTAGTAGAACATGCAGTCCAGCAGAATGAGAATTGCTTTGCGGATATGAAGAGTACCATCCATGTCATGCAGGTGATCTCGGGCGTCTGCTTTGTACTGGTACTGGCATGTATGGCAAGCCTGATCCAGTATGTGCTTGGACAGATCGTGAAGCCTATGCTAAAGATAACAGAGAGGACAAAACCACTCCAGGAAGGGCAGCTGGAGCTTGATATTGATTATCATGCAAATAATGAGCTTGGAGACCTTGCTACAACAATTAAAGATTCTATGCATCTGATCCATACGTATGTAGCTGACATTAACCGCATCATGGGACTGCTGTCAGAGGGAAATTTTAATGTAAGGACAGAAAAGCCATTTATCGGTGATTTTAAATCTATTGAGAACTCTATTGACAGCTTTACAAGCACTATATCTCAGGCTTTTATGCATATTAATCAGGCAGAGCAGCAGGTTTCGGGAAATGCAGAACAGCTTTCAAGCAGTGCGCAGTCACTGGCTCAGGGAGCTACCGAGCAGGCAAGCGAAGTACAGCAGCTGTATGCTACACTTGATGAACTGTCCAGAAATGCGGAAAAGAATGTAAAGGATGCGTCAGAAGCTCAGAACAACGCCCGGCTTACAGGAGAACAGGTTACCATCAGCGGCGAACAGATGAAGCACATGGTAGCAGCTATGGAGGATATTACAAAAGCTTCACAGCAGATCGGAAAAATTATTGCTACAATTGAAGATATTGCCTTCCAGACGAATATTCTGGCATTGAATGCAGCAGTAGAAGCAGCCCGCGCAGGCGAAGCAGGAAAAGGATTTGCAGTAGTATCAAGCGAAGTAAGAAGCCTTGCGTCACGTTCTGACCAGGCGGCAAAGGCAACAAAGGAACTGATTGAGAATTCTATTCAGGCCGCGGAAAGAGGAAGCCAGATTGTAAATGAGGTTTCAGATACACTGAGGAAGACCCTCGACCTGGTAGTGCACTCCAATGAGACAATCGGAACAGTAGCACAGGCTGTGCAGGGCGAGGCGGCGTCCATCTCACAGGTAACAGACGGAATCAGTCAGATATCCGAAGTAGTTCAGATGAATTCAGCAAGCAGCGAAGAAGCAGCAGCAGTCAGCACAGAGCTGTTCGAACAGGTTAAAAAGCTTAAAGCAGAGACAAGTAAATTCAGATTAAGATAATAAATTGGGGACGGGGCATTTTTAAAAATGCCCCGTCCCCAATTTTAATGTCGTGGATTCTCTTTTACGATCATGCATGCTTTTGTAGCTTCTACAGTCACATCAGAGATTAATCGGTTTGTATAAAAGCTTACAAGGGGATCTACCGCAGCGGGTGTGGTTACGATATATTTTGGCAGCAGCCCGTTGAGCGTCAGAGCAGTTGTGTCAGCCACGCAGCGGTCACAGGTGCATACATCAAATTGCCGCATATAGTAAATAATCTTGTCAGCAACAATAGATTCCATTATATTAAGTCTTACAAAGTCCGGTTCTGGTTCCGATATAGCCTGAGGTTCTGGTACAGACTGGGCTTCCGGTCCGGAAGCAGTCTGTGATTCTGGTGTAGTCTGAGGTTCTGGTACAGACTTAGGCTCCGGCTCGGAAACAGTCTGTGATTCTGGTGTAGTCTGAGGTTCTGGCACAGACTGGGGCTCCGGTTCGGAAGCAGTCTGTAATTTCTGCGCAGGCTGAGACTCCGGTACAGCCTGAGTTTCCGGTTCTAGTTCCGATATAGCCTGAGTTTCCGGTGCAGGCTGAGACTCCGGTACAGCCTGAGGTTCTGTTTCCGAAATGTCAGGCTCTCTATCCGGTGAAGGAGCAGATATTGCTGCTTCTCCTGCAGGCGCAGCAGCCAGTGGCGCTTTTTCTGCAGATTCGCGACTTGACGCTGTCTGCCCGGCAGGTTCAGGGGCAGGTGTTGTTTCTTTGGCAGAAGCGGCGCCAGGTACTGCATCTGGAGCGGGGGCTGCCGGCTGTGTCTGTTCATTCAGGCTGTTATTCAGCTGCTGCTGTATCAGATCAGACACGGGATCCTTCGTTGTTGTGTCAATGACAGATATGCTGTTTGGCGACAGTGCAGATGCGGGTCTGGCAGGAACCGGATCTGAGGCGTTCGCTGCTGCACCGTCTTTTTTTTCTACAATGGATTCCTCCGTACTGTCGCTTTGTGTATCATGTCCGGCGGCTATAAGATTTAGGACATGCGCTGTTTTATTACTTCTTCTGGCCATGTTATCTTACCTCCTTAAGATGCTTTGGGGGAAGTCAGATGTATTACTTCCTGAATAAAATTTTTATAATCTTCTGATGGCTTGGCAGAGGGGGCATGGTCAAAAATACTGAGACCATGTGCCGGAGCCTCTGCGACCGTAACACTGGTTCTGATCTGCGTCTGGAATACCCGGGTTCCCATCTGACCGGCTACATTTTCCGCCATCTCCTTTACCTCACGGGCAAGAAGGGTTCTCTGGTTAAACTTTGTAAGGATGATTCCAAGTACGTTAAGATCCGGGTTCATGCTTACACGGACAGAATCAATCGTTTCCTTTAATTGTGTTACACCAAGAAGACTTAAAATCTCCGGCGCCATAGGAATAATCAGATAATCAGAAACAGCATATGCATTCACTGTTAAAATGTTCAGTGCGGGCGGGGTATCAATAATAATGTAATCGTAATCGTCCATGACCGGCTCCAGCGCCTTCTTCAGTAATAATTCTCTGTCAGAGGATGTAAACTCAATCTCCGCACTGCTAAGAAGGATATTAGAGGTGATAACATCACAGTAATCCGTAAGCTGAATTGCCTGCTGAACAGGGGCTTGTCCTGTCAGTACATCTGATATGGTCCTTCCCTCCTCAATATCAAGACCAAGACTAAACCCCAGGCTTCCCTGAGGATCCAGATCAATTGCCAGTACCCTTTTATCATAAAAAGAAACTAAGCCGGCAGCCAGAGCACTAGACGTGGTTGTCTTGCCGACTCCGCCTTTCTGGTTGGTTAGCGCAATTATCGTAGCCAAAATAATTCCTCCATTTCATGATGAAAACTTAGATTTAACTATTATTTAAAGTATACTATATGCCGATAAATAAGTACAGGATAAATTTAAATTTGTAAAAATGCGGCGGATCAGGGCAGTTTTTTCGTGTTTCTGTAAAACGACCGTAAATGAATGAATAGAAAAGGAGAGATTACTATGTCAACAATAGGCGGATTAACAGGATCAACCACCAGCAGCATCAGGGGATACGGCGGCCTGGCCAGCGGTCTGGACAGAGATACTCTGATTGAAGGCATGACCTATGGAACTACGAGTAAGATCACAAAGCAGCAGCAGAAAAAGCAGCAGCTTGAGTGGAAGCAGGCGGCAGTTCAGGGCATTACGAATCAGATGATTGCTTTTGCAAATAAATTCACATCCTCATGGAGTTCTTCAACGAACTTGTTCAGCTCTGTATTCTGGGGAAGGAATAAGATTACAACAACCGGCGCGAATAGTAAATACGTGTCAGTATCCGGAACGGCGAACACTGCAGACGCCATAAAGATTATGGGCGTGAAACAGCTTGCGCAGAAGGCAAAGCTGAGTTCTACAAGCAGTGTATCTGACGGGCAGCTTAAGACAGGGGACATTGACGCACGGTCAACACAGACAGTAGAGGATCTGATTGGAGAGACGCTGACATTCAAATATGGAGAAAACAGTTATACTATCTTCCTGAATGGAAAGGACAAGGATGACAAAGAGCTTAAGTACGATACACTGGAGAATGCGGCAGCCTCCATCAACAAGATGCTGGAGCAGGAAGAGGTCAGCGGTTCAGCAGAGGGCAGTGCGAAGCAGAAGCTTTCGGATATTATTCAGGTTTCAGTAGAGGACGGAAAGTTTACGTTTACAAACAAAGGCGGAGGCGGAAACCAGCTTTACGTTACAGGCGGCTCCGCGCTGACTTATATGGGCTTCAAGGAGGCGGAAGGTGATGGATATAATCTGACGAGTGGCAAGACAGTAAGCAGTACTGAGCAGGTTGCAATTACAAGAGAAGTATCCTTTGCTGAGAAGATTGCAGGAAAGACACTGGATTTTACTTATAATGGAGTAAAGAAAAGCATTTCTATAGCAAGTCTTGAGGAGCTTATGGATGGTGTGGACACCGAGACGAAAACAGATAAAAACGGGAATTCATATGAAGCGCCTACAGAAGCCGGGGAATTAAAGCTTATAGAGAATCTTCGGAATTCTCTGCAGACTGAGCTTGATAAAACGTTCGGGAAGGGAAGGATCTCAGTGGGCAAGAATTCAGATAAGAATATTACCTTTGAGACAAAGAACCCGGCAACTGGAGAGATGGATAATACGTCTACCCTTACAATTAATTCTGCTAGTACAGGGCTTTTGGGTGAGAATGGAGCTTTGAAGTTAAAGTCGGGCGAATCTACCCACCTGAATCTGAATGCAAAGCTTTCAGAGGCCGGATTTGCTAACCTTGGCGACAAACTTCCGAATTCAATCACAATTAATGGAACGGAGATCAAGATTGCAGAGGCGGAATCCGTTCAGTCTCTGATGGATAAGATCAAGGCACAGACAGGAGTTAGCGTAAGTTATCAGGCAGCAACGGACAAATTTACCTTTACCTCCAGTGAAAACGGCGCCAGTGGAGCTATTACATTTGGAAAGTTAAATGCAGATGGAACGCCTGTGGCCGGTGATGAAGGCAATGCTTTTCTGGAGAACATTTTTGGTGTAGAAGCCGGAAGCACGGCTCAGGGGCAGGATGCAATTGTTACTGTCAAGTATGCAGGCTCTGATGAAGAGATTGATCTGGTTCGTGATGCGAATGCATTTACAATAGACGGACTAACGATCAGTGTAAAGGGTGAATTTGGATATAAAGAAGAGCAGGCAAAGAATGCTGACGGGTCACTGAAAGTAGATGATAAGGGCAATCCAGTGATGGAAAAGGTTCGTGATAAGTCTCAGGAAGAGATTGAGATCAAAGCCCAGGTAGATGCAGATTCCATCGTAGATGCTGTTAAGAATATGGTCGAGGAATATAATAAGATCATTGAGCAGGTAAACAAGGAATTATCGACAAAGCCGGATCGTGATTATGAACCTCTTACCAGTGAGCAGAAGAAGGAGCTGAGTGAAGATGAGATTAAGCTTTACGAGGAGAAGGCAAAGCAGGGTCTGCTCTTTGGCGACAGTGATCTCAGGACGCTGAGCACTGATCTCAGGTTCATTATCAGCGGCGGAATTGCACAGGAACTGGAGAGTATGGGAATCAGCACCTCCAGTACATACTCCGATAACGGCAAGCTTACCTTTGACGAGTCCAAGTTCCGCGCAGCACTTGAAGCAGATCCGGAGAGAGTGCAGGAGTTGTTTACAGGAACAGAGATTCAGAATCAGAATGGTACAGGTTCGTCTAAGGGACTTGCAGCAAATCTGAGGGACATTATGGACAAATACGCGAACACCATGGGTTCCTGGGATACCAAGGGTATTCTGGTCCGCAAGGCAGGTACCGAGAGCTCGCCGCTTAGTCTTACAGAAAACTATATGTATAAGCAGATCGTGGAGTACAATAAGCAGATAGCAAAGCTGCAGACAATGCTTGAATCAGAGAGAGACCGTTACATCAAGCAGTTTACAAGCCTGGAGACACTGATCTCACAGATGAACAGCCAGAGTAATTACTTAAGCCAGATCGGCGGCGGATATTAAACCGGAAAAAGGGGAAAAATATGTATCAGAATGGATATGAACAGTACAAGATGCAGTCTGTAAATACGATGACTCGCGGAGAGATGCTTCTGCTTCTCTATGATGAGCTGATCAAACGTCTGACGCGGGCACAGCTCGCGCTGGACGATGAGGATTATGAATTGTTTGAACGGGCAGTCCAGAGGTCAAAGGATATTGTGCATTATCTGGATAAGACCTTGAATCTGGATTATCAGATCAGTCATGAACTGCGGAGAATGTA
Source organism: uncultured Dorea sp. (assembly GCA_948602995.1). Classification (GTDB taxonomy): domain Bacteria; phylum Bacillota; class Clostridia; order Lachnospirales; family Lachnospiraceae; genus CAPEBR01. Next base: position 77,481 of record CAPEBR010000015.1, read on the forward strand.
TGAATTTTTCCTTTATGAACTTAGCAGGCTGCAGGCCGGAAGAAACAGCGCTGTAATCCAGGAGCTGAAACCCCTTGTCATGGAGCTGCGCGATGCATTTCGGGAAGCTAGCAAAACTGCAGTAGTATAACGGAGGGGCCATATGGAGAATAGGGAAGAGCTATTGTCGGAGCTTCTCAGACGGATACAGCGCAACTACGTCCGTATTGTAGAGATTGAGCGGCAGACCAGGGAATTAGGCGATGCATTGTCTAGAAATGACCAGGAATCTGCACAATTGATTGTGAAGATGCGTCAGGATGAGATGGAACATGCCGCCCAGATAAAGCAGGAGATTCAGATGCTGCTCCAGACAGTGCCGGTGCAGGAGAGAGAGAAGCTTAAGGGATGGCTGGAGGGCAGAAGTGATCAGGAGCCAGACAGCTATGAGGCAAAAAAAATCATTGAGATCGGCGGCCAGCTTACACAGGTTCTGAACCGGACAATCAGCATTGATAAAGCAATTAATGTAAAAATTGCTGGTAAAGATTCCTTTTATCAGAGAAATTAGAAAAAGACAAAAAGTCCGCAGTATTTCGACTGCGGACTTTTTGTCTTATTTAAGAGAAATACTCCAAAGGGGTCCCCCGGCATTCACCCCATAGGAAAGTTCGTCAATGATGGTCTGTACCTTCCATGGCTTCTGCGTGTTATCAAGGCTCGCGGGATCAACGACCGATACCTTGCTGCCAGACCAGTAATCAGAGATAATGATGAAATGTCCCGACCTGGTGAAATGTCCGGGTCCCATCAGAGCAACCAGAATATGACCATTGGAGAGCTCCGACAGAATATCTTCCTTCGTATATTTCTTAAAGGCTTTTGCCTGAAAGCCGAACGCTTTGGCACCTTCTATTATAAATTCATGCTTTGTGCCGGAGCCAGGGGACCAGTAGCCATGGTCAGCGGCCCACTTTGCCATATCAGAGGGAAGGCAGGTCTGATCCGTGAAGCTGGTAACCAGCATGGCGAGGACGGTCGGACCGCAGCCATAGACGGAAATTTTATCCTCGCCGCCATAAAAATCATCGGCCCAGCGTTTATCATTCTGATTATAATATGTAAGTAGTCCGGCGCTGCTTGTGACAGAGTGTGTGTACTTTCCTTCTGAAAAAATCTCTGGTTCTGCGGGATCCGGGGCCGGGGGCGGCAGCCCGGGGCGGGCGGGCGTCTCATGTTCGGAGGTGGCACGGGCATCAGAAGTAAGGTCTATCCGGAATGCCGGAGCAAACCACAGAAGAACGACAAAAAGCACGCCTGTCAAAATTTTCTTTTGCATTTTTCCACCTTGTTTTTTGAATCTGTATTGACTGGTTTATTGTAACACAGTATAGTATACAATATAACCATGAAAATTAGAAGGGGAAAATAACGGAAGGAAAATATGGCGCAGATAATCTTTGAACACGTGACAAAAAAGTTTCGGAAAGAAGCAGTGCTTCAGGATATTTCGTTCGAGATTGAAAAAGGGGAGTTTGTATTTATTATAGGCAAAAGCGGGGCAGGGAAGAGTACACTTCTGAATCTGATTAGAAAGCAGGAGGAAGTGACGTCCGGAAAGATTACAGTGGAAGGGCGCAGAGTTGACACTATGAAGAGAAATAGAATTCCTGCACACAGACGCCGGCTCGGGATTATATCACCAGAGGTGGGGCTTTTGAGGGATCGCTCTGTGTATGACAATATTTATCTGGCGATCCTGGCAACGGGCAATACGAATGGCCGGATGCATACTATGATTATGAAGCTTCTGGGAATTGTGGGACTTGCGGGAAAATACCAGGCGTTTCCCGATGAGCTGTCGGGAGGGGAGCAGGCAAGAGCGCTTGTGGCAAGAGCGCTGGCAGTAGAGCCGGAGATTCTTCTTGCAGATGAGCCGACGGCAAATCTTGACGCGGATTCTGCCTGGGATCTGATGCAGCTTCTTGCGGAGCTTAACTACCGCGGCATGACAATTCTTGTGGCGAGCCATGCCCGGGAGTTGGTTACGATTATGAAGCGAAGGTGCATTACCCTGGTATCAGGAAAGATTGCATTGGATGAAAAGAATTCCATTTATAACCAAAAAGCCATTGACCGGGCGCGTGAAAGAAAAGTTTTGCGAGAATTGAGAAGAAAAAGGTAGAAAATTGTTATTTTTTTTAAAATATATCCGATATAATATTATAGGTATGATTTTCAGATAGCTGGAAGGAGGGACTACTATTAATTATGAGATAAGGTATATGTTAATATTGCTGAAGGCTATCATTAATCAGGAACCGGTCCAGGTGCCGAGAAGACATATTAACTGGGAGGCCATCTTAAAGGTCTCTGACTTCCAGAATATCATCAGTATTGTCTATCACGCAATACTGGGTCTTGAGAAGGAGATCTCGGAGGAATGTACGGATCAGTTTTACCAGAAGTATAAGAGGGAACTTCTTTTGCATACCTCATATGGTAATGCGAAGGAGGTTATTATGTGGCAGCTGGAACGTTACAGAATCCATGCGCTGCTATTATCAGATGTAGATGCCGGTGAATTATACCCAAGGCCGGGAATGTCGTATCCCGACCAGGTTGAGTTTCTTGTGGAGGAGAAGAATCTCCCACAGATATACAGGCTTATGAGGGATATGGATTATGAGCAGCAGGAGGACCGCCTGGAGAGTGGAAACGTTTACACTCGGATACCCGGCGTCCGGGTTGTATTTTTTAGTGAAATACCGATTGCAAATAAGATAGTCAGACGGACCTTTTTAGAACCCGTGAAAAAATATCCGCATATTGAGCAATATGAATATATACATATATTATCAGAGGAGGATGGGTACCTGTACCGTATCGGAAGGCTGGTTGAGTTTTACGTTACCGGAATATTAAGGATGCGGGGAATACTTGATTTCTGGCAATACCAGAAACAGCTGGGAGAAGGATTCCGCCGTACAGCGGTGGAAGAGATTCTGGGAAAGGCAAGTTGGACAGAATTTGTCCGGCAGATCGGGGTGCTTGCCACGCTGTGGCTTGAGGATGGCGTAAGGCAGCAGTATGGAACTGCGCTGGAGCTGGAGGAATACATAATAACCAGGCGGCAGGACAATAAGCACCTGGATAGGACGCTTCTGCCGTTTGAAAAGGCCAGGCCGGATTTTTACTGGCGGAGCCGTGAGGATGAATGGGCACATAAAAAACGGGAATGGATGTTCCCTCCCAGGGAATATATGATCCAGTTCTATCCGATTTTAGAGAGATTTCCGTTTTTGCTTGTTTTCTGTTGGATTGGCAGGGATTTTCGCTTCTTGAGAATCGTATGCAAAAACAGAGGAAGGAAAGTGTGGCTTAAAGTCCGTGTTACATTTTTAGATATCAAGGAAAAGCTGCATAGCTTGCTTCCGGGAATGAAGGATGCGGAAAGGACAAACGATATGAGAGAAGCAGCAGAAGTAGTTGATATTGAAAATAAAAATAAAGAAGAAGCAGAGGTAGAGAAAGATGTTGAAGAAATTGAAAGTCAGAAGTAAATTGTTGGTATCATTTGGAATTGTATTGCTGTTAACGATTATTATCAGTGTTTATTCTGTTTTGCAGTTACAGAAGGCTTCCGAGAATCTGAAGGAATTTATGGATGGCGCGGTGGCAGCTGATGACCTGGTGAAGTCGAGCCGTATTTCCACCTTTATAGCAGCAAAGAACATACGTGATATGATTATCAGGGGAAAGTCAGATGCTGCGACAAAGCAGGATATTGATGAAAAGGTTGAAACGATCCGTGCGAACCTTAAGGAGGTTCAGAAGCTTGACATTCTGAGTAAGGAACAAGTAACGGAACTTAATAATGTATTAGAAGAGTGGTTTGGAGTTGCGGATGAAATTATCAATAAGCTGGACAGTGGGAAAGCGACGGAAGCGGCTGAATTGATTTCAACAAAATGTGAGCCGGTACTGGATCAAATAATTACTGATATTAATACTCTGACAGACGGTTCAGTTGAGATTCGCAACCAGACACAGGCAGAGAGTGTTAAGACAACAAATCAGAGTATGATTATGCTTGTGGTGATGGTAGGAATTGCGATTGTTTTGGCGATGATTATCTGTGCCAGAGTGACAAGAACGATTGTAAGACCGTTAGTTCAGATTGACAATGCAATGGAGGGACTTGCAAAAGGTGAGATGAAACAGTCGCTGGATTACGAATCAGAGGACGAGTTTGGTCTGCTGGTGGAGAGTGTACAGTCTACCTGTGCAGGACTGGAAGCTGTAGTGCGTGATCTGACATATCTGCTGGATGAGATAGCAAATGGAAATTTCAACTTGTTTGCAAAAGAGGAAGCTTATATTGGCGACTTTAGGCCGCTTCTAGAGTCAATCCGTAACATGAATAAGAATTTGAGTGAAACTATGAGACAGATTAACGATGCATCTGATCAGGTGGCAAGCGGCGCTGATCAGGTATCATCAGGAGCCCAGGCATTATCGCAGGGCGCTACAGAGCAGGCAAGCTCTGTCGAAGAGCTTGCAGCTACAGTGAATGAGATCTCAAGAGAGGTAAATAACACTGCAGGCAATGCAAAAGAGGCGAGCAGTAAGGTACAGGAGGCTCAGGAGAAGCTGACAGTATCTAATGCGCAGATGCAGGATATGATCATGGCGATGGAGGATATTAGCCAGAAGTCAGGAGATATTGGTAAGATTATTAAGACAATTGAAGACATTGCATTCCAGACAAATATTCTTGCATTGAATGCAGCAGTAGAAGCAGCCCGTGCAGGGGAGGCAGGAAAAGGCTTTGCAGTCGTTGCTGACGAGGTGCGGAATCTTGCATCTAAGAGTGCGGAGGCGGCAAGCAATACAACTGCTCTCATTGAGGGTACAATCCAGGCAGTCGAAAATGGTACAGAGATTGTAGGACGTACTGCAGAGGCCATTCAGGAAACAGTGGAGAGTACAAAGAGCGCAGTTACATATGTGGATGAGATCACAACTGCAGCAGACAGACAGGCAGAGGAGATCTCACAGGTAACTACAGGCATGGATCAGATTTCCAGCGTTGTACAGACGAACTCTGCGACTGCAGAAGAGAGCGCTGCTGCAAGCGAGGAGCTTTCAAGTCAGGCCCAGATTCTCAAGTCTTTGGTCGCGCGTTTCAAACTGAGAGACAAGAACAGGGGGTAATACCGATATATTATATTAGAATTAGAGCGTGTTTCAGACACGCTCTAATTCTTTGGGTATTATCAGATGAAACCATTGTGCCGATATAATATATGTAAAGCCCTGTAGCTGTAAAAGTACTGAAGGCTGCGGGGCTGCAAATAAAACTATGGGAAAGGAGGAAGAAACATGGCAATTAATGGATTGAATTCCTATATGGGATACTACAATTACCAGGCATCTATGAATAACTTCCGCCTGACACAGGCTCTGTCCAACAACCAGAGATTTATGCAGGCGGTTAACCCGGTATCGCGTGTATCATCGAATTCAGGCAGGAGCACCTCTCTGACATCCAGCATGGCATTTGTGAAAAATTATAGCAGCAGCATGACGGACTTGATGAATTCTGCAAATGCATTAAAAAGCAGCAATCAGAAAGGCGCTATGGGAGACCTGGTTGTCAGCAGTTCAGACAGCAAGGTGGCAACTGCAACAGAGAAGCTGACTGTTAGAAATATACAGTCAATGGACATTGATGTCCAGCAGCTTGCAAGTGCCCAGGTGAATGTCAGCGAAGGAGTGAAGGCTTCTGAAAAGGCATCATCAGATATGAATTTCACTGTTGGCAATGCAGCAAGTTCTGTAAATGTCCAGGTGAGCGCTCTTAACAGTGACGGCTCCTCGAAGACAAATGCCCAGATGCTCAAAGAAGCGGCAGACCAGATCAACAGAAGCTCTTCTAATGTAAAAGCCAGTGTAGTGCAAAAGGATGGCGTTTCATCTCTTCAGCTGGAAGGAAGATACTCGGGTGAAGCGAATACCTTTAGTGTGAACGGTCAGCTCGGTGCGGCAGCAGGAGCAGATGCAGTTAAGACTGAGGCGGCTAATTCCAAGTATTCCGTTACTGCAGGCGGCAAGACAACGCAGCATGAATCTTACAGCAATGACCTCTATATGGATTCTACAAGGATCGGTGTAGAGCTGAAGGGCGTGGGCAAGGCAACGATTAAGGCCGATGTAGATCCGGAAAAGGTCGCTTCTGCAGTGGGAGATCTTGTTTCCGCATATAATTCTTCGCTTAAGCTTCTTAACGATAATTATGACAGAGGAACAGGTGTAGACAGACAGCTGAGGAATCTTGTGCAGGGACTTGGCTCAGAGCAGTCCTTAAAGCAGCTTGGAATTACAGTGAATAAGGACGCAACTCTCAAGTTTGACAAGGATACCTTTATGAAGAACATGGATAAGAATCCATCATTGACGAAGAGCATTCTCTCTGGTCCGGGAGGAATCGCAGACCGTGCATTCAATAAAGGAAGCGCCGGTCTGAATATGAGATCCAGTACACTGATTGACGGTGATCTGGCAGGTGCTCAGAATGAGTATATTACAAATCCGCTCAATGCATTTGGCTCATATTCAAGAAGCGGGGCGTATGCAATGAACAATTATGCTGCAGTAGGCATGATGCTCAACTATCTGGTATAGGATATTTTAACGGCTGTTTGCAGGCCTGCCTGCGAACGGCCGCAATTATACTGCGTGCCATCCGGGCCGATAAAGTGGTGTTTCCGGCATCTGTCCCCGCGCTGAAAGTGATCTTTAAATGGGATGGATGTGTTACTATGAGCGGACGCCCGGCCTGTGAGGAGTAAGTGTAACACGTAACAATAAATCTTTGGCGGAAAAGATAAAAAAGGAATTGACAAGGCAGCAGACGTCTGATATAATAAAATCCGTTGGAGAAATACTCAAGAGGCTGAAGAGGCGCCCCTGCTAAGGGTGTAGGTCGGGTGACCGGCGCGAGGGTTCAAATCCCTCTTTCTCCGTTAAGCTGTCTGGAAAGTGAACAGACAGCTTTTTATTTGATTCAGAAGTGAGCAAATCCTATTAGCGAAGCGAATTTTAAATGGATTTGCGAATGTTACTGTGAACGGAGTGAACAGTAACGATTAGTAACAAAAAAAGGTGAATTGAAAAAGTAAATTCCACTTTGAGAAAGTAAATTCAATAGGAATACAGAAAAATAGAGATTTCATTATAGAAAATACCCGAAATCAGAGTTAAAATACAAATAAAAGCTGTGGTTTTGGGTATTTTATTGCATGCCGAGCGGAAGTCGAATTTACGGTTGATTTTTCGGAGAGAGTAAATTCCACCTCTGGGGAGATTCTGCGATGATGGCTGCAATAGATTCCTGCCCAGCTTTTTGATTATGTTTTAGAGTTTATTTTAATAATTCAGGACTCAGGATGATTTCATCTGCAGGAATCTTTTGCAGATGGAATGCATCCAGAAGTTCCTTTCCGTATTGAAATTCAAATATCTCATACGGGCTCTTATTTCCAAGTTTCTTTCTTGCATAGGAATTGATATGGCTCATCATAAGATTAATCTGTTCCTGCGTGTATCGACCGATATCTTCGCCTTTCGGAATGATTCGCCGGATCATTTCATGATTGTTTTCGCAGCTGCCTTTCTGATAAGGCGCACTGGGGCTGCAATAAAACATTTTCGTGCGTGGATTTCCCTGCATATCAGATTCAATGGCGGCAGGATTCGAAAACTCACTTCCGTTATCTGCTAATAGAACAGGGAACAGTTCTATAAAAATATCAGGTCTCAATTCCAGACAAAGACGGTTGAAAATATCGATCACAGACTGGGAGTCGTTGTGTTGTCTGAGAAAAGCAAGCTGCAGTCCCTGCTCCACGAAATGTATGGTGAGGAGAACCGCGCTGCCCTTGCTGCCTTCTGCAGAATCAATCTGACAAATAGAGAGATCAGGATGTTCTTGCATATATGCCTGGAAACAGGAGAAATCACGTCCCAGGCGACAGGCCTTGTCCACTTTGAGATTCTTGGAGACATTCTTTCTTGGGCGCATGCGGACGGTTCGCGGCATATCCATGTTTCTGGCGGTAAAAAGGCCGCTGTTTATATAGGTATACAGAGTCCGTTCGGATTTCATGAGTTCATCTGCATGGTGAACAGCGATGTGATGAAGAGATTGTCCTTTTATTAAAAGAGGCGAAACAATGTCATCGATCTGTCTGAGCTCACTTTCCGAGAGGGCAAAACCGGACCTGGATTCCGTTCTGACCAGTTCATACTCTTTTTGAGCATAAGAGGCTTTGTACAAACGCTTCTCTAAGGAACATTTATTACGTTGTGAGCAGCCATTACAGTTCAGTTTCGTTTCGATAATAATCCGGGACTCAAGATTTAAATGTTTTTGTTTATTCATAAGTACGTCCTTCCTGCCGGGAGGAAACAGTCATATTTTATAGAAATGATTTTAACAGATAATTCGGAAAGGTTAAATTCCATGATTGCCGGGAGGAAGATTTGCAGGATTAAATCCCACAGAGGGGTGGAATTTAAATTTGCAATTAAGCAGTAACAAAAAAATGTAAAAAAAATGAAAAAAGGTGTTGACAGATAAGGAAAAAGGTGGTAATATAAATTTC
>CAPEBR010000016.1 GCA_948602995.1 uncultured Dorea sp.
CGGATTTTTACCCTGTTGGAATCAAGATTGCAAACTTGTTTCGCAATTACCTATACTTCTATATTATATGTGTGAGTTTTATAACTGTCACAGTGTTAAAGGTCAGGGGTGCTTTGGCAGCGTCCGCGAAAGCGGCTGTGTTTTGCGAATGTTACTGTGAACGGAGTGAACAGTAACGCTGTAGTTTGCGGTAATAAGTAGGTCGCCATATTTTTGTGGAAAAATGGGCACTTATGTGGTAACATATAGGGGAAAAGATAATAATGCAGGGCAGTCTTACAGAGCTTGCAGGTAGTAAATTCCACCTGTTTTTGTCGCAGAGACCAAAAAATATTTGGGAATTAGTTGATGGGCTTCAGAGATTGTCTACAGTATTGTCTTTTTTAGTAAACTGAAAGATAAAGAGAAAAATAATCTTGTCTTAGAGAAAGCTTCTATTTTGGCATAAATAGGAAGGGATGGGAAAATGAAACGGAAAAGATTAGCAGGCAGACAAAGAAGGAGAGGAAAAGAAATGAGGGAAAAAATGATTTGCAAGATGACGGCATTGCTGCTTATAGTGGCAATGTGCGTGGGGCTGTGTACCGGTTTTACGGTTAATGCCGGGGCAGTCGGGAATTCAGCCTCTGATCTGAGGGCGCCAGGGATAGAAGAAGATCCTGGCATGGAAGCAAAGCAGAAGGTGACATGGGACTGTGTGTGGTTCGGGAACTACCCGCAAAGCGAGGTGGAAAGTTCGGATCCCATATACAACACACTTCAAGGTGAGGATGGATGGGATGACAATAATGACATTACGATTGGTGGGAACCGTTACCGGAGAATGAAGAAAGGGGATGCGACATATGCAGTAACCGGAGACAGCGATCACTATAACTGGTCAGATGAGGACACATACCATTACTTTAAATACGAGCCGGTGAAATGGCGGGTTTTGAAAACAGACGGAAACCAGGCGCTTCTTCTGTCGGATGTGGCGCTGGATGACCAAAGGTACAATACAGTGGAGGAAGATGTGACATGGAAGACCAGTACCATAAGGAGCTGGTTAAATGGATATGGCTCTTCCGATAACCAGCAGGGAACAGATTACAGCGGCAGGAATTTTATTGGCAGCGCCTTTACATCTGATGAGTGGTCAGCAATTGCAGATACATCTGTGGTAAATGCAGACAATCTATCTTCTGGAACCGAAGGGGGAAATGATACCGTAGATAAAATATTTCTTTTGTCAGAGTCAGAAGTGTATGGAGAAGGTGCTGTGCCTTATGGTTTTGTTTCAGAAAGTGATACATATGATGAAGCACGCAGAAGTAAGAGCAGTACTTATGCGAAGGCTATGGGAGTATGGAGTGCTACAGATGATGCATATAAAGACGGCTGCCATTGGTGGCTGCGATCGCCGGCCTATTATCTGAAAAGCGCCGCATCTGTGCTTAACAGTGGCAACGTCGGCGGGATCCATGTCGACTACTTTTATGTCGGTGTGCGTCCTGCTTTGAATCTTAATTTATTATCTAATCAATGGACCTATGCAGGAACGGTATGTTCTGATGGAACCACCAGCTCTGGAGATGGAAATGAGGACGAGACTGCAGTAACCGGAATTGAACTTTTATCCGAAGAGAAGCTGAATCTTACCGTAGGGGACACCTCTCTTGTGAAATGCAGGGTAATCCCGTCTAATGCAGCGAACCCGGCAATAAGCTGGACGTCAGGGGATGAAAAAATTGCCACAGTGAATGAGGAAGGGCTCATAACCTGTGTAGGTGCAGGCTCAACTGTAATCACGGCAACGACAGTAGACGGAGGATTTACAAAAGAGGTTGAGGTAATTGTACGAGAAAAGCCATCAGTGTCAGAACTCCATGCACCGAGGATCGAAGCAGATTCCAGTATGAAAGCAAAGCAGAAGGTGACATGGGACTGTGTGTGGTTCGGGAGCTACCCACAAAGCGAGGTGGCAAGCGAGAGTCCCATATACAGGGCACTTAAAAACGTGGATGGATGGGACGACAATAATGACATTACGATTGGTGGGAACCGTTACCGGAGAATGAAAAAAGGGGATGCGACATATGCAGCAGCCTCGTCTGACAAGTACTACTATAACTGGTCAGATGCGGACACATACCATTACTTTAAATACGAGCCGGTGAAATGGCGGGTATTGAAAACAGATGGAAACCAGGCGCTTCTCCTGTCGGATGTGGCGCTGGATGACCAAAAATACAATACAGTGCGTGAAAATGTGATCTGGGAGACCAGCACTATAAGGAGCTGGTTAAATGGATATGGTTCTTCCGATAACCAGCAGGGAACAGATTACAGCGGAAGGAATTTTATTGGCAGCGCCTTTACATCTGGTGAGCGGTCCGCAATTGCAGATACACCTGTGGTAAATGCAGACAATAAATCTTATGGAACCGAAGGAGGAAATGATACCGTAGATAAAATATTCCTTTTGTCAGAGTCAGAAGTGTATGGGAAAGGCGCTGAGCCTTATGGCTTTGTTCCAGATTGGAACAGATATGATGAAGCACGCAGAAGTAAGAGCAGTGCTTATGCGAAGGCGATGGGAGTACGGTATAATACGGATGATACATATAAAGACAACTGCAGCTGGTGGCTGCGCTCACCAGGCAATAGTTCAAAGTGCGCCGCATTTGTGAATTACAACGGCTACGTCTATTATTGGAGCGATGTCAACTCCAAGTATGTTGGTGTGCGTGCTGCATTGAATCTTAATCTGTCATCCAATCAATGGACCTATGCAGGAACGGTATGTTCCGATGGAACCAGCAGCTCTGGAATTGAGGACGAGAATGCAGTAACCGGAATTGAACTTTTATCCGAAGAGAAGCTGAATCTTACCGTAGGGGATACCTCTCTTGCGAAATGTAAGGTAATCCCCTCTAATGCAGCGAACCCGGCAATAAGCTGGATATCATGGGATGAAAAAATTGCCACGGTGAATGAGGAAGGGCTCATAACCTGTGTAGGGGCAGGCTCAACCCTTATCACGGCAAAGACGGCAGACGGAGGATTTACAAAAGAGGTTGAGGTAATTGTAAGAGAAAAGCCATCAGCTGACAAAGAAGACCCGTCAGACCCGCCTGCGTCCAAACCGGCTCCGCCTAAAACCGTAACGCTGTCGTCAACGTCCTACACCTATAACGGAAAGGCAAGAAAACCGTCAGTAACTGTAAAAGACAGCAATGGAAAGACAATCGGCGCGGGGAATTATACGGTCACTTATCCGGCAGGGTGTAAGAATGTTGGGCGATATACTGTAAAGATCACCTTCAAAGGGAGCTATACGGGAAGCATGAAGAAGTCCTTTGAGATTAAGCCCAGGGGTACGTCAATTTGCAGAGTAAAAGCCGGGAAGAAGAGCTTTACCGTGAAGTGGAAAAAGCAGACGAAGCAGACCACAGGATACCAGATTCAATATTCCACGACTAAGAAATTCAAATGCGGAAAAAAACGTACGGTGCTGGTCAATAAGAGTAAGACCACCCGAAGAAAAATTACGAAGCTGAAAGCGAAGAAAAAATATTATGTAAGGATCCGTACATATAAGACAGTTAAAATAAAAGGCAAATCACAAAAAATATATTCTGGCTGGTCGAAATCCAAAAAGGTAGTGGTAAAAAAATAATGAAGTAAATTGGGGACGGGGCATTTTTAAAAATGCCCCGTCCCCAATTGGTGTCCTGCGGCTGGCGCGATACTCATGGCAGAGTTCACCGGCCATGAGAATAATTGTGAAGCGCCGTACTGGTATCAGTGCGCACCTGTATTTCTGTCAGAAATTCTTCGGGGCGCATGGTGTCCCGGTTATCAATTGCATAAATTTCAAAAGGCTTCCCGTCTAACGGGAGGTCTTTTTCTTGGGCGTAAGCAAGCAGTTCCTGCAGGCAAGCGGCATTCTGCTCATAATTTCCTCTATAATAGTAAGAAAGATATTTCCCTGCAGGCAGAAGAAAATCATAGTCAGAAGCCTCCTGCTCCAGAACAAAAAAGACAGAGGTATATACATTTGCAATCCCTTTTGTCAGTTCCTCCATGGCAAAAAAAGCGCCGATGGTCTGTGTGCCGAAGTCCCATACCTTGTTCTCATGTTTTTTATGGAGCTTTTTGATCAGAAAATCCATCTCCTCATCTCTTGTAATATATTCGCTGAGCTGCACGCATGGGCGGGCAGGGCAGTCTTTGATGGTGAAGATGCCTGCAGAAAGAGCAGACAGGCCGGACAGGCCGGCAATCCGGTTTTCGATAATCTTCTCCCTCTTTTTCAGCTCCTTGATCCGGCTGCTGAGAAGGGACTGCTCTTCGTAAAGCAGCGCCAGTGTGTTGTCAATGCTCTGTTTGTCCAAATATTCCCTAATCTGCTCCATAGAAAAATCCAGGGACCGCAGGTCGCGGATCATGTTCAGCTTATAAAGCTCCTTCAGACTGTAGAGCCGGTAGCCGTTGGTATCCCTCCTGGGCTTCAGGATGCCCAGCTTCTCATAATATCTTAAAGAATCCGGGCCGATACCGTAAAGCTTTGAGATTTCACTGATTTTGTAATAATTTTTCATAGTGGACCTCCAGTCATCTGTCCGCAGCCATACTGGCGGAAAAATTCTTGACCTTAGTATTATACCAGGGTTTAAGATGAAAAAGGAATAATTTTCATGAAAGATTTTGGAGAAGGAAGAGTTATGAAATTGGAAGGAAAATCCTTAAAACGTGATTTTGTTAAATTTATCCTGCCTGCAGTGGCGTCCCAGTGGGTATTTGCATTATACACCATGGTGGACGGCATGTTTGTGGCAAGAGGGGTGTCGGAGACAGCACTGGCGGCAGTCAACATCTCATCCCCCTTTGTGACAGGCATGTTTGCATTGTCGCTCACTTTTGCGGTGGGGACGTCAACGATCGTAGCCCTTATGTTCGGGCAGAATAAGATCAGGGAAGCAAGGGAAGTATTTTCACAGAATATGATGGTGCTGACAATCGTATCCCTATTGATTACAGCAGCTGTGCTTGGAGGCCTGAAGGGATTTGCCAGATTCCTGGGAGCAACGGAGGTGACCATGCCCTATGTGGAGGAATATATTTCCACGATCGCACCCTTTGCAGTCTGCTTTATCCTGTCCTACTCCTTTGAAATACTGATCAGTACGGACGGCTATCCGGCGCTGGCGACTATTATTGTAAGCCTTGGCGTGGTGCTGAACTGTATTTTGGATTATCTGCTTGTGATGGTCTGGCATAAGGGGGTATCTGGGGCAGCATTTGCAACAGGCATATCCCAGACTGTGGTGATTGTTTTCTATTTAAAACATTTTTTGGGAAAAAAGGGAACGATCAAGTTCTGCAGACATCCCTTCCGGCCAGGGCTTATTGCCAGGGAGCTAAAGAACGGCTTTCCGTCAGGAATCACGGAGCTTTCAGCCGGAATCATCACCTTTGTATTTAACCAGGCGATCATCCGTTTTTTAAATGAGGATGCCATCGTAAGTTATTCCATTATCGCCTATGTTAATGCGATTGTTGTCATGTCCATGGTAGGCGTGGCCCAGGGATGCCAGCCTCTCATCAGCTACTATTACGGAAAGGGAGAAAGGGAAAAATGTCGCCGTCTCCTGAAATATGAACTATGCACCGTGGCAGCAGCTTCGTTTTTTGCGGTGGGAGTCTTCTATCTTCTGGCAGATAAGATCGTGGGGATTTTCATATCACCAGAGCTTGAAGAACTGTCAGCCTACTCGGCAGGGGTATTCCGTATCTTTATTCTGTCCTTTCTTCTGGCAGGGTATAATGTGGTGGCAGCCGGGTTTTTTACGGCAATCGAGAAATCGGGGATTGCGGTGGTGATCTCTCTGGGACGCGGGCTTGTGATGCTTGTGATCAGCATGACTGTTCTGACAGCCCTGTTTGGCGGAAAGGGAATCTGGTGGGCAGCGGCATTGTCAGAAGCCCTCTGCCTTGTCGTTTCCATAAGGCTGTTGAAGCCCGGGACGTAAAATTGGGGACGGGGTAAAATGAATTTTACCCCGTCCCCAATTTTACGTTCTAGGCTTTTTCATGGTACACATCCAGAGAAGATGCACAAGCCAGGCGCCTGTGACAGTGGCGCAGATATAGATGGCGATCCCGGCGCTGTTTCCAAGGCACAGGGCAATCTTTCGGAATACTTTCTGCGACATCTGAAAATGGGGGCTGATGTAGAACATATTGATCCGCCCCAAAGGGTAGCACACAAGATTCAGTACAGTTGCCAAAAGGCAGCAGGACAGATAGACTCCCGCAGCTTTCAGAAAATCTGGGTATGATACATATGCCGCATTTATATAGCCAGCATAGAGTCCGAGCAGGATTAAAAGGATATGCCATGCGTAAGAGTGGACGGTCAAAAGGACCAGGGGATAGTGCAGGCCGCTTGTGTCAAAGAAAGTAAAAAAGCCCGCAAGAAGTCCAAAGTCCATTAAGAAAGTAAGCAGAGCCCTTCGGACTCTGCCAAAGGATAAAAATGGCAGCAGCAGGCAGACATACATGGGGATGCTGCATAGCTGGAAGGGAAAATACCACCAGTTGTATTGTCCGCCGCCCAGGCGGTAAGTAAGACACCACTGCTTCCAGAACTCACAAAGGAGCATGGCAAGTCCGCAGCAGAAAAATACTTTGTTATGTTTTTTCATATTTTACCTCCAGTATAAAGTGTGTCTTAGATTGTATTTATTATACACCTGTGCCGGGAAATGTGGTATAATATGATTTGCTGTTTACGGCCTGGGAGGCCGTTCGCGTTACTGTTCACTCCGTGAACAGTATTTAAAGTTTTGTGTAGAGAGAGGGACTTGGCATGAAGACAAAAAACGCATTTATGCTTATTTTAACAGCGTTTATCTGGGGCACGGCATTTGTAGCCCAGAGTATGGGGATGGACTATCTCGGTCCTTTTACCTTCAACGGAGTAAGAAGCATGATCGGCGGGATCGCACTTCTCCCATGCATCGCATTATTGAATAAGATAAACGGAGCGTCCGGAAAACGGTCAGGATCAAAAAAGGATCTCATTACCGGAGGCATTGCCTGCGGGCTTCTTTTGTTTGCGGCCAGCAGTCTGCAGCAGGTAGGGATCCAGTACACAACGGCAGGAAAAGCAGGGTTTATTACGGCATTTTATATTGTTATAGTGCCGGTTCTCGGTATTTTTCTCCGGAAAAAAACCGGATGGAAGGTATGGCTTGCAGTGCTGCTTGCACTGACAGGACTTTATTTCCTGTGTATGACCGGAAAATTTTCTGTGGGAAAGGGCGATCTCCTGATTTTCCTGTGTGCACTTGTTTTTTCACTGCATATTCTGGTGATTGATTACTTTTCACCAAGGGCAGACGGAGTAAAGATGTCCTGTATCCAGTTCTTTGTATGCGGACTGGCATCTCTTCCCTTTATGATGACGATGGAGACACCGAGACTTAGCGCTATGCTGGAAGGAATCCTTCCGCTTTTATATGCAGGCGTACTCTCCTGCGGAGTGGCATATACGCTGCAGATTGTAGGACAGAAGAACGTGAATCCGGCAGTCGCATCATTGATTCTGAGCCTGGAATCCTGCTTCTCCGTACTCGCAGGATGGCTTGTCCTGGGAGAGAGGCTGTCCGTAAGAGAGTCCATAGGATGCGTACTCATGTTTACAGCCATTATACTGGCACAACTGCCGGATAAGAAAAAAAGAACAGGAGAGATAAAAAAATGAGATTCGTAATACAGAGAGTTTCAGAAAGTGAAGTCAGGGTAGACGGGGAGGTACTGGGAAAGATCGGAAAGGGCTTTATGGTGCTGATCGGAGTAGCTGAATCCGATACAAAAGAGATTGCAGACAAGATGGTAAAAAAGCTTTTGGGAATGCGGATTTTTGAGGATGAACAGGGAAAAACAAACCTGTCATTAGACGCAGTGAACGGAGAGCTTCTGCTGATTTCACAGTTTACCCTATATGCCAACTGCAAAAAAGGAAACCGCCCGGGCTTCACAGAGGCCGGAGCACCGGACGTGGCTTCAGAACTGTATGAGTATATCATCGGAAAATGCAGGGAACAGGTGAAGGTAGTGGAACGGGGGCGCTTCGGAGCGGATATGAAGGTCAGCCTGGTAAATGACGGACCGTTTACGATTATTCTAGATTCGGAAAGGCTATAGTCGGGGACGGGGTAAAATTCATTTTACCCCGTCCCCGACTAATTAGCCGATCTAATTAATTTCTCATAAATTTCCATAAAATAATTATTAAATGATAAAAATAATATTGACATATTTTGTAAATATAACTAATCTATTAGTTAGTCATCTAATTAAATGATGCGACTTATTTGCAAGGAGGGCAGGTTATGTTTCACATGTCAGGCGATGCTTCTGCGGTTATGCTTCTAGAGCAGGTAAGCCATCTGAGCCGTTATCATGCCATGAAGAGGATGGAGGCTCTGGATATGAAGCCGGGGCAGGCGGGTATTCTTTTTATATTACATGGGGAAGGCAGTATGTCGCAGAAAAGACTTGCACAGAAGATGGGGATTACTCCGCCTTCTATGACAGCTGCGATTAAGAAGCTGGAAGGAAGGGGATATATTATTAAGGAGGCAGACTCCAGTGACCAGAGGGCTTTCAAAATAGGAATTTCAGAAAAGGGCAGAGAATGTATTGAAAGCATGAAGGAAATTATGGAGGAGATAGAGAAGACGGTTTTTAAGGGTATTACTTATGAGGAAAAGCTGTTTTTCAGGAGGCTGCTTATTGAAATGCGGAAGAATCTTATGGATTACAAGGAGCTTAGGGGGCTGGATTTGTGCTCTGTGATGGAAAAGACGCGGCCGCCTGTGCCTCCGGACATCAGATAAAAACTTTAGCTCAGACGATTTAGAAAGGAGACTTGAAGATGAGCAAATTATTTAAGTTTATGAAGCCTTACGCCGGGTCGGTATTTGCAATTCTGTGTGTGCTTATGATACAGGCGTACTGTGAGCTGTCGCTTCCAACTTACACTTCGAATATTGTAAATGTAGGAATCCAGCAAAGTGGTATTGACGAAAATGTGCCGAAGACGATTCTGAAGGAGGATCTGGAAAAGCTTCTCATCTTTGTCCCGGCGAAGCAGAAGGCAGACGTGCAGGATGCATATGAGGAGGGAACATACGATGCATACCATTATACCGGGGATCCCGAAGGGACAGTGCTAAGGCTTAAGGAAGATCATTTAAAAGACGAGGAAAAGACCAGAGAGCTTTCCGATATCCTGACAAAGCCGATGATGCTGGTTTCTGGTTTTGAGTCTGACAGTGATATGACGAAGCAGATGGAAGATGAGATGAAGAAGCAGATGACAGGGCAGATGCAGGATCAGGGTATGGGCTCTGGGGAAATGTCTGTCTTCGGCCTTTTCTCTGTGATGCCAGAAGAGCAGCGGGAACAGACCTTGGAGGGAATCATGGAAAAGCTTGACGGCATGCCGGATTCCATCTTGGAGCAGGCCGGGACTGCGTATGTCCGGCTGGCCTATGACCGCCTGGGTATTGACACAGATCAGATCAGCTCCGCCTATATTCGCAGTACAGGCGCAAAGATGCTGGCCCTTGCGGCTCTTGGCATGCTGGCAAGTATTCTGGTGGGCCTTATGGCCTCAAGAGTCGGCGCGGGAATTGGCCGGGGCTTAAGGAGAGATGTGTTCCGGAAGGTGGTAAGCTTTTCTAATGCAGAATTTGATAAGTTTTCCACAGCTTCTTTAATTACAAGAAGTACGAACGACATTCAGCAGGTACAGCTCCTCTCAGTCATGGTGCTGCGTATGGTGCTGTATTCCCCGATTCTGGCAGCAGGCGGCGTGTGGAAGGTGTTCCATACAAATGTAGACATGTCCTGGATCATTGCCCTTGGAGTTGTGCTTATACTCCTGGTGGTGGGGACATTGTTCCTGGTCGTTATGCCGAAGTTCAAGATTGTACAGAACCAGGTGGACAGACTGAATCTGGTCAGTCGGGAAATTCTTACAGGTCTTCCGGTAATCCGGGCGTTCAGCACGGAGAAATATGAGGAACAGCGGTTTGACAGGGCGAACCGGGACCTTACGAAGACGAACCTGTTTGTAAACCGTGCCATGACGTTTATGATGCCGGTGATGATGCTGGTTATGAACGGAATCTCCGTACTGATCATATGGGTAGGGGGACACGGAGTCAATGACGGAAACATGCAGGTGGGCGATATGATGGCATTTATTCAGTATACGATGCAGATTATTATGTCCTTCCTGATGATCTGCATGATCTCCGTGATGCTGCCAAGAGCCGCAGTATCTGCGGAGCGTGTGGATGAGGTGCTAAAGAGCAGGACACTGATCCATGACCCGGAGCATCCGGTGGAGCCAGAACCGGCAGACCAGAAAAAAGGCAGAGGAGAGGTGGTTTTCGACCACGTATCCTTCCGCTATCCCGGTGCAGAAGAAAATGTGCTGAGCGATATTTCCTTTACTGCCAGGCCGGGACAGACGACTGCTTTCATCGGAAGTACCGGGAGTGGGAAGTCTACTCTGGTAAATCTGATCCCGAGGTTTTACGATGTGACAGAGGGACGTATTCTTATAGACGGGACAGATCTCAGGGACATGAGGCAGCATAACCTCAGGGAGCGGCTTGGCTATGTGCCGCAGAAGGGGGTTCTCTTCTCCGGGACCATTGCCTCCAATATCCTCTATGGTAATGCGGACGGCAGTGAGTCCGAGATGACAGAGGCAGCAGAGATTGCCCAGGCGGCAGACTTTATCGAAGAGAAGCAAAAAGGCTATGAAAGCTCCATCTCCCAGGGAGGCTCCAATGTATCCGGCGGGCAGAAGCAGAGGCTTTCCATTGCAAGGGCCATTGCAAAGCACCCGGAGGTATATATTTTTGATGACAGCTTTTCGGCCCTTGATTATAAGACGGATGTTACGCTTAGGAATGCACTGAAGAAGAAAACGGCGGACAGTACCGTACTGATTGTGGCCCAGCGCATCAGCACGATTCTCCATGCAGAGCAGATTATTGTACTGGATGATGGCAAGATTGCAGGAAAGGGTACTCATAAGGAGCTTTTGAAAACCTGTGACGCTTATTATCAGATTGCGGCTTCTCAGCTGTCAGAGAAAGAGCTTGTACAGGACATGAAGGAGGTGGGTTAGTATGCCAGGACATAGAGGGCCGGGCCCCATGGCAGTCGGTGAAAAAGCAAAGGATTTTAAAGGAACCATGAAAAAGCTTATGGGCTATATGGGAAGTTATAAGATCCCGATTCTGTTTGTGGCTGTCTTTGCGGTGGGAAGCACGGTTTTCAACATTGCGGGACCGAAAATTTTAGGAAAGGCTACAACAGAGATTTTTAACGGACTAGTCGGCAAAATCACCGGCGGATCCGGGATTGATTTTGAGAAAATTGGCAGGATCTTATTGGGACTTTTGTGCCTGTATCTTGTAAGCGCCCTGTTTTCCTTTATACAGGGCTATATTATGACCGGGATTTCCCAGAAGATGACGTACCGGATGCGCAGGGAGATTTCCGAAAAGATACAGCGGCTGCCAATGAATTATTATGATAAGATGACTCACGGCGAGATCTTGTCCCGCATTACCAATGATGTGGACACCTTAAGCCAGAGTCTGAACCAGAGCGCCACACAGGTCATTACCTCTGTGACAACTCTGATCGGTGTATTTATTATGATGCTGAGTATCAGTCCTCTGATGACGGTGATTGCCCTTTTAATCCTGCCCGTTGCAGGTGGCTTCATTTCCGTGATTGTAAAGCATTCACAGAAATATTTTAAAGACCAGCAGGAATACCTTGGCCATGTGAACGGACAGGTGGAGGAGGTCTACGGCGGTCATAACATTGTAAAAGCATTCAATAAGGAAGAGGATGTAATTGCAGCATTTGACCAGGATAACGATACACTTTACAATTCTGCCTGGAAATCCCAGTTTTTGTCAGGAATGATGATGCCCATCATGCAGTTTGTGGGGAACTTAGGTTATGTGGCAGTGGTTATTCTGGGAGGATATCTGGCGGTGAAGCAGACCATTGAGGTGGGAGACATCCAGTCCTTTACCCAGTACGTGCGCAATTTTACCCAGCCGATTCAGCAGGTGGCGCAGGTGGCAAATATGCTTCAGTCCACTGCAGCTGCTTCTGAGCGTGTCTTTGAATTTCTGGAGGAGCCGGAAGAAGATCAGACAGTGGAAGATGCCGTGAACGTAGAAGGACTTTTGGGAAGGGTAGAGTTTGACCATGTACAATTCGGCTACAATCCGGATCACACGATTATTCATGACTTCAGCGCACAGGTGGAGCCGGGGCAGAAGATTGCTATTGTAGGCCCCACAGGAGCCGGAAAGACAACCATGGTAAAGCTTCTTATGCGTTTCTATGATGTGAACAGCGGAGCCATCCGTGTAGGCGGGTATGATATCCGGAGATTCAACCGCAGCGAGCTCAGGCAGATGTTCGGAATGGTGCTGCAGGATACCTGGCTTTTTAAGGGCAGCATCGAAGATAATATCCGTTACGGAAAGCTTGATGCGACCCACGAGGAAGTGGTCGCTGCCGCTGATGCAGCATATGTGCACCGTTTTGTCCAGACGCTTCCAGGAGGCTATCAGATGGAGCTGAATGAAGAGGCGAGCAATGTTTCCAAGGGGCAGAAGCAGCTTCTGACTATCGCGAGGGCCATCCTTGCTGATCCAAAGATTCTTATCCTTGACGAGGCCACGAGTTCTGTTGATACCCGCACCGAGGTGCGGATTCAGAAGGCAATGGATAATCTGATGAAAGGGCGGACCAGTTTTGTAATAGCCCACAGATTGTCAACGATTCGTGATGCAGATCTGATCCTGGTGATGAAGGACGGGGATATTGTGGAAGTGGGGAATCATGAGCAGCTGCTTGAAAAAGACGGATTCTATGCAAACCTTTATAATTCCCAGTTTGAGAGCGCGGGTGCATAATCAGATAAAAACAGCTCTCACTTTCACTGCAGAAAATTGCATGAAAGTGAGAGCACGGCATTTGAAGCGCAGTATAAACTACCGCATGGATGAACTTGTGAGTACGGATTTTACATGTTCAATCTCCTGACGGGAGGCCTTTGCAGCCGGTACATAATAGCTCTTTTCCCTTGCTACCTGGTAAAGCTTCTCCTGGGACATTTCACACTCGTTCCGGATCTGCTTTAAACACTGCTTGAGTTCCTTGTTTTCTGTCTGCGGAATCATTTCGCCAAATCTTGTGAGTTCTCCATTGACGCCGGTTAAGGCATCAGATACCATTGTTTTTTCGTCTAACATAATTTCCCCTCCTATAAGAATTTCATTAAATCCTGCTTGTTTTTCATTGCAGAGTTTGCGGCGTCCTGAAAAAGCTTCTTAATCTCCGGATCCTGGGACTGTGAAGCATAATCGGTCATTTTGCAGTGGCACGTATCGTAGCCGCCGATAAGATGACGCAGGTTCTGAAGGTCTAAGACTGATAATTCTGACATGTGGTTTTCCTCCTTTACTTTTATGACTGTCTGATTATTTTGTGACCGAAGGCAGCGCCTGGTTACAATGCAGCAGTCATTCCTGTTTTTACAAGTTTAGTATGCGCGGATACAGGAGAAAATATGTAATAGATTTATATTCAGAATTGAACAGGCAGGGAAATATTCTTGGCATGTCTTGCCCTGTCTACAAATTTAGAAAATAATTCACGCATTGGCGGAGATGACGCATACATGCATTCTGGATGCCACTGCAGCCCGACAAGAAAGGAGCGGGAGGAATCCTCCAGAGCCTCCACAATCCCATCGGCCGTGACCGCACTGACAGACAGTCCTTTTCCAATCGTTTTCACGCATTGATGATGAAAGCTGTTGGTTTCCAGAAAGCTTCCGCACAGATTATAAAGCAGGCTGTTTTTCGTACAGGCCACCCGGTGACAGACATCACCGCGGCTTGCGGAGTGCTGCATATGGTTCTGTGAAACACCATTTCTAAGGGAAATGTCCTGATAAATGGTTCCCCCGTATGCAAGATTCAGTACCTGCATTCCTCTGCAGATAGAAAAAATGGGGAGAGAAGTTGACAGGGCATATTTCATAAAGCCTAGATGGAAGCAGTCCATGTGCATATCCGTCTGCCCTCGTTCTGTAAGCAGATCCTCGCCGAACAGACGCGGCGATATGTCATCTCCGCCGCAGAATAAAAATCCGTCGCAGATTCCATAATAACAGGGAAAATGCGAGTCATCCTCTGTACATGGAATAAGGACACATACAGCTCCTGCAGACTCCAGGGCCTGTATGTAGGAATGAGTTACGAACTGCCTGCCGGCATCAGAACCGCAGACAACTACACCGATAATCGGATCCATTTTTTTGTTCCTCCCTGAAAAAATTTTTAACCAATTAGTTGAAATCTGAGTATTATGAGTATATTCTATAATCTATGAAAGGGAGAATGTAACTATTCGCTGCTATTCACGGACTAACCGTCTGCAGCTGCCTGCCCGGCAGATATGTGAAAGAATTGGATAGTTACGGAAAGGTAAGACTATGAACAAGAGAATGAATTTAATTGATATGCACTGTGATACACTGACGCGCCTGCTTGAAGAAAAGAAGGGCCAGAATCTGCAGAATACAGACTGCAGCATCAGTATTCCCGGAATGGAGAAGGCAGGGACACTGGCGCAGTTTTTTGCCTGCTTTACCTGCCTGAAGGATTATATGGAAACAGACGGCTATGAAGGATGCTACAGGCAGGCCCTGGACATGATTACTTTAATGGAAGACCAGCTTAAGGGATTCCCGGAAGCGCTGGCTGCTGCCCGTTCCTACGGCGAAATCATGGAAAATCGTTCCCGGGGAAAGATTTCGGCTATACTTACGATTGAAGAGAGCGGTATACTGAACGGAAAACTTGAACGTCTGGACATTTTGTATGAAAAAGGCGTCCGCCTGATGACACTGATGTGGAATTATGAGAACTGCATCGGCCATCCCAACAGCAGAGACGGGGAGCTTATGAAAAAAGGCCTGAAGGAGTTTGGAATCCAGACTGTAGAGCGGATGGGTGAGCTTGGGATGATTGTGGATGTATCGCATGCATCGGACGGAACCTTCCGGGATATATTAGAATACGCAGAAAGCCCGGTCATGGCATCTCATTCAAATTGCCGCGCTCTTTGCAGCCATCCCAGGAATTTAAGCGATGATATGATCCGGGCTCTTGCAGAGAAAGGCGGGATTGCGGGACTTAATTTTTGCGGTGCATTTCTGGGGACAGCGAAGGACTCAAAGATCGAAGAGATGACGGCCCATCTGCTTCATATGATACAGGTGGGAGGAAGAGAATTTCCGGCAATCGGTACAGATTTTGACGGGATTGAAGAAGTACATATGGATATCCCCCGGGTGGATGGAATGGAAAAATTATGGGAAGTCCTTAAGAAAAAAGGAATTTCAGAAAGCCAGCTGGATTTGATCTGGAGCGGGAATGCGCTGCGGGTGCTGCAGGCGCTGGGATAGGACTGAGGATCTAGAATAAGGACAGAATGTGCCGCGGCACATTCTGTCCTGTGATGCTATTCTTTTATTCTGTCAAGCTCTGTGAGATTAACTCCCAGACTTGAAAGCGTTACCTTCAGTTCCAGATATCTTTTGTACATAGAATGGTAAGTGTCCGGTGCTACATCTTTAATTGGCAGCATCCAGTCCTGTAATCTTGAAAATTCGGTAACATAATCTTTGATAATATCTGCTGCACTTGGCATAGTTTCACCTACTTTCTAGAAATGATCTGATAAATCCATTATATCAAATGTCAAAATATTCTTCAATCTGTGTTTGGACAATTTTTATAAGCCGTGTCCTTGCCTCTACGCTTGCCCATCCGATATGCGGAGTAATGAGAAGCCTGCGGCTGTCCTTGATCCTTCGAAGCGGACTGTCCGGCGACATTGGCTCTGTACACAGAACGTCAAGCCCCGCGGCGGAAATCATATCTTGCTTGAGCGCATCACAGAGATCCCTTTCATTTACAATGGGGCCTCTTCCAAGATTCAGGAGAATACAGTTTTTTTTCATCCTGTAAAATGCGTCTGCATTAATAAGGTTTTCCGTATATTCATTAAGCGGCGCATGGATGGAAATGATATCGGAATGACGCAGTAAAGTGTCAAAATCCGTCTGCGTGTAACCCTCCTGGGGCGGATTGCCCGACGGGGAGGTATAGATGACCTCAGCGCCAAAGGCCTGTGCGGCAGCCGCAACCCTCCGTCCGATATTTCCAAGCCCTATAATGCCCCATGTTCTGCCGCAGATCTCATGAAAGGTTTCCGTAAAATGGGTAAAGGCCTGGTCGTTTATGTAACGTTCCTCTTTTACGTAATCATCATAAAACCGAAGCTTTTCCAACAGATAAAAAAGCATGGCGAAGGTGTGCTGGGCGACAGAATCCGTCGAATATCCGGCAACATTGCGCCATGCAATCCCGCGTTTTTTAAGATAATCCTTGTCCAGATGGTTCGTACCTGTCGCGGTGACGCAGACAAGCTTCAGATGCGCTGCATTGCCAATGGTCTGTTCA
This sequence comes from uncultured Dorea sp., assembly GCA_948602995.1. Taxonomy (GTDB): domain Bacteria; phylum Bacillota; class Clostridia; order Lachnospirales; family Lachnospiraceae; genus CAPEBR01. The sequence continues at coordinate 16,644 of CAPEBR010000016.1, forward strand.
TTAATCTCTACCTTATTCGTAATAATGACGTCAGCGTCAGCGGTCCGACTCAGCGCTTCCCCACGGGTGGAGAAGGGGTAGGAAACGACTTCTCCGAGGGAGCAGAAGCCGGAAAGGCTGATGTCCTCACCAATGGATTTCGTATCTAAAAATATGAGCTTCATAGTTTATCCTCCTGAACATGCTCTGGAAAGCAATTTTCAAACACCTTTTAGGCAGTTACAAATATATTAAGACGAAACTAGAAAAAATTCAATGGAAGAAATTTGTATGGAAGAAATTAAAAGTTTCTTAAGCTTTCTTAAGTTGAATGCCGGTCTGATATATAGTATAATGTTCTGTGTCCAGTACAGTGGTCTTCTAAACAAGGAGAAAAGAAAAATGATAAGCAGTATAACAGATGAAAGAACGAACCGGAGAAGAGACGAAAGAAGACGGATACAGAGCAGAAGAATCTATGCCCGCAGAAAGCAGAGAGTAAGGCGGCAGATGATGCTTCTGGGTGCAATTGCTTTGTTAGTAGTTCTGTCAATAGGCTCATGTACACGCAATTTCCTGCTAAAAAGGAGTGCGCAGGAGACATCGGCAGTAAAAAACGGACAGAAGGCAGAAGGGGTAAAAGCAGCAAAGGAAGAGAAGGGTACAGGAACATCCGAAGGAGGCAGTGACGCAAAAGAGGCGTCAGAAGAGCTGCTTGCGCGTGTAAAAAAGGAGGCGAAGGAGGCTGGATATCCGAAAGAGATTATCGGTCTGCTTTCAAAGAATCCCGAGACAGTAGACTTTGTAGCAGATTACTCTGCGAAAAAAGATATTACGCCTGCAGACACAGTGGGAAGCATAAAAAAAGGAGAGATCCCGCATCTTCTCCAGTGGGACGAACGATGGGGCTATTCGACATATGGAACAAGCACGATCGCAGTCAGCGGCTGTGGGCCGACCTGCATGTCAATGGTAATTTCCGGACTTACCGGGGACAATTCCGTGACGCCCGCCAAAGTTGCAGAGTATAGCATGGAGAATGAGTATGTAGATTCGTCAAACGACACAGTCTGGCTGTTCATGCAGGAGGCGTCACAGCACTGGGGTATAACAGGATATGAGATTACGGCAGAAGAATCAGACGTAGAGGAACAGCTTCTGGCAGGACACCCGGTCATCTGCAGTGTGGGGCCGGGAGACTTTACAAAGAACGGACATTTTCTTGTATTAGCCGGATACGAAGATGGGAAGGTAAGAATAAACGATCCATTCAGCAAAAAAAACAGCGAGAAACTGTGGGAATATAAAAAAATCAAAAAACAGATACGGGCAATATGGGCATATTCCAACTAGTTGGGGACGGGGTAAAATGAATTTTACCCCGTCCCCAAAATATTCTGACGATTTACAGAGTGAAAGGGAACAGACAAAAAATATAAAAAAAATTAAAAAAACATATTGACAAAGTGTGCGTGAATGTGGTATTCTATATTCAACAAATAACAGAACTGCATTACAAGACAGACGCGAGCTGTAAGTGATGGGTTGTTATTTATCAACACAAGTGTTGGAAGAGGATTTCTGAGAAGGTGCGCATTAGTATCAGAAGTCGAAGAGTTTATGAAAAGGAGGTACGGACCACCAAAAGCTTAAATTAATATCCAGAATACAAAGATCGGAAAAAGGTAATTGAAGGAACATCAGGAGACCTGGACCGAGAAAGTAAGAGAGGTAAAAAGAATGATCGAAGTATCAGAGTAAAGGCGGGTATCAATGATAATGTTGGTATCCGTCTTTACATATGTTCTGTCTTTGGCGTTGTCTTATGGCTATATTTGTATTGCCATAACCTTTATGTGTTTTGTGGCATACCTTTTTACAAAATTTTAATAATTAATTAGCACTCACCTCTTTACAGTGCTAACAAAAAATGTTATAGTTCGAATAGAACAAGAAAAACAAGTCATACTATTATTGTCAGGAGGTATTGCCATGAATATAAATAGATTTACACAAAAGTCTTTACAGGCTGTTCAGGACTGTGAGCGTACAGCCCTTGAGTATGGAAACCAGGAGATTGAGCAGGAGCATCTGCTCTACGCGCTGCTTACCCAGGAGGACAGCCTGATTCTGAAGCTTATGGAGAAGATGGGTATCAACAAGGAGCTTCTGATTAACCGGGCCGAGGAGGCATTGAGAAAGCGTACGAAGGTGCAGGGAGGGCAGCAGTATGTGGGACAGGAGCTGAATAAGGCCCTGATTCATGCGGAGGACGAGGCAAAGCAGATGGGAGATGAGTACGTGTCTGTGGAGCACCTTTTCCTGGCTCTTATAAAATATGCGAACCGGGAATTGAAGTCCGTATTCCGGGAGATGGGCATCAGCCGGGACGGATTCCTGAAGGCTCTGTCCACAGTCCGGGGCAATCAGCGGGTGACCAGTGACAATCCGGAAAGTACCTATGATACACTCAATAAATACGGGTCAGACCTGGTGGAGCGCGCCAGGGAGCAGAAGCTTGATCCGGTTATTGGGCGTGACGGGGAGATCCGCAACGCCATACGGATTCTCTCCCGCAAGACGAAGAATAATCCGGTTCTCATCGGTGAGCCTGGCGTGGGGAAGACAGCTGTTGTGGAAGGGCTTGCCCAGAGAATCGTGCGGGGTGATGTGCCGGAAGGACTTAAGGATAAGACCATCTTTTCTCTGGATATGGGCGCCCTTGTGGCGGGTGCAAAGTACCGGGGCGAATTCGAGGAGCGTCTCAAGGCAGTGCTGGAGGAGGTAAAGAACAGTGATGGGAGAATCATTCTGTTTATTGATGAACTCCATACCATTGTAGGCGCTGGCAAGACAGACGGCGCTATGGATGCCGGGAATATGCTCAAGCCTATGCTTGCAAGAGGTGAGCTCCACTGCATCGGGGCAACCACGCTGGACGAGTACCGCCAGTATATAGAAAAGGATGCGGCGCTGGAACGGCGGTTCCAGCCGGTGCTGGTTGACGAGCCGACTGTAGAGGATGCAGTCTCTATTCTGAGGGGACTTAAAGAACGCTACGAGGTGTTCCATGGTGTGAAGATTACAGACGGGGCGCTGGTGGCTGCGGCAACACTGTCAGACCGTTATATTTCGGACAGATTTCTGCCGGATAAGGCGATTGACCTTGTGGACGAGGCCTGCGCACTGATTAAGACAGAGCTTGATTCTATGCCGACAGAGCTGGATGAGCTGCAGCGTAAGATTATGCAGTTTGAAATTGAGGAAGCGGCACTTAAGAAGGAAAAGGACCGTCTGAGTCAGGACAGACTTGCCCACCTGCAGAAGGAACTCTCTGAGCTTCGGGAGGAATTTGCAGGGAAGAAGGCACAGTGGGATAATGAGAAGGTCGGTGTGGAGCGTGTCCAGAAGCTCAGGGAAGAGATTGAACAGGTTAATAAGGCAATAGAAAAGGCACAGCAGGCATATGACCTCAATAAGGCGGCAGAGCTCCAGTACGGACGTCTTCCACAGCTTCAGAAGCAGCTTTTGGAGGAGGAGAATAAGGTTAAGGACGAAGAATTTTCTCTTGTCCACGAGAGCGTGACGGATGAGGAGATCGGAAGGATCGTCTCCAGGTGGACCAAAATCCCAGTAGCAAAGCTAAATGAAAGCGAACGCAGCAAGACACTCCATCTTGCAGAAGAGCTCCATAAACGGGTGATTGGACAGGACGAAGGGGTGGAACTCGTGACAGAGGCGATTATCCGTTCCAGGGCGGGAATCAAGGATCCGACCAAACCGATTGGCTCATTTCTGTTTCTCGGCCCTACCGGGGTAGGTAAGACAGAGCTCGCCAAGACACTTGCCGAGAGCCTTTTTGATGATGAGAGCAATATGGTGCGGATCGATATGAGTGAGTACATGGAGAAGTATTCCGTATCCCGTCTGATCGGGGCGCCTCCGGGATATGTAGGATATGATGAAGGGGGACAGCTTACAGAGGCAGTCAGGAGGAAGCCTTATTCCGTTGTTCTGTTTGACGAGATTGAAAAGGCACATCCGGATGTGTTCAATGTATTGCTCCAGGTACTGGATGACGGACGGATCACAGACTCAAAGGGGCGTACCGTGGATTTTAAGAATACCATTCTTATCATGACTTCCAATATCGGTTCCGCCCTGCTCCTGGAGGGAATTGATGAGAAGGGGGCGATTGACGCGAGTTGTGAACAGGCAGTCCTGGAAGAACTTAAGCTGCACTTCAGGCCGGAATTTTTAAACCGGCTGGATGAAACAATTTTATTTAAACCATTGACGAAAGCAGATATTTATGACATTATTGATTTAATGGCTGCAGACATGAACAGACGTCTTTTGGATAAGGAGATCTCTATAGAGCTTACAGAGGCTGCAAAACAGCTTGTACTTGACGGAGGCTATGATCCGGCATATGGGGCAAGACCGCTGAAGCGTTATCTTCAGAGACATGTAGAGACTCTGGCTGCAAGGCTGATGCTGAAGGGGGACATCGGAGCAGGCGGGACGATTGTGATTGATGCAGAACAGGGGGGACTGACTGCACAAAGCAAAGGCGGTTTTAAACAATGAAAAGATACGGCATTCGCACCGGGAAACCGGCTGTGAATGCCTTTCGCAAGTGTAGGGAGCAGTCACGAGGTAAAGTATTTGGGAGGTGTTACAAGTATGAATTATTTAAAGTGGAAGGAAGTCGCAGTGGATCTTCTGGTAGATATCATTGCCAGCATGGCAATCGCTGTCGGAGTATATAATTTTGCATTAAATGCAAATTTTCCGGTTGCCGGGTTTTCCGGGATTGCAATTATTATCTATCATCTGACAGGGATTCCGGTAGGTGTGGGGACGCTGATCCTGAATATTCCGGTTGCCATATTCTGCTACAAGTTTCTGGGAAGGACATTTTTTCTGAAATCCTTAAAGACGATCATTATCTCTTCTGTTTTTATGGACTACATTGCGCCCATGCTTCCGGTATATGAAGGCAGCAGATTCCTTGCAGCCCTGTGTATGGGAGTGTTGTGCGGGTTCGGGTATGCGGTTATTTTCATGCGCGGTTCATCCACAGGGGGCCAGGACTTTATCAGTATGGCGGTCAAGAAGGTAAAGCCGCATATATCGCTGGGTGTGATCACAGCCGTTCAGGACTTTTCCACGATTCTGCTGGGGAGTATTCTGGTTTTTAAGGATGTGGACGGTTTTATCTACGGAATCATTGTGACGTATATTATGACGCTGATCATGGATAAGATTCTGTATGGCATGGACGAAGGAAAGATGACCCTGATTGTCACAGAGCGCGGGGAGGAGCTGGCGGTGCAGATCGATGAGTATACGGGGAGAGGCTCTACCATTCTCAGGGGAATGGGAAGCTATTCAAAAAGGAAAAAGGATGTGATTATGTGTGCATGTAATAATAAACAGATGTACACCATCAAAAAAATGGTGCATGCTTTGGATCCGGAGGCATTCACAATTATTGTGGAATCCAACGAAGTAGTGGGCGAAGGATTTAAAGTGGAGATTTAGAGAATGGGATTTGCTAAAGGCTATTCAGATAAATAAAAGAATTGACAATGTTATGTATCATGACGTAAAATTAAAATGTTAGGTTTGTTATAAACACAGTAGGAGGTACAGGATGACTATAGAAGAATTTTATGCAACATTTGACCCGTCGGGAAATGAATATGCAAATGTTATGGGAAGGCTGGCAACTGAGAGACTTGTGAACAAGTATCTGAACAAGATGCTGGATGATAAAAGCTATGGAAATCTGAAGCAGGCAGTTGCTGATGGAGATTACAAGTCAGCCTTTATGGCTTCCCATACAATCAAGGGGATCTGCATGAACCTGAATCTGAAGCCACTTGCAGATTCCAGCGATGCTTTGACAGAGGAGCTTAGAAACAACCCGGACGCCGGTAAAGTGGAAGAGCTTTTGAAGCAGGTGGAGAAGGATTATGAATTTGTTGCGGATGGAATTAGAAGTATTGGTTAGAGTGAGTGAAGGTTTATGAGCGAAAGTTTAAGAAAGAAAAAGATATTAGTGGTAGATGATTCCGAGATGAATCGTTCTATTCTTGCCGACATGCTGGGAGATGATTATGAGATTTTAGAGGCCACGAATGGTGTGGAGGCAATTGCCTTGATCAAGGAGCGGGAGAGTGAGATTACCCTGATGCTTCTTGATATTGTGATGCCTCAGATGGACGGGTTTGAGGTGTTGTCTATTATGAACAAGGGCGGATGGATCGGGAATATTCCCGTAATTATGATATCTGCCGAAACATCATCAAATCTTGTGAACCAGGCATACGATATGGGCGTCACCGACTATATCAGCCGGCCTTTTGACGGGAAGATTGTCAGACGGAGAGTGAATAATACGATCATGCTGTATACGAAGCAGAAGATGCTTCAGGGGATGATCGCAGAGCAGATTCTGGAAAAAGAAAAAAGCAGCTCACTCATGGTAGATATTCTCAGTAATATTGTAGAGTTCCGTAACGGTGAAAGCGGGCTTCATGTGCTGCATGTCCGTACAATTACGGAGACGCTGCTGAAACATCTGGCGGAAAAGACAGACCAGTATGATTTGAATCATACAAAGATTGCCATGATCAGCCTGGCCTCGGCGCTTCATGATATTGGAAAGATTTCTATTGACGAGAAGATTCTGAACAAACCGGGAAGGCTTACGGATGAAGAATTTGTAATTATGAAGACACATTCGGCAATTGGCGGTGATATGCTGATGAATGTGGCGCACAGACGTGATGAGGAGCTTGTGAAGGTTGCATATGAGATCTGCAGATGGCATCATGAAAGATATAATGGCAGGGGTTATCCAGACGGACTGAAGGGAGAGGAAATCCCGATTTCCGCTCAGGTGGTCGCTATGGCGGATGTGTATGACGCACTAACGAGTAAACGTGTATATAAGCCTGCATTTTCCCATGAGAAGGCAGTAGAGATGATTATGAACGGGGAGTGCGGTGTTTTTAATCCCCTTCTTTTGGAATGTCTTCAGGATGTAAAGGAATATCTGAAGGAAGAGCTTGAAAATAAGACTCTCAAGAGTGTGGCGGAAGATGAAGTGCAGTCTATGACGGAGGAACTGATTGCAAAGGGTGACACCATTGCTTCTGACAGAACGCTGAGGCTTCTGGAGCAGGAGAGAATTAAATATCAGTTTTTTGCCTCCATGTCCAAGGAGATTCAGTTTGAATATAATGTGGATACCGATATGGTGACCTTGTCCGAATGGGGGGCAAAATACCTTGGGGTGGATGAACTTATCATGCATCCATTTGAAGATGAAAAGATGGCAAAGATCCTGAATGTTGAAAAGATGGATGAGATCCGCCGTAAGGTCCGCGCTACAAATTATACGAATCCAGTCGTAGGCGGAGTGTACCGTCTTCATGTAAATGGAGAGGACAGATGGCACAGGATGACTGTGCGTGCCATGTGGGAGGGTACTGAGGAAAAGATGCATTATACCGGCGCCATCGGCAAATTTGCCAATGTGGATGAGGATTATAAGCGGATGGACAGCCTGGAAAAGGAGGCGTCTCATGACACCCTTACAGGTCTCTTTAACCATATGAATGCACGAAAACGGATTGAAGCTGTACTTGCAGAAAGACGCGACCATACCTATAGCCTGATCCTGTTTGATCTGGATCATTTTAAGGATGCGAATGACCAGTATGGACATCTTTTCGGTGATAATGTACTGAAGCATGTGGCACAGAAGCTGACGGATAATTTAAGAAGAGAAGATATTGTAGCCAGAGTCGGCGGAGATGAATTCATGATATTTCTGGAACACGGAGGGAATTTTGAAGCCCAGGTAAAGCGAATCTTTCAGGTTATTGACGGGGAATACGAGAATTTCCAGATAAGCGTCAGTATGGGAGTCTCCCTTGCCCCTAAGGACGGGGAGGATTACGAGACTCTGTTTCATGCGGCAGATCAGGCGCTTTATGTTTCGAAAAGGGGAGGAAGGAATCAGTATCGGTTTTACGATAATTCTATGAAAGGAACTTTATCTGTTCTCTCACCGATGGATGGAGAAGAATAGATGACGTACGAAAGGATGGAAGGCGAGATGTCAGAACCAAGGAAAGTAATTATGCTCGGCAATGAAGCAATTGCCAGAGGCGCCTATGAGGCTGGAGTGAAGGTATCGGCAGCATATCCAGGCACCCCTAGTACAGAGATCAGTGAATATCTGGTACAGTACAAGGGAGATTTGTATTGTGAATGGTCGCCCAATGAAAAGGTAGCGACAGAGGTGGCGATCGGTGCGTCAGTGGCAGGTGTGCGTGCCATGTCCTGTATGAAGCATGTGGGATTTAATGTGGCGGCAGACCCTGCTTATACGGTTTCCTACATGGGAGTAAATGGCGGACTGGTGATTGTTGTGGCAGATGATCCGGGGCTTTACAGCTCCCAGAATGAGCAGGATACAAGGATGGTTGCCAGGGCAGCAGCTCTTCCGGTTTTAGAGCCTTCCGACAGCCAGGAGGCAAAGGACTATATGAAGATGGCGTTTGAGCTGAGCGAACGTTTTGACCGCCCGTTTATTCTTCGGACCACAACGAGGCTTGCCCATTCCCAGGGGCTTGTAGAGCTTATGGACCGCACAGAGCCAGAGGATAAGCCTTATATAAAAGACATAAGAAAAACAGTGATGATGCCGGGGAATGCAAAACCCCGCCATGTAGAGATAGAGAAAAGGAACCTGGAGCTTGCGAAAGCCGCAGATACGCTTCCAGTAAACCGTGTGGAGATGAAAAACACAGAGATCGGCGTGATTACCAGCGGGATTCCATACCAGTATGTAAAAGAAGCGCTTCCAGAGGCTTCGGTATTAAAGCTTGGCATGGTCAACCCCCTTCCGAGAAAGTTGATAGAAGAGTTCGCATCAAAGGTGGATACATTATATGTTGTAGAAGAGCTGGAGCCAGTGATTGAGGAACAGGTAAAGTCATGGGGGATCGCGGCTGCCGGTAAGGAGATCTTTACGATTCAGGGAGAATACAGCGCGAATATGCTTCGCGGGGCGATTCTGGGAGAGGAACTTTCTGCTGCAGAGCCGGCCAGGGTTCCGGGAAGACCTCCGGTTTTATGTCCGGGATGTCCCCACAGAAGCGTCTACTATGTGTTAAATAAATTAAAACTTCACGCGGCAGGAGATATTGGCTGCTATACCCTGGGGGCGGTAGCTCCCCTTAGTGTTGTGGACACTACGATCTGTATGGGGGCAAGTATTTCGAGCCTTCACGGCATGGAGAAGGCAAAGGGAAAGGATTATATTAAGAACTGGGTGGCAGTGATCGGAGATTCCACATTTTTACATACAGGCGTGAACTCTCTGATGAACATGATGTATAACAGAGCCACCGGGACAGTTATTATTCTTGATAACTCCACCACTGGAATGACCGGGCATCAGGATCATGCCGCAACGGGAAAGACTCTGCAGGGAGACCCCACCTATGCCATTGATATTCCGGCGCTCTGCCGCGCCATCGGCGTAAAGCATGTGACAGAGGTGAATGCTTTTGATCTGGAGACGCTGGAAAGGACTGTAAAGGAAGAGACGGCGAGAGACGAGGTATCTGTAATCATCACAAAGACGCCCTGCGTGCTCTTAAGCAAAGCAAAGAAGCCATTATACACTGCCTATGAAGACAGATGCAGGAAATGCGGCATGTGCATGAAGCCAGGATGTCCTGCAATGACAAAGAATGCAGACGGAACCGTTTACATTGATGACACCATGTGCACGGGCTGCGGCCTGTGCGAGAGCCTGTGTAAATTCGGTGCAATCGAGCTGGTAAAGGAGGAGAACAGATAATGGCTGTAAAGAATATTATGATTGTGGGCGTAGGCGGCCAGGGAACACTCCTTACCAGCAGGATCTTAGGAGGTCTTGCAATCGCAGGGGGATACGATGTGAAGCTCTCAGAGGTGCACGGCATGGCCCAGAGAGGGGGAAGCGTTGTCACATTCGTACGCTACGGAGAGAAAGTGGCAGAGCCGGTCGTGGAGGAAGGCCAGGCAGACGTGATTATCGCCTTCGAGCAGCTGGAGGCATTAAGATATGCCCATTTCCTGAAAAAAGACGGCGCTCTTATCATCAATGACTGGAAGATCGACCCCATGCCGGTGGTGACCGGTGCGGCCCAGTACCCTGAGCATATTATAGAGAATTTGAAAGAAAAATATAAGGTCTATACCGTGAATGCGACTGAGGAGGCAAAAAAATTAGGAAATTCCCGGGTTTTCAATCTGATTGTGCTGGGAATTGCCGCACAGCATATGGACTTCTCAAAGGAGCAGTGGTATAGCGTAATTGAACATACAGTGCCACAAAAGACGATTGAGATAAATAAGAAGGCGTTTGACGTGGGATTTGAACTGTAAGGAGGTGGCTCACAATGCACAGGCAGTATGAAGCATTTGATATGGGTTTTACGTTTATGAACCTTCGTCTCGTTAGAGGTTAGCCAGCCAGAGGCGAAGGGCATCGTAAAGACGAAGTGTTGGCAGTTAAAAAATGCGAGTAGAATAGGAGTAGAGAAAAATGGCAGGAATAGCATTGGAAAACTGGAAAGAAACAATACGTGACCCGAAGATTGAATGTATGAGCAGAGATGAGATGAGCGCCCTTCAAAGCGAACGTCTTGTAAAACAGGTGAAGAATGTATATGACAATGTTGCATTCTACCGGAAGAAAATGGATGAGCTTGGTGTAGAGCCTGGTGATATTAAAGGAATAGAAGATATTCATAAGCTTCCGTTTACAACAAAAGAGGACTTAAGAGATAATTACCCATTCGGGCTTCTGGCAGTGCCGCAGGAGAAGATTGCCAGAGTGCAGGGAACCTCCGGCACCACAGGGAAACTTACCCTTGCCTCCTATACGCAGAAGGATGTAGATGTGTGGGGGGAATGTGTGGCGAGAGGTCTTGTAATGGCAGGACTTACCTCCGCAGACCGGATTCATGTATGCTACGGCTACGGGCTGTTCACAGGCGGCATGGGACTGGATCTTGGAGCAAAGGCCCTTGGGGCAATGGCAATTCCTATGTCCGCAGGAAATACAAAGCGCCAGCTTATGTGTATGGAGGACTTTGGGGCAACGGCATTCGGCTGCACTCCGTCCTATGCGCTTTATCTTGCAGAGGCGGCACAGGAGGCGGGAATCGTTGACCGTCTTCAGATTAAGGCAAGCATTAACGGTGCAGAGCCCTGGACGAATGAGATGCGCAAAAAGATAGAGAGTATCTTACATATCAACAGCTTCGACATCTACGGCCTGTGTGAGATTACCGGACCAGGAGTTGCTATGGACTGTATCCATCATAAAGGGCTTCACGTATATGAGGATTACTTCTATCCAGAGATCCTGAATCCGGCGGACCAGTCCGCATGCGGTGATGGAGAGACGGGTGAGCTGGTATTTACTACCCTTGCAAAGGAAGGTATGCCGCTTCTCCGTTACAGAACGAAAGACCTCACAAGCATGGAGAGAGGAATCTGCGAGTGCAAAAGAACACTTCCAAGAATTCAGAAGTTCACCGGACGTACAGATGATATGAAGGTAATCCGCGGTGTCAATGTATTCCCGACACAGGTTGAGACAGCCCTTCTTTCCATGGGCGGCGGCGTGGCTCCTCATTATATGCTGATTGTTGACCGTGAGAACAACCTGGATATCCTTACCGTAATGGTAGAAGTAGATGAGAAGTATTTCTCTGATGAGATCCGTAAGCTGGATGAGCTGAAGGCAAGGGTCGGCGCTGTTCTGAAACAGGCCCTTGGCGTATCAGTAAGAGTGAAGCTTGTAGAGCCGAAGACCATTCAGAGAAGCGAAGGAAAAGCAAAGCGCGTCATTGACAACAGAGGACTTTAAAAGGAGGGAAGGTCATGGGTTTTAGTAATACAATTCAGCAGTTATCAGTATTTCTGGAGAACAGGGAAGGACGGCTGGACGAGGTTCTGAAGGTTCTCGCGAAGAATGACGTCAACATTGTGGCGCTTAGTCTGGCAGACACATCGGATTACGGGATGCTCCGTATGATTGTGTCAGAGCCAGAGAAAGGGAAGGCGGCTCTTAAGGAAGAGGGAATTATCTCTATGCTTACAGACGTAGTGGCGCTCCGGGTGCCTCACGCTGCAGGGTCCCTTAGCAAGGCGATGCACCAGATCGTGGAAGGGAAAGTGAATGTAGAATATATGTATGCATTCGCAAATGGAAGCGATGCAGCGGCAGTGCTTAAGAGCGACGACCCGGAAAAGGTTGTGGAGATTCTGAAAGGCAGCGGTTTTGACGTATATAGCGCTGATGAAGCATATCGGGCGAATCAGTAGTTAAATTGGGGACGGGGCATTTTTTCACATCAAAAGTTCCACTGGAGCTTTTGAGGTAAAAAAATGCCCTGTCCCCAATTTAAGAGTAAAATACTATGAACTGTACATACTATCTGTGAGGTGATGGTATGAGCAGTATATGGACGGATACGGCAGTTTTACAGAAGAGGAATTCTCTGAAAGGGGATATGGACGCAGAAGTTGTGATTATCGGGGCAGGGCTTGCGGGCATTCTGACGGGATACATGTTGAAGAAAAAGGGGATTGACGCGGTAATCCTGGAGGGAAATCGTATCGGGAGCGGACAGACCGGCAGGACGACAGCAAAGATTACTTCCCAGCATGGCGCAGTCTGCGGGAAGCTGATTCAGATATATGGAAGAGAAAAGGCGAAGCATTATGTGGGATTTCAGGAATGGGCAATTGGGGAGTATGAGAGGATTGTGAAGGAGCATATGATCTCCTGTGATTTTATGAGATGTAACGGGAATCTCTATTCTACTACAGAGGAAGAGACGCTTAAGAGGGAAGCAGAGGCTGCGACCGGGCTTGGAATCCAGGCGGTGTACAGAAGGGAATGTGAGCTCCCTTTTCCGGTGAAGAGTGTGCTGACTTATGAAAATCAGGCAAGGTTTCATCCACTTAAGTTTATAAAGAGAATATCAGAGGGACTTCGGATATTTGAAGAGACAAGAGTGAGAAAGGTTCTGTATGACGGGCAGGGAAAAAGCCGTGTGATGTCGGACAGCGGGATAGTGACAGCCGGAAAGGTCGTTTTCGCCTGTCATTTTCCTTTTGTGAATGTTCCAGGATATTATTTTGCAAGGATGTATCAGTCCAGAAGCTATGTGCTGGCTTTAAAAGGGGCGCAGAGTTTTGAAGGGTATTATCTCGGAATAGACAGTGACGGCTATTCTTTCCGAAGCGCCGGGGATGTTCTCCTTTTTGGCGGCTGCGGCCACAGAACCGGAGAGGCGGGGGAGGCTGATGGTTCTCTTACAGCGGACAAAAAGGAGATCATGACAGGGTATGAGAGGCTTTCAGATAAGGCGCAGGAATTATGGCCGGACGCTAAGGAGGCGTTGCGCTGGTCAGCCCAGGATTGTATGACGCTGGACGGCATCCCTTATATCGGGGAATTCAGCCCTCACAGAAGAAAGGGATGGTATGTAATGACAGGTTTTGGAAAGTGGGGCATGACTCAGTCCATGGTCAGCGCAAGGATTATTTCCTGCATGATAGAGGGGATGAGAATACCGGAGGCGGATGTGTTTTCCCCGCAGAGAAATATCCATATGTCTGGCATAAAGGAATTTTCCGTAAATCAGAAGACGGCGATGAAAAATCTTGCAAGCCCTAAACATACGAAACGCTGTACGCATATGGGATGTAAGCTGGCCTGGAACCCCCAGGAGGGGACCTGGGACTGTCCGTGCCATGGATCACGGTTTGACAGAGAAGGCAGGCTTCTTGACGGCCCGGCTATCAAAGATGAAGTAGAGGATGATGCAAACGACCTCTTGACCATCTGAAAAAATGTGGTATGCTATATATGCTAGATACAGGCATATGCAGATATAGATGGGAGAAGAGTATGTTACTTTTACAACAGATGATCGTTTTGTTTATTTACATTGTAATCGGATACGCAGCTGCAAAGAAGGGGATTATGAATGAGGAAACCAGTAAAAAGCTGTCCTGGATTGTTGTGGAGGTGGCAAATCCTGCCCTTACGATTTCCGCAGTTGTGAACGGCGGAGGGACAATACAGGGAAGGGATCTGCTGCTGACTGCGCTGATGGCAGTGGTGATTCTGGGAGGAATGGTGCTGCTTTCCCTTATCCTTCCCCTCATGTTCAGGGTAGAAAAGAAACAGAGGAATGTTTACCGGCTGTTTTCAGCCTTTAATAATATCGGATTCATGGGCTTCCCTGTCATTGCAGCGGTGTATGGACAGGAAGCGCTGTTATATGCTGCAGTTTTCTCCATGCTGTTCAATGTTCTGATGTATACTTATGGCATTCAGACAGCCCGTGGGGAAAGAATGGGAGGGAGCGAGTGGAAAAAGATCTTAAATATCGGTGTGATCAGTAGTATTCTTGCAATTGGGATCTACCTGCTAAAAATACCCACTCCACAGTTTTTCCGTACAACAATGAGCGGTTTAAGCGGCCTTACCGCGCCCCTCAGCATGATGGTTATAGGTATATCACTTGCAGGAATGAAGCTTGGAGAATTATTTACAGATATCAGGATGCTTGCATATTCCCTCACAAAGCTTCTCCTGCTTCCGATTCTCTTTATGCCGCTGATTAACAGGGCAGTAAGCAGCGAGATGCTGTGCGGCGTCTGCATGATTATGATTGCTACCCCTGCTGCAAGCATGAATGCAATGCTTGTGCAGCAATATGGAAGTAAGGCAGAAGCAGCGCTGGCGGCAAGAGGTGTTGCCCTCACAACCCTGTTATCTGTAGTAACCATCCCGATTGTATCTGCAATTGTATTTTAAAACCCTCCCGGCAGACTGTCTAAAAACGTATTACCGCAATGTGCACACCCAAAATCAATCAACACAGCGCGCTATGACTCATGATTTTGGGACGGATTTCCTACAGTGGGACGCACATCTTGTAGAAAGCAGTTTTAGGACAGTCTGCCGGGGATGCGTCTCGCACGAAGATGTAATCTTTACGGCAAAACAAAGCAGGACAGCTTATTTGCCGTCCTGCTTTGTTTTATTAATCTTATTTTATATTATACTTATATTACTTTATATATATTAATCCTCAATATTGCAATCAATACTTTTCAATAATAAAAAGTCCTTCAAAAATACGATTAATAGGCCTAACCTCTTAAATCTTCGTTACATTCACTGCCTGCGGTCCTTTAGCGCCCTCTGTTATGTCGTATTCTACAGCCTGCCCCTCTTCTAAGGACTTGAAGCCCTCCATGTTGAGGCCGGAGTAGTGTACAAATACGTCGCTTCCAGATTCATCAGATATGAATCCGTAACCCTTCTGGTTGTTGAACCATTTTACTGTACCCTTCATAACGATACCTCCATTATAAAATGAAAAATTGTAATTCGAAAAATTTCGAATTATAATACTTTGCCATTATATCGTGTATTGATGAAAAAGTCAATGGATTTGTCGTGTTTTTTCAAGATATTTTCTTGACGAAGCCTGTCAGTACGTGTAAAGTAAAGGTATAGGGAACTATTCTTAAAAAGAGGTTAAAGAGATGATTACATTAACAGGGAAGAAGATATCAGAGGGAGTTGCCATCGGTAAGCTTGCCTTTTATAAAAGGGACATAAAGGAGATCAAGAGGATTTATGTAAAGGATGTAGAAAAGGAGATCCAGCGGTTCCAGCGCGCGAAGGAGAAGGCTGTTTCTGAGCTCAAGGTTCTGTACGATCTGTCAATCAGGGAAGTTGGCGAGGCGAACGCGGCCATTTTTGAGATGCAGCAGGAGATATTGGAGGATCCGGATTTTAATGACAAGATAAGCTCGCTTATTTTGGAAGAAAAGCTGAATGTGGAATATATTGTGCAGGAGTCGGTTGACATCCTGCTAAATGACAAGGAATTCCAGAAAAAGGGATATAACAAGGGTCATGAGGGAGATGTGAGGGATATTGCTATCAGGCTGATCAGAATTTTGTCCCGGAGCTTTAAGGATAAGATGTTTATGGATGAACCCTTTATCCTGGCAGCAGGAGAGCTCTATCCAAGTGATACGGTTCAGCTTGATAAGACGAAGGTGCTGGGCTTTGTGACCATGTATGGCGCGGTCAATTCCCACACAGCGGTTCTTGCCAGGACGAAGGGGATTCCTGCGGTGATCGGTCTTGGAGAGGTGCTGAAGAAGGATTATGAGGGCAAGACGATCATTGTGGACGGATATGAGGGGAAGGTATACATTGAACCGGATTATTCCACTCTTACGAAGATGAAGGAGCGGCGGGACGCGGGCGTCCATCAGGTCAGGAATCTGGAGCGCCTTAAGGGCAAAGAGAATGTTACCCAGAGCGGACAGAAGATTGATATTTTTGCAAATGTTGGGACAAGAGAGGATATTGAGAATGTTCTCAGAAGTGACGCGGGCGGAATCGGTCTCTTCCGGAGTGAGTTTTTATACATGGAGACTGGTAACCGTATCCCTACAGAGGATCAGATCTTCCAGGTATACAGGCTGGCGGCAGAGTCTATGGGGAATAACCGTGTCGTGATCCGCGTGGCGGATCTGGGCGGTGACAAGATGGCACAGTGTATTGACCTGGGAAGACAGGAGAATCCGGCCATCGGCTTTCGGGGGCTCCGTGTCATGTTTGAGAAGGAGGAACTCTTTTTGGAGCAGCTTCGTGCAATTCTTAGGGCGTCGGCCTTTGGCAATGTTGCACTCCTCCTTCCGATGATCACATCACTGGAGGAAGTAATCAGGGCGAAGGATACCATTGAACGTGTGAAGAGAGGACTTAAGTCTGATAAGGTGCCTTTTAACGCAAGTATTCCGATTGGAGTTATGATTGAGACGCCGGCAGCGGTTATGCTGAGCGGGGAGCTGGCGAGAGAAGTTGATTTTTTCAGCATAGGGACCAATGATCTGACACAGCTCACCCTTGGTCTTGACCGGGGAAGCCACAGACTGAGTAAATACTATAATCCGTACCATCCCGCTCTTCTTAAGATGATCCGTATTGTCACGAATAATGTACATCTGGAGGGAAAGCCGATCAGCGTATGCGGAGATCTGGCAGCTGATCTGTCTATGACAGAATACTTCATACAGATCGGGATTGATGAATTATCTGTGGCGCCGAACCAGGTTCTGGCGCTGCGTAAGAAGATCAGGGATATTCAGTAGGAGGAATGACTATGTGGACAAGAGAACAGCTTAAAACGAATGGGAAGATGGCATTTTCCCGAAATTACTGGGAGTGTGTTGCAGTGGCACTGATTATGGGATTTTTCTCGGGGGTGCCGAATTTTGCGGCGGTGAAGAAAAACCTGGAGACCCAGAGGGAGAGTCTGTCGGAATTTGGATTATATGGAAGCTCTGTGGATATGTCAGAGCTGTACCAGTCGCTTACTATGGCAATCTCATTATTTACCGTGTTCGGTCTTCTGATCACGGCAGTCTTTGTACTGCTTAAGATCCTTGTGGGGAATGCCCTGACGGTAGGAGGGAATCTTTTCTTTATTGAAAATAGAAATGGCGGCATGGGATTTGGAATTGTTGCCTCATCCTTCCGCTCAGGAAGGTACGGAAATATTGTTCTGACCATGTTTCTGATGGATCTGTATATATCCCTGTGGTCTCTTCTTCTGATCATTCCGGGGATTATCAAATCCTACGAGTATCTCATGGTGCCTTATATTCTGGCAGAGAATCCTCAGATGGACCAGAAGGAGGTATTCGCGATCAGCAGGAGGATGATGGACGGAGAGAAGATGAATGCATTTCTTCTTGACCTTTCCTTTTTAGGATGGATCTTCCTTGCCGTGCTCACATGCGGAATTGCAGGTATTTTTTATGTGCAGCCCTATATGACGGCAGCCAGGACAGAGCTTTATATCTATAATAAAGTAAAAGCCTATAATGAAGGATATATAGCTTAATATACAAGGAAGGATAAAAAGATGAAAATTTTATTGAAATTAATCAGACTGGCGGGACTGATTATCATCTCAGCGGCTGCAGCAATGGGACTGGCGTTTCTTGTTGCTGTGTTCTCGGAAAAGATCATTCTGAGGCTGCCGGAGGATTATTATTTTTATCAGCATCACCCAGTGGCAGAAAAAGCTATGATCTATCTTATCGTAGTTCCGGTAGTGACATTTTTCGGCGTCCTGCTTGGCAGGAGGCGCGGAAGGACAGACGAAGCGCTGGAGGATATGTATGATTGGTGCTGCATTTTCAGATGGCTTACGGATATAAGATTCATACTGATTGTGGCGTGGATCATAAGTCTGTACTGCTGCTTCGCCTCTGCCACCGTTGTAACAAAGGATAAGATTATCTGCCATTCTCCCCTTCGCCCATCGGGAATTGCGTATGAGTACAAGGACGTATCCCGGATCCGGACCGGTTTTGGGCAGAGACGCTTTGCACTTCTGGAATATCAGAAAAAAGGAAATTTTTATTATGAGATAGAGCTAGACGGAAAAAAGAAAGTGTTTAGCGTTCCGTCTGTAAATGACAGGATAGAGCGATATGCAGAAGAGACATATCTGGAGTTAGAGGACTTTGACCAGCGGCTGGTATCTCTTGGAATCCCAAAACAGGGAGACGAAAAGGGCTTCGGGGCCTGTGATCTAGATCAGGAATATATAGACCGCTTTCGCAGGATTACTGCGCTCCGGCAGTAACTGCCGTGAATCGTAACTAAAACAACTGATTTTTCAGAAAAATTACAGAATAGACTCTTTACATATAAAAAATTTTTGTGTTACAATAATATTGGGTGATGAAAATGTATAGAATTGGGAATTATGTAGCACATTACAAAGAAGGTATATGTGAAGTAACTGCAATCGGAACACTGGATATGAGTTGTTCAGACAAAAAGAAAGAGTATTACACACTAAAGCCGGTGTATGACAGAGGCGGAACCCTCTATACTCCGGTATCGAATGAACGGGGACAGATTCGCGACGTGATTTCGGCAGAAGAGGCAAGGAAACTGATTGAGGACATGCCGGTGATAGAGGCGCTTGGGGTAGCAGAGGAGAAAAAGCGTGAGTCCCTTTATAAGGAGGCATTGTTCAAGAATGAATGCCGGGCATGGATTGCAGTGATCAAGACATCTTATTCCCGGAAAATGAAAAGACTTTCCCTGGGAAAAAAATCAATCAACATGGATGATAAATATCTTGGGATGGCAGAGAAATTCCTGTATGGGGAGATCGGGATGGCGCTTGGCATACCGCGGGACGAAGTGAAGGATTATATTAAGAATCAAGTTGGGGACGGGGTAAAATGAAAATTACCCCGTCCCCAACTGGCTTATTTTTCAGTTATGTGGAGCCTGATGCTCTCATATTCGGCGGTCGCTGCCGGGAGCGGCAGTCCGGTATTCATTAGTACATCACCTGGATATGCTTCTCCGTTCACCAGGTAGGTGCTGTCTTCTTTCAGACCTTTCAGCCTGCACCAGCAGCCGGGGCCGTTGGGATGAATCTTAAGGGCAACGGAAATGAGGAGCGCCTCGCTCCCGTCACTGGAAGCAAACTGCCAGCTGTGCCAGCTTTCGGCTGTTGCCGGGTTGGTAAGCCGGTAGTAGTCACCGTACTGGATCAGTTCATAATAGCTTTTGAATTCTTCAATCTGTGACTTTACGGTTTCTTTTTCCTCGCGGGTCATCTCATGCGGGTCAAGTTCATAGCCGAAAGTGCCGGACATGGCAACCGCGGCGCGGGTATGGATGGGCGTTATGCGTCCGGTCTGCTCATTGGGGCATTTGGATACATGGGAGCCCATTGTGCTTATGGGATATCCGAAGGATGTGCCGTATTGTATGCTCAGTCTTTCGATGGCGTCTGTGTCGTCGCTGCACCAGATCTGAGGCGTGTAATAGAGCATTCCTGCATCAAAGCGTCCGCCTCCGCCGCTGCACCCTTCAATCAGCATGCCGGGATAGCGGCTATGAAGCTTCTCCAGCATATCATAGACGCCAAGTACGTACCGGTGTGCGGCTTCTCCCTGCCGTTCTGCGGGAAGAGCTGCGCTGTAGATATCCGAGAGACTCCGGTTCAGGTCCCATTTCAGATATTCTATTTCTGTACTGTCAAGCACCTGGCAGATCTGTGACAGGATATATTCGCGTACATCCTCCCTGGAAAAATCCAGCAGGAGCTGATATCTTGAACGGGAAGGCGCTTTTCCCGGAATCTGCATTGCCCAGTCCGGGTGATTCCTGTAGAGTTCACTGTCCTCATTGATGCCTTCTGGCTCGAACCAGATGCCAAATTTCATTCCGAGTGCATGGATGCGCTCAGAGATGCTGGCCAGTGTACAGCCAAGCTTTTCTTCGTTGACAAACCAGTCTCCGAGACCCGATACATCCAGATCCCGTTTTCCAAACCAGCCGTCATCCATTACAAACAACTCTACACCGAGCTTAGAAGCCTCCTGTGCCATCTCTACCAGCTTGTCCCCGTTAAAGTCAAAATAGACGCCTTCCCAGCTGTTTAAAAGAACCGGACGGCGCTTCGTCTTCCAGATTCCCCGGCACAGATTGTCCCGGTATGCCCTGTGATAGATCCGGGAAAGCTGTCCGAGGCCGTTTCCGGACCAGGCAAGGGCTGCTTCCGGGGCAAAAAAGGAATCTCCGGGCTTTATGCGCCATGTAAAATTATCCGGGTGGATTCCCATAAGAACCCTTGTCTGATTATACTGGTCATGCTCGGCAGCCCCAAGAAAGTCACCGCTGTATAAAAGTGACAGGCCAAAACAGTTTCCCGTCTCCTCTGTAGTGGTTCTGTCTGAAAGAATCAGAAATGGGTTATACTGGTGGCTGGAAGTACCGCGCGTGCTTCCTATGGACTGTATGCCGTGGGAAACAGGGGTGCGCTGGCAGGTACGTTCCTTGACATGTCTTCCGTAGAAGGTGTGCAGATCAAAGCTCCCGTGCAGGAAGTCGATGCAGGCACTCTGTACATTCTCAAGATAAATATCTGCCTCACTGTGGTTTTCAATGCGTACGGCCCTTGTGATCAGATCAAGATTTTCCATTACACCGTAATACAGATGCACATAGAAAAGCCTGCGTGTATCCTCCAGGGTGATGATCAGGGTGTCGGCACGCCCATCTGTGCCGTCATCTGACAGATAGATGGCCGGCAGCCCGGGGAGGTTATATTTTCCCTCCTGAATTTCAAAGTCTTTGAACTTGAGCTCACAGGAAAAACTGCCGTCCGGATAGCGCACCTTAAGCGCGCTTGTACGGTAATCTCCGCTCCCATATGCAGGATATTCCTGGGGAAGTGCGTCCAGGGAGTATGAACGCTCGTTTCCGGCGTCATAGGGGTTGCCGGAGAAGCCGCGGTCCGCGTAGGTAACCAGATAGGAGTAGTCAAATACAGATCCCCTTTTACCAAAGTAGGTATGGAGTAAAACCCCATACCTGTCTTTTTTCATCTGGTACATACTATGGTCTGTCTGCAAGGTAAATAATGATTTTGTCTTGTCAAGTATAATCGCCATAAGTCTGTCCTCTATTATTGTAAAAATTTTAAGTACGTCATGCAGCCGTGGCTGCATGACAGGATTGGCATGTTACTTCACCGCACCGTTTACAACACCGTTGATGATCTGCTTCTGGCATACCAGATAGAAGATCAGAATCGGAAGCAGTGCCAGTAAGTAGGAGGCGAATGCCAGGTTGTAGTTCGTACCGAACTGTGTCTGGAATGTAAGCTGTGCCAGAGGCAGTGTGTTTGCCCCTGTACCGGACATGATAACAAGCGGCGTCATAACGTCATTCCATGTTCCAAGAGCGGTAAGTACAGCAACTGTAGCATGCATTGGCCCCATGATCGGGAAGATGACCTTCCAGTAAGTCTGCCATGTAGTAGCGCCGTCCACAAAAGCGGCCTCCTCCAGTGCGATTGGAATGTTCTTTAAATAACCGGTGTAAAGCATAACATTCATCGGCATGTAGAACACTAAGTAGCATAATATAACACCGAACCAGTTGTCAACCCCCATTTGTGCAGTCTGCTTTACGAGAGGCATCATCAGGATTGCGAAAGGTACGAACATACCGCTTACAATGTAAAGGTATGAGAATTTGTAAAATTTGTTTTTCGCCATGCTTCTTCCGATTGCGTATCCGGCAAGGGAGTGAAGCAGGATTGCGAGAATAACAGTTGCAACAGTAATCATTACGCTGTAGCCCAGGGAATGCCAGAAGTCTGTGACACGCATCGCCTCTGCAAAGTTTTCAAGGCTCCAGCTCTTCGGAAGACTTAATGCCCCGGCAATGTCGTTTGTCATTTCTGTCGGTTTCTTAAAGGCGATTACAATTGCCATGTAAAGCGGGAAGATAACAGTCAGACAGCCGGCAATTAATAAGATTGTAAGCGGCCAGTTCGTGGTGGCAGCAACTTTATTTTTCTGTTTCATTATAACTGTTCCTCCTTCTTTCCTGTGAAATTAAGCTGGAATACAGAGATTGCAACAATTACGATAAAGAAGATCACCGCATTGGCACTCTGGAAACCAAACTGTCCGCCGCCCATACCATTGTTATAGATCAGGTAGGAGATGGACTCTGTACTCTGTGCAGGACCACCTTTGGTTAATGCCATGATCTGGTCGAATACCATCAGGAAGTCTTTCATGCTAAGTACCATGTTAATACTGAAAAATGGAATAATGAGCGGGAAGGTCAGTTCCTTGAAGCTCTTCCATCCGGTAGCGCCGTCAATCGCACCTGCCTCATATACATCTTCTGGTACAGTCTGAAGACCGGAGATGTAAATAAGTGTTGTCTGTGCAATGGACTGCCATGCAGCAACAATCACGATGGCAAGCCATGCTGTGTTTGTGTTAGAAAGCATACTGGAGCCGCCGGTAACTGCAGGAAGGATATATGTAAAGATATATCCAAAAATATAACCTACAACCAGTCCGCCTAAGATTCTTGGAACAAAGTAAACACCTCTCAGAGCGCTCTTTGCGCGGATCTTCCCGTTTAAGCCCAACGCCAGAAGCAGGGCAACTACGTTCGTAAGGATAGTAGCCACCAGCGCAAATTTAAATGTAAACAGATAGGATTTTCCTACACGGGCATCTGTAAATAAGTCAGCGTAGTTACGTATTCCTACCCAGTCATAGCTTCCGAAGCCTTTAAAGTTCGTAAAGCTGTATATAAGACCTTTGATCAGCGGCAAAGTATTAAAACAGAAGAACAATGCCAGCACGGGAACTGTGATTAATAAAAAGGTTTGGTTTCTGCTGAGTTTTTTCATTATTCATTCCCTCCCTTTTTTTCATATTCCTGTACCTTACGGATAATATCACGGTTGTATCTTACCCAGTCGGTATCAAATTTATTTAAGAATTTCTCTACGCTTCCGTCTAACAGGAAGGTCTGAATCTGTGCGTCCACGCTCATCTCTGACGGATAGTAGTGATCCTGGTAGTCGACCATTCTCCCTTCGTTGATGTAGCTTACCATACCGTCAAGAGCCGGAGAAAGCTTGAACTCCTGATCTTTGCATGGTACTGCATTCTGGTCGTCCAGATAAGTCTGGATGGTAGAATCCTCTAATAAGAAGCTTAATACCTCATATGCGGCTTCCTTGTTCTTGCACTCATTTGTAACACAGAACTGAAGGTCAACGCCTGAGTTCAGAATATTGTCAGCCTCGCTGTCACATCCAGGCATAACAAAAGAATCAATGTCCATGTCTGGATTTACAGACTGGATCTGCGGAACAGCATAGCTTCCGATACAATACATTGCAGATTCTCCGTTTGCAAATGCGGTACACGCATCATTGTAGCTGTAGGCGAACGGATCGTCCTGTGCGTGGTCTAAAAGCTCAAGCATCTTCTGTGCCACTTCATCATACTCATCAATAAATTTTGTTTCGCCCTTGTTAACCTGACGGCATACGTCAGCCGGGGCAAGGTCACATGCCAGTGCGTTCCACGGAGCCAGGCAGGTCCATACATCCTTGAAGCCGAAGTAAAGGGGCTGCTGTCCGGAAGCCTTGATAGTATCGCACAGGGTCATGAACTCATTCCATGTGGTCGGGACTTCCCAGTTGTTATCCTTGAACATCTGACGGTTGTACAGAACGCCTGCCGCATTCGCTACATATGGAACAGCGTATACGCCATCCATCGGAACGAATTCCAGATTCTTGTCAATGTCCAGGTATGCCTGCTTAATCAGTGACAGGCCTTCAAAATCTGAGATATCCATGAGGATCTCAGCGTCAAGGAAGTTTGAGAAATTGACGTCGCCGCCAATCCCGATAATATCAGGAGCGTCTTCCTTGATTAAACGTGTTTTCAGTACGGTCATGGCGTCATTAGGGGATTCAATCTGAAGCACAATATCATCATGTGTCGCATTGAATTCCTCTTCCATCTTCTCGAATGCCTTTACGGCCTCCGGTTTGTACTGAAGCAAGGTGATGTGGGTCTTACCATCTGCGCTGCCTTCAGAACTGCATCCGCTGGCTGAAATAATGGTCCCAATCAGCATTGCCGCCACAAGTGCTGTGGCAATTAATCTCTTCTTCATTCAACACCTCTCCTTTTTTCATGCATTGTTAAGTTGCATGATTATTTTGTGTATTTCTGTATAGAATGATAGCAGTTTGACGAACAGACGTAAATATTTGTATGTGTCCGAAAGTTATCGTTATGCGTGATTGTGACGAAAATATTGAAATATAGACGCATGATGGTATATAATATAAGTATTCCTTAATTTTTCGTGAAAATATACAAAAATAACTATTAATTTTTGAGTAGAATGACGGTAACGATTCAACATGTCTGCGCACATGCTGCACTGACCGTAAGAATTTGATGCGGGAGTCAGCTGCGAATGACGAAGAAAAGACAAAGGAGGGAAAAATTATGATGAATCACCTGTTTTCTGTGTTTCAGGATGAACGCTTTATGGATCTTACCATTTACCAGTATGGATATGAAAAGTGTGAGCCGCTTCACTCATTCGGGCCGTATGTCAGGAATAATTATCTTTTTCACTATGTAATTTCGGGAAAAGGCTGCCTTCACGCCAATGATGAGAAGGATAATACAACGTATTATGATATATCAGCCCCAAGTGGCTTTCTCATAGAGCCTGGATTCGTCAATACCTATTATGCGGATAAGAATCATCCCTGGGAATATGTGTGGGTGGAATTCGGAGGTTTAAGGGCAAAGGAGTGTGTAGAACTGGCCGGTCTTTCCCACAAGCTGCCGGTATATCATCTCACACATCCGGAGTACGGGGATCAGTTGGCAGAGCAGATGCTTACGATTGTGAAGAGTCAGAATGCCTCCTCCATGGAATTGATCGGCCGGCTTTACCTTTTCCTGGACAGCCTGATCAAATATTCTGCTTCTAAAAAGCAGCTTCAGGGCGGGCAGCTCAGCGAATTCTACGCACGGGAGGCAGTGGTCTATATTGAGCATAATTATGCCCAGAATATTACGGTGGAGGATATTGCGAAGAAATGTAAACTGGACAGGAGCTATTTCGGAAAGGTTTTTAAAAAGGTGGTGGGGCAGTCTCCCCAGGAATTTCTGATCCGCTACCGGATGGCGAAGGCAGCGGACGCGCTTATTATAGATAACGATTCCATTGGGGATGTGGGGGCGTCGGTGGGCTATCCGAACCTGCTTCATTTTTCCAGGGCGTTTAAGAGTATCTATGGTATGTCCCCCAGGGAGTACAGGCAGAAGAATAAGATCATAGACAGGTAAGGCAGGGGTGTAAAGAACAGATGGTACGTATTAAGGATATAGCAAGGAAAGCGGGGGTAAGCCCTACAACCGTTTCCAATGTGATTCACGGGAATGATAAAAAGGTGTCAAAAGAGACAGTTGAGAAGATTCAGAAGCTTCTAAAGGAGATGGATTATGTTCCCAGCATGGGAGCTGTTATGCTGGTAGGAGGGAATTCCCGCCTGATCGGCGTCTTGGCAGGAGAGCCGGGGGGAAAGGGCAGACTGAAGGAGGGCAATGCCTTTGCCAATGAGCTGATCCGTGCGCTGGAGTCAGAGATATATAAAAGAAACTATTACATGCTGCTTCATTTCGTGTCAACGGCAGAGGAGGGGATCCAGTTTGCCGCTACATGGAATGTGGAGGGGCTTGTTACACTTGGATTCAGCGCCAGGGACAATGAGAAGCTGCAGCTTAAGTGCCGTGCCCCGGTTGTGTCTGTTGATGTGTATTATGAAAAGCAGCGCGTGGCAAATGTGGGGCTTGATGACAGAGAGGGCGGATGTCAGATGGCAGACTATCTGTTCGGGTGTGGACACAGGGAACTCTGCTTTTTGGCGGACAATGATGTAGGAGTAGACCATGAGCGCTGGGAAGGTGTACTGCTTTCCGGCAGAAAGCGGGGAATCAGGGAGACTGAGATCCGGCATATTATAATCCCCCAGAACATTCAGGAGAGGAAAATGTACTATGAGAAACATTTAAAAGAGCTTGCACAGACAGCGGACGTGTTGTTCTTTGCGTCTGATTACTATGCGGCCGAGGCGGTTGCATATCTTCAGGACATGGGAGTTTCCGTGCCCCGCGACATCTCTGTGGCAGGCTTTGACGACAGCGAGGCCGCCCTGCTGTGCCGTCCCCGCCTGACTACCATGCGTCAGGATAACAGCAGAAAGGGAGCTCTTGCTGTGAAAAAGCTATTTGAATATATTGAGGGAACAAGAGGAAGGACGCTGGACGCAAAGCTTAAGGCAGAGCTGGTGGTACGTGATTCTGTGGCAGATGGGAAATGTATATAAAAATGACGGCCTGGGATTGTTCAACTTTACGTTTTGCGCAAAACCTGTTGATATTTTGTGCTTTTTGGTTATATAATATTAAACAGAAAGCAGGTTTTGCGCAAAACGTATATAGAACAGGGAGTGAAAGCTTTATGGAATTGACGGTCTATCAGTGCGGTCTTGAGAAATGTGCCCCGCTGCAGATGAAGAGGTCAGAACCCGGCAATCATTATCTTTTTTATTACATCCTTTCAGGCAGGGGTGTTTTGCGGGTGGAGGAAGAGCCGGGCAGTATTCTGGATTACGCACTATCCGCCGGGAGCGGATTTTTCATCGAACCAGGGAAGGAGAGCTGCTACAGGACTTTTCCTGAAGGAATCTGGGAGTATATGTGGATGGAATTCGGAGGGTCCAGGGCAGGAGAATTGATACATGTGTCGGGCCTTACGTGCACCCGTCCCATGTACACGCCTGTGAAGCCGGAGAACAGAGAGGAATTATGCCGGATCCTGCTCTCTCTCGTAGAGAACTGGGAGGAGCATTCTCTTAAAACAACAGGTTATCTCTATATTTTTATGGATTGCCTGATCCGGAACTCAAAGTACAGAAAGATATCAAAGGAGGGACGCGGCAGAGAGGGCTATGTCAGGGAAGCCGTCCGGTATATACAGGAGAATTATTCCGGACAGATTTCTGTGGAAGAGCTGGCGAGGAAATGCTGGCTGGACAGAAGCTATTTCGGCAAAGTGTTTAAATCAGTGACAGGGCAGTCGCCTCAGCAGTACATTATGTATTACCGGATGGAGCGGGCGGCAGAGAGGCTTGCGGCAGGGAGCGAGCCGGTCAGCGATATAGGGACGGCAGTGGGATATCCCAATCTTCTGAATTTTTCCAGGGCCTTTAAAGGAGTCTACGGGGTGTCGCCCAGGGAATACCGCCAGAAGAACCACAGATAGTATAAAGGAAGCTTTAAGCATTACGGTTATAAAGAATCAGGAGGAATACAGACATGGAGAAAGCATGGTGGAAGGAAAGTGTTGTATATCAGATTTATCCCAGAAGTTTCTGTGACAGTAACGGGGACGGAATCGGAGATCTGAATGGAATTACAGGAAAGCTGGAATATCTGAAGGAGCTGGGGATTGATGTCATATGGCTGTCTCCGGTTTACCAGTCGCCGAATGATGACAATGGGTACGATATCAGTGATTATAAGGCGGTCATGGCAGAATTCGGGACGATGGAGGACTATGACAGAATGCTCGGGCGTGCCCATGAGCTTGGGATTAAGATTATGATGGATCTGGTGGTAAACCATACGTCTGACGAGCACCCGTGGTTTATAGAGAGCAGATCGTCAAAGGACAATGCATACCGTGATTATTATATATGGAAAGATGGCAGGGACGGTAAGGAGCCCAATAACTGGGGAGCCTGCTTCGGCGGTTCGGCGTGGAAATATGATGAGAAGACGAAGCAGTATTATCTGCATCTTTTCTCAACGAAACAGCCGGATCTTAACTGGGAAAATCCACTGGTGAGAAAGGAAGTATTTGACATGATGACCTGGTGGTGCGACAAGGGAATTGACGGCTTTCGTATGGATGTGATCAGCCTGATCTCAAAAACGCCGGGACTTCCTGACGGCAGGGTGGGAAAGAGCGGTTACGGGGATCCAGGCTGCGCCAATGGCCCCCGGGTGCATGAATTCTTAAAGGAAATGAACCAGGAGGTCCTGTCAAAGTACGATCTGATTACCGTGGGAGAGTGCTCTGGCGTTACGGTGGAGGAGGCTAAAAAATATGCGTCTTCTGCCGGGGATGAGCTGAATATGGTCTTCCAGTTTGAGCACATGGATCTGGACGGCGGCGAGAGCTTTAAGTGGAACCACAAAAAGATCAGGCTTACGGAGCTTAAGCAGGTTATGAGCAAATGGCAGACAGAGCTTGAGGGAAGGGCGTGGAACAGTCTGTACTGGTGTAACCACGACCAGCCGAGGATGCTGTCGCGCCTTGGAAATGACAGTAGTCTGTACCGTGAGCGTTCGGCGAAGCTTCTCGGGACATGTCTCCATATGATGCAGGGAACTCCTTACATTTACCAGGGAGAGGAGCTTGGCATGACGAATTACCCGTTCACCTCTTTGGAGGAATTCCGGGATATTGAGAGTATTAATGCTTACCATGAACTGACGGAGAAAGGGATCGTGCCGCCAGAAGAGATGTTTGATTATATCAGTTATAAAGGAAGGGATAACGCCAGGACTCCAATGCAGTGGGATGACAGCCCTTCTGCCGGCTTTACTTCGGGAATCCCCTGGATTGCGGTAAATCCCAACTATAAGGAGATCAATGCGAAGGAGCAGATGGCGAGAGAGGATTCTGTGTTCCGCTATTACCAGAAGCTCATCAGACTCCGCAGGGAGCATGAGATCATCGTATACGGGGATTACAGACTTCTTCTGCCAGACAGCGGGGAGCTGTATGTATATATGCGCTCCCTGGGTGCGCAGAGACTTTTGGTGGTCTGTAATTTTACAGAGCAGGAGACGGCATACCAGGTGCCGGATGAACTGAAGAGTGGGAAAGGCCGGGTGCTGATCTCCAACTATGACAGGGAGACTCTGGAGCCATCCGCGACCCTTGCGCCTTACGAGTGCGCGGCGGTATTATACGAATAAAGAACTGCCGCGAAATAATATGCCTCCTTTTCAGCCTGCAAGGCGGAGGAACGAGGCGCAGCAGTGGCTGCGCCGATTGACGACAATGCGGCAAATGGAAATTTAGACAAGTGAAATGTACGGTTAATTAGTGTGGGTTATACTAGAGCGTGTTTGAAAATTCATTCCCACAATCTGCCGCCCCACTTTACACCAGATTTTATGCTGAATTTAGTCAATGTAGCCCGCTACACCTCCTAAATCCAGCATAAAATCTGATGCAAACTGGGACGACATCTTGCAGAAAGCAATTTTCAAACACGCTCTAGGAAAGGGGAATATTGCAGCAGCGGCAGATGACCTCCACAATGGCATCGACAGGCTCGGTCTTTCCGTCTTCCTCCCACTTCAGGAAGACATTAAGCAGTGCGCCTCCGTAATAGTACAGCTCGTAGTGGGAGCGTGGGTAGACCGGGTCAACGAACCGGATCATATAGTCATTGATGGCGTCAATCATCAGGCAGTAGAGACTGGCGTCCGCCAGGGTGAGAAAAAATTCGGCATACTGGTCAAAGAACAGGAAGGCGTGGCGGACATGCGCTGCATCGTAGAAGCTGTCTGTTCCGAGGGAACGGCTGCATTCCTCCAGATAGCTCTCGATGATCTCGTGCAGATAATTATTCAGGGCATCTGTCTTGGACTGGAAATAGTGGTAGAAAGTCATCCGGGAGACACCCGCCTTCTTAACAATATCGGAGATCGTAATCTCCTCATAATCTCTGTCCTGCATAAGGGCGATCATCGCTTCACCAATACACTGCCTGGTGAAGCGGTTTCTTTTTGTAAAATTTTCTCCAAGGATATGCTTCATCAAAGAAATATTCCGCTTCATAATCTATACTACTCCTGATCCCACATTTTACATTTTAATTCGTTTTGTAAATTGTATCATAATATGGAGTGATATACAATAATAAGTAGTAACGGATACTATATGACAATAAAATAGTGTTACTATTCACGGCCCAGGAGGCCGCTCATAGTAACGATTCGGGGCGATATTTAAAGTTTTGCTACGCAAAAATCGCCCCTCACCCTTGAATCACGTTCTTACGGAATGCGCAGTTCAGCGCATTCCGTAAGAAAATGATTCAGGAGTGAGCAAATCCCATTTGCGGAGCGAATTTTAGATGGATTTGCGAATGTTACTGGGAAACGAGTGAAAGTGACATTATAATGAGGAGCTTATTATGGAAAAGATTATACTGCTTGCAGAGACGGGATCGGATATTCCGGCAGAAACAGCCCGTCAGTATGGAATTTATATTGTGCCAATGCATGTGTCATTCGGCGGTGAGACACTGGACGACGGAACCTTTTCGTCAGAGGAGATTGTGGATTATTATAAGAGAACAGGAAAGCTTCCGAAGACCAGCGGATCTGTGCCTGAAGATTTTATGAAAATATTTGACAGGATCCATGAGGAGCATCCGGACAGTCAGATTTTATATCTTGCCTATTCTGCCGTGACAACCTGCTCTTATCAGAGTGCACAGATCGCCATGGAAGGAAGGGACTATGTTACAGGTATTGATACGAAACAGGTGGCAGCAGGACAGTATGCGGTTGTTATTACAATGGCGAAGCTTCTTGAGAGGCATCCAGAGTGGGGAATTAAGGAGGCCAGGGAAATGGCTGAAAAGATATCAAAGAGTGTCAGCATGTGTTTTGTGCCAGATACACTGGAGTTCCTGCGCGCCGGGGGAAGAGTGAGCAATGCAGCGGCACTTTGCGGAGCCCTTCTTAAGATTCACCCAAGGATTGAGATTCAAGACGGCTACCTCCAGGCAACAAAAAAACACAGGGGAAGCATGAAGAAGATCGTGCCGCAGCTTGTGAAGGATTACATTGCCGAGAAAAACCTTGACACGGAGGAATTGTGGCTGATTCATGCCCCGGGGCTTGACCAGGCAGTTATGAACCAGGCAGAGGAAGCGGCCCGCTCGTGCGGGGTGAAGAAGGTCACCTGGGTTAAGACAGGCGGCGTTATCACCACACACGGTGGACCGGGAGCCTTCGGAGTTGTGGGTGTCATGAAATGATAAAATGCAGCATCTTCAGGAGCTTATCCTTCAGTATGTCAGAATCCAGGGACGGATTCTGACATTTCTGCTGTAGAAGATATTTAAAATAGCTTACATTGATGTCATTAATCAGTCCTATCGTCTCTTCATTTACCCTTGTATCTGTGCCAATGAGCAGTTCCAGCACCTTCAGGCAGCGTTCACGGATATTCTGCCCATAATACATGTCTTCGATCTCCGGAGAGTATTCCTCCTGCTCTTCGGGGAAAAGCTCATAGTACTGCTTCATGATTCTGGTCAGATTCTCACTGTGCTTTCCGAAGAAGAAATTATAGAAGATTTTCGGCTTGCGAAAGACTGTCTGGGCGAAAAAATCCCAGATTTTTATAAAAGTCTCCAAAGGCGTCAGGTCCTTTGTGCTGAGCTCGGACAGCGCCTTGCTGTATTCATTGAAATATTTCAGTGAGGAGAGAAGAATCAGCTGGTCTACGTCCTCAAAGTACAGATAGATGGTGGAGTTGTGAAAACCCGCCTTCTCCGCGATCCTCCGGATGGAGACCCTTTCAAGGTCCCCGTTTTCAATTAGTTCCTGGGCAGCGTGAATGAACCGGATGCGGTTCTGCTGCTTTAGAAGTTCTTTGTCATTGCTTGTATGATTCATAAAATATACCAGATCCTTTAAATATTTTCATCATCCTGTCCTGGATATAAGAAGTTATACTCACGGCCGATGAAATCTGTCATGAGTATCGCAAAAGCCGCAGCCGCAAGGCGGCATACTTCCTTATGCGGCTGTGCGCAGCATAAGAGAGAGAGGATGATACCAGTTATTATAACACAAAAGTATAAATTTGTGTGTCATGTTATTATTCACGGGTTATATCCTGGATGATTTCAGAAGCATCCCTGCTCTTGCCAGCACTCCCTGCCACTGTCTTTCATTCAGGAATACAGGACGCTCCATCTGTTTCAGGATGCCCAGGTCCATCGCCAGTTCCTTCTGGGCCGCTGATGCAGCACTATAGAGAGTTATATCATATTCTGTTGTCTGAGACATTACATCCGGGAAATCCTGATCGTGGTCAAAGAGCCATTCTTTCCGCTCCTGTGTCAGATATGAATCTATTTCCGTTTTGGAAGAAATAAAATAATGGACATGTGGAATGCCCAAAGCAGTGAGAATCTGATCAGCAGGAATTTCATATTTCCCTATCTTATGAAGATACAGCATTCCATCCTGGCGAATCCATCCCTTGGCACTTGCCCCAAGCGTGGTAAGTTCGGGTGTCTGGATATTTCTTTTTTCTGCTGCATTTGCCGAATAGTGAATATTTCTTCCTGACAGAGATACCTCCGTGATAAATAATGAAAGTGGGTTATGAAATAGATTGACTTCCTTCCACGTCTTGTGGTCGCCTTCTCGCCGGATCCAGTAGGAATCCTCAAGACTAAGCCCCCTGCAGGCCCGGAACACTGCATACCGGTTTGTCTGGGACAGCCGGAGTTCTGCCTTTGGCTGAACTGTAACTGAATCCGGTCCACTTGAAGCTTGGTTCGCGAACGACCGGATTCACTTCTGGCATAATTTATGCTTTCTTACGGACTTTGCAGTAAATGCAAAGTCCTGTGTGAACAGTAACCGAATTGTTATGATTTTTTACTGCCCTATGTAAGGGCTATTGACAAGGAAACCGTAGATGTTATAATGAAACCATAACTGGACACTGGTTTAGACTTTGGTCTGAAACAGTGACTGAAATATCGTACAGAGAGCATATTTTTGGAAAGGAGATTCAGTAAATGAATAACGAAAGAATAACTAGAGTATTAGCAAAGATGGAGGAGAAAGGGCTGACGCAGCTAATTGTGTCCGACCCGTTAAGTATCCGTTTTCTTACAGGAATCATGGTAAATCCGGGAGAAAGGCTCTATGCTCTGATTCTTAAGTCAGACGGAGAGCATGTAATGCTGCTCAATTATCTTTACTTCGTGTCAGACACCGGATTTAAGGAGGTATGGTTCAGCGACATGGAGGATCAGATTTCTATTATTGCGGATCAGATTGATCCTGAGAAAACACTCGGAATCGACAAGACATGGCCTGCACGCTTCCTGATCCCGCTGCAGGAGAGGTGCCCGGGGCTTAAGACCATTTGGGGCTCTGACTGCGTTGACGGCGTCCGCGCCGTGAAAAATGAAGAAGAGATCCGGATTATGAAGGAGGCTTCTGCCATTAACGACAGCGTCATGGAGAAGGTAAAGGCATATATCAAGGAGGGCATGACCGAGAAACAGATTGCAGAATTCATTGACGGCGAATTTATGAAGGCCGGCGCCAGCGGGACAAGCTTTGATACCATTGTCTGCTTCGGGCCGAACGCTGCAGACCAGCACCATGAGCCAAGTGATACAAGAACACTGAAGGCAGGGGAGTGTATTCTGATTGATATGGGATGTGTATGGAAGGGCTATTGTTCAGATATGACAAGAACCTTCTACTGTAAGGAGGCTTCCGCCGAGGAGCAGGAGATTCATGACATTGTCCGTGAGGCAGTCCAAAGGGCTGAATCCGTAATCAGGCCGGGAGTGCGTTTCTGCGATATTGATGCACAGGCGAGAGATTATATTGAAGAGAAGGGCTACAGCGAGTACTGGAAGATCCGCCTCGGACATTTCATCGGACAGGAGGATCATGAGTACGGCGATGTCTCTCCGATTAACAAAAGTACTGCAAAGCCCGGCATGATCTTCTCCATTGAGCCAGGTATCTACATAGAGGGGAAATACGGAGTCCGCATTGAAGATCTTGTGCTGGTGACAGAGGACGGGCATGAGCTTCTGAATGCGGTTGAGAAGAAATGGCAGATTATCGGATAACATTAGCCTTTGTGTTATGTAGATTTATGATCTTTAAAGTCATGTCTGTTCATAGCTTCTGAGTGGACATGGCTTCTTTTTTTGGGCATTTGGAAAGAATGTGTTACATAGAACTTGAATTGATGGGCTTCAGAAAAAGTAGCGCAGAGGCTCTTCGGCAAGGGATTTGGTGATTCGTTACTGTTCACTCCGTTCACAGTAACATTCGCAAATCCATTTAAAATTCGCTTCGCAAATGGGATCTGCTCACACCTGAATCATTTTCTTACGGATTTTGCAGTAAATGCAAAGTCCTGTGAGAACAGTAACAGTGATTCATAGAGACATTCTATAAATACAGATCAACAAGGAGGGAAACCATGAGGTTAGAGATTGGGAATTTCTATGTGAAGGATATTGTTTTTGGCAATGAACGATCCTTAAAGGACGGTGTGTTCACGATCAATAAAGAACTGCCCGAATATTAAGGAACTTTACAGGGAGCACGGCAAAACCATCAACTTCCTTGGTGTCATTATGTCTAACTTGAATGTTGCCCTGGAGCAGAAGGAAAGATCCGCTCTCTTTGTAGCACAGATTGCAAAGAGTCTCGGAGCAGACGGCGCAGTAGCTTCCGATTCCAAAGAGAGATATGGTTCCGATTGCCCCTGCTGTTAAAGACTTAAAGCAGGCGAGGATCGTACTGGTAAATACGGGCGGTATCGTTCCGGCAGATAATCCGGACCGGATCCAGTCCGCATCCGCAACCCGCTGGGGACGTTACGACATATCCGGAACAGAGGCATTAAAAGGAGGAGAATATAAGACCATCCATGCAGGCTTCGACCCGGCTGCAGCCGATGCAGACCCGAATGTCATTACACCCGCTGATGCTCTTAAGGTGCTGGAAAAGGAAGAAGTTTTCGGAAGCCTAAGGAAGACCAGTGGAAGCTCCGCTACCACAGGACAAAAGCGGCTTTAGAGGCACTGGCAACTGACATCAAAGAACAGACTGTATTCCGTGTATAATGCGGGAAATAGTCTTTCAATACATTGGTAACCCTTCCATAACAGGTCTGCACAGGAGACCACTGTGCAGACCTGGATTAACACAGGAGACTCGATTTGGAGAAAAAGAAAGAAAATATGGTTTTTTACATTTCACTTGTTCTGATTGCAATTATGGCAATATGGTTAGTAGCTCTTAATGACAGCTTTACAATCGTATCGAACGGTGCCTTTTTATTTCTTACAACAGACTTTGGGTGGCTATATATGATTGCGATGATTGTACTCTTGGTATTCGTTGTATATATAGCATTTGGAAAATACGGGAAAATCCGTCTTGGGAGTGACGATTCAAGACCGGAGTACCGCAATCTGACATGGTTTGGCCTGCCCATCTTAAATTCGCTTCGCGAATAGGATTTGCTCATTCTTGAGTCACTTTCTTACGGTCTGTGCAGTGAATGCACAGACCTGTGTGAATAGTAACCCTTCCTGCGCCAATGTCCGGCATTGCCTGGTCAGACAGGTCTTGCCAGCCCTTTTGATGAATTTATGTTTTTGCCCTGAGCTCACATATTTCCTGCCTTCGAATATACTATACCATTAGTATTTCAAGGAGGATTCATATATGAAAAAGCGGTTATTGGCGCTTTGTCTTGTTGCGGTAATGGCGGTGTTGTTATTGCCTGCGTGTTCACAGAAGGAGGAGAAGAGCGAGAAAACGACAGCTTCGACTACAGATGAAAAACCGGATGCTGCAAAGGAGAAGCTTCCGACGGTAGAAAAGGTAGTGCTAAATGAGGTTGCCCACTCTATTTTTTATGCTCCTATGTATGTGGCAATTGAAGAGGAGTATTTTGAAGAGGAAGGGATTGATTTGGAGCTTGTTACTGGTTTTGGAGCAGATAAAACTATGACAGCAGTTATTTCGGGAAGTGCGGACATTGGTTTTATGGGTTCTGAAGCATCTATTTATACTTATAATGAAGGTGCAAATGATTATGTTGTGAATTTTGCACAGCTTACACAGCGTGCCGGGAATTTCCTTGTGGCCCGGGAGGAAATGCCTGATTTCACATGGGAGAGTCTAAAAGATAAGGATGTGCTGGGAGGTAGAAAGGGCGGTATGCCTGAGATGGTATTTGAGTATATTCTGAAGAAGAACAACATTGACCCGGAAAAGGATGTCAGAATAAATCAGAGCATCGACTTTGGTTCCACTGCCGCCGCCTTTTCGGAGGGGCAGGGAGATTTTACAGTTGAGTTTGAACCGGGGGCAACGAATCTTGAAAAGGAAGGGAAAGGCTATGTTGTGGCATCGCTGGGAACAGACAGCGGATATGTACCATACACTGCTTTTTCTGCAAAGCAGAGCTATATAGAAAAAAATCCTGAGACAATTCAGGGCTTTACAAATGCCCTGCAAAAGGGAATGGATTATGTACAGTCCCACACCCCGGAGGAGATTGCAGCGGTAATCGAACCCCAGTTTAAGGAAACAGACCTGGAAACCATCACAACAATCGTAAAACGCTATTATGACCAGGATACATGGAAATCTGATCTGATTTTTGAAAAGGAAAGCTTTGAGCTCCTTCAGGATATACTGGAGGAGGCAGGAGAGCTGGATAAGAGGGCGCCATACGAGGACCTGGTAACCACAGAATATGCTGAAAAATCAGTAAAATAAATATTGTATTGGGGACGGGGCATTTTTAAAAATGCCCCGTCCCCAATTGCATCATTTTATCCGAATATACCGAACAGGCCTTTTTTCTTTGTTTTTGCTGTGCTTTTCGTTGTGCGTGCGTTCTGTCCGCTCCTGGACGGGGAGCGGTGATAGCGGACGGCCTTGTGCAGTTGATAGACAGATTCCTTGCTGGTGCACCAGCTGAACGGGACATCAATATCCCGAAATCTGTCACGAAGCCGTTCGAACTCCTGGTCAGTGATACCTTTGTCACTGCCAGGAACCCGGTTTTCAAAAACCTCGTCGAAGATGTCCCTGATTTTGATAAACTTTGCAGGATTGTCTGTTATCAACTTCTGAACCTGTTCCATTAATTCTCTCTGTTCCATAGCTGCTCCTCTCTTGAATGGATACCTATCTAGACAGTAGAAACTGTCTAATAAATCAGGATAGGTATAAAGGTTGATTTTTATGTAGTTTAATATAGATTGTGAATAATTGCAAGTGTATATTGTGAAATCTACAGAAAAGGTAACCCCCATATAGTTACTGTTCACACAGGACTTTGCATTTACTGCAAAGTCCGTAAAAAAATGATTCAGGTGTGAGCAAATCCCATTCGCGAAGCGAATTTTAAATGGATTTGCGAATGTTACTGTGAACGGAGTGAACAGTAACCCCCATATAAGAAAAAATGCAAAAAATTTGATAAAAATCTTTTCTTTTTTTGCAGTTAGTGCTATAATTTCTGTATGGGGTATTAGCGCAGTTGGGAGCGCGCAACATTCGCATTGTTGAGGCCAGGGGTTCGAATCCCCTATACTCCACTTATGAGGGCACTCGACGAACACCCGAAGCCGTGGTAATTGTTATCCGCTTCGGAATCGTCTTGGCCTGTAAGCTCTAGATTTGACCATATTTGAGCTTTTAGGTCAGGGGCTTATAAAATGCTTAACGGGCAGTTAAAATGCAAATATGGAGACCGTGGGAGTCCAGAAGGCTATTTTGGACTCTTTCTTTCTTCAAAAAATACTCTTGTGTATTCACCTTTTAAAAGCCTAAGCTGATTAAGATAAGCAATGGCCTTACGGAAGCAATGCGTTTGGATTTTATCGACATTTATGCTTTCATAATGCTCACAAATTTTAGATAAATGCGTAATTACATCATCAAGCTCAGGATCCGGCCTTTCTTTGCTGCTTCCATTCTGTCTGAAATTATATCGCTGCACTGCTCAATATAATCAGCAACGCCATTCCATATACGATAGTTAGAGGTCAGCTTTTTTACCTGCTCAAAAATTTCCATACAATCAGAACAAGCAAGGAGTTTTTTAAACATTGATTCTGTAATAACAACATAAGGAACAAACTCATTACCATAGCAGTCTGTCATAAAATCTTTCTTTGTACGCTGTGTCATTGCTACGCAAACCATATTTTTACTATCTTTAAAATGTCCGATTGCTGCATATACCTTCATTTGATTTACCTCCGTGTGTTTCATGGTAGTGTCAAATCTACCACTATATTTTTTGTCACAAACCTTATAATTCCAAGGATTACACCACTTTTTCAAGAGAAAAAGCAATGACCTCCCTTTTTTGTGTCAATACTATTACTAACCCACAAACACTGAAAGGAAAATCATTGCTTATGGATATTATTACCTATTTACTCTCACTCATTCAATCTCTTTACCAGCAAAACTGCTGGTTGATCAACTTTATCTGCAGATACATCCCTCTGAAACAGTGGGCCTTTGATGATTCCCATTCCCCAAAATACCAGAAGTTCAAGATTGATGAGCTCCCTCTTATCACCGACTTCCGCCAGGACTGGACTTATAAAGAATTACTCCCTTACTTCGAAAAACGTTATGGTAAAAAGATACGCCCTGTCAGCCGCCGCTCAGAATGCGATATCCCGGATGACTGTACCTGCCCCCGCTGTAATGCGCCGAAACCTTTCCTTTACAAAAACAATGGTTCCAAAGGGCAGCTTCTCTGCAAAATCTGCAGCGCAAGGTTCTCACCGGATGAAAGCCGCTTCTCCTCTGTGAAACTACGCTGCCCTCACTGCGGCAATACCCTGGTTCCCAAGAAAGAACGCAAACACTTTATCATCCATAAGTGCGTCAATCCCAAATGCCCTTATTATCTCTACAACATGGGGAAAGTGGATAAGGAAGACCTCCGGGAGGATTACGGCAAAAACAAATATAAACTCCACTATATCTACCGTGAGTTCACGATGGATTTTTTCAGCATGGATCTAAATACACTGCCTAAAAATGCCTCCTCCCTGAAATTCAGCAAACATAATGCCCACGTAATGTCCCTGTGCCTGACCCTCCATGTCAGCCTTGGCCTCTCCCTGCGAAAAACCTCGCAGGCTATGGGAGACCTGTATAACATCAGCATTTCCCACCAGCAGATCGCCAACTACTGCAAAACCGCCGCTATCTGCATTAAGCCTTTTGTTGACCAATACCCCTACGAAAAAGGAGAAGTATTTACTGCCGATGAAACCTATATAAAAATCCGCGGTATCAAAACTTATGTCTGGCTCATTATGAACGCCGCGTCCCGGTCCATCATTGGCTACCAGATATCTGATAACCGTGGCGTCGGTCCCTGCATCCTCGCCATGCATATGGCTTTCCGGGGGCTTACAAAGCTGCCGGAAAACTTTAAGTTCATTGCTGACGGTTACAGCGCCTACCCACTCGCCGCAATGGAATTCGTAAAAAGGCTGGGGAAAGATTTTACCTTCAAAATCACCCAGGTGATCGGGCTTACCAACGACGATGCCGTTTCTGCAGAACACCGTCCGTTCAAGCAGATGATTGAACGCCTCAACCGCACCTATAAGGCCTCTTACCGTCACACAAACGGCTTTGACAACATCGACGGTGCTAATTACGATCTTGCCCTCTGGGTCGCATACTATAACTTTCTCCGTCCGCATAAACACAAGAAATACAACGTACTCAACGAAGTGGAAATGCTGCAGGGGGCCGACAACATGCCGGGTAAATGGCAGCTTCTCATCTTCCTCGGTCAGCAGACGATCCTGAACATGCAGAAAAATGGAAGACCTGCACCGGAGCGGAGCTGTTGTCAATAGAACCGTGGAATACCGGAGCAGACGGCAGCGCCGTCTGTGAGGATATGCCGCGAAAGTCTGTTGACATAAGGCTCACGGATTATCCTGTTTAGCAGAAAAGGGGCAACTGCGCCCTTTTCCTGCCTTCCGGCGGGGACGGGTTCGGGCAGAGCCCGAAAGTGGGTCAAGGGACTGGTCCCTTGTGGGTTCTTAGGGCAACGCCCTAAGCCCTCGGAGAGCTTTTCGGAATCAATATCTGCAGTTTTCAAGGTTCATTTGAGCCTATTTTTTTCAGCTCGTTTTTTCATAGATTACTTGACACTACCTTTGTGTTTGTTTTATTTGATAAATTTATTTTAACGTGTTTGCTAGATTTCGTATGCCGACGTAACCGCCAGGATTTAAGCAACTTTGCTATGCGGTTCTGCCAGAACTTACGAAATGGGCAGCAAGGGCAGCAGTTTCAACATGCCTGCTGTTTGACCCGCTGCTACCCCAAAGCCTTGATTTTACTGGTCTTTTCTTATATTGCAGCAAAAGCAGCAGATATTTTATAAATAAAAAATATAAGAAATAAGAATATATGTATGAACTCTTAATTCTTAATTTATAAAAGTTAAATAAGTATAGGTTGAATTTGCTGCTCTGCTGCTGCAGGGGCTTGGGATGCCCCGGCAGTACGGACCGCCCGGTTTCCCGGACGGCCCTTGCTCTTAGCGTTTGAAGAGTTTTTCGTATTCTTTTGCTTCTTCGGTCTTTGCCCATTCTTCATAGGCTTTTCTGTTTTCTGGATTCGCATAAAACTTATTGGCTTCTTCCAGAAGGTAGATCAGCGTGCGCCTTTCAATTTCTCTCGTTACACCCATTTACTTTTTACTGAACTCGTGCTACAATAACCTTTGTTAGAGGAGGTATTGTAGCTTCGGCTCTTTCTCCTTTCTGGGTCGGCTGTTGGAGCAGTCGGCCCGTATTTGTCTCTTGACATTATTTATAATAACGTGTTTGCCGAAATGCGTATGCCGACGTAACAGCCGGAGATTCCGTGTTTTTCCTGTGTGCTTTTACTAATAGCGCTAAAAGAGAGTAACGGTCGAAGGTCAAGGCCTGATATAAAACTCATTTTAAGGCATCCAGGACGTCCATATTTGAGTTTTATAATCAGGGCTAGTATTTTATAAGCCCAAGGTCTTAAAACTCGAATATGGACGTCTGGTGAGTCCGGGTTAGAAAGAAAACGGCCGCCCGTTTTGATGGGCGGCCGTTTTCTTACTCCATATTCCATTGAATGGCAGCATCTACTGAATGACCGTCTTCAATTCTCATGACGATTTCCTCAATCTCTTCTTCGGTAAAACCATCTTCGCGAAGCATTAAGATAAGTTCTTCAAAATCTTTATCGCTCATTGCTTTTCTGTTGAACTCGTGCTACAATAACTTTTGGGATTGGGGTTATTGAGCACTTGCTCTTTCTCCTTTCTGGGTCGGCTGTTGGAGCAGTCGGCCCGTATTTGTCTCTTGACATTATTTATAATAACGTGTTTGCCGAAATGCGTATGCCGACGAAACAAACGGAAATTCGGCGGCATCGCTGTACAATACCGCCGAAAGAGAGGATGAGAGATGAGAGTTAATTTTTCAGACACTGAAATTGTGTATTTATACGGTACCTTGTTAAAAGGTTTGGAAGAAATGGAAAAGCAGAAAAAATTAAACCGCGATAATATTAAATTACATAAACGGCTTATTGCGT
The DNA here is from genome assembly GCA_948602995.1 of uncultured Dorea sp. Taxonomy (GTDB): domain Bacteria; phylum Bacillota; class Clostridia; order Lachnospirales; family Lachnospiraceae; genus CAPEBR01. The sequence continues at coordinate 58,671 of CAPEBR010000016.1, forward strand.
CTTTAGAGAATGATAACCCGCAGCTTAAGATTGTTCGTCTTCATCAAGAAAAGACAGGTCAAAATCAGAAGGCTTAAATCCGGGAAGATTTCCTCGTTTACATTCTTTTTGTAAACGCTTAAACCAGGTTTTAACCGATTCTCCCTCGTGGGTTCCGCTTTTATTATCTGACCATAGTTGCATGAATATCGCGAATGAACTTATCGCATTGCACAAACAAGCGATACAACAAATTATCAATAGCGCTTTTTCCATATTAGGGCCTCCTTTTTATTTTTATTATATCGCGCTTGTTTACGCTAAGGAGCCCCTTTTTATCATTCAAACAGTAATTTGCATAGCTGTTCTAATTGCTGCCGTAGTTCCATTGCTCGGTTAATCTTAATAGCCTGACTGATAATAAGGCAAACAACCGCGATTACTAAAGCGATATTTATTACATTTTGCATATATGGTTCCTTTCTGCCTTCGTGACCTCCGGGGCGGGTATTTAGTTTAATTTCTCCATTTTTTATAAGTGAATATGATTGTCAATCCGCTTCTACATGTTTCTATTTTTATATCGTTTTCGTTGATTTCGCGTAAGCTGCTGATAATTTTCTCGAAGTGCGCTTCATTGTCCTCATAACGATTTCCGCTTGATAAGAAAAAGCGGAATTCTTTTTTAAACTCGGCATAGGTCGCGTAGTTTCTTGTTTCTCCGCTTTGTGCAATAGCCGTAACTTCGACGTCCTCTCCCTGTTCTTCGGTCTCAATCCAAATATTGATAGACTGATTGCCCTCGGCAATATTAACCTCTAACCGGTCGTTCAGGTCGCAAATATAATCATTAAAATGTTCCTCGGCCGTACTTCTGTAAATCGGATAACCGGCGTGTTCACTGCTCTCGTCATCCTTCATATAATCGGTAGGGAAAATCTCATTTGCCTTTGTCCATGCTTCTTCCATCGTTTTAACTTTTATCATTCTCTTATTCTCCATTTTCTTTATTCCGTTTACACCGGTATTTCAGTCAGGTCCGATTGATTCAACCATTGCCGATTGTTTCTTGCGGTGCTTGACGTTCATTTGATAAATCAATCTTAACGTGTTTGCTAGAATCCGTATGCCGACGAAACAAACGGGATTTCAGGAGGTTTCCTGTGCGATTTAACTAATATTGCTAGAATGACAGATAAATGAAGTGAATCCTTATACATTTCGTCTGCTTACACGTATCAATATTTACGTTAAAATGGTTTTTGTCGAAAGAAAAATATATTAAATGTATGGATTTCGACGTGTTTTGGAGCGTTTTCATGATAAAAGTATTGAAAAAGTGAAGGAAATGGTGTAAAATGAAAAACGTAATTACTTCGGAAGTTGGGAAAAAATACATAGAAAAGAGAAAAATTATGATTATTATGGATTTGAAGGTTAATAATTTCTTTGCTTTTAGGAATTTTCATTTAAACATGTCATATCCAAAGAAAATTGTAGATTCTTACATAGATCATGAGTTTTTAATCGGGCGTGAGAATTTTAGATATAAAAAAGTTAATATTTTGATGGGCGGAAATGCGACAGGCAAAACATCAATTGGTCAAATGCTTATGGCCATACTTAATTTTATTAATCGAAAAGAATCTATCCATTTAACTGAAAAAATTTCTAACAAGGCAGAAGAGGCCTCCATTAGTGTTGACTTTGTTGGAGATACATATAAAATGTATCGCGTAGACATAAAAATATTCTCAACGCAAGATGTTAAAGACGATTATAATTATATAATAAATGTTTGCACAAGGTCAGCAAAAATAAATAAGCAAGACCGATATGAAACTTGCGTTGAAAAAATTGAAAGCTTACCGTTAAAATATAATAGAGATTATACTGAAGAACTGGAAAAGATAGAACCTCTTGGTTGGATGTTTACGTATCCGGCAGATTCATTTGATAAAAAATTTAGATGCGCACGAACTCGTAATTATTTGAAAATTTTAGATTACTCGTTAAGGGCTTTGGATCCGGCAATTTTATGTGTCAAAAAACTAAATGGAGTTGATGATGCATACATTATACATATGGACTCGAAAGATTTAATTATTCAGGACGGAAAAGTCATTTTATCAAATATTTTATCTAGCGGAACAAAAGCAGGAATAGATATTGCGCATATTATTGCCGAAATTTTTGAAGGTAACTGTGGTTTTTACTACTGTGATGAAAAATTTTCATATATCCATAGCGATTTGGAAAAAGCATTTTTAAGCGTGATGGTAGAGGGGCTAAAAAATAACTCACAGTTATTTTTCACTACCCATAATTCTGATATTTTAGATTTACAGTATCCAAAACATACATATACATTTTTAAAAAAGGATATTCATGATGAAAGCCAGCCAATTAAATGCGTATATGCATCAGATTACCTCAAACGCAATACAGACTCTGTGCATAATGCAATTGATAATGATTTGTTTTCTACTAGTCCTGATGTTGAATTAGTTTATAAAATTGCAGAAATAGGGCAGAACATGTAATTATACGAAAGAGAGCTGTTGGATATTATGAGCAAATCTCAATATTATCAATATTTTGTTGAAGGGGAAGACGAGAAAAAGTTAGTCAATACATTAAAAAGCGATTTAGAGTTGATTCTGCCTGGAAAAGTGCAAGTTTTTAATGTTGCGCAAGATATGTTGACTAAACTCAGAATTGGAAATTTAAAAACTGGAACTAAGGTTGTGCTGATATTTGATACGGATGCTGGAAATCTTTCTGTTCTTAAAGACAATATAGCTTTTCTCAATAAAGCAAGTGCTGTATCGGAAGTTATTACTATTCCGCAAGTTTACAATTTGGAAGATGAATTAATAAGGGCCTGTAATATAAAACAAATTAAGGAGCTATTAGGAAGCAAATCCGCCAAAGAATATAAGCACGATTTAATTAAAGCAAAAAATCTTGCGCAAAAACTAAAAGACCATCAATTCGATTTAGAAAAATTTTGGTGCTCGCGTGACGATAACATTTATAAAGAAATTGAAAACAGAGCAAATAAAATAAAAAAGTAAGCAGATGATATACTGCCTACTTTTTTATTTTATCCTGCAGTATTCATTTAAACACCTCCCAGGTCTCCATATTCGCGTTTTATGGGAGAGGTTAGTAGTTTATAAGCCTGAGGCCTTAAAACGCGAATATGGGTCAAATAAGGCTAGCACAATTTGTTTACAAGTTTCTGTATTTCTGCGTAATTATATCCGGCAGCTTCCAGCCGTTTCTTTCGGGTATCCCCGTTACCCCATTTTCCCGCAATCACCTCTTTGGCAACCTTAGTAAGGTCTGTAGCGCCAGGAGAGCAAAGCGCGTTGACTTCGGTCTGCACTTCGCTATAAGAGTAGCCGGCAGTTTCCAGTTTTCTCTTTCTGTCATCTCCGTTGCCCCATTTTCCCGCAAGAACTTCTTTTGCAATTTCCGTAATACTTTTCTTACCTGACGGCGGCACCGGCTGAGCGTTTTCTGCATCATACTTAGGGCAGATAAAGCCCCGGATATATTTGTCGTTGATTTTCATAGTTCTGCGCTTTACGGCATTGGAGTAATTTCCTTCAATGACCGTAAAGGTTCCGGCTGCGGTGTTAACCGTTTCTACGGTTCCTACATGATCGGGCGTTCCCGTATTATCGCCGATTCCGTTATCGTCCCAGTCATAAAGAACCGCGTCCCCAGGCTTTGGGGTGTACCCGTCATTTTCCGGCCAGATTTTCATTTTCTTTGCGGCCTCAATGAGATAATAGCAGCTAATTTCAATCGGCATTATTGCGGTATACCCTAGCTTGATGGCAAGAGCGGACCAGGTACAGGCGCACCAGGCCCAACCGTATTGCATTTTTGTACCTCTGGGAAGATTCCCTTTGTAACCGTTATAAATATCTATAATCGTTTTATAGCTTCCGTCAGATTCCTTTTTTCCTAACCATGACTGGGCGAGTGAAACAACTGCTGTTCTTGAATAAGCCATTAGTATAAACCTCCTTTGCTATATGGCGGTACGCGAAAAAGCGTACCGCGATTTAATCGTTGCTTTCTGCTTTCTTTGTCAAAACATCAATCGCTTTTACAATAACTTCTGGCATCGGTACGCCCATCAGGCCCGCGTTTTCAACAATGCTGATTGTCTCATTTGCGATAAAGCCTATAATTACCGCGTCGCGGATATAGCACACCCCGATTGCGAGATCAAGCCTGTATCCGATCAGTACGATTAGAAGAGTCATACCTTTTCGGCACAGGCCTTTCCAACCGGCTCCGCTCTCCAATGTGCCTGTCTGTGTTTTCTTGCTTGTGTGAAACACGCCCGCAACTATAAGGCCGGATATATAGTCAATGCCCATAAGAATGAGCAGGGTAATTAAAGCCTCGGTCCAGCCCCCAAAAAGAGAAGCGATAAAACCGCCGATTACCCCGATAAAAGTGCAAATTCCAGTTTTCATATGTTTCGTTCCTTTCTGTTTCGAGAATTGAGAAAGCCCCTATGCATAAGCATAAGGGCTTTTAAGGGTTTACGGGTTCCTGTGTTTTGCCTCCTTCCTGAATTTTTATATAATAAAAAGCCGGGCGGTTAAGCCGGCCTTCTATCCAGAATAAATAACTGATTGTATAGTTTCGTCATGTTTTGTACAGTCCGGTAGGCGTTAAAGTTTGAAGCATAGGCCTTCCAACTCTGCCAGGTGGCCTGTGCATCTTCCAGACTGAGTTTTTCTTGGTCAAGCCTTTTCCGCATCCATTTTAATTTGCGACGAATTTTGGTGACGGAATAGCGGTTAATTTTCTTTATGACTTTTCCGTTTTGTGTCAAAAAGAAACGGACTTTCATAAAAGTAAATCCGTGTGATAATTTTATAATCTGCGTTTTCTTTTTGTTTAAGGTAATGCCGAGTTCCTGGCATATTTTTGCTATTTCTTTCAGGCATTTTTGCAAATGCGATTTGCTTGGATGAATCAAATACCCGTCATCCATATATCGGCCGTATCTGTGAATACGGAGTATCTCTTTTATGTAATGGTCTAGCCTGTTGGCGGTCGTCAACGCTAGCGACTGGCTGATTTTGCTTCCTAGGCCAAGATCGGAATCTCCAAAGGCGTCAATGAAATGCTGAGTAAGTTTAAGCAGCTTTTCATCAGTAAAATTTTTCTGTAGAATCTGCCGTAGCAGGGCATGCGATATACTATCGAAAAATTTTGAAAAATCAAATAGCAAAATATAACCGTCAGTGCCGTATTTTCTGTAATGCTGCCACAGATGTAAACATAGACGGCTTATCGTAAAAGAATAGACCTTATATTTTAAGCATGCGTCATTGTCATAAATAAATGAGCGTTTTAACATTGGTACTAGAGCGTGTTTGAGAATTCATTCCTGCCACCTGCACGCCCCACTTTGCGGCTAATTTGCCCCGCATTCAGTCAGCGTAGCCCACTACTCCTCCTTCATTTGGGGCAAATTCCCCACAATTTGTGACGCACAATTGGCAGAAAGCAATTTTCAAACACGCTCTAGCATACCGAAGCCACCAGTAGTAGGCCGACAAATAAGTATTTTACAGAATATAACCAATTTAATTTTTAGGGAAGATTTCTATATCGTTCCTTATATGATTTCAACATGCCTTCTACAAACCGGATATCTTCATAGACCATGTCCATCCAGTAATGCATGGAACTTGGCTCAATTTGAAACAATTCGGCAGCAACTTCAATTTGAGAAATGAAGCTGTGCAGGTCTGCCTTTGCCTGTAAAAAGTAATCCCGACGCATTTGTACCTCATGTTGATTCGTCGGGTAAATACTGTTTGCGAGCTTTACGCAGTGATGTATATGATTTGCAATATCTGCAATTTGCTGGCTTATGTAAGTTGTATATAAACTTCATGCCTGACTCAGAGCGTTTGCCTTTTGGAACAGCCATTTTTTACCTCTTAGTATAATAATGGTGTAGTCAAGAATAACTACTGGTTAATAGTTACAAAGTCCAATCTAATAAATCTATATAGATATAACGGAAGGAGGAGTTCCCCCTCCATCAGAAGTTATAAAGTAACATTATTTACCATGTCTGAGGTTTCCTTAATTAAAACGGACCGGTTCGCAAGGAATAAATATGACAGCGCCATTTATAAAAGACAGCTTCGGCAAAACGGCGTGCAAATATTTTATGCTGCCGAAGCAATCCCTGACGGTCCCGAAGGAATCATACTCGAATCACTTATGGAAGGACTGGCCGAATATTATTCTGCAGAACTGGCGCAGAAAATCAAACGCGGAATGCATGAAAGCGCTTTAAAATGCCGTGTGCTCGGTAATACAATGCCGTTAGGCTATCGGGTGTCACAGGACCATACCTATGAGATCGACCCGGAAAGTGCGAAAGCCGTAGAGATAATATTTAATATGTATATTGAACAATATCCAAATGCCGATATATGCAGGCGGCTAAATGAACTGGGCTTTAAGACTAGCCGTGGCAACCCATTTAATAAAAACAGCGTTTCAAGAATTATTCAAAACGAAATGTACATAGGAATTTATAAGGCCGCCGGTGTAAGAGTAGAAGACGGCGTGCCCGCGCTGATTCCTAAAGAAACCTTTTACCTTGCACAAAAAGAAAGGGGACGGCGAAAAGTGTCGAAGAAAAAACGGACTGGCGTAGCTGAATATATGTTATCGGGAAAACTTTTTTGCGGATATTGTAAAAAGCCAATGGTCGGCGTTAGCGGTACAGGAAAAGGCGGCGGTAAATTCTATTATTATCAGTGTCCGACAGTACGGCAAAAAGGAGCCTGCCATAAAGAGCACGTTAGACGCGATTTTATCGAAGACCTGATTGTGCAGAAAACTGTAGAGCATGTACTACAGCCGGAAATATTAACGGACATAGTAAAAAGACTTTACCGGCTTCAATCCGAAAGCGATACCAGGGACCAGGATATTGCATATTATAGGAAGAAACTCAAAGAGAACCAAAAGGCGATGGATAATATTATAAAGGCGATAGAGAAAGGCCTGGCAGCAGAAACCTTATTACAGCGCCTTGACGGCCTTGAGTCTGAAAAGGTCGCTATTGAAGGCGAACTTGCGTATTTTCAGTCGCTTAAGTTCGGGCTTTCTGAGGAAGAAATGCTTTTCTTCCTCAGGCAATTCCTTAGTCCCGGAAACGACTGGACAGAATATAAGCGCCGAATTATTAATAGCTTTATACAGCAAGTTTTTCTTTACGACGACCATTTCTTGGTGTATTATAATATCCAAAAGAATGGCGTCCAGGATTTTAATTCGGTGGTATTAACCGAGGGCTCGGGGTTCGACGAGCTCTCGTTAAGCTCCATACAGGGAGCTCTGAGCTGTTTTATTGCAGTTTTAGGGCTTTTTTCGTTGTATTGTAATGTATTTCCAGGGAAAAACGGTTCGTATATGTAGATGCAGGTAAATCATTATAAACCCATGTAACATCATTGAAATGCTCCGTTTTGCCTGTATCGCAGACGATAGAAGGGGCACATTCTATTTTGTGATATAAGATATCCTTTATTCGCAAAAATAACTATACAAAGCATCCGTCTCCCAGGAAAAATTCTCATTTTTCAGCCGCACAATTCCAATTCCTGTACTAAAAGGTTCTTCAAGAGGCACTGTCACAAGATTCGGGAACATCGAAGTATTAACCATATGCTCTGGCAAAAGGGTTACGCCAAGATCATTGGACACCATGCCGAGAAGATACAGATGCCTTCCGGCGGTAAGCTTGATATGTGGATGAATCTGCATCTCGGCAAAATAATCCTTGCATATTTTCGGGAGATCAGACTCCTTATTCATTGTAATAAAATGAAAGCGTGACAGCATCTCTACAGATATAGGAGTCTTCGTATCCGGCAGCATATGGCTCTGGTTCACGGAGCATACAAAGACAAAGTTATCCTTGCAGACCGGATAGAAATCATAGATATCCGGGGAAAGATAATTAAGCCTTAAAAGCGCCAGATCAATTTTCCGGGCTCTCAGCTTACGAAGTATATAAGTCTGATCCGCCTCTGTGATATTCACCTGGATATTAGAAGTTTTCTGAAAATTAATCAGCTTATCTGTAATCTGGTAGTCAGCCATGAGAGGAAGTGTGCCTAATGAGACATAACCCGAGGGCGCATCTTCTTCCAAAGCAGCAAATCTCTTTTTCATTGATTCATATGAAGAGTTAAAATCCTTTGCATAATCCAAAAAAAGCTTTCCGCCTGCAGAAAGCCATACCTTATTGTTAGAACGGATAAAAAGGGAGATTCCAATCTCATTTTCCAACGCCTTAATCTGTTTGGAAAGAGAGGACTGGGAGATATACATTTCGTCTGCCGCAGCTGAGAAGCTGTTATATTCCAGTATCGCTAAAAAATATTTGATCTGGGTTATCGTCATACGCATCACCTTCCGCTTTTTATTATATAATTCCATTGAAAAAAAAGCTATTCAGTTTTCGAATACAGGCAGAGCAAAATCGGAATTGCGATTAGAGGAGGAAAAATTATAGAATAAATTTAACTTCAAAAACAAAAAGAGAAGACAAAGGAGGAACAAAAATGGCAAAAATCAATGATCTGAGGTCAGCGCTTGACTATTTAAAGACAATTGATGGTCAGTATGTGGAGAGTGATGTGGAGGTAGACCCAAGAGCAGAACTCTCAGGCGTATATCGTTACGTTGGAGCAGGCGGTACAGTGGCAAGGCCTACACAGGAAGGCCCGGCAATGGTTTTCACCAATGTGAAGGGGCATGAAAATGCGAGGGTAGCAATTGGTCTGCTTGCAAGCCGTAAAAGAGTGGGCTATCTTTTAAACGAGAAGCCTGAAAATCTGGGCTTTCTGTTAAACAAGGCTGTTGAGAACCCAATCGCACCTGTAGTAGTAGACAATGCGCAGGCAAAGTGCCAGGAGGAAGTACACTATGCAACAGAGGAAGGCTTTGATATCCGGAAGCTGATCCCGGCGCCGACGAATACAGAAGAAGATGCAGGACCGTACATAACAATGGGTCTGTGCTATGCATCTGATCCCGAGACAAAGGAGTCTGACATTACGATTCACAGATTGTGCCTTCAGAGCAAGGATGAGATTTCCATGTATTTTGTACCGGGTGCCCGCCATCTTGGCGTATTCAGGGAAAAGGCAGAAGCAATGGGAAAACCCCTTCCGATCTCTATATCCGTAGGAGTTGACCCGGCAATTGAAATTGCAGCATGCTTTGAGCCGCCTACAACACCGTTGGGATATAATGAACTGGGCGCAGCAGGCGGTATCCGCGGGGAGGCAGTAGAGCTTACACAGTGCCTTACGATTGATGAAAAATGTATTGCAAATGCAGAGTATGTAATCGAGGGAGAGCTGATTCCTGACGCAAGGATCCGTGAAGACATCCATTCAGATTCAGGAAAGGCAATGCCGGAGTTCCCGGGATACACTGGAGGAGCACAGGCAGCGCTTCCTATTATCAAGGTAAAAGCAGTTACTACAAGAAAGAATCCGATCATGCAGTCTTGTATCGGGCCAAGCGAAGAGCATGTAAGCATGGCGGGAATTCCGACAGAGGCAAGCATTATTTCTATGGTAAACCGTGCAATGCCAGGAAAGCTTCAGAATGTATACTGCGCATCCAGCGGCGGCGGCAAATATATTGCAGTCCTGCAGTTTAAGAAGTCCGTTCCGTCTGATGAAGGACGTCATCGTCAGGCAGCGCTGCTTGCATTCTCTGCATTCAGCGAGTTAAAACATGTATTTTTGGTTGATGAGGATGTAGACTGCTTCGACATCAAGGATGTAATGTGGGCTATGACTACCAGGTTCCAGGCAGATACGGATATGATTCCGATTCCTGGAGTGAGGTGTCATCCGCTGGATCCGTCAAATGATCCGACCATGTCGCCATCCATCAGAGATCATGGAATCGCATGTAAGGCAATATTTGACTGTACAGTGCCGTTTGCCCAGAAAGATCGTTTCCATCGTTCAAAATTCAAAGAGTTAGATCCTGCAAAGTGGGTTCCGGAGCTCTTCAGATAAAAAGGACAGGAATTATTCCTTTGACGTTGAACCGAAAAATTTAAACAGAAGCTCCAGAGTCTCCGTTACAGGAGTGCTTTTAAGGCGGATCAGTGAAGTGTGTGTCAGAATTGTTTCAGTCAGCCGGGCAGATTTCAGAAAAGGATATTTTTCCTTCGAAATCAGCCCGGCTGGCATAAGGGATACGCCGAAGCCGGCATTTACCATGGACAGAATCTGTTCGTGGCGCTGGTAAATATAGACGAAGTTTGGCTTGGAATGCTCTTCTGTAAAAAGCCTTCGGATGACCTGGTAAAGGGAAGAGGTTTCATCAAAAACAATAAGCGGATGACGGCTGATTTCAGCTAAAGTGATTGGTTCACTCTCTTTGTGTTTCATGATCTTATCCGTGTAGATGAACAGAAGTTCTTCCTCCTGTATACTGGAGTATACATAATTGGACATGTCAAGGCAGTCTGTGCGCACAATCACAGAATCCAGCTTTTTGCTGTGAAGCAGCTCAAGAAGATTTTTCTGACTTCCCTCCAACAGGTTGATATAAGTATCGGAGGATGCAATCAGACCCTGGAAGATTGCCAAGTCATTGTGGATGTTATATTCATGTATTACCGGAAGAATTCCCAGTGAAATTGATTTTTTGGATTTTGGACGGTTAAAGCTGTGGAGGTTGGCCATTAACCGGGCGTAATTTTCTGAAAAGTTTTCAGCGTATTCTAAGAATAGATGCCCCTCGGGGGTAAGATGGTTTTCCTTATTATCTCTGTGAAAAAGCTTATAGCCCAGCTCCTGTTCCAAAGACATAATCTGCTTGGACAGGGAGGATTGTGATATATATAATTCCTCAGCAGCATTCGTAAATGTTTTGTATTTTACAACAGCAAGAAAATAGTTAATTTGGTTCATATTCATAATGAAACACCACCCTCACTCTCCTTAGATTAGTATCTCATAAATTATACTGTTTATGATAAAGCATATTGTACAAAAAACATAGCAATAAAGCAATTCAATTATGGAATAATAACTAATCTGAAAAAGAATTGCACGATTCTGTTTTATTTTATAAAATTATCACATAAAACAAAAGCGCTTTGTTGGATATTTAAAAAATAAGAGGTCAGAAAGGTCAGATGACTGTGTAAAGACCGGTAAGGAGGAAAGAAACGTGGCTAAAGTGTATGAAGGCTTAAGAGAGTTTTTGCAGACTCTTGAGGAGGAAGGCCAGTTAGTGCGTATAAAAGATGAGGTAATGCCTGAACCGGATATCGGGGCGGCAGGACGTGCAGCGGCAAATATGAAAGGGAATGCGCCGGCTATTTTGTTTGAGAAGATTAAAGGTTACAAAGGTAAGGTTGTAACAAATGTTCATGGTTCCTGGGCGAATCACGCATTGATGATGGGTATGCAAAAGGATGCAACAACCAAGGAGCAGTTCTTTGAGCTGAACCGCAGATGGGACAAATACCCGGTTGAACCAGAGGTCGTAGCAAGAGAAGATGCACCGTGTAAAGAAAATGTAGTGGATGAGAATATTAACCTTTTCGAAGTTCTCCCACTTTATAGAATTAATGACCAGGACGGCGGCTTCTTCATCTCAAAGGCGTCTGTAGTATCCGGCGAGCCTGATGATCCAGAGAATCTGGATAAGATGAATGTCGGTACATACCGTATTCAGGTAAAGGATGTTGACAGAATCGGTATTCAGGCGCTGGCAATGCATGATATTGCAGTACAGTTAGAGCAGGCAGAGAGAAAGAATGAAAAACTCCGCGTGGCAATTGCGCTTGGAAATGATCCGATCATTACCTTTATGGCTTCAACGCCTATCGCGCATGATCAGAGTGAGTATAAATTTGCCGGAGCACTCCGTGACGGAGTTCCTGTAAAGCTTGTTAAGGCTGACAAGGCAGAGCATCTGTATGTACCGGCGAGCGCAGAGGTAATTCTGGAAGGATATATTGAGCCGCGTGTAAGAGAGTGTGAAGGGCCGTTTGGCGAGTTCCCGGGATCCTATTCAGGAGCACGTAACCAGTGTGTTGTTAAGATTGACCATATTACACATAGGACTGATCCGATTTTCGAGAACCTGTACCTTGGTATTCCGTGGACAGAGATTGATTATCTGATGGCGTTAAATACATCTGTACCACTGTATAAGCAGATCAAAGAAGGCTTCCCGGAGCTGGTTGCCTTGAATGCAATGTACATGCATGGTCATGTGGCAATCATTTCCACAAAATGCCGTTATGGCGGATATGGAAAGGGAATTGCTTTCCGCCTGCTGTCAACGCCGCACGGCATGCCGTATACAAAGGTAGTGATTGTTGTTGACGAGTATGTAGATCCGTTCAATCTGGAGCAGGTAATGTGGGCGATTGCGTCAAGAGTAAAACCGGATAAGGATGTTGCGATCATCCCCAACTGTCCGGGTATGCCGCTTGATCCGTCATCCAATCCGGCAGGTATGCATACAAAGATGATTATTGACGCCACAACGCCTGTTGCACCGGAGCCGAATCCGCGTTCAGTAGAGCTTCTTGAACCACCTGTGGGGACAGAAAAGTGGGAAGAAATTTTGCGAGATTTAATGAAATAAAGGAGGTATGGATTATGACTTGTCCACGTTGTAACAGTGAAGATACAAGAGTGATGGTAAAGTCTCCGGTCGGAGACGAATGGGAAGTGTATGTATGTAATACATGCTACTATTCATGGAGATCAACAGAAACACCGGACGTCCATGATGTATTCAAATTAAAACCGGAAGATATTCCGAATCTGCAGGTAATTCCTCCGGTGCCACCGCTTGATAAATAGAATAAAAGGTAGCTATTCAGGTCTGTGCAGGGTCTGCCCCGGCAAAGCGGGGGGATTCACTGCACAGACTATAAGTATAACTATGAAGATGCTGAACAGCTGCAAAGAAACAGAACTTGAGAAAAAGGGGGACTACAAATGAACAAAAAAATAGGCGGCTTAATAGCCGGAATTGCAGTAGCAGTTATTATTATGCTTCTTCCGCTTGGCGGTTCAGGGCTGGAGCCTGCGGGGCAGAAATGTCTTGCACTCAGTCTGATGACAGTAGTTTTCTGGGCTGCAGGAGTTGCGCAGTCCGGATTTGTAGGAGGTCTTTATCTGATCCTTCTGATTGTATGGGGTGTTGCAGGACCGGATGCCGTATTTAAGGCGTGGTATGGTTCTTCAACAATGTGGATGATTATCGGAGCGTACATGATTGCCGGTGCTGTTAAGGATTCTGGACTGGGAGAGCGTATCGCCTATGCATTCATCAAGAAGTTTGTACGTTCATACAATGGAATTATTGTTTCTATATTCATCCTTACATTTATTATGAGTGTTATGATTCCGCATCCTTGGCCGAGAGCATTTCTAATCATGTCTGTTATGGCCGTTGTAATTAAGAGTGCGAATATACCGAAGGTGGATGCGGTTAAGATCGGATTTACCGTATTTGCATCCTCAGTCCCGGTATCACTGATTTTCCTGACCGGTGACAGCACGATTAATCCGCTGGCTGCTTCTTATGCGGCGGATATTAATGTAGGCTGGATTTCATGGTTTAAATATATGGGAGTTCCGGCGATTGTTGCTTCTATTATAACATTAGGTCTGATCCTTGTTTTATTCAAGCCTTCCCAGCCAGTTACAATTAATTTGGAAGAAATCGAGGAGAAACAGAAAGCGCTGGGTTCCTTGACGACAATAGAGAAAAGAACTGCCATCTGGCTTGTAATCGCAGTTGTCCTGTGGCTGACGGATTCAGTTCATGGAATTAACGTAGGCTGGGTAACGCTTGGCATTGCAATGTGCATGAGCCTTCCGCTTGTGGGTGAGGTTCTTACGCCGAAGTCCTGGGGACAGGTGCCGGTACATGTTCTCGTGTTCCTGACTTCTGCCATGGCAATTGGAACAGTGGGCGGACAGACAGGTATGAACGCATGGATTGCGGATACGATCCTGCCGGGCAAGATGCCGGAAAATATGTTTATTCTTGCAATCATGATTGCAGCAGTTGCAGTTGTAGTACATATGTTTATGGGTTCCGTTATAGCTGTTATGGGCGTTGTAATTCCTTCTGTGCTTGTTGCAGTAGAGCCATTAGGAGTTCCGGCAATTGCAGTAGCACTGATCGTATATGCAGCCATTGCTTCCCACTATATCCTGCCATTCCATCATCTTAACATGCTGGTAGGCCAGGGTGAAGAAAATGGTATGTATACCCAGAAGGAGACAATCCGTCTTGGCGCGCCGCTTACGGTTGTTGTATTTATTATTGTAGTTGTTGAAGTTATATGGTGGAACATTATTGGACTGCTTTAAGAAGCAGGCAGGAGGGGAGGGGCATGTTCTATTCTTCCTCCCCTGAAAAATAATTATATAAAAGCTCCGCTTCGAGCGGTAAGATCCGGTGCTTTAATTTCGTGATGCCAAGCAGGGTATCTAAGGGTTCTTCCAAAGGATACACAAGCAGATCCGGAAATACGGATGTATCCACCATGTTTTCGGGGAGAAGTGTGACCCCGAGCCCCGTATCTACCATATTCAGCAGATATAAATGCCGTCCGGCGATAAATTTTATCTTTGGTGTGATATTTAACCGATAGAAATAGTCGGCGCATAATTTGTAAATATCGGATTCCTTATTCAGCATAATAAAGGAAAATCCGGACAACATCTTCGGTGAAACAGCCGAAAAATCCTCCGGCAGCAGCTCACGATGCTTTTTAGAGCAGACAAAAACAAAGTCATCAGACCGGATCGGATGATATTCATAAGATTTTTTTGGAACATAATCCAGCCTTAAAATAGCCAGATCAATTTTTTTCGTTGATAAAAGGTGCAGAATCAGATTTTGGTCTCCTTCAGTAATGTTGACCTGAATATTGGAAACCTTCTGAAACGAAGCCAGAATCGTCATGATACTGTAATCTGTTATAAGAGGCAGTGTACCTAATGCCACAGTGCCTGCAGGTGCATTCTCATCAAGAGACGAAAGCTCTCTGATCATGGCTTCATAGGCCTCATTTATTATTTTTGCATATTTAGAGAAAAGATTTCCGCCCGGTGAAAGGGAGATCTTATTATTGGAACGAACAAAAAGGGCAGTCCCCAGTTCATTTTCCAGAGACTTGATCTGTTTGGAAAGAGCGGACTGGGAAATAAACATCTCTTCTGCGGCATTTGAAAAACTATTATATTCTAATATGGCTAAAAAATGTTTTATCTGTACAATTGTCATATGCGTTTACCTCTTCTTTTTATTATAATTTTGAAATAAATGAAAATCAATTCTTTTTTCTGCTTACCGGTTTCCTTTTTGGAATGCTTTGCAGGAGAAAGACGATTTGCATCCCGAACTAGAACAAAATATAATAAAACTAGAAATTGACAGACATGTTATGAAACGTTAACTAAGTCTGCAGACAAAAGAAAGGAGGAGGCAAAGGATGCCGATAGGAGTAATTATTAATGCGTTGTCAGTCGTGACAGGAGGAGTTCTCGGGGCGCTTTTGGGCAATAAGCTCAGCGATGACTTTAAGACGAAGATCAATATGATATTCGGATCATGTTCTATGGCTATGGGAATCAGTTCCATTGTACTGATGAAAAATATGCCGGCTGTTGTATTTTCGGTAATCATAGGTACAGCGCTTGGACTTGCCATTCATCTGGGTGATAAGATTAATGTTGCGGGCGCAGGAATGCAGAAAGTCATTTCGAAGTTTGTAAAAGCGGACAACTCCGGGATTCCCCAGGAAGAGTTCATGGCTACGCTGATTACCGTGATCGTATTATTTTGTTCAAGCGGTACAGGGATCTATGGTGCAATTGTATCAGGCATGAGCGGTGACCACAGTATCTTGATTGCAAAGTCCATACTTGACCTGTTTACAGCTATGATCTTTGCATGTACTTTGGGAATGGTTGTTTCAGCGATTGCGGTTCCCCAGTTTGTGATATTCCTGATACTTTTCCTGTGTGCGGGACTGATTTTTCCGCTTACTACACCGGACATGATTAACGACTTTAAAGCCTGTGGCGGTATACTGATGCTTGCGACCGGATTCCGGATGATTAAGGTGAAGATGTTTCCGACAGCGGATATGATACCGGCAATGGTGATTGTAATGCCAATTAGCTACATATGGATGACCTATGTTCTTCCACTGGTAAGCTAGAGCGTGTTTGAAACGAAATATGATAATAGATGCGGAGGTTAAAAAATGGCAAAAATATATGATTTGAGATCAGCACTGGATTTTCTGAAAACAAAAGAGGGACAGTATATTGAAACAGATGTGGAGGTAGACCCAAGGGCAGAGCTGTCCGGCGTATACCGGTATGTGGGAGCCGGAGGAACGGTAGCAAGGCCGACCCAGGAGGGACCGGCGATGGTGTTCAATAATATCAAAGGACACCCGGATGCAAGAGTGGCAATCGGGCTTCTTGCAAGTCGCAAAAGAGTAGGTTATCTTCTGGGCGCGAAGCCGGAGCGCCTGGGGGCTCTGCTGAATCAGGCAGTACAGAGCCCGGTTGCTCCGGTTGTGATTGACAATTCAAAGGCAAAGTGCCAGGAGGTTGTCCATTATGCCACGGATCCGGATTTTGATATCAGAAAACTGATCCCGGCTCCGACTAATACAGAGGAGGACGCAGGACCTTATATTACAATGGGGCTTTGCTATGCATCAGATCCGGAGACAAAGGAATCTGACATCACGATTCACAGACTGTGCCTGCAGAGCAAAGACGAGATTACCATGTTCTTTACACCTGGTGCGCGCCATCTGGGAGTGTTCAGAGAGAAGGCGGAAGCACTGGGCAGACCCCTTCCGATCTCCATCTCTGTTGGTGTTGATCCGGCAATTGAGATTGCAGCATGTTTTGAGCCGCCCACAACCCCGTTGGGATATAACGAGCTGGGTGCAGCCGGAGCCATCCGGAAAGAAGCTGTTGAGATGACAAAATGTCTCACAATCGAGGAAAATTGTATTGCAAATGCAGAATATGTAATAGAGGGAGAACTGATTCCGGATGCCCGCATCCGTGAGGATGTGAATACAGACACCGGAAAGGCAATGCCGGAATTCCCGGGATACACTGGCGGGGCACAGCCTGCGCTTCCAGTTATCAAGGTAAAAGCAGTTACTACCAGGAAGAATCCAGTCATGCAGTCCTGTATCGGGCCAAGCGAGGAGCATGTAAGCATGGCCGGAATTCCGACAGAAGCAAGCATTCTTTCCATGGTTGAACGTGCAATGCCGGGCAAGCTTCAGAATGTATACTGCGCGTCAAGCGGCGGCGGAAAATTCGTTGCGGTTATGCAGTTTAAGAAGTCAATCCCTTCTGACGAGGGACGCCAGCGTCAGGCGGCGCTTCTGGCATTTTCAGCGTTCAGCGAACTGAAGCATGTATTTCTTGTTGATGAGGACGTGGACTGTTTTGATATAAAGGATGTAGTATGGGCCATGACTACAAGATTCCAGGCAGATGTGGACATGATTCCGATTCCAGGAGTGCGGTGTCATCCGTTAGACCCGTCTAATGACCCGTCTGTTTCACCGTCAGTAAGAGACCACGGAATTGCATGCAAGGCAATTTTTGACTGTACCGTACCATTTGCAGAAAAGGCACGTTTCCAGCGTTCAAAGTTTAAAGAATTAGATCCAGCTCACTGGGTTCCCGGATTATTTCAATAATTAGGGAGAAATCGTTGCTATGAGCGGTCTTTCAGGCTGTGAATAGTAAGGGCAAATCTTTAGCGGGGCCGGGGACGGAAGTCTCCAGCCTCTTTTTGTGATATTTTTTTGCGCGGCAAAACTTTTAATATTGCCCCGGATTGTTACTATGAACGGTCTTCTGGTTCGTGAATCGTAACAGCTGGAATGTAGAAAGCGAGGAGAATGAGATATGAGAATTATTGTAGGAGTATCAGGCGCAACAGGAGTTGAGATGAGTTATTATCTCCTGAAAGCATTAAAGAGTATTGAGGACTGTGAAGTACATCTTGTCCTGAGTAAAGGGGCAAAGATTACCTGGGAGCTGGAGAGCAGCATCCCGATCGAAAAGCTGACCGCCCTGGCAGATGTAGTCCATGATAATAAAAATCTTGCGGCATCTATATCCAGCGGTTCATTTGTGACAGATGGAATGATCATCATGCCCTGCAGTATGAAAACACTGGCAGGCATCACTGCGGGATATGCGGAAAATCTGATTGTCCGTGCCGCGGATGTCTGCATGAAGGAAGGAAGAAAGGTTGTTCTTGTTCCGAGGGAAATGCCGCTCAGCCGCCTGCACCTCAGAAATATGATGTGCGCGTCAGAGGACGGCTGTGTGATCGTGCCGCCGGTACTGACTTTTTACAATGGTCCGAAAACACTGGATGACCAGATTAATCATATTGTAGGAAAGATTCTGATGCAGTTCGGGATCACCTTTGATAAATTTGTACCATGGACGGGAGCATTGGAAGAGGAGTAAGAATGATATGATAAGAGAAGAGTTATTCGGAGGATTTTATCTTCATTGTGATGTGATTCCCATGGGGAAGGATTATACGCTGGCGGTGTACGGCGGGGACACGCCGCATGTAGGGAGTGTGGTTATGTCAGTTGCACGGCCAAGCCTTACCGGTGAAGGAACCGGCGTTACATCGTCAGTACTGACAGGAGTTGGACATAAGGATGATGTGGTGGCAAAGATATTTGCAGAGACGGTCGCAAAGAAAAAAAATTGTACGGTGGTCTGTGCTTGTGGGATCCATGTGGATCACATGGAGGCTGCGCAGATTGATCTTGTAAAGGAAAAGAGCAAAAAGCTGCTTGAGCAGGTTCTTGCATCCATTTGTTAAAATAAAAACTATGGTAGCGGAAGATATAGACGAATGTTATAATAAAACCAGTAATTTACAAAAAATAATAACTGATGACAGATAATAGGAGTAAACATTATGGATGAAGTAGTATTAGTAGATATGATGGATCGGGAGACAGGCAGGGAAGAAAAAATAACAGCCCATGAAAAAGGTATGCTTCATCGGGCATTTTCGGTATTTTTGTTTCATGGGGATTCCCTGCTGTTACAGAAAAGAGCATCCTCAAAGTACCACTGCGGCGGACTTTGGACAAACACATGCTGCTCTCACCCGCGGGCAGGAGAGGAAGTGAAGGAAGCGGCAGCGCGCAGGCTTAAGGAAGAGCTCGGAATCTTCGTGGATGATCTGAGGGAGGTACATTCCTTTGTATATCATCAGGAATTTGACAACGGTCTTACGGAATTTGAATATGACCATGTGCTGACAGGAGAATATAGCGGCACATGGGTGGAGAATCCGGATGAGGTCGAAGAGGTAAAATGGGTCAGGCTTCCTGAACTGCTGGAGGAGGTCAGGAAGAATCCGGCGGCCTATACACCATGGTTTATTGTAGCGCTAAAAGAAGCGGCAAAGGGGCGGGTATAATATGAGTTTTCTTTTTTTATATATCCTATGGTTCATATGGAATGGGAAACTGACTCTGGAGATTGCAGTGCTGGGACTGATTATCTGCGGCGCTTTGTATCTGTTCATCAACAGGTTTCTTGGATACAGTATGGAAATGGAGCGGAAGCTTTTGCGGCGCTCTGGCAGAGTAGTCCGGTATCTTCTCTTTCTTCTTGTGGAGATCATTAAGGCCAACCTTGATGTGGCGAAGATGATTCTCGCGTTTGACACAGAGCCAGAGCCGGTGCTTGCGAAGTTTACCACGGATCTGCAGACAGAGACAGGTCAGGTGATCCTTGCGAATTCCATCACCCTGACCCCCGGAACCCTGACGGTGGATCTCCATAACGGAGAGTATCTTGTCCACTGTCTGGACGAAGGGTTTGCAGAAGGGATGGAACAGTCGGAGTTTATAGAGAGAATCCGCGGACTGGAGCAATAGACGCAGCCCTGCAGATGAAGTATCCTCCATTCTGATGGAACAAAATTCAGATGGATTCACAGGAAAGGAGAAGGAGATGATTCATAATTTTCTACTGATTGTATTAGGGGCTCTCTCCGTCATGAGCCTCCTGTGCCTGTTAAGGCTCGTACTGGGACCGACAGCTGCGGACAGGCTTCTGGCGGTAAACATGCTGGGCGGAATGGTAATCTCCGCTATAGCGGTGCTGTCGCTGCTTCTTGAGGAGGCATACCTTCTGGATATCAGCTTCATCTATGCCCTGATCAGTTTCCTGGCTGTAGTGGTGCTGGCGCAGATCTACATTGGGGCATCCCGCATGCAGTACCGGCAACAGGAAGACAGCGCTGCAGGGGATAAGTCTGCAGAGGGGAACAATGAGTATGCTGTCGGGGAGGCGGCAAAATCCGCAGGAGAGGAGGGCATGTGAAGTGAATTTACTGAATATTGTCCGGTATTTCCTGGGAGCGGTCCTGATCACCGGGGGACTGGTGTTTGACGTAATCCAGCTGATCGGGTTCTTCCGCTACAAATATGTCATGAACCGGATCCATGCCGCAGCAATCGGGGACACGCTTGGCGGCGGCCTGATTCTTTTAGGCGTCTTTCTGATAAATGGATTTAACCTTG
>CAPEBR010000017.1 GCA_948602995.1 uncultured Dorea sp.
CTGATTTGTATTCTTAAATGTACGGCCGCATTTCGGACACTTCCACATTTTGTTCACCTCACTTCCTGTTTATCTGCGGAGGATTTTATCCATAGATTTTCCCCTGGCCAGTTTAGGACAGGTCAATTATACCTGTATAGAACTATCTGATATCATACACACTTTTTAATCGGATTTCTTTCGCTTCCCCAGAAATAATCTTCACATGTTTTTCATTCCCATTCATATCAAAATAATTATCTGAAAGAACAAGATCTTCAGCAGCATTTTGTATTTCTACACCTTTTGCATATGTATCTGCCGATACAATGATATTATCCTTTTCTACCCGGTAAGAAAGATGTGGCTCCTCATATCTGAAATATTTAGGATAAGAAAAAATAACTGTTCCTTCGGATATTATTTTCCCATCCTGTCTCAATTCATAGCTCACATACTCGGAAAAGATATCAATGTCTGGAAAAAGCACCTTATCAAGCCACACACTGGAGAGCGCCGGAACTTTTAGTTCCGTAATTCCTCCGTCGCGCAAAACCTCTGCCTTTGCATTCCGTAGTGCCCATGACACCTGCACTAGATGTTCCTCTCTGGTCTCATTCGCTACATTTAGCCGGATAGATTTCTCAAATACAAAATGCTCCCGGTTCATATCGGCTTCCTGCGTCATCATCCCTTCCTCCTGGCAGGAAATCATCAGGGGAGCAAAAAAACGTTTCTCCGCATAATGTAAAGCCTTCCACCTTCCACAATAGTCAATAGAAGACCATGAGATAACGGGCCAGCAATCATTAAGCTGCCATACGATCGCACCCATGCAGCGCCCTCTGTTTCGTCTAAAATGTTCTACTCCATACCTGACAGCGTCTGCCTGTAAAAGCTGCGAGGCATAAATTACATTTTCAAAATCCGAAGGATACAGATACATCTGCTGCATATAATTCATAATCTTTCCATTCGCGCCATATTGCCTCTGATGTTTTTCCATAATATAAGAAAAAATATTCATATCCTTCGGGTCATCCGTAAAAGTTTCCATTGTTCTCTTACTGGGAAGGGACTGAAACCCAAATTCAGAAGCATAGCGGAAGAAATACTTGCGGTATTCGGAAAAAGGTTTGTTCCCATGCCATACTTTCCAGTAGTGCACATCTCCTCTGTCCGGGCTGTTGGGCTCATCAAAAGCTCCCCCTGACGAAGGACTTGCAGGCCAGTAAAAGGTCTGTGGGTCATATTTCTCCAATACTTCCGGAATCAGCTGCTCATACATGATAATATAATCGCGCACTTCTGTCTTTTTCGTTACCCAGTGATGCCCCTCTTCCACAAACATTTCCATCTCATTGTTCCCGCACCAAAGCCCCAGGGACGCATGGTGACGGAGACGCTTTATATTATCAATAAATTCCTGGCGGATATTTGCCTTAAACTCCGGCGTCAGTTCGTATACCGCGCAGGCAAACATAAAATCCTGCCACACGATAAGTCCCAACTCATCACAAATGTCATAAAACCAGTCATCTGGATAATAACCGCCGCCCCATACACGGATCGCATTATAATTCGCCGCAATGCATTGATTAAGAAGCCGTCTCGTTGTTTCTGGCGTCACTCTTCCAAGCAGATGGTCCTCCGGGATATAATCCGCTCCCATGGCGAAGACCGCCACGCCATTTACCTCATGCGCAAAGCATTCGCCCCATTCATCCTTTTCTATTTTCATCGTTAATGTCCGAAGCCCGATCCTCTTTTCCCAGATATCAACCACATCTCCATCTGCATATAATTGCACCTTTATGGTATAAAGCGGCTGTCCTCCATAGCCATTCGGCCACCAAAGCATGGGCTGCTCAATGCTGATTTCTCTCGGAGAATCCTGATAGCTTTTGACTTTCCCGCCTGGATCCGTGATTTCTACAGTGTAGGACGTATCCGCCGTATCTGATACAGCTTCTTCCTCTACCTGAAGATGAAGGACAACCTTCTCCTTAAAGTGCTCCTGTCGGATATAAACACTGTCCAGCCTTACACACTTCACCCCCACAAGCGACACATTTCGGAAGATTCCTGCATCCGGTAAATGCGCGCCCCAGTCCCATCCGAACATACAATGTGCTTTTCGTATGTGCACAAAGCCGTCCATCGCATCTTCTGATCCCATGGTCCTGCATTTTGAAAATTCTTCTTTTATGAATCTTAACGGAGAGTGCAGGATGACTTGCAGCCTGTTTCCATTATCCTGTACAATCTGCGTGACATCATACTCCCAGGTGCGGTGCATATTAAATGCTTTACCAATATGCTTTTGGTTAAGATAGACATCAGCAATGGTATCTATCCCATCAAAGCGGAGTAATATTTTATCCTGTACCCGCAAATTTTCATCTAAATCAAAAAACGCCTCATATTCATAATCTTTCTCCAGCAAGGGGAGAGCACGGATCTCATTATCTTTCCAAAACGGATCCTCCATCTTTCCATTACGGAGCAAATCAGTATAAACTGTACCCGGCACGGCTGCCGGCTGATATGCCTTTCCCATGCACCGCATCCTCCAGTTTTCATTTAATATCTGACGTATCATTGGCTCTCCTCCTCATATCTGAAAATTCGTCTGTTATATCGTTTACTCCGCTTTGGGATACTCATTACATAATAACCGGTACGGTTCCTCATCTTCCTCAATTTCCGGGAAACGCCCTATGGGTTCATAGAAACGATTATCATGTTCGTCATCATTACACATGGACACTTCTCCAAGCAGCACGTCTCCGCTTCCCTCTTCTACATGGAAATCATGGTACATATATGGATAAATTGTAATGCTTTCTCCTGGCGTTAATCTTACCTTTGTTCCTGCCGGAACCGTAAATTCACGCCCGTCACAATTCACCGTGACATCGGTGTCCGCAAATTTTCCGTCTTTCGTAGAATTATAAACAGTAATAAGCACATTGCCGCCGCCTCTGTTGATGATATCTTCCATTTTATTCCAGTGAAAATGCATGGGCGCCATCTGCCCTTCTTTTACAAGAAGAAGCTTTTCGGCATAAGTCTTCGTATATTTATCCATTTTCAGATTTCCAT
This sequence comes from uncultured Dorea sp., assembly GCA_948602995.1. GTDB lineage: Bacteria > Bacillota > Clostridia > Lachnospirales > Lachnospiraceae > CAPEBR01. The sequence continues at coordinate 3,085 of CAPEBR010000017.1, forward strand.
TGCGGATTGTAATAAGAGAAAAGCCTACTTCATCGAATCTCCCAAGACCGTAATCTGTGATATCCCACCCGAGCATATTATCTCGGATCTCATTATATTCCGCCCCCTTTGCCGCCCATTCTTTCGCAGACCATTTACAAAATGGGGGGATCTCAAAGCCATGAGCCTGTATCATTTTTTCCATATGTCTAATCTCTGAATTAATTTTTGAGCGTTTCATTGTTCCTGTCTCCTTACCATTTCTGCCTCCATTTTTGTGAGAAAGGCAGTTCTTTCTATAAATCATATGATTTGGGAACTGCCTTTCTCCGAGTATTTACTTTATCTGGATTCTTTCCACTTGTCAATCTGTTTCTGCATTTCTTCAATGACCTTGTCAATTCCTGTCGCTTCTAATTTTTCCTGAAGTTTCGGCAGATATTCTTCCGGGTCAACGCTTCCTGTATACAGGGATTTTCCAAATTCATCCATCACATTCCCGAATCCCGCCACTTCTGTGCTGACTGGCTCAAGATCAAAATCAAAGCCAAAGGACGGCGCTGCAACTGACGAATCGTTAAATTCTTTGAAAGCTGCCCATTTGTCAACAGGCTCATTTTCCAGTACATATGTGTTAAACAGTCCTCCCTGCACCCAGTAGGATACCGAATAATTCTTCCTTGTCTCTTCGTTCAGTTTAATCTTATTCTCATATACATACGGTTTCCCTTTTGCTTCTGCAGCTTCATCAGCCGGAACCTCTGCTTTATCCCAGTGTTCCCCTTCGATGCCATAGTTCAGCAGATTTCTGAGATACTCGTCCGTGTTGATCAGATTCAAAAGCTCTATTGCCTTCTCAGGGTGCTTTGTCTGGGCATTAATCGCTGTAAGAGCGCCGCGCGCCGACAAATTTGTCACATAAGTGTCCATAATTGGAGTTGCCACAACTTCATAGCCAAGGTCTTTCCCCCATACCAGTTCTGCATATGGCTGTCCGTCGCCTTTTGTTACGAAACGCTTTACAGACTTATCGTCAGATGCTGTAGCGGCATCCTTATTAATATAACCTGCCAGATAATATTTCCGCATTGTATCCAGGGTAGATCTCATTTTTTCTGTCTCAAATACATTCTTAACTGTCAGCGTTTCATCTCCATATTCGATTCCCACCGGATTCTGGATCAAGTCCATATAGACCGGCGCGGAATAACTGCTTGTAAGATACATGGGCACTACATCTGGTTCCTTTTCTTTAATGAGTTCAAGCCATGGCTCTAAATCTTCCAACGTATGTATCTCATCTACAGGAACTTTATATTTATCAACATATTCCTTGGTAAATACCCACATCGGCATGCTTCCAATCTCCTTTTCGCTTGGAACACCATATGTTTTATTCTGTACTTTCGCAGCTTCCCAGAAACGCTCATCAATATTTTTGTACATTTCCGTATCTTTAATATAATCATCTATCTGGAGAAATGCGCCTTTATTCGCATTCTGAAGATAATTATTTGTCCAGGAACAGGTGAAGCACAAGTCCCAGTCATCGCCTGTGTTGATCACCACCTGCATTTTCTGGTCATAATCACCCCAGCCTGCCGTATTGACTCTCAACTTTACACCAATCTTTTCAGATATATATTCATTAACCTTGTCAAGAACTTTCTCCTGATCTTTCTGTGCGTCACCGATCTGCCACCAGGTAAGTTCTACAACCTCATCTCCATTGGAATTTGTCTCCGCTTTTTTCCCGCCGCATCCGGTCAGCAGGCCTGCCGCCATAATCACTGCAAGACCTGCCGCTGCAAATCTTTTCCACATTTTATACTTCATAATCATATCCTCCTTTTTCATTTTACTCTTTCACTGCACCTACCGTCAATCCATTCACAAAGTATCTCTGGAAGAACGGATAGGCAAAAATAATCGGTAACGTGGAAATCACTACGATTGCCATCTTAATTGTTTCTTTCGGCATATTCGCCGCCGCTGTGATTCCGTCAACTCCCATTGTAGCTTTATTATTTGCAAGCCAGTCAATAGAGCTTTCAATCTGTATCAGCAGATACTGGAGTGGGATCAGTTCTTTATTATCCATATACATCATGGCATTAAACCAGTCGTTCCAGTATCCCAGCGTCAGGAACAGGCCGATTGTTGCAAGTCCAGGAAGCGCCATCGGGATCACAATCTGGAAGAAAAGCCTCCACTCGGACGCCCCGTCAATCTTGGCTGATTCTACAACGGCATCCGGGATACTTGTCTTAAAAAATGTCCGAAGTACAATAATATTAAATGAATTCAGACAAAGCGGCAGGATCAGCGCCCAAAGAGAATCCTTTAACATAAGTACCTTGGTTACGATTAAGTAATTCGCAATCATACCGCCGCTGAATAGCATGGGAATCGTAATTACAGTTGTAAAGAATTTGCGGTATGCATATGTTTTCCTGGATAACGCATATGCATAAGTACCAGTCAGCAGCAATCCAATAACGGTTCCCACAATCGTGATAAAAATTGTCACCCCATAACTTCTCAGAATATTTTCCCCGGCGCTTATGATATATTCATAAGCATAAAAACTTAACTTCTCCGGAATAAACCGATATCCGTTCATGGCCAGTGAAGCTTCATCTGTAAATGAAATAATGATGACAAAGATAAACGGAATCACACAAATCAGCGACAATACAGTCAACAATATGTTAAACATAATATTGGTCGGTGTTTTAATCTGATTATATCTGCATTCCTCCGTCTCTATCTTCTTTATCCTTCTTTCTAATTTTCTTCTGGAGATTACCTTGTCAGCCACACTTACCCCTCCTTTCTAAAATAATGCATTCTCATTATCAATTTTTGATACAATCTTATTTGCGATCATAATCAATATGAATCCGACTGTAGACTGGAACAACGCTGCTGCGGAACTCATTCCGATTTCACCGCTTGTTTTAAGCGCCCGGAAAATATAAGTATCAAGTACATTTGTCACCGGGTACAATGGACCGGAATTCTTTGGCAGCTGGTAAAACAATCCGAAGTCCGCTTTAAATATGCCTCCGACGGACATAATCAGCAGGATTGTGATTACCGGTTTCAGGAGCGGCAGCGTAATATATTTGATCTGCTGCCATTTCGTTGCTCCGTCCAGAACCGCCGCTTCGTAGTAAGTTTTGTCAATACCGCAGATGGATGCAAGGTAGACTACTGTGTTATATCCCATCCCTTTCCACTGGCTCATGAAGATAATGATAAAGGGCCAGAATTTTGTCTCCGTATACCATGAAACAGGTTTCCCGCCAAACTGCTGGATAACTGCATTAAAATATCCCTTTTCCGGATTCAGAAAGGCAAATACACAATAACTTACAACTACCCATGACAGAAAATACGGCAGAAACATAGAGCTTTGATAAATCTTCATCATCCCTTTATTTTTGATTTCATTCAACAGTAACGCAAGTACTACCGGCACCGCCACACCAAGTATGATAAATGTAAAATTATAAAGAACTGTGTTCCTCACAATGATCCATGCATCGCCGCTGCTGAACAGAAACTTGAAGTTGTCAAACCAGACAGTCTCACTAGTAAATAAGTTGTAGAAAAAACCATCTCCGGACAGCCGGAATTTCTTAAATGCTACCAGAATACCAAATAATGGCAGATAAGCAAAGAACAAAAACCAGATTGCTCCCGGCATACTTAAGATAAGCAGCTCCTTGTTCGCCTTAAGACGGCCGAAGAAATTCCCCTTAGGCTTCCCGGCCTTTTTTGTGTTTACTCTCACTTTTAAACCTCCTTTTTGTACTGCAAATTGGCTTAGCGGTTCGTCAACTTGCAATGTATTTTTGCTCCATATCAACTATATCATTGTGCACTTTTATCTTAAAGTTGAAAACTTTTAGGTTCATTGCACAAATTCTAGAATATTTCTATGAATTTTTTATAAAATAAAATCGTGAAATAATTTGTCCATTATTTCACGATTTTGTCCACTCTAATATTTTTTCATTTCACGCAGGGAAGCCGGCGACACGCCATAGCACTGCTTAAACTTTCTGTAAAAATAGCTGCTATCCGGATAGCCTACCTCCTTTGCAATATCATTTATTTTCATATTAGTATTCAGGATCAGATCCTTCGCGATCCCATTTTTCGTATTACTCAGATACTGGGCAAATGAACACCCTGCTTCTTTTTGAAAAATCTGTCCAAGATAGGAAGCATTCATGTGATACTTGTATGCTAATGTCTTTAGATTCATGTCCTCTTTATAATTATTCTGCACTTCGGCAATGATCTGACGTACCACCGGAGTATACTGAGTATTCTCCTCATGCATACATTCCATAATCTCTGTGATTTCAGAAACAAACGCGGCCTTTATCCCGAGGATATCATCCGCACTGAATATCGTTTCAATCAGCTCCGTGAGATCATAAAACCTGTCAGATTCAAGCTTATACTCTTTCTTAATATCCTGGAACAGCACCGCCAGCTTCACTGCCGTCTGATACAGAGAGCTTACGGAAGCATCCTTTCGTATATTGCTGATGAACAGATCCTCTATGTAGTCAGCCGCATGGTCCTTTTCCTTTTTCAGAATATATTTTCTAAGCAGCGCTTCATCCATATGGATAGCTTCTGCTTTCCTCTCTCCAATCTGCTTTTGACCAATACAACTTCCATATCCTTCAATAATCAGATATTTTTGTAGTTTCTTTGCACTCTTATATGATTCTGGAAGCTGTTCAATACTATGAAAGGATGAACCCACGCCAATGAAAGTCATGATGTCAAAACGGCTCTCTATCCTGTTCTGCAGTTCCAAAAAGTATTCCAATATCCCGTTTTCATCTGTTTTGGCATCTGCTATCACCATCAGCAGATTGTCCGGTGGAAGATGTACGATTTTTAGCCTGTTATCTTTCTTTAGTTCTACAAGTACTTCTGTTATCTTTTTTTCTTTCAATCCCTCCGCATTCCACTTCATGACAGCCGTATAGTAACTTTCATATCCGCTTGTAAGATTCAGCAGCTTTTCATATTTACCATATTCTTCCTTCTCTGCTTTCCCGTTTAAAAAATGCATCCACTGTGTCTTTTCGTCAATATATTGAAGTTTTTTCTTATCCTGCTCTTCTAATTTCTGCACGGTTTCCAGGAGCTGACGTTCCAGTTCCTCCTCATTGACCGGCTTTAAAATGTAATTTTCAACTCCCAGGCGTATCGCCTCTCTGGCATAATCGAACTCATCATATCCTGTCAGGATAATAAAACATACCTGCTCTTCCTTTTCCCTGATTTTCCGAAGGAGCGTTAATCCATCCATCTCCGGCATGCTGATATCTGTCACTACGATATGTACAGGCTCCTTTTCCCACATCTGAAGCGCCTCTGTGCCATCATGGGCCAGATGCACGACGTCAAGTCCTAAAGACTCCCAATCCAGGATATTCCGTATCCCCTGCAGGATCAGTTCTTCATCTTCTACTATCATCACTTTCTTCATCGCGTATTTTCCCTCCCTTTACTTCATCATTCTATTCCGGTTTAAAGCTTAAGACAACCCGAAGGCCTCCTCCTGGCCTTGCCTCTACATGAATCCCATATGCCCTGCCATATACAGCTTTCAGCCTCCGGTTCACATTGGAAATGCCGATAGAACCCTGCTTTTTCATAATATCATGTTCCAGCTCCTTATTCTTTGCGTCAATTTCTTCCTCTGTCATCCCCTTGCCGTTATCCTCCACGATAATCCTGCAGCCATCTTCCTTTTCCACCGCAATCCGGATAAAATTGTCCTGCTCCTTCATACGCATACCGTGTATAAAATAGTTTTCGATAACAGGCTGCAGCACAAACTTTATAACCGGGATCTGCAGATATTCTTCCGGACATTCCACCGAAGACTGAAACTGATCCTGATAGCGGAATTTAAAAAGCTCCATATATTTTTTACTGTAATGCAGTTCCTGCGCCAGTGTAATAACATCCGCCTCTTTAATCTGTGCCCGGAATGTCACGGCCAGGCTATAAAGCATCTTTCCTACTTCCCGGTCGCCGTTACAGATGGCTTTCATGCGGATAGCCTCTAGCGTGTTATATAAAAAATGAGGGTTAATCTGGCTCTGAAGCGCCGCCATCTCTGCATTTTTCTGTTCAATCTCCGCAAGATACCGTTTCTTAATATGCTCATCCAGATTTATACACATCTCGTTAAAGCATCTGGAGATAACATCCAGCTCATCTCCGTTATTATCTGCCGGTATATGCACATCCAGCTTTCCATCCATTACCTGCGACATCCCGTCCAATATCCGGTTCAGTCTTTTTGCAAGCTTCTGCAGATGATATCTTACGAAAATCTCTCCCAGGATCATCACGATGATCCCAACCGCCAGGATCATGATAAGGATAGACAACGGTACTTTTGCCGCTCGTTTTTTCTCCAGATAGCTGACGGCATGATACTGTCCATCCTGGGTATTTTCTACATAAGCGCCAAGCACTTCTTCTAAGCGTCCTCTATCGTCCGCATTGATAATATCTGAAATGTTGTGTTCATCCGTGGAGTCAAATACAGCTGTTCCTGCCTCATTATATACGATCAATTCCGCATGGGAATAATATTCCTTAATGCTTTCAAATCTTTTGCTTCTGAATCCGAGGATCATACATCCTTTTACCTGCATCGTTACCGGATCGCGTATCTCTTTCAAATAAGAAAAGCTGTCCTCTCCCACCAGATCGCCTTTTTCAAGCATTTTTTTAAACTCTTTATCACCATTCCTTCTATAACGTTTACCATCTCTTGTATATTCCGTGATTTCATCACGCTCATAGCTGAAAAGTGTAATATGGTTCAAACTGTTATATGCCTGGAACGCATCCAGAAAAAACTTTTCAATTCCTTTATATTCACCGGTTTTGTTTTCGCTGTAAGTATTGAGACGGTATTGCTGATAATCTGGAGGCTCGTCTGACATATAATGCAGCGCATCCCCTAGTTCCATATTCGACTTGTATAAATCTTGATGGATATATTCTGCAGTATCAGAAGAATCTCCCAGATAAGATGCTGCCGACTCACTCATCATCTTCGTATAACTTAGATTCTGTTCTAAAAAACGATTTTTTGTACTGTTATAAAAATAGAAAACCAGCGCTGATATGGCGCAAACCAGAATAACTGTATAAATAAGCAATAACTTATTATACAATTGTTTTGAACCTTTCATATCCATTTTTTTGCTCCCTCCGGATAGCATAAAGAGGAAATGCAGTTCCCATTCCTGCATCTCCTCAAACCCTGACAGTTCCTTACTGCCAGATAACTATTATTTATTTTCTAGTTTACGAATAACACCCTGATTCATAAACATCACAAGAAATCCATAAATGCTCCCCATAAACAGCACTGTCGTTCCCGCTGATATTTCAAATGCTGCAAGGACAATACCAAGCGCTACAATATTTCCAAGAGTAGACACTGGTTTCGCAATTAGAAGTGTAACTGCTGCTTTAACTATCTGTACATTTTTCATTTCATAACGGCTTGCAAGCATATAAAGATTCGGCGTAACAAGAACCGCCGCTGCGAATAATATAATAAATATAATCGTAAGCGGAAAAATATTTACCTGCAATGTAAAAAATTCTATATTCGTCCAACACATGATAATCACAAGCAGCTGACCTGCGCCAAGTCCTATTTTTTGAAGAAACTCTGAACAATATCCCTTCTTATAATCCTGCAGTGCCTTTCCTTGTGTTCCGTGAATCAGCCGGTTCATTGTATACATTACTGAAGATAATGCCGGAGCCATCGGTATCAGACAGAACAGAAACAGCGGAAGGCATTCCCGGATCTGACCTGCGCCGATGAACAAAAGGAATAACAGCACTGGAAAATTTGAAATAATAAACAACAGATTTATCGTAAAAAAATAGCACACCTTCTCGCAAAAGTCTAATACTTTTTCAATATTGAATAATTCTTCCATCCTGGGTACACCTTCCTTAAACTATCACACTGCTATCAGTATTGTTTTTATTTCATATGCGTGAAGACTCATATGTATCTCATCCTGCGTAAATTCTGTTATCGGACGTTCTCTTAGATCACACTCTGCCCATGCCTGCCATAGGAATCCAGGCTTCACCGTCACATCTTGTTTTGAGCCTGCAAACTCATGGAAACGGATCACAACATATTTTCCATCTTCAGATTTCTTAACTGCATCTACTTCCACCTGTTCATTATCAAAAGACACGAAGCTGTCGTACGCAAGAGCGCTTTTTCCTTTCATAACCTGCATTGGTTCATTTAATGCAAAGGCTTCCTGAACAACTTCTCCTTCTACAAAATCTCCTTTATGGGGCAGGAGGGAATAGGTAAAATTATGCTCTCCCTGATCCTGAAGATGATCTGGATGTGTCCCTGCTTTCAGAAGTGAGATTCTCAGTACATTATCTTTAATATCATGGCCATACTTGCAGTCATTCAGTATACTTACGCCATAATTGCGCTCTGACAGATCTGCCCACCTATGTGCCACTGTCTCAAATTTCGCCATATCCCAGCTCGTATTCCAATGATTCGGGCGTCTTACATTGCCATACTGCACATCGTATGTCCCGTAGGTTGAACGGATATCTACCGGAAATGCTGCTTTCAAAAGCTGATGCTGTTCGTGGAATTCTACATTTGTCCTGAAATCAATCCTTCTGCTGCTGCTGTAAAGGATCATATCCTGTCTGATACAGGAATTCATATAGTTCCATTCCATGTGGATATTCATGCTGAGAGGTCCCATTTCTGTAATCTCAAATGTAGTGAGATCCATAATCTCGCGCATCTTTTCCTGATAGAAAATATCAATATCCCATGCATCATTATCCAATGGTTTATCTTCGAATACTTGAAGTACATTTCCCCTTTGTCCTTTGGAAATCACATCACGGGCATAGGTTTTATCAAATAATCTCGTAATCTGTCCATATTGATTCAATGAAATCTGATAATAAGGAGTATCTATTTCCCTTCCGTTGACGGTAAACGCCGCTTTGGGAACATCTCTTTGTGCTTCCTCAAAAATAATCGTTTTCGTTCCCATTGATGGGATATCTTTTACCTCAACATAAGTAACCCCGTGTCCTTTTTGTGAGATAAGTTCGTTCCCGTCTGTATCCCTGCAGACGCCCTCTGCATTACCTGGAACCGTAACCAGCTGATCCATCACCCAGCCAGAAGCATTGAATACCGTATATGTATTTTCTTTTGGATTAAGCACATTTTCATATGCCTCCTGTTCTACGCTTCGGGCAATTTTTTCAATATAAGCGTAATCTTCTCTGGAATCTTCATAAACCTCGTGAATGGATGAGCCCGGAATAATATCATGGAACTGATCCGTCAGAATATGCTTCCAGCCTTTTGTCAGTTCCTCCTGTTTTGCTCCGCTTATATCACCGGACAGAAGAGCATCCATTACCGTCAGCCACTCAGCTCTGCGGTAAAGCAGCTCCATCTTACGGTTCATGCGTTTGTTATAACCCTGGCTTGTGTAAGTTCCCCGGTGATATTCCAGATATAATTCCCCGTCCCATGTGTGGACATACTGGTTCGTATTTTTCACCGTATCCTGAAGCTTACGGAAATATTCTCCCGCGGTGGACGTCTTAAGATTTGGCAGCCCTGGTATCTTATCTATCCTTCTGCGGTATTCCAGCATATCGCGGTTTACACCGCCGCCGCCATCTCCAAACCCAAACGCTATCAGCAGATCCTTATTAAGCTGCTTTTCACTATAGGAATCCCATATACCTTTTACTGTTCCTGGAAGCAATTTCCCATTGTAAGTATAAAACCAGGAATCTTTTTCATTCCACGGCTCCGGCGTCGTGATAAAGTGCGTCAGGACTTCACTGCCGTCGATTCCTTTCCACTTAAATGTGTCGTGAGGCATACGGTTATACTGATTCCAGCTGATCTTCGTTGTCATAAAGGTGTTAATTCTGGCCTTTGTAAGAATCTGCGGAAGCGCCCACGAATAGCCGAATACATCAGGAAGCCACAGATACTCCACATCCTTGTCAAACTCGTCCTTTATGAATTTACTGCCTATAAGGATCTGTCTTGTAAGAGATTCCCCGCTTGTCAGATTACAGTCTGCTTCTACCCACATACCGCCGTCTGCTTCCCAACGGCCTTCACACACTTTTTTCCTGATATTTTCATAAATGTCCGGAAATTCTTCTTTCATATATTCGTACAACTGGGGCTGTGTCTGCAGGAAAATATATTCCGGATACATTTCCATCAGACGAAATACTGTTGAGAAAGAGCGGGAACATTTTTCCCTTGTGTGTTTTAACCGCCAAAGCCATGCCACGTCAATATGGGTATGGCCCACACAGTATACGTTGATCATAGAGTTCTTATCCATTGAATCTATGCTTTTGTTCAGCTCATCGTCCGCCTGGTGCACGGATTCGTAGAAGCCCTTGCTGCCTGGATACGACCAGTCGATACAATGGCATGCGCTATCCAGCGACTTGCGAAGTTCATGCTGTATCGGATCAGAGCTGTCAAGTTCCGCTATTGTCTGCCACACCATAGACGCCATATAGTAGAAATCGTCTACTTTCTCATCCAGCCACGCAAGATCAGCCCGCGCAATCCGATGCTCCTGCTCGGTGGGGACGCCGCCGCCTTCTAAGCCTGACCACAGGCGAAAGGTAATATCTACATCTGTTCCGCAGAGAGCATCCTCAAAAAAAACTTCCTTGTGATTGACGTCTACTCCCTGATACATCTTTCCGTTTACATAAATCATAGATTCGAAGCCAGAATTATTTCCAGCTCCCGTATTGCCATAATCAAATATTCCGACTACTTTTTTTCCTTTCCATTCAATGGGAATCCGCACATCTTTATGCAGCCAGAGAAACTTATCCCGCCCTTTCCAGGTCTGGCCTGTTTCTATAGTTTCGCATCCCTGAAATGCCGGAAGTTCTGGATTCACAACTCCTTGATGATCTGCCATCGCCGCAAAGCATTTCAATCCGATTATATCCCTGTATCTGTACTGTTCTATCTCGCTGATACGCCTTTCTAATTTTCTGTCTGTCAAAAACATAATCTAAACTCCTTATATTTCTTTTTTTCATCTTATAATCATTTTATTATGTAAGCAGAAATATATCAATTCAAAGAATTCTAGTTTTGCTGAACATTATTCATATTACTGTTCACACAGGACTTTGCATTTACTGCAAAGTCCGTAAGAAAATGATTCAGGTGTGAGCAAATCCCATTCGCGTCTTTAACGCTTTATCTGATATCCGCAATAATCTAGCACCAGCTCACTAAACATAGCATTCGACCAGGAAAACCATTCCCTTGTATAGTTCGTATCATCATCTGCATGAAAACTTTCATGCATAAGCCCAGTACCGCCGTCAGTTTCTGCAAGCTTATGAAGTATCTCCAATTTCTTTTCTTTTGATTTTGCAGTCAGTCCCTCCATAGCCATGGCTATATGCCAGATATATTTTGCCGGTGTGTGTGGACTTCCAATACCGGCCGCTTTATTCCCCTCATAATAATATGGATTCGCTTCACTTAAGATAAACCTTCTTGTATTTTTTGCTGTCTCTTCATTTTTTGCTTTATAACCTAGATATTCCATAGAAAGAAGACTTGGCACATTTGCATCATCCATTAAATTATACTGGCCAAATCCATCTGTCTCATATGCATAGATCTCTCCAAATTCCTCTGTTTTTGTTATCCCATAAGACTCTATTCCTTCATAAATTTCCTGTTTTAGAGCTTTCGCCTTGTTTTTTAATTTTTTGTCATGAAAAATCTTATCCACTATTTCTTCCAGATATCCAAGTACAACAACTGTAAACATATTAGACGGAACAAGATATCCATATGTACACGCATCATCACTGGGGCGGAATCCTGACCATGTCATACCAATCCCCGATTTTACAAGAGCACCTTTTCCGTCTCTGGAAAGTGTATCTGTGTAATATGTATTCCGTCTTATAAAATGATAGGGAGATCTCTCCTCGTGATATTGCTCCTTGCACAATACCTCTATAATTTTTTCTGCTCCTTTTTTAAAGACTTCATCAAAGTGCTCTGTGCGCCCGGTATTTTTCCAGATCAAATATGCAAACTGCAATGGATAGCAGAGAGAATCCACCTCGTATTTACGTTCCCACACCCATCCATTCATATCCGTATCATCATCTTCCCAGCAATTTCCGTTATTCTGTTCATTGAATGCATTGGCATACGGGTCAATCTGGATATACATGAACTGCCGCTTCGATAAGCCTGTCAGAATATCTGCAATTGCAGGCTCATCTTTCGCTGCAATCAGATATGGCCGAAGCTGTGCTGCTGAATCTCTCAGCCACATTGCCGGAATATCTCCTGTAATCACATATGTTGTTCCATCTGACATACCTTTTACTGTAGTATCCAATGTATTCGTATAGCAGTTTTTAAACATTTCAAAAATCTTTTGCTCACCTTTTAATTTATCATTTACAGTTTCGATTATCTTTTCAATCGAACTATACTTGCGATTTCGTTCCATATTTGCTTCCTCCTAATTCTTTTGCTACATTTTATTATAATGAAGCCAGGCAGAATTTCTATTAAAAAAATTTTGGAAGCACTGGATAAATTCTATGTTCCAATATGACTTTTCTATATGCTGAATTTCAAAGAATTGCAGATCACTATCTTCGTGAAGATGCCAACCTGCCAATATGGGCGACTTTCGAATTACTTAGTTTTGGTGAATTCGGGCATTTTGTCTCGTGTTTAAATCAAAATTGCAGGACGTACATCTCAAAAAAACTGGGAATACGATATTCTGACGATTCAAATGCTATGATGCCTCAACGTCTGAGTTATGCTACGAAAGACCTTCGAAATGCCATTGCGCATAATGACGTGGTTTTTGATACACGTTTCCGAACGGGAAACATTGATAAACAGGTGGGAAATGCGATTTCTAATGCTGCTGGAGTAAAGGGACTAACTTTTGAAACTATCACAGACTATTTAGTTTTGGTAATTTACCAACTCAAACTTCTTTATGTATCCAAAACAGAAATGAAACGTATAATATCGGGATTTGAAGATATTGTAGAAAAATTACGCAGCAATGTTCCAATAAGTATATTTAACCAGATTATCCATACGGATAATAATGCTAAACTCACCAAATTAAAAAATTTTGTTAAATCGTGAAAATCCTTGCATTTTCTATCCTTTTTTTGTATACTATAAATGTGAATAGTGGTGCGTCTCTGCGGAGCGTACTTAGGAGAATTGGATGCGTCCGGTTCTCCTTTTGATTTATATTCAAAAATATACAAAAGACAGACAATTACAACGACACCCCAAAGGCTCCCTCACGAGTTCCATATGCGGCCTGGACGGATTTTTCTGATAAACGTTCACATGGTTCAACTCCCCACACCGGTCTGTAAATTTTGGCAACACATTAAAGAAAATAAATCTGATCGATGCGCTGGTTCACTAATTCCGTGCCACCTTTTTTTAAAATTATTTTAAAGTGATATAAAAAATAAAAAAGCCTCAGAAACCTTGAATTTCCGGGCTTTTCTAAGAGGCGCAGACCGGATTTGAACCGGTGAATCAGGGTGTTGCAGACCCATGCCTTACCACTTGGCTACTGCGCCGTATTCTTTTATGTCTTTCGGACACTTGCTTATTATAGCAAATGTCCGGGGATAAGTCAATACTAAAATCCTAATTCTTCGCCTACAAATATAATTTTTATTCTTCCTGGATGTTTTGAATACCTGGTGATTAAAAACTGGCAGCAGATCGTATCAGGCATCTTACAGTCAAAGCATGCGCCGGTCTTGGAACAGGGTGTATCCAGCCCGAAACGCTGGGCATTGATGGGGGCAGCTTCATTTCTTGCGCGGGAGAGAGCAGAATCAAGATCCTTTACGACCTTGTTCATGCCAACGATCATAAGAACATTTCTCGGGCCATACGCAATAGCAGACACCCGGTTCGCATTGCCGTCTATGTTTACAAGCACTCCATCCTCAGATACCGCATTTGCACTGGTCAGGAAAAAATCACAGTCATATGTGGCAAGTTCCACACTGCGTTTCTCCTCAGGCGTCCTGGCATCCTCCCGGTTATATTCCCTGTAATTACCCAGGCAGATGGCGTCTTTAAGGCCGATTTCCTGAATGGACATAGAGCCGCCCCAGGAAACGGCGGAACCTTCCGGGATCAGCGCCAGCGCCGTCTTAAGAGCTTCCTCCTTTGTCCTGGCATAAAAGCCTTCCATATTCCGTGTCCTCAGATTTTTGATGATCTGCTCTGCAAGCAGTGCATTTCTTTTCACTCTGTTCTGGTCCATACATATATCCTCCCACTTTTTCTTTTCATATTTTATGAGTTATTATTCGCGGACATTCCATCCGCCTGTTTTAAATCTATTAATATTTATTATACTATAGATAAAAGATTTTGGCAAAACATGAAAAAATCTGTTGACTTATGGGGAATTGATGATATGATGATACGAGAGTTGAAAGAAGAAATAAATGCAGAGCAGTCTGCATATAGCATGATGTGAAAGACTGAGGTGGCTGATTATGGACTATAACAGGATTGTACAGAACATTCTTGATGTGGGAGAGGAGATGCTAAAAAGCGGTGCAGAGAATTTCAGGCTGGAGGACAGCCTGTACAGGATGTGCAGAAGCTATGGATTTAAGCGGTATGATGTATATGCCATTCCAAGTAATCTTCAGATTACAGTCGAGACGCCGGAAGGAGACATTATTACACAGATCCGGCAGATAGAATCAACGGATATTGACTTTGACCGCCTGGATTATCTGAATAATTTATCCAGGTATGTGTGTGCCCATACGCCGGATGAGAAGAAGTTCCGTGAGAAATACCTTGAGGTTATGTCAAGGGAGAAGCAGCATCCGGCAGTAAAGTATTTTGCAGGAATTATGGGCGGAACCGGATTTGCGGTGTTTTTTGGATGCAATTTTACAGATGCGCTGGTGGCAGTGATTGTATCACTGATGATTGTGGTTGTCGGAGACTGGCTCGGGAAAAGAGAAAGCAACCTGCTGATCTACAATATGATCCTCTCATTTCTTTCTGAGCTGATCATACTGGCAGCCATGCGGGCCGGTATAGGCAGCCATCCGGACCGGGTCATGATTGGAATCGTCATGCTCCTGATCAGTGGACTGGGCGTTACGAACGGAATCCGGGATCTTCTGCAAAGAGATTTTATCTCCGGCTCCCTTCATATTATGAATTCTGTGCTCGGTGCGGCAGGGATTGCATTTGGGATTGCCGTTGCCATACTGATGCTTGACGGAACATCATCAGATGGATTCATACTGAATCACAATATACCGATCCAGCTGATTTCTTGTACAATAGCATGTATCGGATTTGCAATGTGGTTTAAGATCCGGGGACGCCAGGTTGTATACTCTGGAATCGGAGCCTTCTTTACATGGGGGATCTACATCATAGCAGATGCCATGAAGCTTGGAAATTTCCGGGCAACATTAATAGCGGCAGTTTTTGTAGGATTTTATGCATTTATCATGTCCAGGATCAACAAGGCGCCGTCCACCATCTTCCTGACAGCATCCGTATTTCCGCTGATTCCGGGACCAAACCTCTATTATATGATGTTCGGGTGCGTAACAAGTGACAGCAGCCTGGCAACCAGCGAGATGATCATACTGCTGGAGACATGCCTTGCCATTGCATTCGGATTTCTAATTGTAGACGTGATATCCAGAAGCATCATGTACATACTCAAGACAGACTACCATATTGGCAAAAGCAGCTAACAGCGAATTGGGGACGGGGTAAAATTAATTTTACCCCGTCCCCAACTACAATTGAGAGTTTGCCCTATATAAATTGCATGGGAAAACGAAAAAATCGCATTTTTTCCTGCTAAAACACAAAAAAATGCAAGTTTTGCTTGCATTTTCCTGCGTTTTTGAATAAAATATCATATGGTACGAAATATATACTCACGGCCGATGAAATCTGCCGTGAGTATTGCGCTAGCCGTAGCCGTAAAGCGGCATAATTCCGCATGCGGCTGTGCGGCAGATTTATCTGGCGCGCAGTATAACTTGCAAGGGTCTGCGCAAAGATGAGCTGACCGTAATAAAGTGCGCAAGGAGCGTAAATAATAAAGTAAGCAGGAGGAGTCTGGGATGAAACCGTACAGTCAGTTGACGAAAGAGGAATTGGCGGCTCTTAAGAAGGAGCTGGAGAAGCAGTTTAAAGAGGTGAAGGCAAAAGGGCTTAAGCTGGATATGTCACGGGGAAAGCCGTCGAAGGCACAGCTTGACTTAAGCTGCGGTCTGATGGATGTTCTGAAGGGCGACAGTGACCTTGTAAGCTCTGATGGCGTGGACTGTAGAAATTATGGTATTTTGGATGGTATTTTTGATGCGAGGAAGCTGTTGGCGGATATGTCTGAGGTTCCAGAGAGAAGTATATTAATTTATGGAAATTCGAGCCTGAATGTCATGTTTGATACAATTTCCCGGGCCATGACTCACGGGTTTATGGGGAGCACCCCGTGGTCAAAGCTTAATAAGGTAAAATTCCTGTGTCCGGTACCGGGATATGACCGGCATTTTGCAATTACAGAGTTTTTTGGGATTGAGATGGTTAATGTACCGCTCCTGGAGACAGGACCGGATATGGATATGGTAGAAAGCCTTGTTTCCTCGGACGCATCCATTAAGGGCATCTGGTGCGTACCGAAATATTCAAATCCGACAGGCATTTCCTATTCAGATGAGACAGTAAGAAGGTTCGCGCACCTGAAGCCTGCCGCGAAGGACTTCCGTATTTTCTGGGATAACGCTTATTCTATTCATCATCTCTATGAAGATAAGAAGGATGTGATCCTGGAAATATTAAATGAATGCATTAAATCAGACAATCCGGATATTGTGCTTAAGTTTATCTCCACCTCCAAGGTATCATTCCCGGGCTCGGGCATTGCAGCACTGGCAGCCTCCAGGGGAAATCTTGCAGATGCAAAGAAATATATGCAGTTCCAGACAATTGGTCACGACAAGCTGAATCAGCTTCGTCATGTAAGATTTTTTGGAGATATGCAGGGGATGTTCGAGCATATGAAAAAGCATGCCGCAATTCTCCGTCCAAAGTTCGAGAAGGTGCAGGAAGTTCTGGAGCGAGAGCTGGGCGGTCTCGGCATCGGAACATGGACAAAACCATTGGGGGGATATTTCATTTCCTTTGATTCACTGGATGGATGCGCAAAGGCGATTGTGGAAAAGGCAAAGGAAGCAGGCCTTATCATGACCGGGGCAGGCGCAACCTTCCCATATGGAAAGGATCCGAGAGACAGAAATATCAGAATCGCGCCATCCTTCCCGACAGTGGAGGAACTGGAGCTTGCGGCGCAGATCTTCGTGCTGAGCGTGAAACTGGTGAGCGTAGATAAGATGCTGAAATAAACAGGCTTTGACTTGCCTATTTTCCTGATAGCACTACTCCCCAAGCCTCGACGTAGCCACCGCTACGTCTGCGTTTGTGAAGCAGCACTCTCAGAAAAATATTCTGCGTCAGACTATCCAAAACTTAATTTTCGTTGTACTAGAGCGTGTAGGCAGAAAGCAATTTGCAAACACGCTCTAGGTAATTTAGGAACAGATGGTTATGAGGCGTATTCATCGTAAATAGGTTGTGATCGCCGGTCCCGGCATTTTCTGTCAGGATAGTCGCGGAGGTTTCTCTGCTTAGAAACCGCTTTTCATTTTTGTTGATCAGTTTTCAGTTTTTATTGTCTAATACTATCTAATAAATTTCAATGTGAAGAAAAAAATATTCTATGTTTTTCATTTTTTATATCCTATATACTGGCTTTAATAAAAAAACACGCAAAAGCGTGTAAAGAAAAGGAGAAAGAGTATGAACAAAAGAATTGTTTCTTTGGCGATGGCAACGTTGTTAGGGCTTTCGCTTGCAGCATGTAGTTCCGGTGATTCCACATCAGGAACAGACGACACGGGATCATCAGCAAAAACGGAAGGTACAGATGGCGGTGCATCTTCATCGGATGTGGCAAATAAGGACAAGCCTTTAGTGTGGTTTAACCGTCAGCCGTCCAACAGTTCTACTGGAGAACTTGACACAGCAGCCTTGAATTTCAATGATAAAACATATTATGTGGGATTTGATGCGAACCAGGGTGCAGAGCTTCAGGGAACTATGATTAAGGAGTACATTGAAAATAACATTGATAAGATTGACCGCAATGGCGATGGCGTAATCGGGTACGTACTGGCGATTGGAGATATCGGACACAATGACTCCATTGCACGTACAAGGGGCGTAAGAAAAGCACTCGGGACAGGAGTGGAAAAAGACGGCGATATCAATAGCGAGCCTGTTGGAACAAATGCAGATGGCTCTGCATCTGCGGTACAGGACGGGACACTTGAGATTGGCGGGAAGAAATATACTGTGCGTGAGCTTGCTTCCCAGGAAATGAAGAATTCCGCAGGAGCTACATGGGATGCTGCTACAGCAGGAAATGCAATTGGTACATGGTCTTCTTCCTTTGGCGACGAAATTGATATTATTGCTTCCAATAATGACGGAATGGGCATGTCCATGTTTAATGCGTGGTCAAAGGATAATGAAGTGCCTACATTTGGTTATGACGCCAATAGTGATGCGGTTGCAGCGATTGCAGAGGGGTATGGCGGAACCATCAGTCAGCACGCAGACGTGCAGGCTTACCTGACATTACGTGTTCTTCGTAATGCTTTGGACGGCGTAGACGTTGACACAGGTATCGGCACTGCAGATGATGCGGGAAATGTACTGAGTGATGATGTATATGTATATAGGGAAGAGGAGCGTTCCTACTATGCACTGAATGTTGCGGTGACAGCAGACAATTATCAGGACTTTACGGATTCCACTAAGATTTACGAGCCAGTATCTGCACAACTTGATGAAAGTGCACATGCCGTTAAGAAGGTTTGGCTTAACATTTATAATGCATCAGATAACTTTTTAAGTGCGACCTATCAGCCGCTTCTTCAGAATTATGACGATATTCTGAACCTTGACGTAGAATATATCGGCGGTGACGGACAGACAGAGTCCAATATTACGAACCGTCTTGGAAACCCGGGACAGTATGATGCGTTTGCGATCAACATGGTTAAGACAGACAACGCAGCTTCCTATACGGCACTGCTTAGCCAGTAAATTTTCGAATATTTCCTTTCGGAAAGAGGTATCAGGGAGAAGCGATTCTCCCTGATAATTTTTGCTTTCCGGGAAATTTCGATTTTTTGTTTCACAGAATTTAGAGCGAAGAGCAGCATAAAAAAACAGGAGTAAAGAATAATGGTAGATAAGAAAGAAAATACCGTCTTATCGATACGTGGCATGAGTAAGTCCTTTGGCAGGAACCGGGTTCTGGATCATATTAACCTGGATGTGAAGCGCGGAACAGTTATGGGTCTTATGGGTGAAAATGGCGCTGGAAAGTCAACTATGATGAAGTGTCTTTTCGGTACGTATCAGAAAGACGAAGGAACGATTCTTCTCGGTGGCAGGGAAGTCAGCTTTTCCGGACCGAAGGACGCCCTTGAGAACGGGATTGCAATGGTGCACCAGGAGTTAAACCAGTGCCTGGACAGAAATGTAATTGATAACCTGTTCCTTGGACGCTATCCGCGTAATTCTATGGGAATAATCGATGAAGGAAGAATGAAAAAAGAAGCCTCAGAGCTTTTTAGAAAGCTGGGAATGACGGTGAACTTGACACAGTCTATGAGAAATATGTCTGTGTCACAGAGGCAGATGTGTGAGATAGCCAAGGCAATATCTTATAATTCTGAGGTGATCGTATTAGATGAGCCAACCTCATCCCTTACGGTGCAGGAAGTAGAAAAGCTGTTTCAGATGATGAGGATGTTGAAGGAGCAGGGGATTGCCTTGATTTATATCTCACATAAGATGGATGAGATCTTTGAGATCTGTGACGAGATTTCGGTTTTGCGGGATGGAAATCTGGTTATGACAAAGAGCGCAGATGATACGGATATGAATGAATTGATTGCCGCCATGGTAGGACGTTCCCTGGAAAACAGGTTTCCGCCTGTTGATAATGTGCCGAAGGATACCATTCTGTCCGTCCGGCATTTGTCCACTAAGTTTGCACCGTATCTGCAGGATATTTCCTTTGATGTTAAGGAAGGAGAGATTTTCGGGCTATATGGTCTTGTGGGCGCAGGACGGACAGAACTCTTAGAGACGATCTTCGGCGTGAGAACCAGGGCGTCCGGGCATGTATATTTTAATGGGCGGCGTATGAATTTCAATAGCGCGAAGGAGGCCATGGATCACGGATTTGCCATGATTACGGAAGAGAGAAAGGCCAACGGCCTGTTTCTTAAGGGAGATCTTACTTTTAACACAACGATTGCAAATCTGCAGCAGTATAAATCAGGAATTGCCCTTTCTGATTCGAAGATGGTGAAGGCAACGGCTGACGAGATCAAGATTATGCATACAAAGTGCATGGGACCGGACGACATGATTTCAAGCCTTTCCGGAGGAAACCAACAGAAGGTCATTTTCGGAAAATGGCTGGAACGGGGACCGCAGATCTTTATGATGGATGAGCCAACGAGAGGAATTGATGTAGGGGCCAAATATGAGATCTATGAGCTGATTATTAATATGGCAAAGCAGGGAAAGACAGTGATCGTTGTCTCTTCGGAGATGCCGGAGATCCTCGGAATCACAAACCGTATCGGCGTTATGTCAAATGGGCGGCTTTCCGGAATTGTGAATACGAAAGACACAGATCAGGAAGAGCTGTTAAGGCTCAGTGCGAAATATCTATAGATGAGGGAGATGAAGAATATGGCGAATGGAAACAGTAAGATTCTTACGGCGGAGCAGGAGAGAAAACTCCGGGAGCCGGTTGAGGAATATGTGGGCAGACTCCAGGAGGAGATTGACAATCTGAGGGCAGATGGGACGGATAAGGTTCTCTCTCTTCAAAATCAGATTGACGCAGCGAAAAGGGACCGGGCTCTTACAAAGGCAGAGCGGGAGGCAAGAATTGCTAAGGCGAATACAGAGCTTGAAAAGGCAAAGGCAGTGGAAGCAAAGAACAAGGGAGAAGTGGAAAAGCTGATTGCCGACGCCGAAGGCTATATAAAAGCGCATTATGACCAGGAATATTACCAGCCGGTGAAGGAAAGCTGCGACCTGGAAAGGGCAGCCGCAAAGGAGAATTATAAGAAAAAGATTGCAGAGCTGGCGAAGGAGCATCAGGGGACGATTTCCAAACTTTCAGACCACCAGGAGATTAAGGAAGAAAAATATGTCTATAAGAATCGGCAGTTTGAAGCAAAGATGGAATTCGAAAAGGAACTCCAGCAGATCAAAGACAGAAGGCATGCGGCCTATACGTACAAATATCATCTGATTGATCTGCTCCGGATGTCAAAATTCAGTTTTATGGAGGCAAGGGCTCAGAAGTGGGAAAATTATAAATATACTTTCAACCGCAGAAGCTTCCTCCTGCAGAACGGATTGTATATTGCCATCATACTAATTTTTATTGCATTGTGTATTATTACGCCGATTGTAAAAAACGCACCGCTGCTTACATATAATAATGTTCTGAATATTCTGCAGCAGGCATCTCCGCGTATGTTCCTTGCACTTGGGGTGGCTGGGCTGATTCTCCTTACGGGTACGGATCTTTCCATCGGGCGTATGATCGGGATGGGCATGACGGCAGCGACGATTATTATGCACCAGGGCATTAACACAGGAGGAGTTTTTGGACATATTTTTGATTTTACAGGCATGTCCATCGGGGTGAGGATTATACTTGCTCTGGTAGTCTGTGTGATTTTATGTACATTTTTTACAACGATAGCAGGATTTTTCACTGCAAAGTTCAAGATGCACCCGTTTATTTCTACTATGGCAAATATGCTGGTCATCTTCGGTCTTGTTACCTATGCAACAAAGGGGGTATCTTTTGGAGCTATTGAGCCGACAATTCCGAATATTATTATCCCGAAGATTAACGGATTTCCGACTATTATTTTGTGGGCGGCAGCGGCGATTGCCATTGTGTGGTTTATCTGGAATAAGACGACATTTGGAAAAAATCTGTATGCAGTGGGTGGTAATCCGGAAGCGGCGTCAGTTTCAGGTATTTCCGTATTTGCCGTGACGGTAGGCGCATTTGTCCTTGCCGGTATTCTATATGGATTTGGCGCATGGCTCGAATGCGCAAGAATGGTCGGTTCTGGATCAGCAGCATATGGGCAGGGCTGGGAGATGGACGCAATTGCTGCCTGCGTAGTCGGCGGCGTGTCCTTTACTGGTGGTATTGGTAAGATTTCCGGCGTGGTAGTCGGTGTGTGCATTTTTACTGCTTTAACCTATTCGCTGACAATACTGGGAATTGATACAAACCTGCAGTTTGTATTCTCTGGTATTATTATACTGGTAGCAGTAACACTTGACTGCCTGAAGTATGTGCAGAAGAAATAACTCCATTATAAAGATTTCACAAAGAGTCAGATAGAATGCTGGCTCTTTTTTGTTTGTTTTGATATAATAATGATATGAGACGTTTTGGGGTTGTGGTTTGAGCAGGCACGAGGCAGTCTCTGGATCAGGGAGTCATGCATATAGTGGAGAGAAGTTATGGATAGGTATACAGTACTTTTGGTGGATGATGAGGAAGACGTCATACAGATTATTATGAGGAAATTGAACTGGGAGGAGATTGGATTTTCCGTTGTCGGGTATGCCTGCAATGGGATTAAGGCGCTTGAGATGGTGGAGGAGTACCAGCCGGATGTGGTCATGACGGATATCAAGATGCCGTATATGGATGGCATGGAATTGTCACATTATATCAAAACAGGGTTTCCTGCTACAAAGATCCTGATTTTTACAGGGTTTGATGAGTTTGAATATGCAAGAGAGGCAATTCATCTGGAGGTTGAAGAGTATATTCTGAAGCCGGTAAATTCCAGGGAGTTGACAGAAGTCTTTACGCAATTAAAGATTAAGCTTGACCAGGAGATCAGCGAAAAGCAGAATGTGGAGATTCTTCAGAAATATTATATGGAGTCTCTGCCGCTCCTTAGGGCGAATTTTTATTCTATGCTTATAGAGGGAAGAATGAGGGAGCAAGATGCGTTTAAGCTTTTAGCGGATTATCAGATCTCTTTTTCGGGACCGTATTTCTGCTGCATTGTAATCCATGTATCACTAACCTGTGTTCCGGGGGATATGAGCCCCCTTCTTTTGTCGGCGTCTGTCCAGAAGCAGGCCGAAGAGCGTTTCGGGGAAAAATGGCGGGCAAAATCATTTCCCTATCTTGGAAATACGGTTCTGATTACACAGCTGAAACTGGAGAATGAGATATCGGAGCTGACAGATGAGTGTGACCGATTCTGTAAATATGTCCGTCACATTATCGGAGCTGTTGTTACCGTTGGAGTGGGACAGGTATGTGAAGAGATTCTCGGGCTTGCCGCCTCATATGCAAGTGCCAGGGAGGCAGTGTCATACAGAGTGATATACGGAGCATCCAGGGCGATTAATATGAAGGAAATTGTTCCCGGGAAGACGGGAGTTCCCGGTCCGGCAAACGATGAAGATCTATCAGTTCTCTTTAAGATGATCCGGATGGGGTCGGAAAAGGAGGTTATAAAGGCGGCAGAGAGGTATCTGAAGCTTACCTTTTCCAGTGCGAGGAGCTTACAGCAATATCATATAGACATTATGGAGTTAATCACTTCGCTGTATCGTTTCTCGGTGAATAACGAGATCCGCGCAGAGGTTTTTACGTATGATATGAGGGAACTTTACAGGCAGGTTCTAGACATGGATTCTGATGAACTGGAAAGATGGCTTACTGACATCAGCCTCTCCCTGTGGGAAGAGTTAAACAGAGAGAGAAACCAGTCTACGGGCTCCTTTGTGTCCAGAGCAAAGGAGTATGTGTTTGGGAATTACGCAGATGCCGGGCTTTCCCTTGATAAGATCTGCCACGCCCTTGGAGTTTCGAACTCCCACTTTTCTACAGTCTTCAAAAAAAAGACGGGAAATTCCTTTGTGGGTTATCTGACGGAATACCGGTTGGAGCAGGCTTCGCGTCTTTTAATAGAGACGAATGAAAAAAGCTATATTATTGCGAAAAAGGTAGGGTATACGGATCCGAATTATTTCAGCTATGTGTTTAAACGGCGTTTTGGCGTATCACCCTCCAGGTACAGAACGGAGTATACAGAAGGTGAAGGATAAGCATTTGATACAGAGGTGTCTGAAATACTGGAAAAGGTTAAAACCAAGTGGAATGCAGACGATGATAATGGTTGTTTTTTCGGCAATCTCTGTCTCGATCATGCTGATACTTGGGGTTGTTATGTATTTCCGCTTTTCAGCGACATCCCAACAGGAGATGATTCAGGCAACGCAGAAGCTGATGGAACAGACGGGAGAAAATATGGAAGATTACCTCATGAATATGCGTCAGGTTTCGGATGCAGCCTATTATAATGTAATTAAAGAAAATGATTTTTCGGAGCATGGTAATGATATCCAGCAGGGACTCAGTCTGCTCTATGAGGCAAACAGAGAACGGTTAAGGACGATTGCCCTGTACAATAAGTATGGGAGTCTGATAGGAGCGGAACCGATTGCTACGCAGAAAGAGGATCCGAATGTTACAAGGCAGGGATGGTATCAGCAGGCAATGTCGGAGATGGAAAATATGCACTTTTCTACGCCTCACATTCAGAATCTTTTTGAGGATGATACCTTCCGGTATTATTGGGTGATTTCCTTAAGCCGTGTGGTGGAACTTACAGACAAAGGGATTTCCCAACTGGGGGTTCTTCTGGTAGACATGGATTATGCTGGTATATCCCGGATGATGACGAAGATTAATGCACAGAATAACGGACAGTATTACTACCTCTGCGACAGCAACGGAGAGATTATTTACCATACGCAGCAGATTCAGATCAGTGATGGTATTATGAGCGAAAACAGTGAAAAGGCAGCATCTTACAGAGACGGGGTATATGATGAGGTCTTTGAAGGTGAGCGGCGAAAAGTGATCGTAAATACAATCAGTTACACAGGATGGAGGCTGGTGGGGGTCATTCCGAATTCCGCATTTACCCATGGTATGTTTAATATCCGGTATTTTATTGTGCTGCTGATTCTTTTAATGGCGATGATGCTGGGGGCGGTCAGCCAGATTGTTTCAGCCAGGATTTCCAGGCCGCTGCTGAAGCTTAATGAGTCAGTTCTGGAATATGAGGCTGGAGAGAAACCGGAGATTTACGTTGGCGGCCCCATGGAGATCCGTTATCTCGGAGATTCCATACAGCGGTCTTATGAGCAGATTGACAGTTTGATGCGAAAAATTGTCATGGAGCAGACAGAAAGAAGAAAGAGTGAGCTTGATGCACTGCAGAGCCAGATCAATCCCCATTTTCTGTATAATGCGCTGGACTCAATTATCTGGATGGTTGAGGGGGAAAGGAATGATGAGGCGGTATTTATGATCTCCCAGCTGGCGAAGCTTTTTCGAATCAGTCTCGCCAAAGGGCGTACGGTGATTACTGTGGAGGAAGAGCTGCAGCATGCCCGAAGTTACATGAATATTCAGAAAATCCGGTATAAGGACTGCTTCTCTTTTATCATGGATGTTGACCCGGAAATTTATTCTCTGTCTACGGTAAAATTAATCCTGCAGCCGATTCTTGAAAATGCGATTAACTATGGGCTCCATGGTGCGGATGATTGTGGGGAGATAAAACTGACTGGGAGAAGAGTAGAAGGAGGGGCGCTCCTTGCGGTATCTGATAATGGAATCGGGATGTCCGAGGAAGAGGTCCGATGTCTTCTGACAGACGATAACCGGATCCATAAGCATGGATCGGGAGTGGGACTTGTGAATGTCAATAACCGGATCAGGATATTTTTCGGGGATGAATATGGACTGAAGATTGAGAGTGAGCCAGATGAGGGGACGACGGTATTTGTCTGCATTCCGGCAATTCCTTATACAGAGGAGAGCAGAAAGGTTCTTGAAGCAGGACATACCTTTGGCAGACAGGAAAGGAAGACTGACGGGGAAATATAGATGAAAAACAGTAAAAAAGTATTTGTTCTCATAGAAGTAGTGATGGGCGTCATGGTTATTCTTGTGGCAGCTGCTATGCTCCGTGAAAAGAATGGGGAGGAGCGCGGGAAGGTCTCCGTGATTATTCATAATTCGGAAGACAGCCAATGGGTTTCCTTTAAATATGGGCTTAGAATGGCTGCCCAGGATCATCAGACAGAGGTATTTGTTGTCAGTACGGATGGAATACTCTCAGAGGAAGAGGAAAAAGAAGCCATAGACAGGGAGATCCAGAATGGGGCGGATGCAGTCATTGTGCAGCCGGTTCCAGGGGCTGATATGAAAAAGATGCTCAAAAACGTACCCCAAAAGGTCTCGGTGATACTGGTAGAGAGTCAGGCGACAGAAGGAGAAGGCACGTTGGATTTGCCGACTGTAAAGCCGGATAATTTTGCGATTGGAAAGGCGTTGGGGGAGGAACTGGTAAAAGATTATAATGGCAATCTGAAGGGAAAGACACTGGGAATTATTTCTGAAAACAGAGCTTTTGAAGCGGTGGAAGACAGAGAAGAGGGATTCCGGTCAGTGGCGGATGCCATGGGAGCCAGAACGGTCTGGGATCTTTCTGACCTGGAACGCGGGGAGGGGGCGGAACATGCCATAGAAAGGCAGGAGAAAGTAGATTTTGTAATAGCCCTTGATAATTACAGTGTGATATCGGCTGGGAAGGCTGCGGCGAAAAATAATCTGCACGGTGCGCTGGTATACGGGATTGGGAATTCTACGGAGGCGATATATTACCTTGATACGGGGCGTGCCCGGTCGCTGGTGGTCCCGGATGAGTTTAATGTAGGATATCAAAGCTTTACGGAGGCGGCGGAAAGTCTTGGGAGCATATTTAAAAAGCCGGAGAACCGGACGGTTTCTTTTACAGTTCTATGGAGGGATAATCTGTTTTCGAGGGAAAATCAGGAATTTCTTTTTACAATGAGCCAGTAAAAACTAATTTAAAAACTGAGTGAAAAGAGCAGGTGATAAAGATGAGTGGGAAAAAATATTGTCTGCAGGCGTCATATTTGCTCGCAGTCATTATACTTGCTGTATGCATACAGCTTTTATGTGCATGTGGAAAGGAAGAGACAGACAGGGCGGAGATGATCTGTGTAGGAGTGGCGGTATATAATCAGAGCGACACCTTTCTTGGTGAAATGGTATCCTGTCTGAAAGAGAGCCTTCATGATTACGAAGAAAAAGGAGTTGAGCTGACTATGGTGCTGAGGGATGCGGCAGGATCCCAGCGGAAGCAGGACGAACAGGTGAAGGAGCTTATAGATGCCGGATGCAATGTTCTCTGTGTGAATCTGGTGGACCGGTCGACTCCTTCGGATATTATAGATCTTGCGAGAGAGAACGATATTCCGCTTATTTTCTTCAACAGAGAACCGGTAGCTGAGGACATCATGCAGTGGGATCGGATTTATTATGTTGGCGCACCGGCAGAACAATCTGGTATTATGCAGGGAGAGCTTGCTGCCGCACTGATTCAGTCTAAACCACAGATAGACCGTAATAAGGATGGGAAGATCCAATATGTAGTACTAGAGGGAGAGCCGGGGCATCAGGATGCTATTATCCGAACGGAAAATGCAGTAGAAGCTTTGCGCAGCAGCGGTATTGAACTTGAAAAGTTAAGCAGCGGAATCGCAAACTGGAGCCGTGCTCAGGCGGAAAACAGGATGCTCCAGATGATAAGCCAGCACCAGCACAAAATCGAACTTGTTCTGGCAAATAACGATGATATGGCCCTCGGTGCGATTGATGCCTATGACAAATTGAACTATACAGAAACTGCACTTCCTGTATTTTTTGGGATAGATGGAACCGATACAGGGATGGAGGCGGTTATAGAAAAAAAGCTGTCCGGAACAGTGTATAATGACAAAGAGGGGCAGGCAGAAGCAATAGCGCGGCTTATAGCAGCACTCGTTTTGGGGGAAAGAATGGAAGATATTAAATTTGAAAATGAGCGGTATATTTATGTGCCGTACCGCAAAGTCGAGTTGGGGACGGGGGATTTTTAATTTTCCCCCGTCCCCCGTGCGTCAAGAATTTCTTTGTAATCTATATAGTTTCTCTCTAGCAAGGAAGGTGTATCCAGTCCATAGGGACATTTCTCTTTACATTTCCCGCAGTGGAGGCACTCCTCAATTTTCTTCATCATTGCCTGGGCTTTGTCTGTAAGCTGTGCGCTAGACGGAGACCTTCGAATCAGAAGTGACATCCGTGCGCAGGTATTGATCTCAATCCTCGCCGGGCAGGGCATACAGTACCCGCAGCCCCGGCAGAATTCGCCCTGCAGTTCTTCGCGGTCACGGCGGATGATTTCCTGCACTTTTCCCTCCATGGATGGCTCATGCTCCTGACAGGCCAGAAATTCGTCCAGCTCCCTCTCCCGCTGGATTCCCCAGATGGGAAGTACATGCTCAAACTGAAGCATATAGGCATAGGCCGCCGCGGCGTGGGTGATGAGTCCCCCGGCGAGAGCCTTCATGGCGATAAAGCCCATGTCCGCCGTTTCACATTTTTTCAAAAGCTCCAGTTCCTGGTCAGAAGACAGGTAGCTAAAGGGGAACTGCAGCGTGTCATACAGGCCGCTGCCGATGGCCTCGTGCGCCACTGCCAGGCGGTGGTTCGTGATACCGATGTGTCGGATTTTCCCCTGTTCCTTTGCTTCCAGCATGGCTTCATAGAGCCCGCTTCCGTCTCCCGGCTTCGGGCAGAATGGAATATTGTGGAACTGGTAAATATCTAAATAGTCGGTCCTCAGGTTGCCAAGGGTAGTCTCCAGGTCCTTCCAGAAGGTTGCTGCATCCTGGGCTCCGGTCTTGGAAGCGAGATAAATCCTGTCCCGGCGGTCCGCAAAAGCCGCCCCCAGTTTCTCTTCGCTGTCTGTATAAAATCTGGCAGTATCGAAAAAATCAATCCCGTTGTCAAAGGCCTTGTGAAGGAGATAGACCGCATCCTCCTGGGAAATACGCTGTATGGGGAGCGCCCCAAAGCCATTTTTATTCACTGTAATGCCGGTCTTTCCAAGTGCTATTTTCCGCATAAATATTCCTCCCTTTAAAAATATAATAAAGTGTGGTAAAATATCCACAGTTACTATTCACGGAACCGTGCATCCCACTGCACGGCATCCGGTCAGGAGCTGCCATGAAATAACTTTTCATTTAGACAAGTCAGAATGAAAGTTTATTTTAGGGAGTGTTTGAAAATTGCTTTATGTCAACTGTGCGTCACAGTTTGTGGGGGATTTGCCTCAAATGAAGGAGGCGCAGCGGGCTGCGCTGACTGAATGCAGGGCAAATTAACCGAAAAGTGGGGCGTGCAGGTGGCATGAATGAATTTTCAAACACTCTCTGGGACAGATCCTTACTTTATTATATCATGCGGAAGTATGTATGGAAATCAGAAAAAGGAGTATATTTGGTATGGATTTGGTAAATATCAGAGAGTTATACAAGAACAGAGAAGCATATCTTGACAAGGAGATTACGGTAGGCGGCTGGGTGCGCAGCATCCGCGATTCGAAAGCATTTGGTTTTATTGTAGTAAATGACGGAACATTTTTTGAGCCGCTTCAGATCGTCTATCATGACACCATGGAGAATTTTGAAGAGATCTCCAGGCTCAATGTAGGGGCAGCGATTATTGTGACGGGAACCCTCGTTGCGACTCCCCACGCAAAGCAGCCCTTCGAGATCCAGGCCCGGGAGATTGCTGTTGAAGGTGCGTCCGCACCGGATTACCCCCTTCAGAAGAAGCGCCACAGCTTCGAATATCTGCGTACCATCGCCCATCTCCGCCCAAGGACAAATACATTCCAGGCGGTATTCCGTGTGCGCTCACTGACAGCATATGCACTCCACAGATTTTTCCAGGAGAGAGACTTCGTATATGTGCACACGCCGATCATTACCGGAAGCGACTGCGAGGGAGCAGGAGAGATGTTCCATGTCACCTCCATGGACATGGCAGCTATTCCGCTTAACGAGGAAGGAGAGGTAGACTATACAAAGGATTTCTTCGGAAAAGAGACAAGCCTTACTGTAAGCGGGCAGCTGAACGGAGAGACATACGCCCAGGCATTTAAAAATATTTACACCTTCGGACCGACCTTCCGGGCAGAGAATTCTAACACCACCAGACACGCGGCAGAATTCTGGATGATCGAGCCGGAGATGGCATTTACAGATCTTGACGATGATATGGACCTGGCAGAGGCAATGTTAAAATACGTCATCAATTATGTACTGGAGCACGCGCCCGAAGAGATGAACTTCTTCAACTCCTTCGTGGACAAAGGGCTCTTAGACAGACTTAATAACGTGGCAACCGCAGACTTTGCCCGGATCACCTACACCGAGGCCATTGACATACTGGAGAAAAACAACGATAAATTCGAGTTCAAGGTATCCTGGGGTGCGGATCTGCAGACAGAACACGAGCGCTACCTGACAGAAAAAGTCTTTAAACGCCCGGTATTCGTGACCGACTACCCGAAGGAGATCAAGGCATTCTATATGAAGCAGAACGATGACGGAAAAACCGTGGCAGCAGTAGACTGCCTCGTTCCCGGCATCGGAGAGATTATCGGCGGAAGCCAGAGAGAAGATGACTATGACAAGCTGTATACAAGGATGAAGGAACTAGGACTCAAGGAAGAAGACTACGGATTCTATATGGATCTCAGGAAATACGGCTCCACCAGACATTCCGGCTTCGGGCTCGGCTTCGAGAGATGCATCATGTACCTCACCGGAATGAGCAACATCCGGGACGTCGTACCATTCCCAAGAACAGTAAACAACTGCGACTAGCCAGTTGGGGACGGGGTATTTTTAATTTTACCCCGTCCCCAACTCAAAAAGGGACAGGCTATTTTCAATTTGGGACGGGGCATTTTTAAAAATGCCCCGTCCCGGGCACGGGAGGAGCAGCATGAATATACTAGTAGTTGATGATGAAAAGGAGATTGCGGATGTCATTGAGCTGTATCTCCAGAATGACCAGTACAATGTACTAAAGTTTTACACCGGGGAGGAAGCGTTAAAATGCATCCGGAATACAAGGATTGATCTTGCAATTCTGGACATTATGCTTCCAGATGTGGATGGTTTTCAGATTTTAAAGCAGATTCGGGAAAAGTATACTTTCCCGGTGATTATGCTGACGGCGAAGACGGAGTATATTGATAAAATCACGGGTCTTACGCTGGGAGCAGATGACTATATACCAAAGCCCTTCAACCCGTTGGAACTGGTTGCCAGGGTGAAGGCGCAGATCCGGCGGTCTACCCAGTATAATGACGGGTCGAGGGATGCAGGGAATCTGATTGATTTCGGCGGGCTTTTTCTTGACAGGAATTCCCATGAATGTGTTTATAATGAGGTGCCGCTCACACTCACGCCGATTGAGTTTGATATCCTGTGGCTTCTCTGTGAGAACCGGGGGAAGGTCATCAGCTCGGAGGAGTTGTTTGAAAATGTGTGGGGGGAGAAATACTACAAGAACAGTAACAACACTGTAATGGTTCATATCCGGCATCTGAGGGAGAAGATGAGCAGTCCTACCGGAAAGTCGGACTTTATCAAGACAGTGTGGGGAGTTGGGTATAAGGTTGAAGAATAATTATCGAAAACTCAAATTTAGCATCTTACTGCAGACGGTACTAGTCACGGCACTGACCGTATTCGTCGGCGGTTTTCTGTTGAATTATGTCATAGACGGCATCTATAATGACAGCTTTGCGAAGGGATTCGTGGATTTTCTCACATCCTTTCACGTGAAGGAGCAGACGGCGATTAATCTTTATTGGAAGCTTATTGGAAATAACAAGATTTTTTTCATGATCGTCGGCTTTCTCCTTCTTTTTGCGCTGTTTTTCTATGTGGCGCTCACCAAGATGACCAGGTATCTTGACCAGGTGGGAAATGGTATTGAAAATATTGTCTCCGAGTCCACGGAGCCGATTCATCTGATCACGGAGCTTAAGCCAATTGAGATCCGCCTGAACGAGATCAAGGCAACCCTTAAACGTCAGGAGCTGGAATCGGTAGAGAGTGAGAAAAAGAAAAATGACCTGGTACTTTTCCTTGCCCATGATCTAAAGACGCCGCTTACATCCATTGTGGCATACTTAAGCATGCTGGACGGGCATCCGGATATGTCGAGAAAGGAGCGGGAAAAATATATCCACATCGCTTTCGAGAAGTCCCTGCGTTTAGGTGAGCTCATCAACGAATTTTTTGACATTACCAGATATAATCTCCAGGATATCGAGCTTGAACCGGTGGAGATTAATCTGTCTATGATGCTTGAACAGCTTGCAGACGAGCTTTACGGGGTGCTTCAGGAAAAATGCCTTACCTGCGAGGTAGAGGCCGAGGAAAACCTGGTTGTTAGTGGGGATCCGGACAAGCTTGCCCGTGTATTTGACAATATATTAAGAAATGCAATTGCCTACTGCCACGAGGCTACAAAGATCTCCATCGGTGCGCAGATGAGCCGCGGCAACGTGGAGATCACCTTTACGAATCATGGGCACAAAATTCCGGGCGATATGCTTCAGACCATTTTTGAAAAATTCTACCGGGTGGATAACTCCCGGTCAAGCGGAACCGGAGGTGCAGGCCTTGGGCTTGCCATTGCCAAAGAGATTGTGGAAATGCACGGCGGACGGATTCGTGCGAAGAGTGATGATAACAGGACGCAGTTCATCGTGACGCTGCCGTCCGGGGACAAGAAGGAAGAGGAGCAGAAAAATGAGATTCATACACATCGCAGACGTGCATTTGGGGGCAGAACCGGACACTGGAAAAACACACAGAGGAAAAAGGGGAAGGGAGATCTGGAGCAGTCTTGAAAGAGTCCTGTCTGTCTGTGAGGAGCAGAAGACAGAGCTGCTGCTGATCGCAGGAGATCTGTTCCACCGCCAGCCTCTGAAGAGAGAGCTAAAGGAACTCAATTACCTCTTCGGCAGACTTACGGCGACCAAGGTTGTCATCATCGCGGGAAATCACGATTACTTAAAAAAAGATTCTTATTACCGTACCTTTCAGTGGGAGGAAAATGTGCACATGATCCTGTCGCCCGACATTACCTGCGTGGAGTTTCCGGAGTATTCCCTTGCGGTATACGGAATGAGCTACTATGCCAGGGAGATCGAAAAGGCATGCTTAAGCGACGCATTTCCCATGGGACGGCAGGCCCATGAGATTCTCATTGCCCATGGCGGGGATCAGAAGCATATTCCCTTAAAAAAGGAAGAACTTCTAAGGCTCGGTTATGACTACATTGCCCTTGGACATATCCACAAGCCCCAGGAGCTCTGCCCGGGAATCGCATTTTCCGGCGCACTTGAGCCCATTGATAAAAATGATACCGGGCTCCACGGCTATATCGCAGGAGAACTCACGGAAGAAGCCTGCCGGACAAGCTTCATCCCGTTTGCATCGAGAGAATATATTCATCTCACGGTCCAGGTGCACAGCAGTATGTCGTGCCATGAACTTCGGGAGGAACTGAAAAAAAGAATGGATGAGAAAGGGCGGCAGAATATCTACAAGGTTATACTGACCGGCCGGCGGGATCCGGAGGCTGTATTTGATCCCCAGGTTCTTGACCCTTATGGAAATGTTATTGAACTGTCGGATTATACGACTTACGCATATTCCTTCGAAAAGTTAAAGGCACAGAACAGAGAAAATATTCTTGGACAGTTTATAGAAAGCTTTGCAGAATGCAGGGAGGGAAGCGTGGAGTATCAGGCACTATGCGAGGGGGTGCATGCTTTGATGGAAACAAAAAGGGGAGAATATGAAAATCTGTGAATTATTACTTAGAAATTTTGGGAAATTCTCGGATACATCCATAAAGCTTTCAGGCGGAATACAGATTCTGTACGGGGAAAATGAATCCGGGAAATCAACGATACATACATTTATAAAAGGGATGCTGTTCGGCATGGAGCGGGGACGCGGACGCGCGGCAAACCATGACACATTTTCCAAATATGAGCCGTGGGAGAATCCCAATTACTATTCCGGAAGGCTGATCTTCGAGACCAGCGGCAGACACTTCGCCATAGACCGGCATTTTGACAAATTCGCAAAAAGTGTGGAGATTGTCTGTCTGGAAGACGGGGAACAGTTAAGTGAAGCAGACGGGGATCTTGAGATGCTCCTGGACGGCTTGAATGCCCAGGGATTTGATAACACTATTTCGATCGCACAGCTAAAGGCACAGCCCGGATTGTCGCTTGCCTCTGAGCTTAAGAATTACGCTACCAATTATTATGTGACCGGAGACAGCGACCTGGACCTGGAGGCGGCGCTTGGACGGCTCCAGGAAAAAAAGAAAGACGCAGACAAAAAGCTCCGGGATCTGATCAGAGTCAGGCAGGACAAGCGTGAGCGGCTGGAACAAGAGCTCTCTTATATCTGGCGCGACATTCACCGCATCAGAGAAGAGCAGGAGTATCTGGAAGAGGAGATAACCGCCAGGAAAGCACGGATCAGCCAGGAAAAGCAGGAGGAACCGGAAGTAAAACAGAGAATCTTCGATGAGATCCGGCCGGACAAATGGAGGGTTCACCCCATAGAAATCATCAGCCTGGCCGTTGGACTTATACTATGCTTTCTCCTGCTGCCAAGACCATGGAACGGATTTGTCACAATCGTATTATTCATCTGCGGCCTGATCTACATATGGAACCGCATGAAGATCGCAAAGCAGCAGGTCAAGACCGAGCCCGAGCTGATCCTGGAAGAAATAACCCCGGAAGAGGAAAAAGTCCCCTTAGAAAAGCTGATATGGGAATACGAGCACAACGCAGGCGAGCTCCAGGAAAAACAGGTGCAGTACGATAACCTAAGCGAATCCCTTGCTGAGCTAGATGAGATAACAGGCGGACATAAAGAATACGAAGACAAGAAAAATGCATTCCAGCTGGCAGAAAACAGAATAGAAGAATTAGCCGAAGCCTTTCAGAAAAAGCTAAAAAAAGACTTGAATACCCGGGCATCAGAAATCATCAGCCAGATTACAGGAGGAAAATACACCCGTCTGATCCTCTCAGAAGGACTGTCCCTAAGTCTCCTGTCACAGGATCGCAGGATCCCCATAGAACAAGTGAGCCGCGGAACCATCGAGCAGGTCTACTTCGCCCTCCGCATGGCGGCAGGAGAACTCATGCACACCGAAGAATACCCGGTCATCCTGGACGACACCTTCGTCTGCTACGATGACAAACGCCTGGCACAGACACTTGGCT
Organism: uncultured Dorea sp.; assembly: GCA_948602995.1. Lineage (GTDB taxonomy): Bacteria > Bacillota > Clostridia > Lachnospirales > Lachnospiraceae > CAPEBR01. The sequence continues at coordinate 38,671 of CAPEBR010000017.1, forward strand.
GGCTTTACAAAAACAAAACCCAGGTAATCCTTTTCACCTGCCAGAAACGCGAAGAAGAGATACTGTCCAGGCTAAAAATTCCATATCATATAATCAAAATTTAGAGCAGCCAGTAAACAGCAGGCAGGAAGCCTTCCTGCCTGCGTCCTCCCCCTCCCCTATTTTTACGCTATCTCTTATTATATTCCTGCACCGCATACTGAATCCGCTCATTCGGCGTCAGTATACTGCTGATCGACCCATCATGATTCAGCGTATCAATCATAAGTGCAATATATTTACTCATATCGCAGCTAATATAATACGGCCTTTCCAGAAGCTCCGGTGTCTGATAGATCAGGTTCGTTGTAAGAATCGCATCAATCAGCCCGTCCTCATAAGCCTTATCAAACTTCTCAAGCCCGTTCGTAAACAGCCCGAAGGTTGCAGCAGCGAAGATCCGTCTTGCCTTGCGCTGCTTCAGCTGGCCCGCCACATCCAGAATGCTGTCTCCGGAGGAGATCATATCATCCAGGATAATCACATCCTTGCCCTCCACAGAGGAACCCAGGAATTCATGGGCAACAATCGGGTTGCGCCCGTTCACAATCCTCGTGTAATCACGTCTCTTATAGAACATCCCCATGTCAAGATTCAGCACATTTGCAAGATAGACCGCGCGGCCGGTTGCGCCCTCATCCGGACTGATGGCCATCATATGGTCACTGTCAATCTGAAGGTCATCATAACGGTTCAGGAGTCCCTTTACAAACTGATAGGTGGGCTTGACCGTTTCGAAGCCGCTTAAGGGGATTGCGTTCTGCACACGGGGATCGTGGGCGTCAAAAGTAATAATATTATCCACACCCATCCTCACAAGCTCCTGCAGCGCGAGGGCACAGTCAAGAGACTCGCGGCCGCTTCTTTTGTGCTGCCGGCTCTCGTACAGGAATGGCATGATGACATTAAGCCGCCGTCCCTTTCCCCCAATAGCTGCGATGACTCTCTTAAGATTCTGGAAATGGTCATCCGGGGACATGTGATTAATATGTCCCGTTAAGGAATAAGTCAGGCTGTAATTACATACATCTACCATGAGATATAAGTCCATTCCCCGCACAGATTCCCCGATAATTCCCTTAGCCTCTCCCGAACCGAATCTGGGAACCCGTGCATCAATCAGATAGGTGTCCCTCTCGTATCCGTTAAATACAACGTCGTCTTTGTAGACGTGATCACTTTCCCTGCGCCATTTTACCAGGTAGTCATTGACCTTTTTCCCCATGTCCTGACAACCGTCCAGGGCAATAATCCCCAGAGAGCCAATTGGAATGTTGTCCAATATGCGTTCATTACGGCGTAGCATCATTCGTACCTCCCAAATTTAATAATTTTTTTTGTATTCTTATATCATCACCCGTAAGTCTCAGCATCTTATAACTGCTGCTAATACGGGAAAAGATTCGTTCAGAATAGATTCCCTTAAGATCTTCAAGTGCAAGGTTCGTAGAGATTACAGTGGAACGTCTCCTAAGACTGCGTTCATTCAATATGGTAAATAGCTGTGATGTTGTAAAGGTGTTGGAGAGTTCAGATCCCAGGTCATCAATTATGAGCAGATCGCATTCATAGATGTGTGTGTGCGTTTCATCCTCCGTGTCTTCCCTTGAGAAAGTCTCCTTCGCAAGCAGATCAAAGAGCATGGAGGCGGAAAAATAGATTACAGAATAAGAACGTTCAATCAGTTCTTTTGCGATACAGTGTGAAAGAAAAGTCTTGCCGACCCCTGTATCTCCATATAATAATATATTAGAAAATTGCGCGGAAAATGTGTCCACAAATTTATGGCAGGCATCTAGCGCAGTCTGTATAGCTTCCCTGGAAGAACGTCCGGTTAGCGGGTCAATGTGGCTGGCAGAATAGTAATCCAGGGAAAATGTATCAAAGTTTTCCAGCTCCAGAATTCCCTCCAGATTAGACTGGGTGTACAACAAATCAATCACTGCCTTGTTAAAGCAGTGACACTTTTTTGAACCGAGATATCCGGTATCCCGGCAGTCCGGGCATGTATAATGAAGTTCCAGATAGTCAGCCGGAAAATGATTCTTAAGGAGAAGCATGCGTTTGCGCTCTGTAAGCTCCTTCATGGTGCGCCTGAAGGAGGACAGTGCGGACGCATCGCCCTCAATTAGCTGTTTTGCTTTTTCTACGCTTAAGGAGGAGATGGAATCATCAAGATCCTTAAGCTCTGGTATGCAGGAATATGCCTGCGTGTAACGTCTGCGCAGAGCATATACATTGTCTGTCTGCCGCTGTTCATAAGTACGTATCAGTGCATCGTACTGAGAATTGGATAGTGCCATGTGAAAGATCCCTCTTATGTAACTACTCAGCAGGTCTGGGCAGTTACCCTTTTTATTGTTGTATCAGCTTGCGCTCCAGCTCATTCATATCATAGGAGCGACCCTCAAAGTTGTTGAATTTATTTCTGGATGCAGAGGCTTTGGAGGTTTGTTTCTTCCTGCGTTCCTTTTCCTTTAAAAATCCTGCGTCAATGGCCTTGATGTCTTCAAGACGCTGCACCTTTTTGGATAACCAGTCCCTCAGAATAGTGTCCGCATAGTCAAAGCTTGGCTGATGGATTGTGCTGATGGTTTTGTTACAGGCTTCTACAATAATCTCAAGAGAAAATCCGTATTCCTCTGTCCATTTTTTTATGTAAGTCAGCTCAGAGGCTGCAGGTGAGCGTCCCTTGATGCCAAATGCATTCAGAACAGAATAGCAGTTACGGTTATAGGACAGGGAGCCTGCCTTTGCCTCCGCTACTGTGGAGATGCCCCGCTCATGCCAGGAGAGGGCAACCTTCCTTATATAATGCATGCTCTTGTGTCCGTTTTCTACACAGTATTCAATCAGATATTCCGTAAGATCTAAGGACATATGAAGCGTCTCGTAAAAATAAGCGATGGTTTCTACATCAGTTGAGGACAGAGTCTTTCCAAGATACTGCTCTGCCACAAATAAAAGCTCCTTAAATTCCTTGCGGCTCTTATATTGCTGAAGGTTCGAAACCTCTGGAACAGGAGGAAGCGGTTCGTATTCCTCTGAAAGGAAAGCTTCCTTCCGGGCAAACAAATCTCTGAGGGAAGCAGCATCAGGATGGGCGTCCGATTCTGTACTCTGATGTCTCTGAGCAGATGGGGCTTCCTGCATACGGGCAGAAGAAGATGCCTCAGCCCCGGATATACGCCGTGAAGCCGTCTCCGCCTCGGACATGCGCCGGGGAACCGTCTCCGCCTCAGACATGCGCCGCGGGATCGTCTCCGCCTCGGACATGCGCCGTGAGCCTGTCTCCGCATCAGACATGCGCCGCGGGCCTGCCTCTGCCCCGGGGTCACGTCGTGAGCCTGCCTCCGCTTCAGATATGCGCCGTGAGGCAGTTGAGCCTGTCTCCGCCTCGGATGCACGCCTTTTGGGAGAACCGGAGCCTTTCGCGGGGGCAGCCTTTCTGGAAGCGGTATCTTCATATTCTAACAGACCCTGCTTTTTCCAGTAGTTGAGTGCGCGGATTACATCCTTTTCCGTATGGTCAAGAAGATCCGCAATCCGGGATATGGTCAGAGTCCCGGAGGGGGCATTCAGATGACGGAGCAGGAGAAGATAAACCTTCACGTACTCGCCATTTGCCTTTGCCATATAATGGTCAATAAATTCATTTTCCAATACAGTTGTCTCACGCTGTACGTGATTGGTAAGTGTTAGCTTTTTCATAGTCCGCCCACCAGTCTTTCTGTTTTTTCGAATAAGATTAAGGATATACTCACAGCCGGTGAAATCTGCCGCGCAGTATAATTCCTCGTGTGAGAAGTTTCGTGTCAACTATTATAGCATCATAAGGGCGGTCAAAAAAGAAATTTCTGCCTCAAAAATCATGTTTTTTGTGGATAAAATTCTGTGGAAAATGTGGATAACTATTTATTTTAGGAGATTTTCCCCAATATTTACAACGTCTCCGGCTCCCATAGTTATCAACAAGTCACCTTTTTGGCATTTTTCCAGGCAGAAGCTTTCAATCTCTGCAAAACTGCCAAAGTAGTACGCGTCGCATCCTTTTTCCTTCAGGGCATCTGCCAGATCCTTTGAAGATATGCCCAGTGTGTCAGTCTCCCTGGCTGCATAGATGTCTGCAAGGATGATATGGTCTGTGTGAGACAGGGCCCTGGCAAAGTCGGAAAATAGCGCTTTTGTTCTTGTGTAGGTGTGGGGCTGGAAGATGCACCAGATCTCACGATGGGGGTAATGCCTTGCTGCCGTGAGGCTTGCGGTGATCTCTGTCGGGTGATGGGCGTAGTCGTCAATGATAGTAAAGCCATTTACCTCTCCTTTATATTCAAAACGCCGGTCCGTGCCGGTAAATTCCTTAAGCCCTTTTTGTGCTGCTTCGGCGGAAATATGAAGCTGGTCGCAGGCAGCCAGTGCGGCAAGGGCGTTGGATACATTGTGGTCGCCGCTGACAGACAGGGAGATGTGCTCCTTTTGTACCCCGTTCTTTAGAAGGTCAAAGGATGCTTCCCCCAGATCGTTGTGTGAAATGTTCGCTGCGCTGTAATCCATGGAAGAACCGCAGCCATAGGTGACAACCCTGCATGGCAGGCCGGCGGTGATCTCATCGACCCGGTCGATCTCTCCATTTATCACTAGACAGCCGTCTGATGGGAGGAGTTCTGCGAATCTTTGGAAGGATCGGCGGATATCATCAAGATCCTTGAAAAAGTCCAGGTGATCCTCATCTATATTTAATATAATACTGATCTTCGGGAAAAAGTGCAGGAAGCTGTTCGTATACTCGCAGGCCTCCGTAAGAAAAATATCAGGCCCGCCCACACGGATATTTCCTCCGATTGCCTTTAGAATTCCGCCTACTGATATGGTGGGATCCATGTCTGCTGCAAGAAGAATGTGGGACAGCATTGAGGTGGTTGTGGTCTTACCGTGTGTGCCGGATACGGCGACAGGAACCTTATAATTTGTCATAAGCTGTCCTAAAAGCTCAGCACGGCTTAACATGGGGAGCCCCTTTACGGCAGCAGCATGGTATTCCTCGTTGTCCTCATGTATGGCAGCGGTATAGACCACGACATCAATTCCTTCTATTATATTAGAAGCCTTCTGTCCATAGAATACAGTGGCGCCGGCGCGCTCAAGATGACTGGTAAGCGCAGACTCTTTATTGTCAGAGCCGGATACGGTGAAGCCCTCTTTAAGAAGAATTTCGGCGAGACCACTCATGCTGATGCCGCCGATTCCGATAAAATGTATGTGTGCAGGTTGGTTAAAATTGATTCTATACATGAAACTTCCTCCGTTTTTTATAGTAATACAAAAAGATTCTTCTTCATATATTATAAACATATATCTGCAAAAAACCAACAAAAAGTTTTTTGGTATATTTTCATAAAAAGTATTTTTAAAATACAATTTATTTGTAAATATTGTTCACTTAATGGAAAATATATGATATAATATACTCAGCAGACATTTTTAGAAGGAGTGATGACATGAGAAAAAAAGAAATGATAGCAATGTTGCTGGCAGGAGGACAGGGCAGCAGACTTGGAGTCCTTACGGCAAAGGTTGCCAAGCCGGCCGTTGCTTTCGGTGGCAAATACAGAATTATTGACTTTCCACTTAGTAACTGTATTAACTCAGGGATTGATACTGTCGGAGTATTGACGCAGTATCAGCCGCTCAGACTTAACACACATATCGGAATCGGTATCCCGTGGGATCTGGACCGTAACATCGGCGGCGTCACGATTCTCCCCCCATATGAGAAGAGTGCCAACAGTGAATGGTATACCGGTACGGCGAATGCTATTTATCAGAACCTGGATTATATGGAGACATTTAATCCAGATTATGTACTGATTCTTTCCGGCGACCATATCTATAAGATGGATTATGAGGTTATGCTGGATTATCATAAAGAGAATAAAGCTGATGTAACAATCGCAGCTATGCCGGTGCCGAAGGAAGAGGCAAGCCGTTTCGGAATTGTGGTTACGGATGACGGCGGGAAGATCACGGAGTTTCAGGAGAAGCCGCCGGAGCCGAAGAGCAATCTGGCTTCCATGGGCATTTACATTTTCAGCTGGCCGGCGCTAAGAGAGGCGTTAGTTGCACTGAAGGACGAGCCTGGATGTGACTTTGGAAAGCATATTATTCCATATTGCCACGAGAAGGGTGAACGACTCTTTGCCTACGAGTATAATGGATACTGGAAGGATGTGGGAACGCTCGGTTCATACTGGGAAGCGAATATGGAGCTGATTGATATTATTCCGGAATTCAATCTGTATGAAGAGTTCTGGAAGATCTATACGAACAGCGGAATTCTTCCGCCCCAGTATATTTCCGGACAGTCCGTAATCGAAAGAAGCATTATAGGAAATGGCTCTGAGGTGTATGGACATGTTCATAATTGTATTATTGGTTCCGGCGTAACCATTGAGGAGGGCGCTGTGATCAGGGATTCTATCATTATGAAAGATGTACGGATCGGAAAGGGATGTGTGATTGACAAGTCTATTGTTGCCGAGAGCTGTAAGATCGGTAACAACGTTACGCTTGGAATCGGCAGTGATGTGCCAAACAAGCAAAAGCCGGCAATCTATTCCTTTGGTCTTGTTACAATAGGAGAGAATTCTGTGATACCCAATGACGTACAGATTGGAAAGAATACGGCTATCAGCGGGGTTACGACAAAAGAGGATTACCCGGATGGCGTACTGGAAAGCGGAGAAACATTAATAAAGGCAGGTGAAGTGGCATGAGAGCAGTAGGACTTATTTTAGCAGGCGGTAACAGTAACAAGATGCGGGAACTGACACATAGACGTGCCGTAGCAGCGATGCCTGTCGCAGGAAGCTACCGGGCAATTGACTTTGCACTGAGCAATATGTCAAATTCCCATGTTCAGAAGGTGGCGGTACTTACACAATATAACGCGCGTTCCCTGAATGAACATTTGAACTCTTCAAAATGGTGGGATTTTGGAAGAAAGCAGGGAGGTCTGTACGTATTTACGCCAACCATTACCATGGATAATGGCTACTGGTACAGAGGAACAGCGGATGCAATCTATCAGAACCTTGATTTCCTGAGAAGATGCCATGAGCCTTATGTTGTTCTTACCTCAGGAGACGCTGTGTACAAGCTGGATTACAATAAGGTGCTGGAGTATCATATTGCGAAGAAGGCGGATATTACGGTAGTATGCCGTGAACTCGCAGACGATGAGAATCCGAGCCGTTTTGGAACAATAAAGATGAATGATACCATGCGCATAGAAGAATTTGAGGAGAAGCCGATGGTTACGAATGCAACCACCATCTCCACCGGAATCTATATCATCAGAAGGAGGCTTCTGATTGATCTGGTTGAACACTGCGCAGAAGAAGAGAGACATGATTTTGTAACAGATATTCTCATTCGATATAAAAATCTTAAGAAGATCTATGGTTACAAGATTAAGGATTACTGGAGCAATATATCCACTGTAGACGCTTATTATAAGACGAACATGGATTTCCTGAAACCCGAAGTGCGCGAATATTTCTTCAAGAAGCATCCGGAGATTTATTCAAAAGTAAGCGATCTGCCGCCGGCGAAGTATAATCCTGGCGCAACGGTGAAGAACAGCCTTGTTGCCAGCGGATGTATCATTAACGGAACCGTGGAAAATTCCGTTATATTTAAAAAGGTATTTGTCGGGAATAATTGTGTAATTAAGAATTCTATCATTTTGAACGATGTTTATCTTGGGGACAATACGTACATTGAAAATTGTATTGTAGAAAGCCGTGATACAATAAGGGCGAATACGCGTCATGTGGGTGAAAATGGTGTGAAGGTAGTTGTGGAAAAGAATGAGAGGTATGCACTATAGTGCGGCCTGGGTAAGAAAGGGGCTGACAAAAGTATGCAGATTACAGATGTACGCGTACGTAAAGTGGCAAAAGAGGGAAAATTAAAGGCTGTTGTATCTATTACACTGGACGACGAATTTGTTGTACATGATATTAAGGTAATAGAAGGGGAAAAAGGACATTTCATCGCGATGCCAAGTAAAAAAGCGCTGGATGGGGAATACAGGGATATCGCGCATCCGATTAACTCAGAGACAAGGGAGCGTATTCAGAGCATAATCCTTGCAAAATATGAAGAAGTATTAAGCGAGCAGCTAGAAGAATAATTAGGGACGGGGCATTTTTAAAAATGCCCCGTCCCTAATTAAGCCTCCGAAATTTCAAAATGCATGGGCTTGTTTGTTTTCGGGTGGAGAAATTCTAACTTATATGCACAAAGGCGGATATCCTGCCACTCTTTTTGCTCTGTCTGCCGTGCTTTGTCTGAGAAATTGGGGTTATACTTTGTATCACCAATGATCGGGCAGCCGGCAGCAGCAAGTTGGACACGTATTTGGTGGTGGCGGCCAGTATCCAGACGGATGTCCAGCTCAGCTGGCTCGATTGGGGACGGGGCATTTTTAAAAATGCCCCGTCCCCAATCGAGGATTTTATAATGGAGGCGTGCGTATTTTGCCCCTGGTGTATCCTTTGTGCAGATACGTGAGACGTTCGTGCGGCCATCTTTTACGAGATAATTCTCTAAGATGCCTTCGGATTCGGCAGGGGCGCCGTCTACAAGTGCGCGGTAATATTTTCCGAAACCATTGTGCGTCAGCTGCCGGTTTAGATTTTTCGCTGCAAATGGTGTTTTAGCAAATACGAGTATTCCGCTCACAGGCTGGTCGAGTCTGTGGATGACAGCGAGATAGGGCTCACCGGATGTATTTTTAGTCTGGGAGAGGTGATTTTTAACTAAACTGACCATATCAGGGCTTCCAATTTTGCAACATTCTGTTGCAAAACGGGGCGGTTTAAAGCAGACAATAATGTGTTCATCTTCGTAGAAAGCCTGTAAATTCAAGGGTTTCATGGCATGACCTCCAATTTTTGAGTTATTTTCTTCCATTTAACCATGGACAGGAGGAATATGCAACACGAAAAAAATGTGTTATAATAATTTTGCTTAATAAATGTTACACACATCTTGTTGGAGGCTCTATTCTGACAGCTATCTAAAAACATATATTTGTATCTGAGTCTGGCGGGAAATTTTAGGGAGAATTTCTCGCTTTGTCTTGACAAACATTTTCCTATAGATTAAAATTACGATTATATTTAAAAGGGTGTTGAAGAGGAATAGTATATGCAAGTGAGGCTCAGAGAGGGAATCGTAGGGTGTGAGATTCCTGCCGGTGCTGCATAGAACCCGCCTTGGAGCTCCTGTGCGAGGGCACAGCGTCTGGCCAGCGTTAATGGTAATGAAGTGGGCTGTGAGTAACTGGCAGCCAAGTAGGGTGGTACCGCCGAGCTTTTCGGTCCCTTTAGGGAATGAGAGCGCGGCGTTTTATAGTATACAGGGGCAATTGCTAATCCCTGCGCCGACATTCATTCTATCATAAAGAAAAGGAGAAGAGAGAGATGGCAAAGGAAAAACTGGTAAAGAATATTACTCCCCGTGACAAAGACTTTGCGCAGTGGTATACAGATGTGGTGCGTGAAGCAGAACTGTGTGATTATTCAAGTGTAAAAGGATGTCTGAACTATCTGCCGAATGGATATGCAATCTGGGAGCTGATACAGGCAGATCTTGACAGGCGCTTTAAAGAGACAGGGGTGGAAAATGTATCCCTTCCGCTTCTGATCCCAGAGAGCCTTTTGGAAAAAGAAACCGAGCATATTGACGGATTTGCTCCAGAGGTTGCCTGGGTAACACATGGAGGTATGGAGAGACTTCAGGAAAGGCTCTGCATCCGGCCGACTTCAGAGACGTTATTCTGTGATTTGTGGGCAAGGACGGTAAAGTCGCACAGAGACCTTCCGAAGGTGTGGAACCAGTGGAATTCTGTACTCCGCTGGGAAAAAACTACAAGACCGTTCCTGCGCTCCAGAGAGTTTTTATGGCAGGAGGGACATACAATTCACGCAACCTATGAGGAAGCAGAGGAGCGCACGATCCAGATGCTTCACGTATACGAGGATTGTTACAGAGAGACACTGGCAATTCCTTTTGTATCAGGACGAAAGGCAGAACATGAAAAATTTGCCGGAGCCCAGGACACTTACACTATCGAGGCACTGATGCATGATGGAAAAGCACTGCAGTCTGCTACAAGTCATTTCTTTGGGAACGATTTCCCAGATGCATTCGGAATCAAGTATGTAGATAAGAACAATGAGCTCCACAGCGTGTATGAGACCTCATGGGGATGGTCCACAAGGAGCATCGGCGGACTGATCATGGTTCACAGTGATGATGATGGTTTGGTTCTGCCACCCCATGTAGCGCCAGTTGAATGCCGTGTAATCCCCATTGCCCAGCATAAAGAGGGCGTGCTTGACAGAGCATACGCATTATTTGATGAACTGAAAAAGGCAGGCTACAGAGTGAAGATTGATGCTTCTGAGAAGAGCCCTGGCTGGAAGTTCGCAGAGCAGGAGATCCTTGGAATCCCAGTCCGTATTGAGATTGGACCGAAAGATATAGAGAACAACCAGGTTGTAGTTGTTCGCCGTGACAACCGTGAGAAGACCATTGTACCGTTGCCGGAGATTGCTGTAAAACTCCGTGACATCCTGGAGACCATGCAGCACGAGATGTACGACAGAGCAAAAGAATTCCTGGATAGCCACATTGATACAGCAGTTACCATGGATGAGATGGAAGAAAAGTTCAAGGCAAACCGTGGATTCGTAAAAGCCTGCTGGTGTGGAGATCCGGAGTGCGAAGGCGAAGTAAAGTATGTGACTGGCGGCGCTGCCACCAGATGTCTGATTGAAGACGAAGAGATGATATCAGATAAATGCATCTGGTGCGGAAAGCCGGCAAAGCATATGGCATATTGGGGGAAATCTTACTAAAGTTGGGGACGGGGCAAAATTAAAAATGCCCCGTCCCAGATTGAAAATACCCTGTCCCTTTTGAGAGGATTCTCAGAAAGGAGGGAAGGAATGCCAAGAAAAGCGAGACGAATAAGTAAGACCGGCTGCTATCATGTGATAGTCAGAGGATTGAACAAGTCAGCGATCTTTAAGAGCAAGTCTGAGAAGACAAGAATCTTGAACCTAATTAAAGAGAATATGGAAGGATACAATGTGTTGGTTTACGCATATTGTATCATGTCTAATCATCTTCATTTATTAATCAAAGCAGAGTTAGATGACCTTGCATCATTTATGTCAAGAATTTCAACAAGTTTCGCCCATTACTATAACTACAGACACAGCAGAGCAGGCACTGTATTTCAGGACCGGTATCGGAGCCAGTGCATTGAAAGCGAAAGCTACTTTTGGAACTGTCTTAGATATATCCACTTAAATCCAGTAAAAGCAGGAATCTGCAGATATATGGAGGACTATACTTATAGCAGTATAGGGGAATATTCCGGTCCCGGTGAGGAAGACAAAGAGATTTTATCGGAGGAAGCGCATAAAAGGATAAAAGAGAGGTTTCAGACACAAAAAGAGCTTATGGATTTTCATAAGCGGAGGGACAGATATTTCTTTTACGATATGCCAGAGGATGAGTTTTTACACCGAAAAGAAATTTCATGGGATATTTTAAGGGAAATGGAATGTGAATTAAAGCTTCCTGCAAAAGAGATTTTGGATTATACTAAGACCAGGGGTAAGTTCGAAAAGGAATTAAAGGACTTATTCAAGATTTCAACACGGTCAGTAAAGGAACTGAGGGAAGCGATCGAAAAGGAGTTAAAAAAGGATGTATGCTAATTAGGGACAGGGTATAATCAATCTGGGACGGGGCATTTTTAATTTTACCCCGTCCCCAAAGGAGGTTAACAGGATGAATTATATAAAAATCGAATTGCCTAAAAAGGTGAGTGGGATTATTGCAACTTTACAAAGGCATGGCTTTGAGGCATATGCAGTCGGAGGGTGTGTCCGGGATTCTCTCCTGGGCAGAATCCCCGAAGACTGGGATATTACGACTTCTGCTATGCCAAAGGAGACAAAGGCGCTGTTTGGACGTACCGTTGATACCGGTATTCAGCACGGGACGGTTACGGTTCTCGCCGGAGGTGAGGGATTTGAGGTGACAACCTACCGGATTGATGGAAAATATGAGGACAGCCGTCATCCGAAGGAGGTGACTTTTACAAGAAGCCTTAAGGAAGATCTGCTGCGCCGGGATTTTACGATTAATGCCATGGCATATAACGAGGAGGATGGGATTGTCGATTTATTCGGGGGAATGGATGATCTGAAAAGAGGGATCATACGGTGCGTGGGAAATGCGATAGAGCGGTTTTCGGAGGATGCGCTTCGTATTCTCCGGGGCATCCGGTTCGCGGCCCAGCTTGGTTTTTCGATTGAGGAAGAGACGCGATGGGGCATGAAATACCTTGCGCCTACACTTCAGAATATTAGTGCTGAGAGGATACAGGTGGAGCTTTTGAAGCTTCTTTTGTCTGACCAGCCAGGACTCTTGCGGGATGCTTATGAGCTTGGCATAACGAAAGAATTTCTTCCAGAGTTTGACGTTTTAATGGGAACAACGCAGGAAACTCCGCATCATATGTATAATGTAGGCGACCATACGATTCATGCAATGGAAAATGTGCGTGCAGATAAGATATTACGGCTGACCATGCTGCTCCACGATATGGGTAAGCCTGCGTTAAAAACTATAGATGAAACAGGGCAGGCACATTTTAAAAAGCATGCGATAGAAAGCGAAAAAATTGCAGAGAGAATATTGAAAAGGCTTAAATTTGACAATGACACCATTCGTAAGGTGACAAAGCTTGTATTATATCATGATTACCGTATGCCTGCCGCGGCAAAAAATGTCCGCCGTGCCATGAATAAGATTAGCGAAGAGCTATTTCCTTATTATATGGAAATACGCCGTGCTGATGTACTCGCCCAAAGTATGTACAGACGGGAAGAGAAGATAAGGAACCTGGATGAGATTGAAAAGATCTATCAGGAGATTGTAGAAGCGGGTCAGTGCGTGACATTAAAAGAGCTGGCAGTATCCGGGCGGGATCTTATGGAGACAGGGATGAGACCGGGAAAGGAGATGGGAGAGAAGCTGAACGAGTTGTTGGAGATTGTAATCGAAAATCCGGAGATGAATACAAAGGAAAAGCTTTTAGGCTATTTGGGGACGGGGTATTTTTAAAATTACCCCGTCCCCAACTGGTCTTTTTCGGGGAATCTCTGCATAGGATAGAGAGAATATGTAAAGTAAAGTGCAGGGGATTGTTATGCAGGACTATGAACTGAACAGTATATTAGAACAATATGATATCGCAGTATCCGGCACCCGCAAAACCAGGGGTGCTATTTTATGCGACACGGATAAAGGACTTTTTTTGTTGAAGGAAGTGGACATCTCACAGGCAAAAGTACCTGCACTTCTCGGATTGTATGAGCACTTGGAAGATCAGGGTTATACCCAGGCCGATTTTCCGGTGAAGAACAGGGAAGGCGAGTACATAAGCCTTACAGAAGAGGGGAGCAGGTTTATGCTTAGGAGGTGGGCTTCTGGCAGAGAGTGCGATATACGTAAGGCTTCGGAGCTTCTGAAGGCATCGGGCAATCTGGCTAAGCTCCATATCTTAATGCGCGGCGGATCCGGACAAAGGGCTCCGGCTGCAGTGCCCATGAAGGAGGAATACATGCGGCACAACCGGGAGCTTAAAAAGGTGCGGAAATTCATGAGGAGTGTATCTCCGAAAGGAGAATTCGAATTTGCTTTTTTGAAATATTTTGACAGTATGTACCAGTGGGCAGATGCGGCAGTAAATCTTTTGGAAAATTCTGACTATGAAAAACTTTATAAAGAAAGTATTGAGTTGTCTCGCGTAACTCATGGGGAATACAATTACCATAATATTATGATGGGAGCGTCGCCGTCCTCCGGGATTCTTATGACGACGAATTTCGAAAGGTGTAAAAAGGATGTGCAATTAGAGGATCTGTATTATTTCCTCAGGAAGGTGCTGGAAAAGCAGGGGTGGAAGGAGCGTCTTGGAGACAATATTATTAACGCTTATTCTGCTATTAAGCCTGTCAGTAGTGCGGAAATGGAGTACTTGAAGATACGCTTCATTTATCCGGAAAAGTTCTGGAAGGTTGCGGATTCCTACTATCGCTCAAATAAGGCATGGATTTCTGCGAAAAGTATTGAAAAGATAAATGTTGCGATACGTCAGACAGAAGAAAAGGAGCGATTTTTAAATCATATTTTTTCTTTTTGCATGTAATTGTTACAGCTCAGACCGAGCCATAGCGTAAGCTCTGCAAGGGTGTCTGCCCCATTGCTGAAAGTGGTTCTAAATGGGCAGGTGGTTTACTGTTCACACAGGTCTGTGCATTTACTGCACAGACCGTAAGAAAGTGATTCGGGAGTGAGCAAATCCCATTCGCGGAGCGAATTTTAGATGGATTTGCGAATGTTACTGCTCACGGAGTGAACCGCAACATGTAATTGCAAAAATACGGATAAAACAATAGAATCACCTTGACAAACATTGTGAAAACAGTTATAACAGTAACTAAAGGCAAAAGCCCCAGAGTTAAAAACAAGAGGAGGAAATTTATCCATGAACAAAACAGAATTAGTAGCAGCTATTGCCAGCCAGGCAGAAATATCAAAAAAAGATTCTGAAAAAGCATTAAAAGCTTTTGTTGATGTAGTTACAGCAGAACTGAAGAAGGACCGCAAGGTACAGTTAGTGGGATTTGGTACATTTGAGACGAGCACAAGGGCTGCAAGAGAGGGGAGAAATCCGCAGACAGGGGATACGATGAGAATTGACGCCTGCAGAGTTCCGAAGTTTAAAGCGGGTAAGGCATTAAAGGATGCTGTTAATGAGTAGATAACAGACTTGGTTTGAGAGCAGCAGGGAGGCTTTGGTCTCTCTGCTTTTTTGTCTGACAGATATAAATTATGAATATTTATAGGAGGAACAGGGGATATGAGACTGGATAAATTTTTGAAGGTATCACGATTGATTAAGCGCAGAACAGTGGCAAATGAGGCGTGTGATGCGGGACGGGTCTTTGTAAACGGGAAAGCTTCCAAGGCTTCGGTAAAGGTAAAAGCAGGAGATATAATCGAAATCCAGTTTGGAACAAAGATGGTTAAGGTCGAGGTGCTGGATATTCAGGAGACAACGAAGAAGGACGAAGCAAAAGAATTATATAGATATTTGTAATAAAAGGAAACAGCCTTTCATATGATTATTAAGAAAGGTTGTGATGCGCATGGAAGAAAGAGTGATGCAGAAAAACCATAAACTCGTTGTAAATAATCGAAAAACGAGTATGGTAACAGGGGTTATAGACGTGCTTTCTTTTGATTTAAATGAAATACTTCTGGAGACGGAGCAGGGAATGATGATGGTAAAAGGGACAGATCTCCATGTTAACAGGCTGAGCCTTGAGAAGGGGGAGGTGGATCTGTCAGGGAACATTGACAGCATCTCATACTCCGATGTGCATGCAGGGGCCAGGCAGGGGGAAAATCTGCTTTCAAAGTTATTCAGGTAATACGAAGATGGCAGGAATTGAAAGAGAAGTAATTGTATTTGTCGTAGCGGTACTCGCAGGGGCAAGCATCAGACTTACATATAGATGTTTAACATGTTTCCGTGAAATTATAAAGCACAGCCTTATACTAATGGGAATAGAAGATCTTGTGTTTTGGTTCAGTGCAGCTATCTATTTGTTTATACAAATTTACCAAACAAATAGTGGTAGAATCCGATGGCATTTTATACTAGGTGTTGTGATTGGTGCTGTACTGATGTCGCTTCTAGTAAAAAAGTTGAAAAATTTTTGGAAGATTTTTTTGCGCAAAAAGTGTTGATAATCAATTTGAAAGAAGATAAGATAAGGATATTCCAGGGAGTTGAATTCGCCGGCGCGAAAGTCGGTATAAGGGTGAAATATTATGAAACATGTAAGAAGCAAAAGCCGCAGAAGGCGGCAGAAGCGGTATGTAAGCCAGAACGCGAACCGGCACAGACGCAGCATGTTTGCAG
Organism: uncultured Dorea sp.; assembly: GCA_948602995.1. Taxonomy (GTDB): domain Bacteria; phylum Bacillota; class Clostridia; order Lachnospirales; family Lachnospiraceae; genus CAPEBR01. Next base: position 54,791 of record CAPEBR010000017.1, read on the forward strand.
TAGGTATTGTAATTCTGTTATTAATGGCTGTTGTGTCTGCGAATGCTGTATCACTCCGCGAAAAGGACAGGATCTATCAGGCGCAGGAGGCAGAGCTTCGGAAGCAGATTGAAGATGAAAAAGAGCGCGCTTCTGAGATCGATGAGTTGGAAGAATACGTGGGAACAGATGAGTATGTCGAGGAAGTAGCGAAGGACAAGCTGGGACTGGTGAACAAAAACGAGATCATCTTTAAGGCAAAGTGACAGTAACAAGAGGACAAGAGAGAGGTACGGAAGAAAAAGCTTCGGGCAGTATGCCCGGAGCTTTTTCCGGGTTCCGGTTGGGGACGGGGCATTTTTAAAAATGCCCCGTCCCCAACTAAAAAAGGGACAGGTCATTTTAAATCTGGGACGGGGCGTTTTTAAAATCGCCCCGTCCCCAACCGAAGGGAGTATAGCGAATGCCTGATTTGAAAGAGAGAGAGAAGAGCACCTTCCTGAATCCGTATGTTATCCAGATGGACAAGCTTGCAGATTCGCTGGGTCATCTGTCGGACACGTTTTTGAAGCTTGCGGACTACAGGAGGACATTTACGAAGGAAGAGAATGAGGATATGTTCCGTCGTGTTACGGAGAAGGTGTGTGAGAATTGTGAGAACAAGGAAGGGTGTCTGGGGGAGAGGCGGCTTGTGACCTATCACATGATGTATGAGATTCTGTGTGCTGTGGAGGAATATGGTGCGGAGCTGAATGTGGAACTTAAGAGGAGGCTTCAGAAGCAGTGTATTCTGGCGCCCCGGTTTCTGAGGGAGACACTGGAGACCTTTGAGAGTGCGAAGCAGAGGCTGGTATGGAATAATAAGCTGGTGCAGAACCGGGAGGGGTATGCGAAGCAGCTTGAGAATTTTGCAAAGACCATCCGGTATACGACACGGGAACTGGACGCGGGGATTTTTGAGGATGAGCATCTAGAGAAGAAGATTAAGACGCATTTGCGGAAATCAGGGGTGAAGATGTTGTCTTCCGTGTTTTATATTACGCCAAATGGGAAATATGAGATTCATCTTACAATTAAGGCAACCAAAGGGCATGTGGTTCCGGTTAAGGAGCTGGCGGCTGAGGTGGGGAGCCTTGTGGGGCGTATTATGATGCCGGAGCAGGGGGAGCGGCCCATTGTGGGAGATGAGTATTGTACAGTTACCTGTGTGGAGGGAGCCAGGTTTCATACATTACAGGGGATTGCAAAGATCGGAAAGGACTGTGACCGGATTTCGGGAGATACTTTTCTTTTGACGGATCTTCCGGGAGGCAAGAAGGGAGCAGCGCTCTCAGACGGTATGGGAGCCGGTGAGGAGGCGTTCAGGGAGAGCACTATGGTGGTAGAGCTTTTAGAAGAGCTTCTTGACGCCGGTTTTCCGGTAAAGACAGCCATCCAGCTTATGAACACAGCGCTTGTGATTGGGCGGGAGGAGGTGCGTTTTTCAACAATTGATGTGTGCCTTTTTGATCTGTACAGCGGGGAATGCGAGTTCGTGAAGGCTGGCGCCGCTGCTACGTTTATTAAGAAGGAAGACAAGGTAGAAAAGATTCATTCGGCTGCGCTTCCCATAGGCGTAATACAGGATATTGAGATTGATACACAGACAAGGGAGCTGACCTCAGGGGATTTTGTGATTATGGTGACGGACGGGGTACTAGATGCACTTCCGCCTGCCAGGCAGGACAGCCTGATGAGTCAGTTTATCAGCGAGGCAGATATGCAGAACCCCAAGGAGCTTGCACACCACATTCTGGAGCGGGTATTGGAGTGTTCGGGGGAAAAACCGGTAGATGATATGACGATTTTGGTAATAGGAGTGTGGAGAATCTAAAGAATACTTGCATTTTTCGGAAAATTTCTATAAGATGAAAGAAAGAGTTATTGTCCCGGGCATCCGAACATGGAAGCCTGGGCTAAGGAACTGTGAAAAAATTACTTTAGCAAATTGCACAGGATTTTTTGCATTTCCTAAGTGCAGAGGGGTTCCCGTATGTATGAGAAGGTAAAGGCGTACGTAGAGCGTTATCATATGCTTGCGGAAAATGATAAAGTGATTATAGGCGTATCTGGAGGTGCAGACTCAGTATGCCTTCTTTTCATACTTTTAAAGCTGTCGGAGGAAACAGGGATTGCGTTTCACTGTGTTCACGTACATCATGGAATCAGGGGGGCGGATGCGGACCGGGATGAGGCATTCGTACGCAGGATGTGTGCGGAGGAGGGCGTTGCGCTTACCGTTCACAGGGAAAATGTCCCGGCTTATGCCAGGGAGCACGGCCTTACGGAGGAGGAGGCCGGACGTGAGGTAAGAAGAGAGGCGTTTGAACGGGCCTTAAGAGAACAGAAAGGGACGAAGATTGCCCTTGCCCACCATATGAATGATAACGCGGAGACCGTTCTGTGGAACCTGTGCAGGGGCGCTGCCCTTAAGGGAATGGGAGGAATTGCCCCGGTATCCGGCAGGTGGATCCGCCCGCTTTTGTGCGTGAAACGTGCAGAGATTGAATCATATCTGGGAAAATGGGGAATATCTTATTGTGAAGATAAGACAAATATGCAGAATATTTATACGAGAAACCGGATTCGGAATGAGATTATACCCCTTATGGAAAGCAGGATGAATGAGCAGACAGTCCTTCACATAGCAGAGACAGCACAGAGGATGCGTACCCTCGGGGATTATATTGGCCGGGAGGCAGTAAGGCTCCTTCATACATGTACGGTAAAAGAGGGGGAAGGGGGACTGCTGCTTGGAACCAGGGACTATTACCGGATTGATGAGGCACTTAAGCCCTATGTTCTCTATGAAGCAATCTGCACGGCCGCAGGGCACAGGAAGGATATTGAGGCAGTTCATGTGAGACTTACGGAGGAACTTCTGAAAAAACAGCCGGGGCGCAGGCTTGATTTTCCTTATGGACTGACCGCTGTCCGCTGCTATGAAGGGATACGATTTTCAACACAGAAAATGGCTGCCAGGGAGGAGGAAGATGCCGGTTTTCAACTTCGGATTATAAAAAAATGTGAATCAGCGGAGACATTTCCACAAAAAAACTACACGAAATGGTTTGACTATGATATAATTAAGAATACTGTTAAAATAAGGCACAGGGAACCGGGTGATTATCTTACAATAGATAAATATGGGAATACCCAGAAGCTGAAACAGTTTTTTATTAATCAGAAGATACCGCAGGAAAAGCGCAGCAGGATCTGGCTTGCGGCGGACGGTCCGCATATTATGTGGGTTGTAGGCTACAGGCAGAACCAGATGTATCAGGTGACAGACAAAACAAGCCGGATTCTGGAGATTGAGTTTTACGGAGGAGAAAAAGATGGCAGAGACGATTAGTATATTGCACAGTGAGGAAGAGGTCGCGAAGAGGGTTGAAGAACTGGGCCGGATGATCAGTGAGGATTATAAGGGGAAGCAGATTCATCTGATCTGTGTTCTAAAGGGGGGCGTATTTTTTATGTGCGAGCTGGCCAAAAGAATCAGCGTTCCGGTTTCCATGGATTTTATGAGTGTGAGCAGCTACGGAGACGGGACTTCATCAAGTGGCGTGGTGAAGATTGCAAAGGATCTGGATGAGCCGCTGGAGGGCAGGGATGTACTTGTGGTGGAGGATATTGTTGATTCGGGCAGGACGCTCTCCTATCTCCTTGAAATCCTTGCAAAGCGCCGCCCGAACAGTATGAGGCTGTGCACCCTGCTGGATAAACCGGACAGGAGGATCCGGGATGTGAAGGTGGACTATACCGGATTCGAGATTGAGGATCGGTTCGTAGTAGGATACGGGCTTGATTATGCACAAAAATATAGAAATCTACCATACATCGGAGTTTTGGAAGGTGTGGAGTAGAAAGGGGCTTAAGTAGGTTGAATACAAGAAAGAACAGAGGACTGGGCAGCGGGATGCTGCTCTCGCTTATCATCATTTTATTTGCAATGCTATGGTTCACGAACCGCTTTGACCAGAGGGAAGATGAGATTACCTGGAAGAAGTTCGAGAGCATCATTGATTCAGAAAAAGTAAGAAATATTATCATCACCCAGAATAAAGCGGTTCCTACCGGACGTGTACAGCTTACGCTGAGAGGAGACGAAGGAGATGAGATTTGCTATCTGTACGTGTCAGACGTAAATGATATCCAGGATTATTTGCAGGAGAAGAATATTTCATATGTGATGCCGGACATTCCGCAGGATAACTGGTTTGCAACGACAATTCTGCCGGTGCTTATTACAGTAGGCGCGCTTTTGGTCATTTTTTTCCTCATGAACCGTCAGGGCGGCGGGGGCAATGCCAAGGCCATGAATTTTGGAAAGAGCCGCGCACGGCTGAGCACGGACAGTGACAAGAAGATTACGTTCGGCCAGGTGGCAGGGCTTAAGGAGGAAAAGGAAGAGCTGGAGGAGATTGTAGATTTCTTAAAGGCTCCGAAGAAATATATCCAGGTGGGAGCCAGAATTCCCAAGGGCGTGCTTCTTGTAGGACCTCCGGGTACGGGTAAGACGCTGCTTGCCAAGGCGGTTGCCGGGGAGGCGGGTGTGCCGTTTTTCACGATTTCAGGATCTGATTTTGTGGAAATGTTTGTCGGCGTGGGAGCCTCCCGTGTCCGTGATCTGTTCGAGGATGCGAAGAGAAATGCACCATGTATTATTTTTATAGATGAGATTGACGCCGTGGCCAGAAGAAGAGGAACCGGTATGGGCGGCGGACATGATGAGAGGGAGCAGACGCTGAACCAGCTTCTTGTAGAGATGGACGGATTCGGGGTAAACGAAGGAATTATTGTAATGGCGGCCACGAACCGCGTGGATATCCTTGATCCGGCGATTTTACGGCCAGGCCGTTTTGACCGTAAGGTTATGGTGGGAAGGCCGGATGTCCAGGGAAGAGAAGAGATTCTCCGCGTCCATGCAAAGGGCAAGCCCTTAAGCGAGGAGATTGACCTTAAACAGATTGCCCAGACAACGGCGGGCTTTACCGGGGCGGATCTTGAGAATCTCCTTAATGAAGCGGCGATTATCTCTGCAAAGGAAGGACGCATGTTTCTCCTCCAGGAGGATGTTAAGAAGGCGTTCGTTAAGGTGGGAATCGGAGCAGAGAAGAAAAGCCGTGTTATTTCCGATAAGGAAAAGAAGATTACTGCATTTCATGAGGCAGGGCATGCAATTTTATTCCACGTCCTTCCGGATGTGGGGCCGGTGTACAGTGTGTCCATCATTCCTACCGGGGGAGCAGGCGGATATACAATGCCGCTGCCTGAGAGGGATGAGATGTTTAACACAAAAGGGAAGATGCTGCAGGATATTACGGTGGCGCTTGGCGGACGTGTGGCAGAGGAAGAGGTATTTGACGATATTACAACCGGAGCTTCCCAGGATATCAAGCAGGCGACAGGACTGGCAAAGTCCATGGTGACGAAGTTCGGTATGTCTGAGACCGTGGGACTGATTAATTATGACGATGACAGTGAGGAGGTGTTCATCGGGCGTGATCTGACACATACACAGAGACGCTACGGGGAGAGTGTGGCGACCGTGATCGATAAGGAAGTGAAGCGTATTATTGATGAGTGCTATGCAAAGGCAAAGGAGATTATTCATCAGTATGATAATGTGCTTCACGCCTGCGCAGATCTTTTGCTGGAGAAGGAAAAGATATCCAGGGAGGAGTTTGAAGCTTTATTTAGCAGTGGAGAAAACTGATAACTGCTGTGAAGGTACTGAGCAGTTGCGGGAATTATACTCACGGCCAATGAAATCTGCCGTGAGTATCGCGCCAGCCACAGCCGCAAAGATTTCCTTATGTGGCTGTGCGCATGATGTTATACTGCACGGCAGATTTATCTGGCGCGCAGTATAAATATTTGCAGACGGTGAGAAAATGACTAAATAGAAGGGGTTGACAGTCATGAGAAAAGAAGCATTATTCTGTGATGGAACAAATGCTTATCGTATACCGCCGCAGCCCGAAAAAAACGAGGTGGTGACTTTAAGGTTCCGCACGGCAAAAGACGATGTCTTACGTGTCAGGATGATTACAGCATCGGGCAGCTATGATTTGGAAAAGGAGGAACCTGGGAACAGAAGGGTAAAGGAAGAGTTTGATTATTACACGATACGTTGGAGGCTGGATGGCGAGCCGTTCCAGTATTCTTTTGAGATCTGGGACGGACGGGAAGTATGCTATTTCAACAGGGATGGCATATCAGACCACATAGAAGGATTTTATGATTTTGTGATTGTTCCAGGATTCGCAACGCCGGACTGGGCGAAGGGCGCGGTTGTTTACCAGATTTATACGGACCGTTTTTATAACGGAGATCCTTCCAATGATGTTGAGACAAATGAATACTATTATATCGGAGGCTATAGCCAGAAGGTTGAGGACTGGGATAAATATCCCGCCAGTATGGGCGTGCGCGAATTTTACGGCGGGGATCTGAAGGGAGTTATGGATAAGCTTGACTACCTTCAGGATCTGGGGGTGGAGGTGCTTTATTTTAATCCGCTTTTTGTATCTCCTTCCAACCATAAATATGATATACAGGATTATGATTATATAGACCCGCATTACGGCGTGATCGTGGAGGACGGCGGCGAGGTGCTGCCGGACGGCGTCACGGATAATGCCTTGGCGGGGAAATATCAGAAGCGGACGGCTGATCTGCGCAATCTGGAAGCCAGCAATGAGCTGTTTGTAAAGCTCGTGGAGGAGCTTCACAGAAGAGGCATGAAGATTATTCTGGATGGCGTGTTTAACCACTGCGGTTCTTTTAATAAGTGGATGGACAGGGAGCGTGTCTATGAGAACCAGGAGGATTATGCGCTGGGAGCATATATTTCGGCAGACAGTCCGTACCGGAGCTATTTTAAGTTTTATGATGAAAATGAGGAAAACTGGCCCTATAACGCGAGCTATGACGGCTGGTGGGGGCACGATACACTTCCCAAGCTGAACTATGAGGGTTCGAAGGAGCTTGAGGACTATATACTTAAGGTCGGACGGAAATGGGTATCACCGCCCTTTAACGCAGACGGCTGGAGACTGGATGTGGCGGCAGATCTGGGGATGACCAATGAATATAACCATACCTTTTGGAAAAAATTCCGGAACGTGGTCAAGGATGCAAACCCGGAAGCAGTCATCCTGGCAGAGCATTATGGGGATCCCGGGGAATGGCTTCAGGGAGATGAGTGGGATACAGTCATGAACTATGATGCATTCATGGAACCTGTGACCTGGTTCCTTACAGGAATGGAAAAACACAGCGATGAAAGCCGCGACGAGCTGAGGGGCAATGGGGATTACTTCGTGAATTCGATTACTCATCATATGGCAAATATGCTGACACCGTCCCTGGAGATTGCCATGAATGAGTTGTCGAACCACGACCATTCCCGGTTTCTGACACGGACGAACCACATGGTCGGAAGGGCTGACCGTCTGGGGCCGGAAGCGGCAGAAGCATATGTAAATGAAGCGGTGATGCGCGAGGCCGTTGTGATACAGATGACCTGGGTGGGCGCTCCCACCATATATTACGGGGACGAGGCAGGAGTCTGCGGCTTTACGGATCCCGACAACAGAAGGACATATCCCTGGGGAAAGGAAAATCAGGAACTTTTGGCATTCCACAAGGATATTATCCGTATCCATAAAGCCTATGATCCGCTAAAAACCGGCTCCCTGAAGATGCTTGCCTGGCGGGAAAATATCATCGCATACGGAAGATTTACGCAGGATGAACAGATCATTGTGATAATAAATAACGGCACTGAACTGGAATCAGTAACAGTACCGGTGTGGGAGGCCGAGGTGCCCGCGGACTGCCGGATGCGGAGACTTCTCTACTCCTGGGCGGACGGGTATACGCTGGATTATGAGGAGTATCTTGTGCAGGGCGGAAATCTAGTTGTAAACATGGGAGCATACTCAGCGCTCGTGTTGGGGACGGGGTAATTTTAAAATTACCCCGTCCCCAACTTCATTCCTTTACTTCGATAAAACCTCAATTCCTGTGTTTGTTACCAAAACCATATATTCCACCTGGGCCGACAGCCCGTCATCTTCTGTAAACACAGTCCAGTCATCATCCTCGTCTACAAAGAAATCAGGACTGCCTTCATTTACCATAGGCTCTATGGTAAACATCATGCCAGGCACAAGAACCATCTCCGTTCCCCTGGGTGTTACATAGCTTACGAAGGGCGGCTCGTGGAATTCCAGCCCAATGCCGTGTCCGCCGATATCCTCAACAACGGAGTAACCGTTCCGACGGGCATGAGTGTTGATGGCATGGGCAATATCTCCCAGATGTCCCCAGGGCTTTGCGGCCCTAAGCCCCAGTTCGACACACTCTCGTGTCACCCGCACAAGTTTTGCGGCTAGGGGAGACACCTCTCCGATCGTGAACATGCGGGATGCGTCAGAATAATATCCATTCAGTATTGTGGATACATCCACATTCAAAATATCGCCCTCCTCCAGAATCTCGTATTCGCTGGGAATACCGTGGCAGATGACGTTATTCAGGGAGGTACAGACACTTTTCGGGAAGCCTTCAAAACCAAGGGGCGCCGGGATTCCTCCGTGCTCTGTCGTAAAATTATACACGAGTTGGTCGATTTCCTCTGTGCTCATACCAACATGAATGTGCGCCGCAACATGATCTAGAACAGCCGTGTTAAGAGCGGCGCTTTTTTTGATGGCGGCAATCTGCTTTGGTGTCTTAAGGAGGGAACGCTTTGGGACGATATGCCCTTTGGCGGCCAGTGACCATAACTTAATATCCAATCTATCCAAGGGAAAACCTTCTTTCTATAATTTGTAATTTGTGGGCAGACTGGCTGCCCCTAATATAGTAGTATATCACAACTAGGCAAGTTGGGGACGGGGTAATTTTAAAATTACCCCGTCCCCAACTTGCAACTTGTTTCATGAGGAGAAATAAGGTATACTAATATATATGCAAATAAAATTCTACTGAATGCTAGGAGGAAGGAATTATGTTAAGAATCGGCATATTAACCAGCGGAGGAGACTGCCAGGCGCTGAATGCTGCTATGCGTGGAGTTGTGAAAGGAATTTATTCGAAATGTAAGGAAAATGAAGTGGAGATCTACGGATTTCAAGAGGGATATAAAGGGCTGATCTATTCTAATTTCAAGATGCTTACTTCCAGGGATTTCTCTGGAATTCTGACAGTAGGAGGTACGATTCTGGGAACTTCCAGGCAGCCGTTTAAGCTCATGCGGGTTCCGGATGAGAATGGTCTTGATAAGGTTGAGGCGATGAAGCACACATATCACAAGCTGAACTTGAATTGTCTGGTGATCCTTGGAGGAAATGGAACTCATAAGACGGCGAATCTGCTCCGCGAGGAGGGGCTGAATGTGATTACACTTCCGAAGACGATTGATAATGATCTCTGGGGAACGGATATGACATTTGGTTTCCAGAGTGCGGTTGACATTGCGACGGATACGATTGATAAGATTCATACGACGGCAACATCCCACAACCGCGTATTTATCGTGGAGATCATGGGACATAAGGTTGGATGGGTTGCGCTTCATGCAGCGATTGCAGGCGGCGCGGATATTGTTCTGCTTCCGGAGATTCCATATGACATTGATGTAATTGTTGACGCGATTAATAAGAGGAAGAAAGCAGGTAAGAGATTTACTATTATTGCGGTGGCTGAAGGCGCCATTTCCAAGAAGGAAGCGAAGCTTTCGAAGAAGGAGCTTAAAGAGAAGCAGGAGAAGAAGAAATATCCGTCTGTAGCCTATGAGATGGCTGAAAAGGTGCAGAAGAGAACAGACCAGGAGGTCCGCATAGCGATTCCCGGGCATACTCAGAGGGGCGGCTCTCCGTGTCCGTATGACAGGGTGCTTTCTACCAGGCTGGGTGCGGCTGCGGCTGAGGCAATTTTAGACGGTGATTTTGGAAATATGGTTGGCATTAGGAATGACAAGGTAATCCGTGTTCCGCTTGCGGAGGTTGCAGGGAAACTGAAATATGTGGATCCTGCGTCTGATATTATTAAGGAAGCGAAGCTTTCTGGTATCAGTTTTGGCGATAAATAGTGAGACAAATAAAAGGATGAAAAGCAGAGGTGTGGGCACATGTCGTATATGGCATTATACCGGAAGTTCCGGCCAGATGAATTTGAGGACGTAAAAGGGCAGGACGCCATTGTGGCAACGCTTAAGAATCAGATTAAGTCAGACCGTGTCGGACATGCATATTTGTTCTGCGGCACCCGGGGGACGGGGAAGACGTCTGTCGCAAAGATATTTGCGAAGGCGGTTAATTGCGAGCACCCACAAGAGGGGAGTCCCTGTGGGAAATGTGAGACGTGCAGGACGATTGCTGCAGGGAACTCCATGAATGTGATTGAGATTGACGCGGCATCCAATAATGGCGTGGACAATATCCGGGAGATCCGAGAGGAGGTTTCCTATCGTCCTACGGAGGGAAGGTACAAGGTATATATTATTGACGAGGTGCATATGCTTTCAATCGGGGCTTTTAATGCACTACTGAAAACGTTGGAGGAACCGCCGGAATATGTGATTTTTATCCTTGCCACAACGGAGGCCCACAAGATTCCGGTTACGATTCTGAGCCGCTGCCAGAGATATGATTTCAAGCGCATTTCCATAGAGACGATTTCTGCGCGGCTTATGGAGCTGATTGAGAAGGAAAAATGGGAGGTAGAGGAGAAGGCTGTCCGCTATATCGCGAGGGTGGCGGACGGCTCTATGCGTGATGCGCTGAGCCTGCTTGACCAGTGCGCGGCATTTTACATCGGAGAGGCGCTCACGTACGACCATGTGCTGGAGGTGCTTGGTGCGGTTGACACGGAGGTATTCAGCCGGCTCTTAAGGGAGCTTCTGGAGTTTGACGCGCGTGCAGTGATTGAGACGGTGGATGAGCTTGTATCAGAGGGGCGGGAGTTGTCTCAGCTTGCGTCAGATATCACCTGGTATCTGAGGAATCTCTTGTTGGTAAAATGTTCGGATAACATGGAGGACGTGCTGGATGTCTCTACGGAAAACCTTGCGAGACTTAAGGAGGAGGCGCTTCTTATAGAAAATGATACCTTGATGCGCTACATCCGCATTTTCTCAGATCTTACAAATCAGCTGAAATACGCATCTCAGAAGAGGGTTCTTCTTGAAATTGCACTGATCAAGCTCTGCAGGCCAGAGATGGAGCCGGCGGAAGATACAATGCTTGAGCGGATCCGGGCGGTGGAGAAGAAGCTTGAAGAGGGGCTCACCGTTGCGGGAGGAGCCGGGGAGAGAATCGTGTACCGGGACAGGGAAGCGGAAGAGAAGCCTGCAAAGAAGCCGGAGCTTCCGCAGGCGCTGAATGAGGAAGTGAAGGCTGTGGCGGCGGATTTCCGCGCTATAGCTAATGACGCCTCCCCCATGCTCAGGACATATCTAAAGAAGGCGCGCTTAAGCGCCGGGGACGGCAGCAGGCTGATGATTGTGCTGCCGGACGAAGTGAGCGCCGGAGTTGTTGGAAGCGATGCGCATAAGGAGGAGATAAAGGAACTCATTGCCGGGAAAACCGGAAGGAAAGTAGAGATTGACGTCTGCCATGTGGAGGAAGGGCGTCGGTTCGAGGACAGTTTTGCAGATATTGAAGAATATATCAAAGAAGTGGTTCATATGGATCTCACTGTGGAGGATGATTAGCAAAATCAGCCGCAAAGAGGCGGAAAAGCATCGCAGATGCATTTCCGGGATGTGAACCGTAACGATTGCGATAGTGACAGAAAGGAGAAAGAAATGGCGAAAAGAGGCGGATTTCCCGGCGGCGGTATGCCGGGGAACATGGCAAATCTTATGAAGCAGGCGCAGAAGATGCAGCGTCAGATGGAAGAACAGGCAAAAGAGATGGAGACAAAGGAGTTTACCGCAACAGCGGGCGGGGGCGCCGTGGAGGTAACCGTGACCGGAGCAAAGAAGGTGCTTAAGATCAAACTCGACGAGGAAGTCGTAGATCCGGATGATGTTGAGATGCTGGAGGATCTGATAGTGGCTGCGGTGAACGAGGCATTTGAAAAGGTGGATGAGGCGTCCTCTTCCTCCATGTCAAAGCTCACCGGCGGAATGGGCGGCAGTATTCCGGGACTGTTTTAGATAAGGAGCAGTTCAGATGGACTACTATAGCAACCAGATCAGAAAGCTAATAGATGAATTATCCCGCCTCCCGGGAATTGGAACAAAGTCAGCGGCAAGGCTGGCTTTTCACTTGATTCATATGCCGGTCCCGGACGTAAAAAGACTGGCCGGGACAATGGTAGAGGCCCGGGAAAATGTAAGATACTGCAAAGAATGCTGCACACTCACTGACCAGGATCTCTGCCCGATCTGCGCAAATGCGGACAGAGACCACAAGACAATCATGGTTGTAGAAAATACACGCGACCTGGCAGCGTACGAAAAAACCGGAAAATACGAAGGAGTGTACCATGTCCTCCATGGAGCCATATCCCCCATGCTCGGAATCGGGCCGGGAGACATAAAGCTAAAGGAACTGATCGCCCGTCTTGAAAAAGAGGTGGATGAAGTGATCGTGGCAACCAATTCAAGCCTGGAGGGAGAGACTACAGCCATGTATATCAGCAAGCTGATAAAACCAACGGGCATCAAAGTAAGCAGAATTGCCAGCGGAGTGCCGGTGGGTGGGGACCTGGAATATATAGATGAGGTGACACTCCTTCGGGCACTTGACGGGCGCACGGAATTGTAGTTGGGGGACGGGGTAATTTTAAAATTACCCCGTCCCCAACTCAAAAAGGGACAGGTCATTTTCAATTTGGGACGGGGCATTTTTAAAAATGCCCCGTCCCCTCAACCAGGAGGTGTCTCATGAGCAGAAATAAAGTTACATCCACTGACATTGCCAAGGCCGCCGGGGTATCCCAGGCTACGGTGTCGATGATACTGAACAAGAAGTACAATGCTTCTTTTTCCAAAGAGACGATTGAACGTGTGGAGACGGCGGCCAGGGAGCTGGGCTATGTGCCGCAGAAGCGGAAGGCATCAAAGAGCGGCAGACAGGAGAAGCTTTTGGTTGTGTTTTGCCCGAACCTTACGAATCCATACTATGTCATGCTCCTCCAGGGCATTGAGTCCCGGGCGAAGGAGCAGGGATATGCGCTGTTTATCTGCAACACGCAGAGAGATCTTAAGATGGAGGAGCGCTACCTTAAGATGATGTGGCAGATCCGGCCGCTTGGGGTAATCTATATGTGCAACCCGAGTCACTGCTTTCTGGGGCTTGTGGAGGAACTGTCCAGGAATATTCCGGTGGTGGTCATTAATAACCAGAATGAGAAGCTTGATGTGGATGTGGTGGAACTTGACAACTCCAAGCTCGGCCGTCTGATGGCAAGGCATCTTCTTGAGCTGGGACACCGCAGGGTGGCGTATATTGCGCCGCCGCTTACTACGAGGCAGAAGCAGCGTTCCAAGCGGGTGGAGGGATTTCTGAAAGAATATGAGGCTGCCGGCATCAGGGAAAATGTAATTATCAAAGCAGCAAAGGAAGAGATTGATAAGGACATTGCCCACATTGATTCGGAGTACATGATTGGATATGAGCTGACAGGGGAGCTCCTTGGGGAGAGGAAGGACGTCACGGCAATCGTAGGGCTCAATGACATGATTGCATTCGGGATTATGGACGCCCTCCATGAAGCAAAGCTTAAGGTTCCCGGGGATGTGTCGGTGATGGGGTGTGACAATACACTGTTTACCCGGCTTCATAAGGTGGGACTTACGACTATCGAGCATTTTGTTATTTTTAAGGGCAGGGATGCGTGCGATATTATTATGAAGAAAATTGGGACGAATGCTTCAAAGTATTCGGAAATAGAGCCTGTCAGCATTTATCATGTGGAGTACGAGCCCAAGCTTATTGTGCGAGGGACAACCTCTTATGCAAGGCATAAAAAAATTAAAAATTAATATATTTTCATGTATTATTAATAATATTTTTGCTATTCTGCACCATTTTACGGGTGCGTGACAGAAGAGATGCGAATTACAAAAAAATGAGTATTTACAGTGTTTTTGAGATGATATGCCATGAACCAGGGGCAGCATGAAATGCGTCTGAATTTCCTGCGTTTTGTTGATAATTCATTAATAATCCAAAATTATTAATGAATAAAATTATTAATAATAATTTGTGCCTATTGACCAAAATAAGGTTAATGGGCTATAATTTTTTTATGCGGAAAATATATTTTTAAGGAGGAAACAAGAGAATGAAATTTTTCATTGACACAGCCAAAGTCGAGGACATTAAGAAAGCAAATGACATGGGGGTTATTTGCGGCGTAACAACAAATCCTTCCCTGATTGCAAAGGAAGGAAGGGTATTTGAAGAGGTGATCGCAGAGATCGCATCAATTGTGGACGGGCCCATAAGCGGCGAGGTAAAGGCGACGACGGTTGACGCGGAAGGCATGATTGCAGAGGGAAGAGAGATCGCAAAGATCCACCCCAATATGGTTGTGAAGATTCCGATGACTGCAGAGGGTCTTAAAGCATGTAAGCAGCTTACAAAGGAAGGAATCAAGACAAACGTTACACTGATCTTCACAGCAAACCAGGCACTTCTTGCTGCAAGGGCAGGCGCTACGTATGTATCACCATTCCTTGGACGTCTGGATGATATCTCTGTAAGGGGTGTAGATCTGATTGCGGAGATTGCAGACATTTTCCGGACTGCAGGGGATATTGATACACAGATTATCGCAGCAAGCGTAAGAAGTACCATCCACGTAACAGACTGCGCGCTGGCAGGGGCAGATATTGCAACAGTACCGTATAAAGTAATTGAGCAGATGACGCATCACCCGCTGACAGACGCAGGAATTGCGAAGTTCCAGGCAGACTACAAGGCTGTATTTGGGGAATAGGAGGCATTTTTCATGAATAAATTAGAGCTTATGAAAACTGCGAACGAGGTGAGAAAGGGAATTATTACCGCAGTTCACAGTGCAAAATGCGGACATCCGGGCGGCTCCCTCTCCGCAGCGGATATTTATACGTATCTGTTTTTTGAGGAAATGAATGTTGATCCGGCAGATCCGAAGAAGGCAGACCGTGACCGTTTTGTATTATCAAAGGGACATACCGCACCGGGATATTATTCTACTCTGGCAAACAGGGGATTCTTCCCAGTAGAGGATCTTACTACACTGCGTAAGACAGGTTCCTATCTTCAGGGACATCCGGATATGAAACACATTCCGGGCGTTGATATGTCAAGCGGCTCACTCGGACAGGGGATCTCAGCGGCAGTCGGCATGGCCATTTCCGCGAAAATATCAGGAGATTCCTACAGAGTATACACACTACTTGGCGACGGTGAGATTCAGGAGGGACAGGTGTGGGAGGCTTCCATGCTTGCGGCACACAGAAAACTGGATAACCTGGTTGTGATCGTGGACAATAATAACCTTCAGATTGACGGGCCGATTACAGAGGTTAACTCTCCATATCCGATTGACAAGAAGTTTGAGGCATTTAATTTCCATGTAATTAATATTGATGGACATGACTTTGACGCAATTGATGCTGCATTTAAAGAGGCAAGAGAAACGAAGGGACAGCCCACGGCAATCATTGCAAAGACAATCAAGGGCAAAGACGTTTCCTTTATGGAAAACCAGGCAGCATGGCACGGCGCAGCTCCGAATGACGAGCAGTATGCGGTTGCCATGGCAGATTTAGAGAAGGTAGGTGAAGCATTATGTCAGAAGTAAAGAAAATCGCAACAAGAGAAAGCTACGGTAATGCTTTGGCAGAATTAGGGAAAGAGCATGAGGATGTAATCGTATTAGATGCTGACCTTGCAGCAGCGACTAAAACAGGAGTATTTAAAAAGGCATTTCCAGAGCGCCATATTGACTGCGGAATCGCTGAGTGCAACATGATCAGCGTGGCGGCAGGCATCGCGACAACCGGAAAAGTTCCCTTTGCAAGTTCATTCGCAATGTTTGCAGCAGGAAGGGCGTTCGAGCAGGTCCGCAACTCCATAGGATATCCGAAGCTGAACGTGAAAATCGGTGCAACCCATGCCGGAATCTCTGTAGGAGAAGACGGTGCAACCCACCAGTGCAACGAGGACATCGCCCTCATGAGAACCATTCCGGGAATGGTAGTCATCAATCCGGCGGATGATGTAGAAGCAAAAGCAGCAGTAAAAGCAGCCTACGAGCACGTAGGCCCGGTATATCTCCGCTTTGGAAGACTGGCAGTTCCAGTAATCAATGATAGTGAAGACTATAAATTTGAGATCGGAAAGGCAGTAACACTCAGAGAAGGAACAGACGTGACAATCATCGCCACCGGACTTCCGGTATCCGAAGCACTTGACGCAGCAGAAAAGCTGGCAGCAGACGGAATCAGCGCGGAAGTAATCAACATTCATACCATCAAGCCGCTTGACGAAGAAGCAGTCATAAAGGCAGCAGCAAAGACCGGCAAGATCGTAACAGTAGAGGAGCACTCCATAATCGGCGGGCTTGGCAGCGCAGTGTGCGATGTCGTGGCACAGAAGGCTCCGGCAAAGGTTCTGAAGATTGGAATCAACGATGTGTATGGCGAATCCGGACCAGCAAAGGAACTTGTAAAGAAGTATGGACTGGACGCAGACAGTATCTATGAGAAAGTAAAAGCGTTCGTGTAAAAAGTTGGGGACGGGGTATTTTTCAAAATACCCCGTCCCCAACTCAAAAAGGGACAGGCCATTTTTAATTTGGGACGGGGCAATTTTAAAATTGCCCCGTCCCCGACTTCTCCCCGAAAAATCTCTGATACCATACAAGGAAAATATACACCGCCCAGATTTTTCTGCTGTTATCTGTTTTCTCATTTTTGTTCCTGCAATTCTTATGGTCATCCAACATCTTTACAAGAAGCTTCGTGTTGAAAAACCGTTTTGCATCATCAGACAGAAACATTTCCTTTACGATACTGTAATATTTATCCTCCCTGAGCCACACACGGATCGGGATTGGGAAACCGAGCTTCTTTTTCTTCGCGGTTTTACTGCGGATTACCCGTTGGGCTGCGCCCCGCAGCGCAACCTTGGTCTTTGGCGCACGTACCTTGTAGGAGAGCGGCAGTGTCTCGGCAAGTTTCATGACCTCTCTGTCGAGGAATGGCACGCGGACCTCGATGGAGTTGGCCATGCCCATCTTGTCCCCTTTCATGAGAATATCATGGACAAGCCAGAGGTGAAGGTCTACATACTGCATCTTTGTTACCGGATCCTTTCCCCTCACCCGGTCATAAAGGGGCTTCGTAATCTTCTGGATTTCCGGCCGGCATCCGTTTTTGAGAAGCTTGTTCGCTTCGCGTTCAGTGAAAATGTTGGTGGCATTCGCAAAATATCTCTCTTCAAGGGTCTTTCCGTGTCTCATGAGGAAGCCGCGCCCTTTCATGCCACCTGGCAGGCAGTATTCGGCAAATTTTCCGAGAAGACGGCGTACCGGCATGGGGATCTTATTGAATCCGGTGTGCTCCATGGGCTCGCAGTAGATATTGTATCCGCCGAACAGTTCATCTGACCCTTCGCCGGAGAGGACTACCTTCACATCCTTTGCAGCTTCGCGGCTTAAGAAAAACAGGGCGATTGCGGCGGGGTCCGCTACGGGTTCGTCCATATAGTACTGGATATCTGACAGACTGTCCCAATACTCTTCGGGCGTGATAACCTTTGCCGTATTCTTCATATGAATACTTGCCGCAAATTCCTTTGCATCCTGAATCTCACTGTATTTTCCCTCGTCAAAGCCCACTGTATAGGTTCTGTCCACCTGTCCGAGCCAGGTCAGATAGCTGGAATCCACTCCGCTTGACAGATAAGAGGCAACCTCAACATCGCTGATCTTGTGCTTCTCCACGGAATCTTTCATGACGGCCTCTACATCATCTACGACTTCATTGAAGGATTTTTTGCAATCCCCTGTGAAATGAGGCTCAAAGTAGCGCGTAATTTTTGTTCTGCCCTCCTTATACTGGAGGAAATGTCCTGGCTGCAGACAGAATACGCCCTTGAAAAATGTCTCGTTGGTCGGAACGAACTGGAAGGAAAGATAATTTCCGAGCGCGCCCTCATTGAACACTTTGTCAAACTTTGGATGCACAAGGAAGGACTTGATCTCTGAACCAAAGAAAAGAGTCCCGTTCATCTGCGCGTAGTAAAGGGGCTTGATGCCGAACATGTCCCTGGCTGCAAAGAGCTTCTTATTCTTAATATCCCAGATGACGAATGCGTACATACCCCGCAGGCGGTCCAGGAGACGGGAACCCCACTCCTCGTATCCGTGGAGCAGAGTCTCGGAGTCCGTGTTGGAGGAGAATCTGTGCCCTGCGGCAAGAAGCTCAGCTCTGAGCTCCTGATAATTGTAGATCTCTCCGTTGAAAACAAGAGCCATGCTCCGGTCCTCGTTGTATAAAGGCTGGTCGCCCTCCGCGGAAAGGTCTATAATGCTTAAGCGGCGGAACCCGAGCGCAGCGTCCTCGTCTATATATCTGCCCTCGCTGTCCGGCCCCCGGTGAATGATCGTATTCATCATATTCACCAGAACCTCCTCGCGGTTTTCAAGTTTGCCAACAAAACCAGTAAATCCACACATAAAATTCCATCTCCTTATTTTAATACGGCTGCGTCAAAATATTTTTTATGATAACATCAACCTTAATGTATTTTGCTATAGTATTGCCCCTGCTATTCGGATAACCGAAAAAAATAATGCCCACCCTGTCAAGGCCAGGATGAGCGTCTCTCGCTGAGAGGTAGCAACCCGCTTGGAAGACTCCGCCTTTGGAGTGGGGCTTCATGAAAGGCATCTGCTGCAGTGCCTGACGGCAGACTGCCTTTTCTTTAGATAAAAGGATAGCACAAACCGCTGGAAAGTTCAAGGAGTTAGTTTATGTTGATAGTGTAACTTTACCTGGGGAGTGTTACTGGTCACGGAGTGAACAGTAACTCAGGCCAGGGCATTTAGAGAGAATGTGTTACATAGCACTTGATAATTTTCTGAATATCATGGATAATGAAAAAAGAGAAGCTAAGCTCAGTGAACTGGAAACGTAGCTGTATTTTATCGGGTCAGATAAGGTGGAGCATATCTATAAAGTGATTGAAAGCTATCCCTGGTTTGCTGAACTGTATAGGGGGATTAATGAATTCGGGCATCACCCGGAGGAGTGATTTAGGAGTGAGAGTCGATTTTTGCGCAGCAAAACATTAAATATTGCCCCCCCCCGAATTGCAGATTTATTGGGCGCTCAGTATATTTACATACAGTTTCTAAGAGAATTATAATTGTGGACGGAGTAGAACATAATGACATCGGAGGATAACATGATATATAAATTAAGAACAAAAGCAGCAAAGAGATTAAAAGACATCCGTCAGAGATGGAAGAGTGATTTTTACAGGGAGATCAGGGACATTGCAGAGCATCCGGTCGTGCTCCGGATGAAGAAATATCCCCACCACGGCAGCACGAACTGCTATCAGCACTGCATCAACGTAGCGTACTATAATTACCAGTGGTGCCGGTTTTTCCATCTTGACGCGCGGTCCGCAGCGAGGGCAGGAATGCTGCACGATTTATTTCTGTACGACTGGCATACTCATGCCAGGAAGACAGGAGACCATTTTCACGGGATGACCCATCCGGGGTGCGCCTGCAGGAACGCGAAGAAGCTGTTCAGGCTGAACCGTGTGGAGGAGGATGTGATCCTGCATCACATGTGGCCGGTGACACTTCTGTCGCTGCCCAGGACAAGGGAAGGGTGGATTACGACTATAACAGACAAGTATTGCGGAGCCTGTGAAACAAGCCGTCGAAAATAACAGGAAGATGCCGGAAATTTCCTGTCTTAGCCCTCACCGATTGCTAAAATACGCATAAATCATATGCTATCATAAGCAAAAATATGCAAGGTGAGGTGAGTATATGGAAAGACAATTTCCAAAAAATGTAAGACAAGTGGGAAATGTAAGTGATGAACCTAAGATATATGTAGAGGACTATGTAGATACCTATCTGAGCCAGATACGCATGAAAGCAGTGGACGCGCCCGTAGCAGCGGCGCTTACCGGCGAGGTAGCCGAGCACGATGGACAGGCTGTTGTTTACATATCCGGGGCGATGCAGATAAAGGATATAGAATTAGAAGGAACAGAGGTATTGATCAGTGACAGTGCAAAGGAGAACATGGAGGATATACGCAAGCAGTATTTTCCATCCCAGGACATCGTAGGATGGTGCCTCGTGGAGACAGGACACCCCATGAACCTGCACCAGGGGATTAACAAGCTGCACGGGAAGATGTTTGCAAAAGAGAACAGCGTTTTTATATGGAAGGATTCCGTCGAAAATGACGAGATGTTCTATGCATATAAATACGGAGAGCTTATGCAGATGGGAGGACATTATATCTATTATGAAAAAAATCCTGCCATGCAGAGCTATATGATTAATACACGCCGACAGAATGGCGTTACACCCAGTGAAATGGTTGAGGATCGAGCTGCAAAGAATTTTCGTAGTACAATAAGGGAAAAATCCGCCTACAGGGAACCGCACCAGAGTTCCAGAGTTCTCTATGTAACAAGCGTACTCCTGGTGATTATTGTACTCGTGATCGGTGTCTCAGCCATGAGTAGTTATGATAAGATGGAATCAGTGCAGAGCTCCTTAGAATCATTGTCCCGGTCGGTGAACCAGCCGGAGAAGGAAGAGGCACTTGCAAAAGACGAGGTAGATCTTGATGCCGGCGCTCTCTCTGATGCGGAAAATGTAAAGGAAGATGTAAAGGAAAATACAGAAAGCAGCACAGAAGACGCAGAAAATGCGGAGGATACAAAGGCTTCAGCGGACAATAGTCCGGAAGCCTTTGCTGCGTTAGAGCAGCTTGGAGAGGCAGATTTTTACATTGTCAAAAAGGGAGACACCTTGGATACGATTAGTATAGATGTATACGGAGACAGGGATCATGTAGAGGCGATCTGTAAGATGAACGGATTGTCTAACGGGAATCTCATCTATATCGGTCAAAAATTATTGTTACCTTAATAGAAGATGTGTTACAATAACTATAAT
Organism: uncultured Dorea sp.; assembly: GCA_948602995.1. Taxonomy (GTDB): domain Bacteria; phylum Bacillota; class Clostridia; order Lachnospirales; family Lachnospiraceae; genus CAPEBR01. The sequence continues at coordinate 75,986 of CAPEBR010000017.1, forward strand.
TGTGAGTGGAAACGATACGCAGAGTAATCTGTGTTTTTATAGAAGTGCGTAGGACATGCCCTCACAGTCTTAGGAAGTTAATAGAACAAAGGAGAAGCGGCTTTGAAAAGAAACAGAGGAGACCGCCCCAGGCGGCGGAGGAATGCGAACCTCCATGTCGTGAGGGATCCGGAAGAACAGACGGACAGGCTGATTGAGCAGATTGTAGCAGAACTAAATGACGAGGAGGTTTCTAGAAGAGAGATTGAAGAACAGTCAAGAAGGCATAAAAAACGGGCTAGATCAAGAAGAGTCATCATAGCAGTTACCGCCCTGGCTGCAGTTGCCGCTGCATTTCTTTTTATAAATCTTCAGACATATACCGCTGTGCGTGTATCGGATACTTATGGAAATGGCAGAATATCCGGAGGAAACTACAGACAATTTTCAGAAGGTGTGCTAAAATACAGCAGAGATGGAATTTCTTATCTGAATCAGAGAGGAGAGGAGCAGTGGAACCAGCCTTATCAGATTAAAAATCCGTTCATAGAGGGTAATGAGACCTCAGCGGCAGTTGCCGATAAAGGAGGTAATGATATTTACATTTTCCAAAAGGACGGCATCAGGGGAGAGATCCACACGACGCTTCCCATTCAGAGGATTTCGGTTTCGGAGCAGGGAATCGTATGCGCGGTATTGAAAAATGAATCTACTCCCTCCATCATCTGCTATGATACGGCGGGCAATATACTGGTGGAGCACAAAGCTTCCCAGGGAGGGACCGGTTATCCTGTGGATGCGTCTATTTCCCCGGACGGACAGGTTATGCAGGTAATCTATCTATATGTGAATGGAGGGAAAGTTATATCAAGGGTAGGCTTCTATAACTTTGGTGAAGCCGGTAATGAGAAGACTGACCGGCAGGTTCTTGACAAGGAGTATGGGGAAACGATTCTTGCAGAAGGATTTTTTATGTCTCAGAATATCTCGGCGGTGGTAGGCGATAACTGTCTGGTTCTCTACGAGGGAAAGGAACAGCCGGAAGAGACGGTATCTGTGAAGATAGATAAGGAGATTAAGAGTGTTTTCCACAGCAGCCGGTATATCGGGCTGGTGCTTAACAACCGGGGAAAGGGCGGCTGCGAGCTCCGCCTCTATAACAAATCCGGAAAGCAGGTGCTGTCTAAGGACTTTACAGGTGAATACAGCAATGTTAAGATCTGCGGGGAACAGGTGATCCTGTACGATGGAAGACGATGCAAAATATTTATGAGAAATGGAATCGAAAAATTCCAGGGTGAGACGAACAACCAGATACTGGAGATCTTTCCGATATCAGGCGTGAATAAATACATAATGATAAATGCAAACGGGGTGGAGCACATCCGGCTTGTGAAATAAGGAGAAGATATGAACTGGGTATTAATGGTAACAGGGGGCATTGTTTTAATAGGATTTTTAATCGGAGTATACCGGGGGGCTATAAGGATCGCAGTTTCTCTTTTAGCCTCTCTTCTGACGCTGATTCTTGTTACGGTGCTGACACCGTACGTGGCCGACGCAGTGATGAAATATACTCCCCTTGAGGACGTAATACAGGGAATGGTTGCAAAAGCGGTGACAGATACAGCAACATCTGCAGTGGCGGATGAGGATGGAAGTGGTCTGACAGAGGAAGGAGTCCGTCATGTCCTGGAGGGCGCCGGGGTGACAGAAGACAAGCTTAAAGAATTCGGAATCAGCATAGAGGATATTGTAAACGGCAAGGTGACAGGTGATAAACTTGCGGACCATGGGATTTCCAGCAGCCTTCTGGATGGGCTCAAAAATAAGGAGGAAGTCAGGGATGCAGTAGAAAATGCAGAGATACCAAGAGACATGCAGGTAGCCGCAATTGAAAATGCAGATATTCCAGAGACTTTTAAGGAACTGCTGTCAGAAAATAATAATAATGAAATCTATAAGGAACTCGGAGCAGAGACATTTGTACAATATGTTGGGAAATTTTTGTCAAAACTGGTCATACGGATCGTATCGTTTCTGTGTACGCTTATTCTGGTAACCATCATAGCCCGTGCAGTCATATTTGCACTGGACATCGTCTCGGATCTTCCGGTTCTGGGATTCCTGAACCGAATCGCAGGCGGGGCAGTAGGAGTATTGTGTGCGCTCTTCATCGTGTGGTTCTTCTTCGCAATTGTAACCCTGATTTATATGATGCCGGTGGGAAAAGAGATCTACGGGCTCATACAGGATAATGAGTTCACGAAGCTGCTCTACGAGTATAATCCGGTAATGAAGCTGGCGATGAAACTATAGACAGTTGGGGACGGGGCATTTTTAATTTTACCCCGTCCCCAATACAGGCTTCTCTTGCCTTTTCGATTTCATCTAATTTTTTCCCTCTGTAAATGCGACAATTTCCCGGTATGTCTGAATGTCGTATTTTTTCTTGTGTTTTTCCACTCGAACGGCATAGTACATTCCAGCAGCATAGAGCAGGGCGAAAATAATAAGACCTGCAAAACCGAAGAATACAGTTAGCGGAACAAATGACAGCAGGGATAAAATCAGCAGTGAAGCGAATATTGTGCTGTTGCGGTTAAAGGTTCGTAGTTCGTCCTGGCTTATTATTTCTTTCATAATCTTAACATCTCCTTTTATTAACTGGTCAATTGTTACATGAAATACTGAGCTTAGCAGAAGCAGGCTGCGGATGTCCGGATAACTCTTGCCATTTTCCCAGTTGGATATGGTCTGACGGGTTACGTAGACTTTTTCGGTCAAAGCCTCTTGAGATAAATCCATATCTATCCGATATCGTTACTGTTCGCTCCGTGACCAGTAACATTTGCAAATCCATCTAAAATTCGCTCCGCGAATGGGATTTGCTCACTCCTGAATCACTTTCTTACTGTCTGTGCAGTAAATGCACAGACCTGTGTGAACAGTAACCCGATATCTTTTTATCTGATTGCTTAGAAAAAATGTAAAAAAATGAAAAAAGGTGTTGACAGATAAGGAAAAAGGTGGTAATATAAATTTC